>JBAWBR010000048.1:0-84318 GCA_049589875.1 Terriglobales bacterium
CACCGGTGCGCGGTCTTTCTCGAGTTGAGCTGCGGCATCCTGCGGCCGGCCCTCGATCAGTAGCGTGTTGGCATAGGCAAGATGCGCATCTCGTATAAGCAGCGAATCGGGATAACTCTTGCTGAAACCTGAAAGCGTAGACAGAGCCTCGGCCGTGTGCCCGGTGCTTAAATATGCGTCTCCTAGATAGTAGGTGACGTAATCTCCCAACTCACTGGCCCCGGCCTTGGCACGGTTGAGCGCTTCGATGGCCTTGCCGTAATCGTGATCGAGTGTATGGGCATAGCCAAGCACAAGCCATGCCAGCGCGCCGGCATCCTCTTTGGCATGACGCCGCGCGTAGGCTTCCACTCCGGCATAAGCGGCTGGAGTGCGATCCTGCAGCAATTGTTGGGACATGGGGCGCAGGCTAGCCGAAGCTACGAATGCTTGCCGGACCCGCCGCACGCGCGGAGAAACCGCTCTGTGCCGCGAGCGCTGGCTCGCCCGGGCGGTAATGTGGGTTCGCGGGCCGGCGTGAGCAGAAGCGCGCACGGGAGACTTGCCAGAAGTTTTCGCGGATGTTTTGGATGAGCTTTTCGCCGCTGATGCCGCGTGGCTGGTTTTGGCCGGCGCAGCGGGATCAGGAGCGGATTTGCCGGGCTGATCTTTTGTAGTTGTCCCGGATGCGGTTATTGATCCAGATGATATTGATCCGGATGCGACGGGCGCGGAGGGTGCACTTTGGGCCGCGACATCCACGGACATGCCGAGCTCAAAAAGAAGAATCGTTACCGCGAAAAAACATACCGCCAAACGCCGCACTCAACCCACCTACAGATTGAAATTCGAACCCATCAGCGAAGCATCGCCTTCGGCCAGACTTCGCACTAATTCATGTTGAAAGTAATTGCCCGACGCTGCAACCGTGCTCCCGTAACGTTGTTGGTACGTGGCGCGGCTCTTGTCAATCTCCTCTTTCAAGCATTCGGACAGATCTTTATTCTTCCGCCCCTTAGCCACCTTAGCTTGATTATAAAGCTTGATCTCATCCACCAGCAGACGGGCGAAGCGGCGCGCCTTATCGTGAACCTCCACATCCTGCGCTGAGAGAGACTGAGAAGACGAATATTCGGCGGCCAATTGGTGAGGTGAAGCCGTGGGCGACTCGGATATCTCGGTCCCTTGCAGGCCGGGGGGCGCGGTCGCCGCGGACTGGACTTCGACAGCCGAACTCTGCGCCGTGGCACTCGCATCGTGGCCAACGTGTGCGGATGAATGCGTGGACGATGCGGCGGCAGCCTTGGCATGTGCCGGCGCCTGCGCGGCGAATGGATCGTTAAAAGCCGGAGTAGAAGCAGTTTCGTTGGCGCCAGCGGCTGGGGCGCTTGCTGCCGCTCCTTCCTTGTGAAGCTGTTTGCGCAGCGCGTTCACCTCGAGCCAAGCGCTCGCCGAAAGCACTAGGACTTCAAGGGCGCTGGTATCGAGCAAAGCGCCGTCGGTTCCACCATCGGCATAGACCAGCGCAGCCACCTTGTCCTTGAGGAACAACGGTAATACGCGGGCTTCGCCCATTGGTGCGCCGAACTGAGCAAGAAACCTGGGATCGAATTCCGTACCCGCGGCGCTTGAGGCGGTGCGATCGGCGGTTGCTCGGAGCACTGCGGGGGCGGCGGCATCGAGGGCGAAGTCTTTTATCGCCGCGCTGTTTGCGAAGCCGCGTGCCTGCCATCCGGTAGCCCCGCCATTCTTGACCACAAACAGAGCGACTCTGGCAGCGCAACAAGAGCTGGCCTCAATCAAAGTGTGAAGGATTTCGCGTTGCGATGTGCCGAGTTGAATATCGCCCACCGCCCGCGAGAGCGTTGCCGCACCGGAGCCAAAAACTCTTCCCGAGCCCGGCTGAGCGGCCATCTCCTCGGTCACGCGCCGGACAATCTCGCGGCGCAGCTGCGAGGCATTTGCCTCCAACACCTGACTTACTACCCGTTCTACAAGCGGTTCCATCCAGCCGCGATCCGACATGCGCGCTCCAGAGCCCAAGACAGGGCGAAGGCAGACTCCCTACCCTTCCAGCCCAGATTATAGGGCTGTCACGGATGGCAGCCGACGCACTTTGGTAACGGCTGCGGGAGTGCGAAACTGACGCCACGGCGACAATTTAAGTTCACGATGGTTCGCCACAAAACCCTTCTGCCCGTTACAATAGTTCTGGGGCGTCCACAAGAAACGTCGGAATAATCTGCATCAACTAACGAATGAGCGCAATCCAACCAAACATACAGCAACCGGTCAGCGAAGAAATGGAGCTGGTCCGGCGTGCCAAGCGCGGCGACGATCAAGCGTTTGAAGAATTGGTCCGGCGCTACGATCGCAACGTATTTCGCATCGCGCAGCACATCACGCAGAACCGCGAGGACGCTGAAGATGTAGTGCAGGATGCGTTCCTCAAGGCCTATGGAAACCTGGCGCAGTTCCAGGAGCAATCCAAGTTTTACACCTGGCTGGTGCGGATTGCGGTAAACGAAGCGCTAATGAGGTTGCGCCGGAGACGACCGGAACGCATGGTCTCTCTGGACGAAGATATTAAGACGGAAGACGACTCGCTTCCCCGCGAGGTTGCGGATTGGAGCCCTAATCCGGAGCAGATGTACAACCAGGCGGAGCTGCGCGATATTCTGACTCGCACCATTCAGGGATTGCCCCCAGGCTTCCGGACGGTATTTGTCCTGCGCGACGTGGAAGGTCTTTCGACAGAAGAAACGGCCCAGGCTTTGGAGTTGAGTATTCCGGCGGTGAAATCGCGATTGCTGAGAGCGCGTCTGCAGCTGCGCGATCGATTGAGCCGCTACTTTCAGAAACGGGCAAGTGGAGACGGCAACCAGTGAAGTGCGCTGAATTTCTTAACGAACTGACCAACTATCTCGATGGCGCCATCGACGACCGGACCAAGTCCGAACTCGAAAATCATCTGGCGTGGTGCCACAACTGCTACGTGGTCTGCGACACCACCAAGAAGACGATTGAGATCTATCGTAATTCGGAACTTTACGAACTGCCCGACGATCTGCGCGGGCGCCTGCAATCGGCCATCATGACCAAATGCTGCGCCCACAAGGATAAGAAGCCGGGACCGCAGAAGGCATAGTGCAGCGCGTAAAAGGACCCGGTTTTCCACTTCCGGATTCGCTACTTTCTTATTCCCTTCGATAACTCCTTTGATTCTCATCGTTCCAGGACACGCTCCGAACCGAACCTTTTTGCCACAAGCCGAATCTAAATAATTGAACGGCTCTCTTATTCACCAGGCAAAGTTTTCTCTCTCGCTCTTTTATGTGGAGGCGAATATGCTCGCTAAACTCATGGATACGGTTTTCGGCTGCCATCACGCCCGCTATAGCTTTCCGCTCACCATCCGGGCGGGAACGCGCCGCGCGAATGCGGGCATGCGAACTGGAACCTATGTGACCTGCCTCGATTGCGGCCGGGAATTTAATTATGACTGGCAGCGGATGCGCATCGACAGCTCCCAAGCGGGCTCCCCACCCCGAGAAGCAGCTCGTTCGCTCGTTACAAAAGCAGCTTCCTAGGGACTGGCGGGGCAATAAATGGCCATCGGCACTTCACGCTCCCTCCCCTGGTCTGATTCCTTTTGGGTTGTCGCTGGAAGATTCCGAAATAAATTTCACTCACCGTTCGGGGTCTCCCCGGGCGGATAATAAGCACCCACGGATCCGCGGGCCTGTTCGACCGAGCATGCTTTCGAGCGGAAATCAAGGAACTACTGCCTGCGGTTCGGCTGGGATGGAAGAAACTTCCAAAATCGGCAATTACGCTCTGATTGGCGACCTGCATACTGCCGCTTTGATCACCGAGCGCGGTTCTCTAAACTGGCTCTGCTGGCCTGATTTTGATTCCGAAGCTTGCTTCGCCCGCCTGCTTGGCGCTAGCGCACATGGATTCTGGTCGCTCTCTCCGAGCACGTTTCGAAAAGTTGAAAGGCAGTATCTTCCCGGCACTCTGATTCTGCAGACGACGTACACCGGTGCAGCCGGCGCAGTGGCAATTGTCACCGATTTCATGACCATCCGCGAGAAACACTCTTGCTTAGTGCGGATCGTGCGCGGAATCAAGGGCCGCAGTCACCTGACCACTGTGTTTTCGCCGCGCTTCGACTACGGGGCGGTAAGTCCGCGAATAAGAGACGAAGGAAAAGGCGCTTGGAGCGTAATCTCTGGCCCGCATCGGCTCAACCTGCGAACTGATGTCCAACTGCGCTGTGACAAAAACACTCTGTTCGCCGACTGGTCCCTGCGCGCTGGCAACAGTTCTCACTTTACATTGCAATACAGCAATTCATTTTCCGAAAAACTTCCTAAAACCGTTCATGCCAATGTTGCGTTGAAAAAAACTGCCGGGTTCTGGAAACAGTGGATTGGCCGCAACAGATATCGCGGCCAGTATCGAGAGCAAGTTCAACGATCTCTAATTACGTTGAAGGCTCTTACCTACGCGCCCTCCGGCGGATTCGTCGCGGCGCCCACCACATCGCTTCCAGAGAAAATCGGAGGCGTCCGAAACTGGGACTATCGCTTTTGCTGGCTGCGGGACACGACCTTCAGCTTGCAGGGCTTGCTCGAATGCGGTTTTGAAGAGGAAGCTCGCGATTGGCTCAGTTGGCTCAACCGTTCGATCATGGGCGATCCCAGCCAACTGAAAATCATGTATGGTATCACCGGAAAGCGCGAGCATACCGAGTGGGTGGCAGACTGGTTACCGGGCTACGCCAAATCCAGACCCGTCCATATTGGCAACAAGGCGTCTTCTCAACTTCAACTTGATACCTACGGGGAGATGCTGGATTCCATTTATCGCTCCCGTCGCCATAACCTGTACCCAAACGAAGATGAGAGCGGCGAGGCGATTGAAGTGCCGCTACTCAGCCATCTGGAGAAAATCTGGAGCGCGCCGGACGAAGGATTATGGGAGTTCCGCAGTGGCCCGCGGCAATTCACACACTCCAAAGTTATGGCTTGGGTGGCCTTCGATCGTGGAATTCGGATGGTCGAGGAGTTTGGAATAAAAGGCCCGGTCGATCGTTGGCGGAAATTGCGCAGCAGAATTCACTCCGAGGTCTGCGAGAAAGGCTTTCATCGCAAGATGAACAGCTTCACCCAGTCCTACGGAACAAAACATCTGGACGCGAGTCTTCTGCTGATGCCAATTGTCGGCTTTCTTCCGGTTGAGGACGAACGCATTGCCGGAACCGTCCGCGCCATTGAAAAGTGTTTAATGCGCGATGGTTTGCTGCTTCGATATGACACCGAAAAGGTCAAAGACGGGCAGCCTGCGGGAGAAGGAGCATTTCTAACCTGCAACTTTTGGCTGATTGATGTTTACCTGCTGCAAGGGCGGCACGAGGAGGCAAAGCGTTTCTTCGAACGCCTGCTCTCAATTTGCAACGGCGTGGGTCTGCTGTCTGAAGAGTACGACGGAAAGCACGGTTTGGTGGGAAATTTTCCCCAAGCCTTTTCTCATATCGGCCTTATCAATGCAGCGATGAGCCTCCATGCGGGAACCTCCCTGCGCCGGCGCAAACTTGACCGCCACCAGAAATGAAATAGGAACGAACCTCATGACGAACGCATCAAACCGCAGACGATAGAGGAGATCCTGGAGGTTAGTGGCTGGGGAACCCCCGCGGCGGCCCCGGCTAATCAACAACCAGCGAGCCTATTGCGGTTTCGTCGAAGAATTTTAAAGAGGAGATGATTTGTGAAGAAGGAAGTTGTGGTGGTTACAGGCGCCTCTGCCGGATTGGGCCGCGCTATCGCTCGTCATTTTGGTTTCCACGGAGCAAATGTCGGTTTGCTGGCAAGAGGAGTCGATGGTCTTGAGGGCGCCAAGCGGGAGATTGAATCCAGCGGCTGCCAGGCTTTAGTCCTGCCCACCGACGTAGCTGACCCGGATGCAATGGAACGTGCCGCTGCGGCCGTCGAGCGCGAGTTCGGTCCGATTAATATTTGGGTGAATAACGCGATGGCATCGGTGTTCTCTCCAGTCAAGGAAATGGAGCCGAAAGAATATAAACGCGTCACGGAAGTCACCTATCTCGGCGTTGTGTATGGAACCCTCTGTGCCTTGAAGCGCATGTTGCCGCGCGATGAAGGGACGATTGTGCAGGTCGGTTCGGCGCTCGCCTATCGCAGCATTCCACTACAATCGGCTTACTGCGCCGCAAAACACGCAATCGCCGGATTTACTGACTCGCTGCGCTGCGAACTCATTCATGACCAGAGCAACATCCGCCTCACCATGGTGCAGATGCCCGCGTTGAATACCCCTCAATTCGGATGGGTCAAAAGCCGCCTTCCACACAAAGCGCAACCTGTCCCGCCGATCTTCGAACCAGAAGTTGGTGCCCATGCCGTTTACTGGGCTGCCCACCATGATCGCAGGGAAGTCTACGTCGGTTCGCCGACCGTAGCGGCCATTGTTGGGAACAAGATCGCTCCCGGACTCCTTGACCACTATCTGGGACATACCGGATTCAAGTCACAGCAGACCAATGAACCGGAAGATCCAAATCGGCCGAACAATCTTTGGGCGCCCGTACCCGGAGATCATGGGGCTCACGGAACATTTACCAGCCGAGCGCACGGAAAAAGTTATGAACTTGACGCATCGCTAAACCGGGGCTGGATTGCAGCCGCAATAGGCGGCGTCCTCGCCGCCGGAAGTTACTACTTCATGTCGCGATCACGAAAGGTTGATTCCACGAAAAAAGGCGGATCGAGAGGCATTTATAGCCGCGCAGCGTAAACAATCGCTCTTCGAGACAATCATTCAGCCTCAGCGAAGGTTGCCATTAATCGATGACATACAAGACCAGTCGTGACACCATAAGTTACGTGCGCCAATAGGGCTTCCGCCCGCATACCTGAAGTGTAATCCTCTCGTTTCAACACGCCGAGCGCGGGCAATAGCAACTCATCTCCTAAATACCTGACCCCCACCCCGAAACAAAGGCCAGTCATCCCCGCCAGGTATCTCGATTGCTCGATTGCCCTCGACCGATAAACCATGCCGCCGTAGAAAGCTGCCGCGAGGGCGCCTGTAGCGTAGTGAACGAGCGCCGCTCCCATTTTCAGTTCTCTCGGCGAAGGGTCACGACCGGTCATCCTCAAAGCCGCCAAGTTTGCAATTCTCGCGGTAGCGTCCCACTCCTGCGCGCTGTAAGGCAGGGGATGTTTGGGTTCATGCCTACAACGCGCGGCCAGATTCGTGAAGCGATCCATCGCAGAGACGGCAGCAAGGCCGCTGGCGAAACCATACACCAGCGCTTGGAGTAGACCCCTCGATTTTCGAGGACTCGGCGGTGTTCGCTTCTGAACCGTCATTCTTTCATTCCGTGCTTACGATGCGATTAAGTGTGGGGGCGGTTACCAAAATAGACGCATAAGGAAGTAAACAGCATCCTAAGCGTGTTATTCGGTTGATGCGGTGAGGTTCCAATGCACATGATCGGACCAATTTTCTCTCTCGTTGGACCCGGCCGCACCCTCCAGATTGCCGGAGTCAGACTTCTAGGATTCAATGAAGGCAATGCGCGCAAGCTCGTTCTGACTCTTGTCTTTTTCCTGATTCTTTACCTGCTCAGCAAACTCTTACGTTTTCTCGCAAACCAGGTTGGCGGAAAGCGCCAACGCGTCGCCTTCTGGACTCGGCAGGGAATCAGTCTTGTTACCTTTATTTTGGGAATCGTCGGGTTCGTATCAGTTTGGTTCGATAATCCAGCTCGTCTTGCCACGGGCGCGGGGCTGGTTGCGGCGGGCCTCGCGTTTGCACTGCAAAAAGTGATTACCAGTTTCGCGGGTTACTTCGTCATCCTGCGCGGCAAGACCTTCAACGTCGGTGACCGTATTAGCATGGGCAGTGTGCGCGGCGATGTTATTGCCCTCAATTTCATCCAGACCGTCATCATGGAAATGGGCGAACCCCCTGCCGTACAAAGTGAAGACCCCGGCATGTGGGTTCGCAGCCGCCAATACTCGGGCCGTATTGTCACCATCTCGAATGCCCGTATCTTCGAAGAGCCGGTCTACAATTACAGCCGCGATTTTCCCTATATCTGGGAAGAAATGCAGCTCCCAATTTCCTATCACGACGACCGGAACCGCGCCGAACAAATCATCCTCGCAGCGGTAGAGCGTCATACCCAGGACATTGCGAATCTGGCAAAGCCGGAACTTGATCGCTTACGGACGTCCTTTTTCATAGAAGCTGCCGACGTACGGCCAAGAGTTTATCTGCGGATAACCGACAACTGGGTTGAGCTGGCGGTGCGATTCCTCTGCCGAACGCACGATATTCGGGGGCTGAAAGATCGCATCAGCCGGCAGATCCTGTCCGGATTCGAAGAGGCCAAAATTGGCATCGCTTCGAGCACATACGACATTGTGGGCTTTCCGCCGATTCGCTTGGAAACGTCCGAACAAACTGCACCGTCTGACGCCGCGGACGACCGCCGGTTATCCACAAAGAAAGCATCGTAGATCCGGAAATTAAGATTGAAAACCAACAATCGCGCGTGCAAACGCCGGGGCCAACAATTCCGTAACAAATTAACGCAAGAATATGACAAACAATCCTCCAAGCATGGCAGCGCCCAAGGTGAGCCACGCGACGTAATCGCCAGAGTGGCCACTTTGCAGCTTTCTCAGTAGCGAGTTCCCGCGTTCCAACCTCCCCGTAAAATCCAACACAATCGCAAACCGCTCGCGGAAGACCGTTCCCAGAGCCAACAACAGCGCTAGCATTGCCGCAATCCCCGATCGAATGACTGAGGACATCAGTGCGGGTTGCTGCGGCAAGCTCGGGGCCGCAGGTTCCGCATTATCAAGAACCATCCGGGCGTTGGCGGACTCATTGGTAAAAAGATGCGCTGCAGCCGCCGCTGTGCTTCGCAATTGAGGAATCGTTGTCATGGCAATTCCCATGACAATCAGAAATGCCGCTGGAAGAAACATTGTGGGCGGCGTATTTTCATGCTGCTTGTCGGTCTCCGGAAGTTCTTCTACTCGGGAGGCTTTATCCGTTGGGGCCGAGTCGCCCCACCCCAGGAAAACCCTGCAAGTAAAGCGCAGCACAGCAGCAGCGGTAATGATTTCGACAAACTGGAACAAATAAGCAAGCCAGCCTTGGTGAACCTCTTTCGCCGCATCGGAAATCATGCTCTCGCCCAGCAAGGTTCCAAACGGTACAATTCCCGCCAGACCACACGCTCCCAGTATGAACAATGCGGCGGTAAACCACATTCCCCGTCCCCGGCCGTGCAGATGATCCTCTCCAATTTGCTGCAAGCGATGCAGCACGATGCCGGCGCTAAGAAAAAGTCCACCTTTGATAAATCCATGAGACAGCGCGTAGATGACCAACCCTGCCAGGGCTTTAGGCGTAAGCAATGCGAAGCCAGCGAGCATGAGACCGGCGTGAGCTATAGTGGAAAACGCGAGCATCCGCTTGAGATGATGCTCGGCATAGCACATCAAGCCTCCAATCACCGCCGTGATCGCGGCAACGACAAGAAAGATCCCGCGGAGCTGGTACGAATGCGCGACGAGAGTTTCGTGGAACATCGTCCAGTACACACGGGCAACCGCATAAATACCTAGTTCCACCATCACGCCCGAAAAAAGCACGCACACAGGACTCGGCGCCACGGCGTGCGCGTCCGCCAGCCAGAAATGAAATGGAACAATGGCAGCCTTGACCATATACCCGACCGAGATCATCAGAAACGCAAGCAGTATCAGAGCGTCGGCGTGTGCGCCAAGCGATGCGCCAATCTGCGCGAAATTAAGGGCGCCTGTACGCGCATAGAGGAGTGCGATTCCAATGATGATCATGAAAGCGCCAACGGTGTTGACCACCGCGAAATTGTAGGCGCCTTGCAGTGGCGCGGGCTCGAGCGTCTTAAGCCCGCAAAGCGCAAACGCGGACACACTCATCAGTTCGAAAAAAACGAACAGATTAAACAGATCGCCCGAATAGGTGAATCCGCACATCGCTGCCATGAAGATCAACATCAGCGGCTGAAAGTGATTTTCGTTGCTTTCGAAGATTCTCCAGGAATAGACCAGGCCAGCCGTCGTCAGCAGAGCTGTGAGTACCGCCAGCGCCGCACCGATCGCATCCACCGTGAAACAAATGCCAAGGACCACCCCTCCACTGCGCGGCCACCAATTGCCGAACCAGTAAACCTGCGGCTGAAGCCAAACACCACGGAGAATGATGACCGTAATAATGCCGCTTGCCGTAGCCGTGGCAATCGCCAATGCGTCAGACGCGCGCCGGCCAATCCACTCTCCACTCAAAGCGATGAAAGCCGCCATCAGCAGCGGCATCGCAACAGGCATGGGAATCAGCGTGGTCATCGTCATGGGGCGGTTCCGTCGGTCCGTTTAGCCAGTCAGAATTTTCAAGTCTTCCGGATCGACAGTTCCCGCCAGTTCATTCGCTTTGACGACCATGGAGAGCAAGAGGGCCATTACCGTGGCTTCGACCACCACGTCCGTAAGCATGAGGGCCTGCACAAGCGGATCTACAACGGCAGTACCTATGGGGATGTCGGCAAAAACCGGTGCCGTGCCGCCGGCCTTGTAACCGATGGCCAGCAGCAGCACATATGTCGAGGTCTGAAGAATGGCTAGACACACCACCTGATGCACCAGATTTTTACTCGTCACTATGCCGTAGAGGCCCCAAAGAAAAATCCACGCGGCTACGAAATAAGGCAGATAGCTAAGCATAGCGGTTATTCTCCTCTTCCCTCTTCGATCACTTCCCGCAGGTAGCTCTGCATCAGCAGGACAAATCCGCCTGCGACCTCCCAGCCCACTGAAATGCTGATAAGCGCGATGGTTCCGGAAGAAAACGGGTCGCCGGTGATCCCCAGCGGAATAAAGTTTGTGAGAAAGTGGGTGCCGAAAAACAAAGCACCGGCTCCGATGATCACATATCCACCAGCTCCGCCCGCTTCAGCCAGTTTGACGAGCGGACTTGAAATCATTTTCTCGAACGTTCTTACATTGCCCGACAGATACACCACAAGTGGGACGGAGGCGAGAATCACTCCGCCCTGGAAACCGCCCCCCGGCGTGAGTTGTCCGTGGGTCGCTATGTATAGACCGAAAACGACCATGATTCCCGCGATGGCCTGCATGCCCACGCGAAGCGTATCGGAGACCGGCAATTCGTATTCAATCCGTTTCTGTGTTTTTGCGGGCTCATTTTTTTGGTGCGTGGGTCGAAACAGTAACAGCACCCCCAGGACCGCGGCAAAGAGGATGAATTCCTCCACCAGCGTATCGAAGCCGCGATAGTCATAAGTGATGGCGTTGACCACATCCGTCGTGTGCCGTTCATACACAACAACCTTTGCTACAACATCTCCATAAGGACCGCGATAATCGCCCAGCGGCGGCAGGTCCCGGAATCCCCAGCCAAACAGCGATGCAAGACCCACGGCAGAGATGAGAAAAACGATAGTGCGCACCCGCAAGGTCATTTCTTTGCCTCGCGTGCTCTCCCAATGTTCTGTCGCCGCATTTTCGTGAGTACGAGCAGAATCATCAGCGGCAGCATAACTGCACCAATTGTGATCTGAGAAAGCGCAACATCCGGCGCTTGAAAGATAAAAAACATCAGTGCGCAGAGCAGTCCATATACGCTCAGAGTCACGACCTGTTCTTTTGGATTGCGGCTCAACACCACTCCCGGCGCTCCTCCGGCTACCAGAAGGAGAATCATCCACTGCAGCAATCTCATGAGTTATACTCCGAAATTATCTTGTCGCTGGGCTTGATTGGTACTTCTTCACCCTTGTCGGGATGCCAATCTGCAACCTCCGCAATGCGGAAAGCACGCGCGGCCGCGTGCGTCACCACGCTATTCATCCCAATAAGTACGAACGTGATGAAGAGTGCTTTGAACGATTCCGGCTTGAATCCGCGCTGTAGAAAAATCGCCAAAGTGATAAACGTGGCACTGAGCGAAGCGGGCGGCGCGATGTAATGCATTCTTTGGTAAGGGTCGCGCATCCGCACCATGCCCAGAACAGACAGCAGTGTAAGCAGAACAGCAGTTCCCAGCAGCACTTCGATGGCGATAGTCTTCATCGTAGAAGCCGCGCGAAGAAATGAGCGAAAACGATTCCGCCCCCGAACGACATCAAGGCCATGGCCATCGCCAAATCCATCATCGGCATGCGATTGAAAGCTATGGTCAACAACATCATCAGCAGGGTGATCACTATGCCGGCCATGTAGAACGAAACCAGGCGCAGGCGCGAGTCTCCCCGCATCCCGGTCCAAAGTATTGGCGCCAGAGTAAATATCATGACCTGTGCCGACAATTCCCAGATGTTCATACTCGCGCTCCCAAGTCTCCGACTATTTTCGAGAGAGGACTGCTTACAACCTCATGGAACAACATCTTTTGGTCACTCGCATTTACGCCGAGCACGATCGTGTTCGGCGTTATTGTCGTGTAAGCAACCGCGAGCACGCGACGGGCGACAGCATGGGGATCATCCTTGGTTCCAGCGTCGAATTGCACCGTCCTGAAGAGAGATCCGGCGCGCTTGGCGCCTGGTACATCCTTCCCAGCGGCCGCAATGATTTTCCATGTGTCGGAGACGACATACCAGGGAATGCGCCATAGCGAAAGTACTTCGTAAAGCGTGGGTGAAAACTTGGCCGGGTACTGACAATTGATGATAAAGAGCCCGAGGGTAGCTACGAACGCCGCGATCACGCCAAGCAGCAATTCATGGAGTGCGAATGTACCGACGAAAATGATCCAAACGATATAGAAAATTAGGAGGCTAAGAGAGACTGTTGGCACGAATATTTCCTGGATTCTTGACGTCACACGAACAACTGCTTTCCAAGAAACAGACTCCAGCATCCAGTAACGATGAAAGGGATTTCTGGACATCGGACTCCTCATTCGAAAGAGAGCATTTCTGCAGCCGCCAGATGGAGTGCGGCATTTGGATGCGCCACCAGCTCAAATCGATGCCAGCCATCTAGTTGGGCGAACCCGATGGCGGGAGCCCAAAAATGAAGCGCACTGTTTGAGGGCTATGAATCGGGGTTAGCGCCCAAAGTCACGCGAACCTGGGGCTTAGAGTGATTCCACGTGGTAAAAGCGGCAGCGTATGCCATGTAAGGCGACCGGGAAAAAGTAATGGGAGCGGGATTCGACGGCTTTGTTTCAACGCCGGTGGATGCGCGCTCCCGGTCGGAAGCTCTGGATCAACTGAGTAAGAAACGCGCCGCGGCGCAAGGAACGTAGGGTTCAAACCTCTGTTCGGTGGCTATTCGCGTTGAATTATTCCTGCAATTCTTTTGGCAGACCGTTATTGATTGCCGCCCGCACCTTCCACATCAAATCATCGCGGCTGCCAAAATTCTCAGGCTCGATGGCGTCGTGAAACTGAATAGTGGCGAGGCCGGGCCGAATGCCGAAGTGCGCTTTCGGCATCAGGTATTCCGTCCCGGAAATAGTGACGGGCACCACCGGCATTTGGCATTCCTCGGCAAGATAGAACGGGCCTTTCTTGAAGGGCAGCAGCTTGCCATCGAAGGAGCGCTTCCCTTCCACGTAGATCGTCATATGGATGCGCTCTCCGCGAATCGCTTTCACGGCCTCGCGGACGGCCGAGATGCCCGCATCGCGATTGCCGCGATCGACCGGCACCAGCGATCCAGCGCGCATGATGGTGTTCAAAATCGGCACCTTGAATAGTTCTTTTTTCACCATCACCGAAGTGCGGCGCGGAATCAACGGAAGCATGATCGGCGGATCGAGATTCGAAATGTGATTGGACATGAAAATGTAAGTACGAGCCGGGTCGAGTTTTTCGAGGCCGATAGTTTGCACGCGCACGCCTGCCAGACGCGGGCCGGTGAATGCCGCCCACATGCAGCTCTTGTAAAGAAAGTTGACGTTCCGGGTGAGATAAAACCATGGGATTCCGGTCACGGCGGCGAAGGGCATGGCCGCGGTCCAAAATCCGAGCATGATGATCGTGCGCATAGGCGATAGCGACGATTCCTCGCGATTAAGCACTTCGACCTTCCCCGCCGACTGAGTATGCTCCATGTGTTCTTTCCGGCTTCCCTGTGTAGGTCCGCGTCCGCCGTGGCTATCAGTTCTATTAGTACAGAGGACTTCCACTTACACAGCGGAACTTTGCTTTTTCCCTATCGCCAGGGCTCGCAAGCGCTCGGGTAGCTTCTCATAGATTCCGCCGAATCCGCCATTAGAGAGGATTGCGACCACGTCGCCCGCGAGTAACTCTGGCGCCATCGTGCTGATAATCGTCTCCGCATCGGCGAGAACCCGAGCCTGCTTACCCATATTTTGAACCTCGTTAACCACGCGGTTTAAATCAAGCCTTTCATTTGGCGGAATCGCTTCGGACTTGAAGATCGCGGCGATAATCACCTGATCGGCCAGCGCCAGGCTGCGAGCCAACGCATCCTGTAGGATATTGCGGCGCAGGGTATTCGAGCGCGGCTCCAGCACAACCCATATCCGCCGGCCGCTGTAGAGCGCCCGCAAAGCGCGAATCGTCTGCGCGATTGCCGTGGGATGATGCGCGAAGTCGTCGATGATGGTCACGCCGTTCACTTCGGCCTTCACTTCAAGCCGCCGCTTGACGCTGCGGAAGGTTGCGAGCGCCTTCATAATCGCGACTTGAGGGACGCCGCAACTGGCAGCGAGCGCGGCCGCAGCCGTTGCGTTCCAGACGTTGTATTCTCCGCCGAGCGCGAACTCAAAATCAGCCCAGTGCATGCCGCCACGCAAAACAGTCCATGTCGTACGCCCGGTATCGAGCTTCAGATTTGCGATCTTCCAGCTTGCGAGATCGGTCGCGCCATAACGTTCGACGGGGCAAAACGCCCGGGCAAGACATCGCTCAAGGCTCGCGGTGGAGTCAGCGCCACCGCCGTCAAAGGCGACAATACGGCCGCGCCGGGGAACCAGATTTACCAGCCGCTTGAACGCGGTTTCAACTGCATCCAGATCCTTGTAAATGTCCGCGTGGTCGAATTCGACCGACGTGAGAATCATCGCGTCCGGAAAATAGTGCAGGAACTTCGGACCCTTGTCGAAAAATGCAGTATCGTATTCGTCGCCTTCCAGGATGAAATGCCGTCCCGCCGCGAGGCCAAAGCTGCTGCCGAAATTTTCGGCGATGCCGCCGATCAGAAACGAAGGCTCGAGTCCGGCTGTTTCGAAGATCCACGCAAGCATCGAGGTGGTCGTCGTTTTGCCGTGCGTGCCCGAGACCACCAGCACTTCTTTGCCGACGAGGAATTCGTCGTGCAAAATCTGCGGCAACGAGCAGAATGGAATGCGCTCATCGAGCACGCGCTCAAGCTCCACATTGCCCCGCGAGATCGCGTTGCCCACGACCACCATGTCGGGCCGCGGAGTCAGGTTCACCTCAGCAAACGGCTGCGCAACCGCGATTCCCAGCGATTCCAGAAACGTCGACATCGGAGGATACGCCGCCGCATCCGAGCCGGTGACGCGATGTCCGCGCTCGCGAAGCATGCCCGCCAGAGAGGCCATGGCCGTACCGCAAATGCCAATCAGGTGAATGTGTTTTGAAGTCGCCATTATCGCCGATTTGTGAAACCGCCCTTGAATCTGGGCCCTTAAGCAAATCCCCATCCGGTTAACGCTTCTGCGTGGCAGGCTCAATAATTTTTAGATTCACCGCGCCGTTGACTTCCAGCCGGGCTCGCACACCAATCGGCAGAGTAATGTTCGCGCGCGTAACATGCCCCGAGCGCAACCCAAACGCCACCGGAATTCCGAGATCGCCCACCACGCGCAGCACCACTTCCTCCAGCGTGTAATCCTGATCGGCGCTTTGCCAGCAATCCATCATCTCGCCGAAAACGATTCCGCGCACGCCAACGAATTTGCCCGCCAGTTTCAATTGCATCAGCATGCGGTCAATTTGAAATGGCTTCGCCGCCACGTCCTCGATAAAGAGAATTGTTCCCGCCGTTTGAATATCAAAAGGCGTGCCCAGCGCGGCAACCAGCAGGGAGAGGCATCCGCCGTAAAGAATTCCCTCGCCCTCGCCCCCGAGCAGCGCCTTTGCGCCGGAACCTTCGCCAATTTGCCATGATGTATCGCCACCGAGCGCGCTCTGCCATGAGGGCAGATCGACGCCATCCGCGACTGCGAAATCCTTGGCGGCCATTGGACCGTGAAAAGTGACGAAGCCAGCTTTGCCAGTGAACCAGGTGAGCAGCGTGGTCAGGTCGCTATAGCCGATGAAAAGTTTCGGATGCGCTGCGATTTTTTTCAGGTCGATCGCCTGCAATAAATAGTTGGCGCCGTAACCACCGCGAGCACAAATGACAGCGCCGATATCGTCGCGCACAAACATTTCTTCCAGTTCGTGCGCGCGCCGCTCTGCGGAGCCGGCGAAATAGAGATCGCGATCGAAAATCGATTCTGAGTAAACCGGCTCGTATCCCGCAGCACGAAGGCGCTTGCAGCCCGCTTCCAGCGCATCGCGCTTGATGTTCGACGCGGGCGCGACAATGCCGACTTTGTCACCTGGGCGAAGTGCACGCGGCCTCACGACCGGTCTGCCCGGCAATTCGGCGCGCGGTTTTTGTGGGGATGGGGTCACTGTGTGATCCTAAATGAAGAACTCTCCGCGGCAGATTAGCGTTGCGGGTCCGCGCAAATAAACATGGCCTTCCCAGCGCACGGTTTGCCCGCCGCCCGGCGCAACCACGGTAACCGGCGACGTCACATGCCCGGATGCGATGGCCGCAACCGCCGCCGCGCACGAGCCGGTGCCCGACGACTGCGTCTCGCCCACGCCGCGCTCAAACAGGCGAATTTCGATTTGATTCGGACCGCGAACCACTACATACTCTACATTCGTGCCCTGCGGAAATTGAGCCTGCGATTGGATTAAGGCGGCTTCATGCTGCCAGTTCTCCCTGAACTTTTCGGTCATAATCACGTAGTGCGGATTGCCCATGGAAACATTTCTACCGATGGCGCGAAATGAATTGACGTCGATCGTTAGTTCTTCGCCAACAACCGGTACGCCCAACTCGGTTTCGAACTCGAAGGCCGGGTAATGCTGCGAGAGCAGACGGCAGGTTTTCAATCCCGCGCCGGTTCGAATCACAACTTCCTGTTTCTCCGAGCGCGAGCACATTTCCGCCGCAACGCAACGCGTGCCATTGCCGGAGATTTCCGCCTCCGACCCGTCGGCGTTAATCAGACGCGCCATGGCATCGGCGTGCGGATCCGCAAATATCCACTCCACGCCATCGGCGCCAACTCCGTTGTGGCGATCGCATAAGAGCCGTGTCAGCGCGGCAAGATCAGCCGCGGCGTCGACTCCATTGACGATCAGAAAATCGTTGCCGCACGCGGAGGCCTTGGTGAAACGAATTGGCGTATTCTGTGCAGAGTTCATTTGCGGCGGTCAATCACTTTGGCGCGGGTGTCAGCCTCGGGCGGATTCTATCATCGGCGTGCGCGCATATTCCGTGCTCCAGCGCTAAAGCAGTTAACGCGAATGATTCGCAGGCAGCGATGTTTGATAGATGCGCGCGGGGGGCCGGCCGGACGAGTGAATGACCTCAAGCAGCGTGAGGTTGGTGCGATTCACACTTTTGTCCACGGCATCGCCCTCGAAGGCGATCACATAATTTACGTATTGTCCGGGATTGGCCCGAGCGAGCTCCCATATTCCCTTAGGATCATCCGGCCTCATCCAGGTCCGGTGGTCTTCCGTATTGACGACGCGCCGCAGGGGAATTCCGAGGCGCTCCATGACGCCAACGTGCTCGCCGAGATCCATCAAGAATGTCGAATGGGGCGGGAGTTGTTTGATCGCCAGCTCGACTGCCGTGTCTAAACCGCGCCGCATCTCCCAGTTTCGCGAAGCTTCCACCCAGCACAGCGGTTTGGCAATCCATACGAATGTGTAGCTAATTAGAATCAGAAGAGCCGCGGCAGCGGGTGCGATCTTCCATTTATCCCATGCTGGCAAACAAGTTGAGATAACTGCCACCAGTGCGCCCGCGGAAACGGTAAACAACGGAAGCAGTTCGAGCCCGAAGCGTTGATTGAAGATTGCAAACGGCCACCACATTGGGACGTGCAGCGGTACCGAACCGTACGCGATCGAAAGCGAATAGAAAACTACCGGCGACCAAAGGACTGGCAGGATTGCCGACGACGCTCGTTTCCTTAACCCCCAAGCCAGAATTGCGCTCGCTACCAGCGCTGCGAGAAGCCACAAGCGTCCCCAGCTTCCCACCGCCAGGGTAATTTGCCCGGACTTTAAAAAATACGAGGCCGCAGCCCACAGATTGTGCGCCGCTGGGTTGGGGGCTCCAACACGCGCTTCGATCGCTTTCGCCGAATAAGGGCCGTTCGCGAAAGCCAGCGGATTTCCATAAACCGCCGCATTGTAGGTCAGCCAGGCGATTGGAGCTATCGAAATACCGAACAGGAACTTGAAGGCGCTTCGCGTCAGGGTGGGAGCATTTACCGCGCGAGCGTTCCAGTTCAATGCGACGATTACGATGAGGAGCAGGCCCACAATGCCGGCCAGAAACCATCCATCGTAGCGCGTTAACTCGGCGCACGCGACACACAAGCCGCACTGGCGCAGAGCACGCCGGCGCGCGTCATCTTTTTCGGAGAGCGCTTTCTCGCGGCTTACAGAATTGTGCGGCGCGAGTATTTCGCGCTGATCTAACAAGGCAGTGAAATCGGAGAAGTAAACCGCGGACCAAATAAAAAACGCGAGATAAAGCGGTTCGGTAATCGCAGTGGCTTGGGAGTAGAGAAGATTTGGATTTGCGCCATAAGCGAACGCGGCAATCGTTCCGCCCACCTGCGCAGCGGCGCGCGTGCGCGCATGGGCTTCGAGCAGCGTACTCGTCAGCCGGAACATTCCGACGACACCGAAGACATAGGCGGCCATCGATGGAATCGAGCCGCCGATGCCGGATTGCCACATTTTATTGGAGATCAAGAACGGGATCATCAGCAAGTGCGGCAGCGGCAGCCACACCGTACCCAGTTGAAGCGGGCTGGGGTTGAGCGAATCGAAGACGCGGCGCGCAATGTTGATGTGCGCCACCGTATCGCCCAGCATAAGAATTTCATTTCGCCTCAGGTAATAGAAAAATGTTCCCAGCGAGGCCCAGGCCGCCAACGCGCCGATCCGGCTCATGTAATTCGCGGCCTGTGTGGGCGGCGCGGTCACGGTGCGTTTTTTCATGACTTGAGGATAAATGACGACGGCGCTATGAATGCCCCTTGTTTTTCGCGGACGCAGACGCCCACTTGCTCAGGCACTCTTTTATCTTTTCTAACAACCGGAAGCTTCGAGCTGACAACTTCATTCCAGATGCGTGAGCTCGCGGAATACCTGGAAGCGGGCATCGATTTCTTCGCGCGTGAGATTCTGAAGCCGCTCCGTGCCAAAGTTTTCGACCGCGAACGATCCCATCACGCCGCCGTAGAAGAGCGCACGCTTCAGCACTTCGCGATTGATTTCTCCCTGCGATGCGATGTATCCCATGAATCCGCCGGCGAATGAATCGCCTGCGCCGGTGGGGTCTTTGACCTCATCCATAGGCAGGGCGGGAGCCCGGAAGGGATGGGATCCGACCCCGAATGCACCCTCGCGGAAAAAGATGGTTGCGCCGTATTCGCTGTGCTTTACGACCAGAGCCTTCGGACCCATGGCCAGAACTTTATTCGCCGCGCGCAGAAGATTTTTTTCGTGCGCCAGCATTTTAGTTTCAGTGTCATTGATGAGGAGCACGTTTACCAACTTGAGGGTCTCGGCCAATTCTTTGGGTGTGCCATTGATCCAGAAATTCATGGTATCGCCGCCGGTCAGGCTCACGCTCTTCATCTCATGGCTCACAGCGGCTTGCAGCGACGGGTGAATGTTGGCCAGAAAAAGAAATGGGGTATCCAGATATTCTTGAGGAATGTGCGGCCGAAATTTTTCGAAGACATTGAGCTCGGTAAAATCGGTCTTGGCCTCGTTCAAGTTATCGAGATACTGTCCGCCCCAGCGAAACGTCTTACCTGCCGAGCGCTCGATTCCGCGCGTATCCACGCCGCGCCTTTTGAGGACTGCTTCGTGCTCGGGGCCGAAGTCTTCGCCGACCACGGCGACCATGCGCACGTCGGTAAAGTAACTCGCGGCGAGCGAAAAGTAAGTTGCGGCGCCGCCGAGAATGTCAGTTACTTTTCCGGAAGGCGTGGCGATGGTATCAAATGCAACGGAACCTACAACTAATATGCTCATGAGTCTCCAGAAATGGGTTCGGTAGTCAGGCACCGCCGGTGGTTAGTAGCCGGTCACTCGTCGTCAGTTGAGCGCGAACATCCGTAACCAAACTTCCAATGTTGTCCATCGGCAAGAAAAAAGATGCAATGATCGCCGGGAAAACCGAACGACGGCGAGGGACGGCTGATGACTGCCAACTAAACATACTTATCCAAAATCAGTTTCAGCTTCTCTTTCGTCTCCGCCGGAATCTTTGTGCGATCTGTCAAAATCGCATGTGCCAGGGCCGAGCCGCATTTACAGGACCTCGTTTTCGGCATCGCGCCGACCGTGGCCTGCACTACTTTGGCTGCGTTCTCCGCATTCTTGGTAAGCACTGAGACGATCTGCTCGACCGTCACCGCGTCATGATGCGGATGCCAGCAGTCATAATCGGTCACCATGGCGATGGTCACGTAACAAATCTCCGCTTCACGGGCCAGCTTGGCTTCCTGTAGATTCGTCATGCCGATTACGTCCGCGCCCCAACTGCGGTAGACATTCGACTCGGCCTTCGTCGAAAACTGCGGACCCTCCATGCAAACGTACGTCCCGCCTGGCTTTCCAGTGACGCCCGCAGTCCCGCATGCGCGCGTGACGATGTTGATCAACTCAGGGCAGACGGGATCGCCGAATCCTATGTGCGCGACGATGCCATTGCCGAAAAAGGTGTCGACGCGATGGCGAGTGCGATCGAAAAACTGATCGGGGATGACGAAGTCGAGCGGCTTGTGCTCCTCTTTGAGCGAGCCGACCGCCGAGACCGAAATAATCCGCTCAACGCCAAATTGCTTGAAGCCATAAATATTGGCGCGAAAATTCAGCTCGCTCGGCAGCAGCATGTGCCCGCGCGCGTGACGCGCCAGAAACGCGACCTTGCGCCCTTCGAGCGTGCCCAGGATGTAGGCATCGGAGGGGTCGCCGAATGGCGTCTGCTGGTGAACTTCGTGCACGTCGCTGAATCCGGGCATGTGGTACAAACCACTGCCGCCAATAATGCCAATTTCTGCTTGCTGCAATTGCGCTCCTGAGGGGCCGGTAAATTCAGAGGCCGGAAATGACTGCGGAACTCGTGATTATACAAGAGGAGGCGAGAGGTCAGAGGGCGGAGGTTCGAACTTCTGACCTGTTCCGACCTGCTTTATTTCGTTGCCTCGCCGAAGAAGTCGCTTTCGCTTCGCTTCGTGGTCTCTTCATCCATGCTTTCGCTGACCAGCACCTTGTCGCCTCGCACTTCGATCAGCACCGCGCCCTCTTCGGTCATCCACGCATGGCGGCCTCGCAGAGTGCGCCATGAATCTGCTGGAGGCGCGTCCTGCAAAACCTTGCCGTCGCCTCCAAGCGCCTCGTGCTTTTTATACCGGTTAGCCAGCGACTTCGCATAATCGGCGGCAAACTCCGCCGCCTTTTCCGGCGACGCCCACTGCGAGACGTACAACACGCCGAGCGGCCCCGCCTTAACGCCCTTCGGGCGGCCGGCAAAATAGTATCCTCCACGCCACGCGGGATAGAGCGCTTCCGCCTCATCGCGGCCCGCATACTGCTCAACCAGCACATCGACATCGAATTCGCCAATCGCGCCGATATCGAAGGTGTCGTATTTGTCGAAATCTTTTTTGAAGTCGAGGCGTTTTAGAGGTTCGAGTTTTTCATGCGCGAGATACGTGTCCGGCTCCATGATTTCACGCGTGGTAGTTGGAGGATCCCTGAAGGCTCCTGCAAAGGCCAGTTGCTTTCCACCAGCCTTTTCGAGCGCGAGTGTGAAATCCATGCCGTAGCGGTAAGGAAAAGTCAGCTCTTCTTTCAGAAAAATGGGCGCACTGCGAAACGTTGGAGAATCCGGGCCATCGAGCATTCCCTGCTTGAGTGTTTCGCCAATTTGTGGCATCTCGAGCAGAGTTCGGCCCGTGGGCGCGAGCGTGTAATCCATCATCACCACCATGGCTTGGCCTTCGACAACGGCCTCGCGCGCCGAGGACTCCTCGTCGGTATCGATATCCGCAGGCGTGGGATCGTTCTTTTTGTCGCCTTCGGTCTGCGCTGCCTCCATCCACTTTTCCAGGCTGAAAGACTGGTCCTGCAAGGCATGAAGCAATTCGTGCGCAAGGACCGGCTTCTGCTGCTCGGGATCGATCCAGTTGAGAAGGTTGACCGTCTTTTTTTTCGGATCGTAGTAGCCGGCGACCTGCTCCTTGAGCATGGCCACCAGAAACGGCCCCAGTTGAAAGTCGCGGGGCAGCAATCCAAATTTTTTCAACACTTCGGAAGACCGCTCCAGGCGCTTCGCATCCTTATCGTCCTTCATCCCCTTTTGAAGATAGGATTCAACTTCCTTGCGATCCGTGAGCTTGCGCTTGACCTCATGCTTGATGGGCAGGCCGGAATCTTCGCTGTCAAACTTGAGCAACTCATCGACCGACTGAAAAAGTTCTTTGGCTTCCTGTGGCGAAATGATTTTTTCGGGCGCTTCCTTTTCCGGGGCGTGCTCGGAGGAAGACTGCGAATCTGGAGGCTCGGAAGATGGCGTGGACTGTGCAGATGGCGCAGACTGACTCGATTGAGTGGGCTGGGCGCCCTCGGGCGCTGATGCTTGCGGCGGCGCGGCCTGCGTTTGAGATGATGACGACTGTTGCGCCGGCTTCGTTTGAGACTGCGCCTGGTCCGTTTGACCTTGGGCCTGGGCGGCTTGGCAGAATGCGCGGCTGACTTGCAGCAGCGTTAGCAGCAGCAAGAACATAGTTAGAGAAATGGGATTTCGAAACCTGATCGTCAAAATGTCATCCTGAACTTAGCCCTTGGTTAGATGTTAGCAGCACACTCTCGCGATCCGAGATTAAGTGCCCAATGAAAAAAGAGGGCGTTCGACGCGAGCCTTGCGGTGCGGAGAACTGATTACGGGCTCAGGATTACACGGAGCTGAAGGACTGCCTATGAAAAATGAAGCCGGGCGTTGAAAGCCCATCCGGCAACTTTTGTACGAGAATTGAGCCATCGCTGGCCAATCAGCCTTTTGCCACCTTCTCCGCCACCCACTCCGCCGCCTCGCGCGTGCCGAGCGCGCCGCCAATGTCGGAGGTAGTCTTCTTCTCCTGGACCGCTGCGAGCACTGCGGCTTCAATCTTCTGCGCCTCGTGGGACGCCCCCAGATGTTCCAGCATCATTGCCGCCGTAAGAATCGCGCCGAAGGAATTGGCAATATTTTTCCCTGCCATGGGGGGCGCCGAGCCATGGACGGGCTCGAACATTGAGGTCTTACCGGGATGAATGTTTCCGCTGGCTGCCATGCCAAGCCCTCCCTGCAAAGCCGCAGCCACGTCGGTGAGGATATCGCCAAACATATTATTGGTGACGATGACGTCGAATGGGCGGGGATCGCGCACCATCTGCATGGCAAGGGCGTCCACGTACATGTGCTGCTTTTCGATTTGCGGAAAGTCGGCGCCCACTTCCTTAAACACGCGTTGCCAGAGGCCGCCGGCGTGCGTCATGGCATTGGATTTATCGCACATTAGCACACGCCGCCGGGGCGAGCTGTCGATTCTCTTGTTCGCGGCGCAGTACTCAAAGGCAAACCGAATAATTCGTTCGACTCCCTTGCGCGTATTCACGTCTTCCTGAATCGCGATTTCATCCGCAGTTCCCTGCTTGAAGGTTCCGCCGAGGTCGCCATAAACGCCCTCGGTGTTCTCGCGGATCACCACGAAGTCCACGTCCTTCGGCTCTATTCCCTTCAGCGGACACAGGGCCGCATCCAGCAACCGCACCGGCCTTACGTTGGCATACAGGTCCATACGGCTGCGCATGCCGAGAAGAATTTCTTTGGCGTGAATGTTCGAGGGCACGCGGGGATCGCCGAACGCCCCCGCGAAGATGGCGTCAAAGTCGCCCGCCAGCCTGGAGAAGCCGTTAGCGGGAACAGTGGTTCCGTCCGCCAAATAACGGTCGGCACCCCAATCGAATTTAGTAAAAGCGACGGCCGCGCCGGAAGCTTCCACCACTTTGACGGCCTCGGCGATGACCTCTTTGCCAATGCCATCGCCGGGAATGAGGGCAATTCTTTTTTTCGTATTCACGTTTCGATTCACGCTCGCCCGTTCCCGGTCAAGCATTCACGGACCGGAATGTAGGTTAGTTTGCGACCCCCAGAAGATAGCAGAACTGCAGGAAGAATTTTGTCTGGGCGTACGGATTGGCAGGCAGCACGGCAACAACGTCGTTGTCGCATGTGCGACGCAGGCAAAATCGGAGCGTCCCGTGAGCACGAGGTTTGATACTAGGCATGTGCGGTCGCGGGTAGGGGATCCTGCCGAAGGCATCCTTTCCGGCTAATGCTGAAACGCAATCGCAGGCATCGCAAATTGCATGCTGCTAATTGTTGACAATCGCGTCAGGAAGCTGTATTTATGGTTCCCTCTGGCATTGCGCTCCCGGCTGACTTCCCTGATCTGGCGTGGGTTTTCGGCCAATGCTGCCCGCGCTCAACCAGAGGTTGCGTTTTCCGTTCTACATCCCTCACGCAGAAGTGTGGGTGCCTTCAAAAGGCAGACTAACCAATCGTACTCCAGGAGATTCACTATGTTGAAAGATGTCCGCAGGTCCCAACTGGCTGCCAGTTTCGCGATTCTGGCCGCCATTGTACTGACCCTCGCCCTTCCCGCGCTGGCACAATCGCAAAGGCCAGCACCGCAGATTATTGGTCCGGAAGATGAAACCAAGCAGATCAAAGTCACGTATTGGCTGACACAGCGCGACAAGGCAAATTTTGACGAGCAGGTTCGTCAGATGTACGACCCCACCTCGCCCAACTTTCATAAATGGCTCACGCCAAGTGAGTATAAGGCTCGCTTCGCCCCGACCGACGCCGATATGGCCATCGTCCGCCGTCATCTCGCGGCAAATAATCTCAAGGTTGTGAGCACGGATAAATTCAATCATGCCGTGACGGCAACGGGCACGGTACGCGATGTGGAGCGCGCCGTCGGCGTGCAAATCAACCGTGTGCTGATTAACGGCGAAGAGCATCGCATGGCCAGCGGCCCGATCGCGATCTCCGGTGCGGCAGGCAAGAAAGTGTATGCCGTTCAGGGTCTTGCTGACATTAAATACAAAAACTTTGCGGCGCGCGCAATTAATCCTGATACAGGCAAACCCTTTCCGATGGTGCCCCTGGCAAAAAAACGGGCGGCTGGAACTACAAAGTACTTCAACTCGGATTGCCTCCAGCCCTCGAAACTTCTGGATCTGACGACGCCGGGGCAGCCCAATGGCCCCTACGAAATCTACTCTGGTGCCGTTTATAACGACAAACCCTTCGCTGGCCCGCCCAATCTTGCTTACTGTGGCTACGATGCCACGGAGTTGCATATCGCTTACGGCCTGAACTCCCTGTATTCGCAGAAGCTTCGCGGCCAGAATCAGAATATCGTGATCGTCGATGCCTATGGCGACGACGACATCACGAGCGACGCCAATGCGTTTTCGCAGATCAACGACCTGCCGGCGCTGACCTCGAATAACTTTGGCATTTTCTACCCCACCGGCCCGACGAATTGCTCGGGAAACACCTGCGGATGGGATGGGGAAACTGCGCTCGACGTGGAGTGGTCGCACGCCATGGCTCCAGATGCGAACATCGCACTGGTTCTGGCGGCCGATAACTCCGGAACCAACCTCGACCTGGCGGAGCTCTTCGCGATCGAAACTGGATTAGGCCCGGTGATTTCCAATAGCTGGGGCATCATCGAAGCGGCTCTAATCGAGCAAGATCCGGGCGAACTGATCGTCGAGAACAACATCAACGAGACTGGCGCCGCCCTCGGCGTCTCGTGCAATTTTGCTACCGGCGACAGCGGAGACGATAAGGCGGCAGACAAGATCATTACCGTTAACATGCCCGCATCTTCTCCCTACGCCACTGCCGTCGGCGGCACCAGCTTGTTCATCAATTCCAAGAATGCGATCACTGCGCAGACCGGCTGGGGAAACAACATCACCCGCATCGCCAGCTATAGCTCTGGCTGTGGCGCCCCCACTTGCGATCCCGTTCTGATCCAGCCGAACTTCCTCGGCTATATCTACGGAGCCGGTGGTGGAACCAGCGCTTACTGGGCAAAGCCGGCTTATCAGACGAGCTTGTCCGGTACCAACCGTCTGCTTCCCGATATCGCGTTCCTGGCTGATCCATACACGGGTGTGGAGATTGTTCTAACCGAAGGCCAGCAATCGATTGGCGTTATCGGTGGAACCAGCCTTGCGACTCCGATGTTCTCCGGGGTATGGGCGATTGCCAATCAGGCTGCCGGCACTTGGCTAGGCCAAGCCTCGCCGCTGCTTTACAAACTGCCTGCGGGCGCAATCACTGACGTGACCGATGTCATTGGGCCAGACAATGTCAATGGTCAAACCGTCAGCCCGCCGCTTGCTCCCACCTACTACACTCCTGCGGAGTTAATGCCTCCCCTGGAGAACACAATTAATTTCGTCAGCTCGATGTATGAGGGAAGCACAACCCGGTGGTACGCAATTTCATTCGGAACCGATTCGTCACTGACGACCGGCAAGGGATGGGACCACGTAACCGGACTGGGCACACCCAACGGGTCGGCGTTTGTCTCAGCTGTGAAAGCTGCGGCGGAGAAGAAGAAGTAACAGTACTGATACAGCATCGCAAACAGGACAGGCCGGATCGCATCCGGCCTGTTTTTCTGCCTTAGTGTTTGCTTGAACTATCCGCCTGAACTATCAAGAGTGGAAGTTCGCGTGCCGACCTGGAGTTGCGGGCGGACTAGGTCTCACCCGACTGCCCCCCCAAGCTCAGCGAATCGCTCTCGCCTCGGTGAGCGTTACCGCGGTTGAACCAGGCTCATTCGACTCCGTTTGACCCGGCTGCACAGAACTCGGTTGAGTCGAACTGGGCGGAGCGCTCTGATCGCTCTGGTTTGCGGGCGGAGCTTGATTTGCAGGCGGCTGATTGGCCGGAGCCGATGGAGCCTGATTCGCAGGCGGATTGGCGTTCGGTCGCCGATAAGGCGGACGAACGTCGTCGTCACCGTTGGAGTAGTTGTTGTAATAGCCAGGGTCATACATTGGCCATGGCGCCGACCAGTAGGGATCATACAGCCAGTAATTCCACCCTAAATAAGGCGAGCCCCAATACGGCCAGCCCCATCCCCAGTAAGGCCAACCCCATCCCCACCAACCGAGGCCGAATCCCCAGCCGCCCCAGCCGTATCCGCCCCAACCCCAGCCGCCGCGCCAGCCGTAATTGCGTCCCCAACCGAGGCCGGGAGCGAATCCAAAGTTGCCGCGAGCACCCGCAAAAGCAGCACCGCGCGCGGAGCCGAATGAATGCCATTCACCGCCAGTCATTCCGCCGTTGGTCATTCCGAAGTTATGGGCCACCATGTTTGAACTGGCGGTGCCTGCGGACCTGCCCGCCACGCCGGCGTGAGCAGAAGCGGCAGAATTGCCAAATGAATGCCACTGGCCATCGCTAATGGCGCGGGAATAACTGGAATGGCTTTCGGAACCCGCACCTCCGTTTTCCGCGCCACCCCGCCCTCGGAATCCTCCAAGGGAGCCGTAGCCGCCCCGTCCACCCTCCGCGCCGCCACGCGAGTAGCCGCCTCCTCCGTAGGACCGGCCACCTTCAAATCCGCCGCCGTGATAGCCGCCGCTTGCCCCCGCGGCACCACCATGGGAAGCGCCACCGCCGCCACCATGGCCTCCGCCGCCACCATGTTGCGCGAGCGCCGGGGTTGGAGAGAGAGCAAAGACAGCTAAAGCAGCCGATGCGAAGAACGATCCGAAGAAACTAAAGCGGCTCATCATAATATGTCCTCCAAATCAAGACGTGGAGACAATTCGAGCGAGGGGCCCAAGGGAAGGACGACGCTCCTAAGGAGTGAGATTCTACTTCCCAAAGCGGGGTTGTGTCGCCAAAAACGAAGCTGAGCGCCCGATTTAGCGTGCTACTTCGGCGCTCTGAGGCTGGCGGGCGATCACGGCCAAGCCCTTTTCAAGGTCGGCGACCAGGTCGTCGACGTTCTCAATTCCCACGGACAACCGAATCAGTTGTTCGGTGACTCCCATTTTTTGACGGAGATCCGGGGCGATCATCGCGTGCGACGTGAGCACGGGGATCGAAACCAGCGATTCGACTCCGCCGAGGCTCGGAGCCAGAGTAAATAGATTGAGAGCCTCGGAAACGCGGCAGGCATCGGCGCCGGAGCCGGCGATCTCGAAACTAAGCATGCCGCCCGCGCCAGCAAGGTACTTTTTTGCCAGCTCATATTCCGCATGCGTTTTGAGCATCGGGTAGTGCACACGCGCGACGCTGGGATGGAGCCTTAGAAATTCGGCGATGCGCAAGGCACTGTGATTTTGGCGCTCCACGCGCACGGCCAAAGTCTTCATTCCGCGCAAAAGCAGGAAGGCGGCGTGAGGATCCATGCAGCAGCCAAGCGTGGTACGAAGGTGATGGATTTGCTCGATCAGGTCGCGGCGGCCGGTAGCGATGCCGCAGATGATATCGGCGTGCCCGCCAAAATACTTGGTGCCCGAGTGCAGCACGAGGTCGATGCCCCACTCGGCGGGGCGGCAATTAATGGGCGTGGCGAAGGTCGAGTCAATGGTGGTGATGAGGTTGCGCTGGCGGGCGAGCGCGGCGATTTTTTCCAGATCGACGACGCGCATCATTGGGTTCGTCGGCGACTCGATATGAATAAGTTTTGTATTCGGCTGAATCGCGCGCTCGTGTTGCGCAATGTCGTTGGTATCGACGAAAGTCGTCTCCACGCCCATCTTCGGGAGCCACCGCGAGAGGAATTTAGTCACGCCACCATAGATATCCCGTTGCGCGATGATGTGGTCTCCGGCCTTGACCAGAGCCAGAATTGACGTGGTAATCGCGGCCATCCCGGAAGAAAAAAGCAAAGCGGCATCGGTGCCCTCGAGTTCGGAAATCGCATTCTCGACAACCGTGTTGGTGGGATTTCCGTAACGGGTGTAGAAGTGGTCGGTCGGGGTGGCGCGCAACTGCTCGCCATTATCGATGACTTCAAATGTGGAAGTCTGATAGATGGGCGCAACCACTGGACCGTTTTTCTTGTGCAGGCTGGTTCCACCGCGGACAGCTTCGGTTTCCTGACGAAACTGATGTTTCTTCATCGTGCAAATATAACCGATCTCATAAGAGCCGCGAGAGCCTCGTAGACAGGCGGGCAGCGCGACGGGGCCTCAAGGACTCAGACAGAATAGGAAGCGGACGGAGAACACTTGGGAAGAACAATTAGCCCGTGAAACCCAATCCGGTTGCGCGCATGCCGTATTATGAAGCTGACGGGCGTATTCTCAGCCCTGTTACCGGATCCTTACACTTGCCGAACACACAACCCGTCAAAACTGTGTCACGTTTGCGCTGCATTGGCTGCGGCGATAGCCCTGAATCCACTGCTCCCGACTTTCGCTGCGCGGGCTGCGGCGACCTGTTGGAATTTATTTTTCCGGAATGGGCGCACGATGCCGCGTCACTCAAATCTCTTTGGCTCAATCGCCGCACTTCAATCGGCAAATCACCATCCAGGGCCCGCGATCGGCTTGACCAGAGCGGCGTCTGGCGCTTTCGCGAGATGCTGCCGCATATCGCCGAAGAACACGCCATCACGATGAGCGAAGGCAACACACCTCTGTATCACCTTGCGCGATGCGGGCGCGAGATTGGCATGGACAATTTATTTGCCAAGCATCAGGGGATGAATCCCACGGCGTCATTCAAAGACACCGGGATGACTTTTGCCGCATCGTCGGCGCATCAGCGCGGATTTCGCTGGGTAGCCTGCGCTTCAACCGGCAATACATCGGCCTCGATGGCGGCCTATGCGGCGCGGGGCAATATGCGCAGCCTGGTGCTGATTCCCGATGGAAAAATTTCCTGGGGCAAGCTGTCGCAATCGCTCGACTATGGCGCGCTGACCTGCCAGCTACGCACCGACTTCGATGGCTGCGTGAAAATCCTGAGCCAACTGGTGCGGCGAAAGCCTGTCTACCTGCTGAATTCGGTGAATCCGTATCGCATTGAAGGGCAGAAAACGGCGGCCATTGAGCTGATGGAACAGCTTGGCTGGGAAGCGCCGGATCACATCATTGTGCCCGGAGGGAATCTCGGCAACAGCTCGGCGATCGGCAAGGCTCTGCTTGAGATGCTGGAGCTGAAGCTGATTTCGCGGCTGCCAAAGCTCTCGATTATCCAGGCTGAGGGCGCGAATCCGTTTTACCGCAGCGTGCATGAGTTCGGCGGATCGAAACTTGAGCCGATGACCGCCGATACCATGGCGACCGCGATTCGCATTGGCAATCCCGCGTCGTGGAAGAAGGCGCTGCGCGTGCTGCGCGCGACCGGCGGCGAGGTCGAGCAGGTGAGCGAACTTGAAATCGCCGAGGCTAAAGCCGAGATCGGAGCCGATGGCATTGGCTGCGAACCGGCTTCCGCCGTCACATTGGCCGGGCTGAAAAAGCTGCGCGCCAGCGGCTTCGTCAAGACGGGAGAGATGGTGGTGCTGATTCTGACCGGCCATCTGCTTAAGGACCCCGATTTCACAATCAAGTTCCACCGCGGCGATCTTTTTGAGGGAAAGGCAGCTGAAATTCAGGGAAAGCCAGCTGAAGTTGAGGGAAGGCCAACTGAAGGAAAGCTCGCTGAAAGGCTTGCCGTACGGCCTGGATCGCTCCAACGCGCCCCGGTGGTGCTGGACGCCGATCTGGGGGCGGTAATAGGGGCGCTGGACAAGGCTGAGACTAATCCATAGCATTTCGCCGCGCATTCGTGTATAAGACACAATTTCGGTGTACTTATCGGCCGGAAATGGCCTCAGCGCCATGGTGCTGCCTAATCCCTCTTATTTCAGGCATTTCGGGGCGAGCAGGACAGGCCGAATAACGCTCGAAAGATTTTAAGCAATTATGCCTTCGCGTCCCGCATCCTCGGATCGCTCGTTGCGCCTGGCGCTGCCGGCGACCTCCGCCAACCTGGGCCCGGCGTTCGATGCCGCGGCTCTCGCTCTTAATTTTCATCTGCGCGTGCGCGCCGAACGCGCTCCCGATTTTTTCATCACCGCCGAGGGACGCGATTCGCACATCTGCTCGCGCGCCGAAAACCATCTCATCGTCACTACCTATGGCGAGGTGCTGGAATCGGAGAACCGCAAAATCGCGCCACTGCGCCTTCATCTGGAAAACGAGATTCCGATCGGCAAAGGCTGCGGATCGTCCGCTGCCGCGCGTCTTGCTGGCATTGCGCTGGCTGTGCATTTCGGCCATTTGCGCTGGAAAGATGACCGGATTGTGGGAGAGGCGTCCATGCGCGAGCACCATCCCGATAACGCTTCGGCCTGCTGGATGGGCGCGCTGACCGTGGCTCGCATGGCGAACCAGGTGCAGGCGCAGGTGGTCGAGGTGAAGCCGAAAGGAAAGTGGCCGCTCCTGCTGGCTGTCCCGGAGAATCCGCTTTCTACTGATCAGGCGCGCCGCGCGTTGCCGTACCAGTATTCGCGCGCCGACGCCGTCACGAATATTCAGAATTCGATGCTGCTGCTTTCGGCGTTTGCCAATGGACGGCCCGACTTGCTTCCGGCCGCATTGGAAGACCGTATTCATCAGCCCTATCGCGCGCCGCTTTGCCCGCTCCTGCCCGCGCTCAAAGAATTAACGGGAGAGTCTGGCATCTTCGGCGCCGCTTTGAGCGGAGCGGGACCGTCGGTCCTGGTGTTCCTCGATCCGAAGGTTCCGGCAAAACGAGTCAAACAGCGAATCGCCGCTCATCTGGCAAAACGCCGGCTGGGCGCCGAACTCATACTGACCGATATCGCCATGCACGGCGGCCGCGACGGCGTCGATTGGAAAAAACATCACGGCGGAAAGAGATAGACCACGGGGGCTGAACTTTTTGTTCACAACTGAATTACCGATTGCAATCGTAACACCACCAGAAAATCTCTTTTTGTTTGTCAGTCATCTGTTAGTAAACCGGCCTGTCAGTGAACCGGCCCGGAGTTGAGTATGGCCTGCGGCGGCACCTCTTCCGCGCGTAGCATCCCTATGTTGGTGAGCAGGAACACTGTATTCCGAGCCTGGTTCTGAAATTTCCACTCACAGTTATCGAAGGTCGCGTTCTCCACTTCATAGGCGCCGCCGGAATAGAAAATAACGCACTCCCGCAGCACGCAATTAACGAACCAGCACTCTTCCAACTGAAACACTTTCTTGGTGAAGGTCTGGCCTTCATATTTCGTAATCGGCACTTAAGGTCCCCGTTTCTAATAATCGCTGCGAGCGCCCGGCGCGCCGGTTTCTTCGCAAAAAACATCATCTACTGCCGGCTGGCTGGCGGAACAATCCCATTCATCCGCAGATACTCCACCATCTGCCCATAGTGATCGAAGCCATGCCAGGCAAACATTGTTGAGAGGCCCGCACGCGTAAGTTTGTTATTGCTAAAGGGACTCTTCACTTCTCCAGTAGCATTTTCGCTGGTGACGCTGTTGACGGCCTTATGCGCGTAGACGAACGAATCTTTCGCGAACTTTACGATATCGGCTTTTGACTTGATATTGTCGGGCCCATTTTCGCCGCCCAGTTCCACCGGCGGTTTCTCTTCGAGAATGGCCGCCGCCAGCATGTAGTTCACCGCCGCAACGTGCTTCACCTGCTGGGCAAACGTGCGCACGCCCTTGAATTCGCCACTGGTCGGCGCAAAGGAGTACTTATCCTCGGGCATCGCCTCGGCCGCCGGAACAAATTCGCTCTCAATGACCTTCACGCCGCCATCGAGGATCTGCGTGATCGTTTTCGGCGCGTCTTTGGCTTGTGCCGCGCACAGGCCGCTAAACGCGAATAGAACTCCAGCCATCATAAAAACTTTCTTCATATCGCCTCCAGGCGGTGAGATTGATTACTACTTTTTGTGCCGATCATGGTCGCCGTGCTGATGCCGCCACTTCCAGTATTCCTCCTGCTCATCGGAAGGAAGCTGGCGAAAATCGCGGTTTGGATCGCGATGAGTTTCGCGGGACCATTGCTCGTAATAAGCGACTTCGTGATCGTTCCACGGATGGTAGTCGTTGTAGTACGCATCGTAAACTCTGTAGTGGCGATGCGCGCAAGCCGCAGTCAACATCGATAGCGCCAAAGCGCCCACGATGCAGAGCGCGCGAGTCTTTCCCCAATTGATGTTCATGTTCGTCTCCCGAGAGATTGCACCGATGGTAATAGAAAAAAGCGTAATTGAAAATCGGAGGGGCACCACTGGGGACTGCCACTGGTCGGCGGTCGTTCGTCCCTTCACTGTTGACGTTCTTCCTGGCGCTCAGCCAGTGCATCAAGAAATTGTCTGGCCGTTCCGATCTGAGTATCACCCCATTTCGCAGGAAAATCCCTCAGATTGCCAGTCACAAGGAAATGGGCGCGCGCACTCCAGAAAAATATTGTCGTCGGGGTCGGAACAGGCATGTGCTTTCTCGGAAGGCTTAACCCAGAGTCCATTTTGTCGAATAGCGCGGAGGGCGTTCTCGACTAGCGCCTCGCTGCGGTTAAACTTGGGACGCCTCATCACTTCTTCGTATTCGGCATAGATAACGCCGCTTAGGCATAACCGAGCTGTGTTACCGGCGAGAGTGAGCAAAAAAGTCCGTGCAGGTAAGCCAAGTGGCTGCAGTAGCGCGGAAATCAAGATATTCGTGTCGAGGACGACCCGAATCATTGCTCCGATGGCCGGTTTTCACGGCGCGCCTTCCGCGCCGCCGCTATCTCCGCATCAATTTCTTCCATGGAGAGCCGATCCAGCCCCTGCTCTTCAGCACTTTTCCACGATGCCTGTAGCCATTCCGGGGCGGAAGGCGAGGTCGTTGTCCGTATGCTGATTTCTTCGTTCTCAGCAATAGAGCGCCCCAGCAGGCTCTCGATTGCCATCTTGTGGTCCGGCGTTAGGTCTTTGGCCTTGTGAGTCATGCGTGTTGCCACCACTTAAAGCTTAGGGTTAGTTTAGGGCGTCTTATTAACGTTGTCACGCCCAATTAAGCTGGGGGCCCTAGTCGTCGCGTCGTGCCCAGGTCTCGCGCTTGTCGAGACCTAGATCAAAACTGCGAGCCTTTCTTTGACAATTCGATCGGTGTCGAACCGATTCCGCAGGCTAAATACCGTCAGGACGACGGCCCTAGTTGGGGTGGGAAGGAGTCGAAAACCGTGAACCATGCGCCTACGTCCAGCGCAATTAAGACTTTGCCTCTAATTCCCTGCGGCTCAAGACTTTGGAAAAAATCATCGCTAAAGTCTTGATTCTAGGAGACTGAGGGGGGGAGGGGTAACGACTCTCTCTCAAACGGCCACTCTCCTTGCTTCCACGCCCGCACTGCATAAATCAGGAGCCCTGCCGCCAAAATCAGTGCGGCGTAGCGCACCTCGCGCTGAAAGTTCTTCCGCGAGATGAGAATGAAAAGAAAACTTGCCGCGGCCACGAGCGCGGGCACCGGGTATAGCCACATGCGAAAGGGACGCGGTAGGTCGGGACGGCGTATGCGGAGCACGATGACTCCGATGCTCTGCACCAGGAATTGCAACACGATTCGAATCACGATGAGCGCGGCAATCAAGTCGGCGAGCCGCAAGAAACAGAAGAGCGCGGCCACTCCCGCGAGCGCGAGCAACGAAACGTAAGGAAACTGGTAGACGGGATGGACGCGGGCAAAGGCGCGAAAATAGTTTCCATCGAGCGCGGCGGCGTAAGGCACACGCGAGTAGCCGAGTGTCAGCGAAAACACGGAGGCGAACGCCGTCCACATCACGAGCACCGAAATTGCCGACGCCGCGCCATGTCCGTAGACGCGTTCCATCATGGTGGAGACCACGTAGAGCTTGCTGTTCGATGCTCCCGATTGCGCCAGTTCGCGCCACGGAATCACGCCGAGGATGCTGACGTTCATCACGATGTAGAGGCAGACAACGGCCAGGATCGACAGCAGCAGCGCGCGGGGGATATTTTTCCCCGGGTCTTTGACCTCGTCGCCCAGGAAACAAACGTTGTAGTATCCGCCGATGTCGTAGGAGGCGATCAGCATGGCTCCCCCGAGTCCGCGAAAGAAGTCGGGCGAGAATGAAAACGCATGTGGAGGCAGATCGAACGCCTGATGCGCATTGAAGTGCGCGAGGCCGGTGAAGATGATCCAGCCGATGGTTGCCATTACTCCGAACCAGAGCACCTTGGTTAGCCGCGCGATGCCGGTGATCCGGCGATAGAGCAAGAATGCGGTCAGCGCGCACACACCGATGGCGACGAGCGTAGCCGGCATGGCGACCCAGGTGAGTTGCAACGCGCCCATGAGCGGGAGGTTCAGGCTCAAGCTATGCGTGGACCACACGCGCTCAAGATTCGGCCAAAAAAAAGCCGCGTATTGTGAGAGGCCGATTGCGCCAGAAGCGATCGACAAGGGCGCGCTGAACGAGAGTTGCCAGATGAATAAAAAAGAAACCAGGCGGCCGAGTTTTTGCGGGCCGTAGATTTCTTTCAGATAACGATAGGAGCCTCCGGAGCCGGGCAATGCTGCGCCGAGTTCGGCCCAGACGAGTCCGTCGCAGACCGCGAGCAGCGCGCCCAAGACCCAGCCCAGCATGGCTTGCGGGCCTCCCATGGCGCTGACGATGAGCGGAATGGTGATGAACGGCCCGACGCCGATCATATCGATCATGTTGAGCGCGGTGGCCGAGCCCAGGCCCAGCCCGCGAACAAGGCCGTGGCTGGAGTCGGGGTTGGGTTGGGATGGGATTGGCATTTACGCTTTGACGGTCGCTCGTTCTGCGTCGGTCGTTGTTGGTGATTGGTTACTTAGTCCGCCGTCGTTAGTCGTTCGGAAAAGCCATCAAATGGCGAGCGTCAGCGCCCGAATTTTAATTACAGAAACGCATTTCGAGCGACTAGCAATCTGCGGCCAATTACAACTAACTAACAATTTATAACTATCGCCTCAACGACCACTTACCAGATTTACAAACAGCCGCACCGCTCCGGGCACGCCCGCCGGCAATTGGCGGAAGAATGCGTAGCCGGTATAAATGTATGTTCCTTTGCCGTAGTGCGCCACCAGCAGCCCGCCTTTTCTTTCGGGTTCGCCGGGATCGTGCGATTCGAGAAGCGGTGTGAATTGCGGGTCCCATTGCGACATGAAATATAAGCCGCGCTCTTGCACCCAGCCGTCGAAATCTTTCGCGGTAATTTCGTTTGGATAGTGAAATATCCGATTTGAGGGATCGAGAATTGTGACCGGCGCTTCCTCCACCGAAACACGATCACGGCTCAGTGTCGCCGGATATGGCGTGTACTTGCCGGAATTGAAATCTCCCGCCGACGGCCCAAACCCCATTGTGTTGTACTGCACCACCAGCCGTCCACCGGCCTCGACAAAATCGAGCAGGCGCTTATTATTCGCGGCCACATCCTTCTGCGTGTCGTAGGCGCGAATGCCGAGAACGATAGTCTGGAATTGGCTCAAGTCTTCGGTCGCCAACTTGTCCGCGGGAATCATAGTGACGTTGATGCCCATCTGCTCGAGCACCGTGGGAATATCATCGCCGGCACCCATGATGTAGCCGAGCTTCAAGTCTTTTGGTACCGTCACATCGACGATGGATACACGCTGTAACGCTGGCTGATAGTAGTAAGCCGCGCCCAGATCCCCCCGCGTAACCAGCGAATATCCTTCGTTGTATCGCTTGCCGCCCGCATCGAGCACGGCGTTGATCTTTACCCGGCCCTCCTGCAAGGCGCCGGGAAAGATGGTGAATGAAAAGTCCTGCCGGTCGCCGCGCTTCGGTAACGCGACGAGAAACTCCTCGGGCTCGGATTTCCAGCCCGGAGGCAGATCGAGATGCAGCGTTCCATTCGAAGCACCGGTCAGATTGGAATTCACGCCCACATTCACGGTAATTTTCTTGCCCTCGCGTACCGGCAGAATGTGCTCACCCGGTTGCAGTGTCAGCGAGAAATCGGGCGCAACCGCGAGTGGCGTTTTGTAATGGCTGCCGCTCTCCTCCGTAAAGGGTACGAAGACCGTCGCCGAAATTTGCTGGTCGCCCGCGGCATCGTCGCCTCGCCGATTTCGAAGGGCTTCGGGCGCGAGCGAATGCGACTTCATGCGCGCGATGACTTGATACCTTACACGCACCCGCAGCGGCGGAGGAGGCAGTGGGAGGGTCTGATAGCGCTCGTCATCGATCGTGTTGAGCGAATCGGTCTCGGGATTGTTGCGATGCCAATACGGTCGAGTGGAAGGCGCGTCAGCCGGAACCTTGAGGGCGAAGTTAGCGTAATAATCCTTGCCGGGCGCGACGGTCATCGGCCCGGCATCGGACTTCTGAATCCAATCCTGAGCGCCTTCGAGGCTGGCGCCATCGACACTGAGCCAGCGATTTGATCCGTTGTGCACGCGCGCCATCACCTGAAACCTTTGTCCGGGAGAAACAACCGTGAGCGCATCGTGGAATGGAGGAGCGGCTTTGCCGGCGCTGTCCGCGGAATCTACGGTTGCCTCAAAGCGCACGCCCAGTGCGATATTTGCCGCTCGTTGCGCTTCCTGCTCTTTGCCTTGCAGCGACACAAGCAGGTCTTCCTTGCCGATGGCGGAGAGCGCACTGTTCTTTACACGATTGATGACGGCATCCAGGCTTTCGACTGCAGCCGTGAGCGGCTCGGCGCTGGCGGCTGGATCGGAATCCATCTTTTCCGCGGCATGCTGAATATCAGCGGCAATCGACTGTAGCTCCGCGCGCAGCCAGGGAACCTTCTTTTCTTCGTTTCCCAAGTTCGAGGCTAAAGCTGGCAGCGAGGTATCGATTCCGTCGAAGAAATCCTGCTCGTGACCGTCTTTGTCCTTCGGCGCGGTCATCGCCGCGGCCTTCGCTGCGGTCGTCACTGAATCGGGCGCCGAATCCACCAGCTTGTAAAAAGTGAATCGATCGCCGGTGGGCACGGTAATGTTCGAGAGGCCCTGCGATTGCTGATGATTCAGACCCTTGATCGCGAATTGCACATAAGACATTCCAAGCAGCGGATCGAACTTGCCGGTATTGAGTTTAAGCGTGTATTTGTCCGAATCGCAGGTCTGGGCTCCGAAGCTGCATACATTGCCTAGGTAGAGCTTCTTCGGCTGCCAGGGCTGCAAGCCTTCGGCAATTTGTTCGGGAAAACGCCGGGGGTCGGCGGCTGCGCGGAACGCCTCCCTGGTGAGGATTGCCGAGGCTTGATGATGTCCATGGCCGTCGCGTTCGGTCCCGGAAAAACGTGCAACCAGCACGTCGGGACGGAACTGGCGAATCACGCGCACGATATCGGCAAGGGCCACGTCGTGCCCCTGCCATTTTTCAAAAGTCTCTTCTGGAGTTTTCGAGTATCCAAAATCTGCGACGCGCGAGAAACGCTGCTCAACGCCATAGTAACGGTCGGCGGCCAGCACTTCGAGTGTGCGCAGCACGCCGAGGACATCGAACAGGCTGCTGCCGAGCTTGTTCTGACCTCCCTCCCCGCGCGTTAAGGTCATAAGCAGCGTATCGACACCTTTGCCCCGCGCTTCGAGGGTGAGCATGCCGCCATCTTCATCGTCGGGGTGAGCGTCGATCTGCATAAGCCGCCCGGTGGTGTTCAGCTTGCGGAGCTCCAACTCCAGTCCTTTTTCGCCCGTGTCTTGCGGCAGAGGATCGTAGTAACGATCGGGAGCGGAGACAGAAGGCTTGTCTTCACTCTGAGCAGCGGCTGGATGCCCCAATATTCCGATCGCAATTGCACCTGCCAGAGCGCCCGCGCGAATGAAATGCCAATTGTTCAAATCCCGGACCCACGCTTTCAAGGCCGAAAACATCCTCATCTGATGGAATGTACACGAAGAAAGAAGCAAATATCTTGGCGATGAAACGAGCGCGGGATCATTTCGCCGCTGTGAGCGCTTGCTGGCATTCGGTTGCGTCGCGCACAATCTGGTCGAAGCCGGCGACGCCGCGCATGTTTAGCAGCAGCGGATCCGAACGCAACGCTTCGCTCGCGCAATACTTGCCCTGCACGGCGGCTTGCAGAAATGCAGAGGCAGTCTGCGTCTCGCCGCACGTGGCCAGCAGTGTGCCCTGGTAATACTTCAATTCCGAATCCTGCTCCGGCAGCAAATCCGTTTTCGCCTGGTCGGCTAGCCGATGGAGTTCGGCCGCTGGCGCTTTGGCCAGGCAAGCCTGCAGAAAGGGCCGCATCCACATAGGATTTTCCGTCATCTGCTCGGCAGCTCTTTGCGCTTCCGCGGGTTTGTTTTCGCGCATCAAGACAGAGACCCTCACGGCATTCGACCATTCCGAGCCAGCATCCAGATCCAGATACTGCATTGCCTGCTGATCTTTTCCCTGCTCAAAAAATGCGAACGCGCAGGAACGCCAGTTGTAGTTGCGGGGATCGATGGCAAGTGCTTTCTGGCATTCGGCCTGGGCCCGTTCTAATTGCCCGACGTAGCGCAGCACATAAGCCAGCGAATAATGCGCAGTGCCGCTTCCCGGACGCCGTTCGACTAACGCGCGCGCATCTTCGTAGGCTTTCGCCAGGTCTCCGGTTTCAACCAGATTGGTGGCAAGAAAGCCAGCCGCTATCGCGCGACCCGGCTCGAGACTTAGAGCGTGCCGCAGCGCCGTATTGGATTTTTCGTAGCCAGATGCGCCCCCGCCCGAATAAATTGCGTCGAAATATAACCGCCGGCCCAGAGCCTCCCATGCGGGCGCATAGTTGGGATCGAGCTCAACGGCTTTTTCGAGGACCGCGATCGCATCCTTATTCGGCCCCGAGTCGTGCGGCAATGCCAGGCTGCGCAGATACAGGTCGTATCCCTCGCGATTGTTCGGGGCGCTGCCCGCTTCCACCGATTCACCGTTGATGCCGAGCGCCGGAATCAACTCCTGACCGACTTTTTTTGCCATCTGCCGGCGCAGCGCCAGCAAATCGTCGGCGGGCGCGGTCAGGGTACTTGACCACAGAACGCGATCCTTCTTGACCTCGATCGCTTCAAGCGTCACTCGGACCTTGCTTCCCTGCCGCATAAAATGCCCGGCAATTACGATACCCACTCCCAGTTCGCGCCCGATCTTCGACGAATCGGCCTCGCCATTGCTATATTTCTGCGTGCTTGCGGAGGGTCGGATTTCAAGCGACCGCGAATAGGTAAGTGCGTTAGCGATTTCGTCGGCGAGTGCAAACTTCAGAAAGTCGTTCTCGGTGTCGTTGTTGATGTTCTGCAGCGGCAGCACGGCAATCGTCCGGTCAACCAACTCGGCCGCCTGCCTCTGGCGATGGAACCACCATGCGCCTACGGCAACCATCACCGTAAGCAATACCGCAGCGAGAGCCATCAGGATCCATTTCCGTTTGCTCCCCGTATTTTCAAAGGTCCTGGGGGATGTACGCAGGCCCGAAACCTGCCGCAATCCACTGCGCGCTCCGCCCGATTCCGACTCTTGGCGCAGGCGCAGGAGGTCGGCCTTCATTTCGGCGGCATCTTTGTAGCGCTGATCGCGGTCCTTTTCCATCGCTTTGGCGATGACCATTTCCAGTTCGCGGGGCACGGCGGGGTTTACCGTACGCGGCGCGGCCGGCTTCTGGTTGATGACCGCGTGCAGCGTGGTGACAACGTTCGTGCCCGTGAAAGGCTTTTTGCCGGTCGCCATCTCGTAAAGGACAACGCCGAATGAGAAGATATCGCTGCGCACATCCAAATCTTCGGATCGAGCCTGCTCGGGCGACATGTATACGGCTGTGCCGGGAATCACGCCGACCTGGGTCAGGGATTCTTCGAGCGAGGAGTCGGTTGCCGTCCCGACCTTGCCTGTCTTGGCTAGTTTCGCCAGCCCGAAATCGAGGATCTTCACCTGGCCGTTGGGGGTGATAAAAATGTTGGCGGGCTTGATATCGCGATGCACAATGCCCTTCGCGTGCGAAGCGGCGAGCGCGTCGGCAACCTGCACGGCGATTTCAAGCAATTCGTCCGTCTCCATCCCGCGGCCGGTGGAGTGCTCGCGAATCCTTTGCTTCAGGCTCTCGCCTTCCAGCTTCTCCATGACGATGAACGGGCAGCCTTGGTTATCGTCAATGTCATGGATGGTGCAAATGTTGGGATGACTAAGCTGCGAAGCCGCTCGCGCCTCGCGCGTGAAGCGATCAAGTGAGCGCTGATCTTGCGTCAGGTGATCGGGAATAAACTTAAGTGCGACATGCCGGCCCAGACGCGTGTCTTCGGCTTCATAAACCACGCCCATCCCGCCGACTCCAAGCTTTGAGAGCACGCGGTAATGAGAAACGGTTTGTCCGATAAGGTCCATGCGGCAAAAACGCGAGCTTCCCTTTAGCCATGTTTCAAAAAGGTGGGGCCCGCGCGGACGTAATGTTAGGCGGTTCGGAGTGGTGGGTCAACCGGACTTATTAATACTTCACTAAATCTTCAGCCAGCAGATTGGCTTTCACGGCCAAGGTGTATCCCCGGGAGATATCGCCTTCCTTCAACGCAGAACGCGCGTGGCCGATATAGTTATGGATCTGCGAGACAGTTTCTTCCTGCTGAGCGTCGAGCGGGCGGCCGAGCACCCGTTTTAAACTCTCATCGGCCGCATCCAGTGCCTTCTCCGCCTCTTGCTGTCGCGCCAGGGCTTCCTGCGGAGTCATGCCGGTCACGATCTGCGCCGACGGCTCGCTCGCGCCTCCCCGGCGAACCACGACTTTTTTCGGCGCGAGATCGGAAGCAGACGCGTGAGGTGGAGAGCGCTTTGGACGCGGCTTAGCCGGTGGTTTGGCGCGTGCGGGCGGAGCCGATCCCGCGGTGGTTCCCTCGGGCTTTGCATCCGCACCATTTTTCGCGGCGGGAGGATTGGGATTTTGCGCAGCTGGTTCTTGGGACCGTGGTTCCTGGGACGCAGGTTCGGCATCCGGGGTGGCTTTTTGCGTTTGCGGGATTTCCGGCGCGGTCGGCGCCGGTGTCGGTGCCGCCTCCTGACCGAGCGACACTGCCGCGCTCAAACAAACCAGAGCCGCTACTGCATGGGCAAAGCGCATCAGGCCCTCATCTCTTCCGGCCGCTCCGTTTTCACGCTTACCGCTGGCAGCCGCAGCCGGAATGTCGTTCCCGCGCCCACAATCGAATCGAACTCGACCGAACCATAATGCCATTGCATGATCTGGTAGGTGTGAGCCAACCCTATCCCGCTGCCGCCTTGATCTTTCTTCGTCGTGTAATACAACTCGAAAATCTTCTCCTGCGCATCGGGAGGAATGCCGACTCCCTGGTCCCGTACCTCGGCCACCACCATCTCGTCCAGCCGGTCTCCCACCACAGTCAGCGTTCCCCCTTGCGTCATTGCCTGCACGCCATTGATTACCAGATTCAGAATCGCCTCCTTCATCAGGTCGGCGTCCACGCGCACCATGAGAGGTTCGGAGGGGAAGTCCTTGGCCAGCGTGATGCCGCGGCGAGCGGCATCGGGCGCGGCGAGCAAAACAACATCGTCGAGAATCTTGCGCAGGTCCACTTCCTCGAGGCGCAGATCGCGCGGCCGAGTGAAGTCGACTAGGATCTGCACCACCCGATCCAGGCGCCGAATTTCGTTTCCGATCACATCCATATGACGGCGCGTCTCCGGATCGTCCTGCTGGATTTTATTCTGGAGCAATTGCAAATGCAGCACGATGGCATTGATCGGATTCTTCACTTCATGGGCGACCCCGCGTGTGACGCGGCCGGCGGACGATAAACGGCGCGAAATCTCAATCTCATTCTCGATGCGGCGCACCGATTCCACATCGCGCATCGTGAGCAGCGCGCCGATCGGTGTTCCCTTCTCCTGAATAAAATCAAGCGAAACCTGCACCCGGCGGCCGTCGGACGCATCGAACTCGTATTGCACCACCGGTCGTTGTTTAGCGAATCCCGCGAGCACGACAGTACCCAGCACGGTTCCATCGGAAAAAATCTCTTCGGCTTTGCGGCCCAGAATTTCCCGGCGCGGCCGGCTCAGGAATTTTTCAGCCGACGCGCTTACCAGCACCACACGCGTGTCGCGCGTGAATAACATCAGGCCATCCTGCAGCTTCGACATCACCTGCTCGACGTTGTCTTTCAAAGCGGAAAAAATCTCATTGGTGTCGCGAATCTGGCGTCCTAAATGCGCGATCTTCAGCGATACCAGGCCAACTTCGTCGTGTTTCGTTTCCTCCTCCGGCAAGGGAGAGCCTGCGCTCGCAGTATCCAGATCGCGCGAAATGGTCCTTAACGGACCGAGCGCCACGTTCGAAACCACCGAGGCCAGCATGAGCGAACAAAAGATCGCAAGCACGGAGAAGAAGCCGGCTTCCTGCAGCCGCGGCGTGAGCTCGTTACGAAGAAATACGGTCGAAACGCCCACGTGGATGCTGCCAAATGTTTGGCCATCCATTTCCAGCCCTATGCTGGCGTCATACACCGTCGCGGGTTGGCCGTACAACAGCCGCAACTGATGCCGAAACCCGGCATCGCGCAGCAGGCTCAATGGCGGACGTACCGGCACGGGCTTGCCGTTCAGCACAGGGTTCGTATCGAGGATGGCAACGCCGTTGGGGTCGACGATCGCGGCATCGTAGATGATCCGCGAATTGCCCACCACCGATTCAAGCATCTCGTTGAGATTGGTATCGGTCTGCAAATAATTCGTGATGGCCGCTCGCATGGCCTTTGGATTTTCGGTATCCACGCGCGTACTGGTCAGATCGGGCGGAGCTTTCGAAGCCGCATATTCGAGCTGGTTGGTTAACTGAGAAGCGGTTTCGTCGGCCCAGATCAAGCGCTGCTTGAGCAGTTGCGACAAATAGACCCAGGAAAACGCCACCACCAGCGTTGTGAACAACACAGTGATGGCAAGCACGATAATAATTTTCCGAGTCATGAAAGGCTGTGGTGAGTGATTAGTTATCCGTTCCCCCTAATAGCCTGCCTCTGGTTCTCACTCAGAACCGGGAACTGGGAACTATTCCTCCGCCAGCACTGTATCCTGCGGACGGCCGTATTCTTTCAACTTGTTATGCAGCGTCTTTAAGCTGATGCCCAGGATCTCCGCGGCTCGCGTTTTGTTGTTGTTTGTCGCCTGCAGCGTTTTCAGGATGAGCAGCTTTTCCGCCTCCTCAACCGTAGTGCCCACGCCGAGGTGCACTGCATCGGGATCGTTGACGACGACCTTTATGCTTTGCCCGAAACCCGGCGGCAGGTGCTTGGTCTCGACCAATCCTCCTTCGCACACGATCACGGCTCGCTCGAGCGTGTTGCGCAACTCGCGCACGTTTCCGGGCCATGAATAAGTCTGAAAAACGTTCAAAACGGCTTCGCTCACATCCGAGACTTTGCGGTCGTGCTTCTGGTTCATATCCTGAAGCAGGTTTTTTGCCAGTTCACGAATATCTTCCTTGTGTTCGCGCAGCGCCGGCATGTGTATGTTGAACACATTGAGCCGGTAATAAAGATCCTCGCGAAGTTCGCCCGCGGCCACGGCCTCGTCGGGAACCTTGTTCGTGGCCGCCAGAACGCGCACATCGACCGCCGTCTCCACCTTGCTGCCCAGCCGGCGCAATTTGTGATCTTCGAGCACGCGCAGCAATTTGGCCTGCGTGCCCACCGGCATCTCGCCAATTTCGTCAAGCAAAAGCGTGCCACCTTCGGCGAGTTCAAAGCATCCTGTGCGCCGCTCCAGCGCTCCAGTAAATGCGCCTTTCTCGTGGCCAAAGATCTCGCTCTCGATCAGCGTTTCCGGAATCGCCGCGCAGTTGATCGGCACAAACGGCTTGTTGCGCCGCGGGCTCAAATCGTGAATGGTGCGGGCGACGAGTTCCTTGCCCGTGCCGCTTGCGCCGGTGATCAACACTGATGCTGTGCTGGGAGCAACCATTTCGATCAGCCGGAATATTTCCTGCATGGGCGCGGAAGATCCCACAAGAAGCCCCAAGGCACCTTTATCGCGTAGGCGCCGGCGCAAGCTTTCGCTCTCCGCCCGCGCTTCCAGTATTTCACCGATGTTAGTCAGAATCGAACGCAGCCTGCGGAAGTCGATTGGCTTCTCGATGTAGTCCTGCACGCCCAGCCGCCCCGCGTGGAATGCGGTGTCCGTTGTCTTCTGCGCCGTTACAATAACGACGGCAACGGTCTGTGTGAGCTGGGAAAGCCGCTCGGCCAGTTCAATCCCATCCATGCGCGGCATCTTGACGTCGGTGATTACAATTGAGGGGGCAAACACCGCGACCTTCTCGAGCGCTTCCACCCCGTCGGCGGCGGTATCGGTGCGGTAGCCCCAGCCTGTCACCAGCTCCGCTAACCCGGTGCGTTCGTTTTCCTCGTCTTCAACGATTAGTACCCGTTCTTGTGTCATAAGGTCTCGTGAGCATTATTCAGGGAAGAAGGTCCGCCCGCAACCCGGCGGAAAGTCGCCCGTATCATTTTGAGATAGCCGTCGATATGGCGTCCACTCGGGCAAACTCAGTCGCCAACCGCTGAAAAAGAGTGCTGGTTCTGGTTCTTGCTGGTTTGAAAAACTCGCCAATTGCTGTATCATCCTGTGTTTTCAATGCAATTTATTCTCAAGGGTTGCTGTTAGCAATTCTGTTTGCACTACTAATTATTTGGAATCGATTCGGAGGAGATATGTCACTTTGTCAAACTTACCGGAGATGGGCAAGTTTTTTGCTCGTCCTGGCCGTGATTCTTATCGTCGCGCCGGCTGTGACCAACGCACAAGCGCCGCAATCCACCAATGCGCCCAGCGCGCAAACCAGCGACGCGACGCCCAAAGCCGAAATATTTCTCGGGTATCAATGGTTGAATCCGGGAGGCAATATCCCGGATGGAAGCACGCCGCCGCAGGCATTCAAATTGCCCTCGGTGGCTCAAGGCGCCGCCGCGAATGTGGCTTACAATTTCAACAAGTGGTGGTCCCTTGAAGGCGATTGGGGTATTAACGGATATCGTTATGCAACGATCAATACGGGAATGGTTGGACCAAAGCTGACCTATCGCGGCGACGGGGTAAACTTTTTTGTCCATGCCCTGGGCGGGGTTGAGCGCATGTCCGCGCGCACCGCTGGTTCTTCCAACGGCATGGCGGCCGCCGTCGGCGGCGGCATGGATCTGAAGATTTGGAAGCCGTTGACTCTGCGTTTGTTCGAGGCTGATTTCGTGGCTGCCCGCCAGAACTGGTCCGAGGCTGTGCCCGCAGATGATGGTCCTCTGCGCCATCCGACCTACGAAGGCGTCCGCCTGCGTACCGGTCTGGTCTTCAACTTTGGCGGAGCGCCCCCGATTCCGGTAGCCGCCGCCTGCTCTATCGACCACACCGAAGTCATGGTTGGCGAGCCGCTCCATGTCAGCGTTTCAGCCAGCAACTTCAATCCCAAGCACAAACTTACTTACACTTGGGCCAGCAATGGCGGCACCATTCAGGGCAACGAAACTGGCGCATCCATCGACACCAAAGGGGCAAATCCCGGCGACTACACAGCGACTGCGACAGTCACCGATCCCAAGGAAAAGAAAAACAATACTGCCAGTTGCTCGTCGAAGTTCACGGTGAAGCCCCTGAATCCGCCGCAGATGTCCTGTTCGGCCAGCCCCTCGTCGGTTGACGTCGGTGGCGCGGTCACCATTACGTGCAGCTGTACCAGCCCCGACAATGTTCCCGTCTCAGTCGCGGGATGGAATGCCAGCAGCGGAAACATTTCCGGCAACGGAAATACCGCGACCTTGAACACGACCGGAGCCTCGCCTGGAACCGTGACGGTCACGGCAACCTGTACCGATTCGCGCGGGCTGAATACTTCGGCGTCGAGCTCGGTGACGATCAACAATCCGCCGCCACCTCCTCCGCCGCCGCCGCAGGCCAGCAAGCTAAACGAATGCGAATATCCCAACGCCAAGAAACCATGGCGCGTGGATAACACCTGCAAAGCCATGCTCGATGACGTTGCCGGCAAGCTGCAGCAGGATCCCGATGCCAAGCTCGTCGTGGTGGGCAACGCCGATCCGAAGGAAGCCAAGCACTCCAAGCATAAGGACCTGGCAGCCGAGCGCGCCGTCGATGTGAAGTACTACATCACCGAAGGCGAAGCGCAGCAGCACATCGACGCAAGCCGCATCGAGTGCCGCACCGGGAGCGCCGGAACGGCGACCTCGGAGCAGTGGATCATTCCCGCAGGCGCGAGCTTCCCCAACGACTCATCGACCACCGCGGTCGACGAGAAGAAAGTGAAGCCGATCCTGGATCATCCGAAGCCGGCTGCAAAAGGAAAGAAAGCAGCCAAGAAAAAAGCTGAATAATGGGCAGGACGGGGAGCTTCGTTTAGTACCCCGTCCTTTCCTATCCGCCTCATGCGCATGGACGAAAGGCCGGTGGAACATTTCCACCGGCCTTTCTGCTGTTCGTTCTTAAGTAACTTGTTCCGCCCATGCTACCCTGTCAGTCTGGGGCGAAGGCGAATATTGTTCGCGGGGGTAACCCATTCCTATGAAACTTAGAGTGGACGGGCGCTCGTTACGCGCCTCCGGTTTGCTGCTTCTGGCGATCTGCGCTCTTAACTCCGTTTTGCTCGCCAGCGGCCCGTGGCAGGTCATTGGACCCGAAGGCGGCGACGCCCGCAGCCTGGCCTATGACGCTCACAATCCAGATCACATTTTCCTGGGAACCTCGACCGGCCAGATGTTCTCAAGCAAAGACGGCGGACACACGTGGTCTCGCCTGGCGCACCTTGGCGGCGATGACTACGTCCTCGATCACATCGTCGTCGATCCGCAGAACTCCGAACGCGTTTACGTTTCGGCATGGAGCACCTCCAGCCAGCAAGCCGGCGAAATTTTCCGCTCCCGCGACGGCGGCCACACTTGGGATAGCCTCCCGGAAATGCACGGCAAATCCATCCGCGCCATGGCTATGTACCGCGGGAATTCGGATGTTCTGGTAGCGGGCGCGCTTGACGGCGTATATCGCACAAAAGATGGCGGCGACAGCTGGCAGCATCTTTCCTCCTCCGAGGTTCATAACGTTGAATCCATCGCCGTCGATCCCCAGGATCCCAACACGATTTATGCCGGCACCTGGCATCTTGCCTGGAAGACCTCCGATGCAGGTGTCAACTGGCAGCACATCAATAAAGGAATGATCGACGACTCCGACGTATTTTCCGTCATCGTCGACCACGATAATCCGCAGGTGGTTTTTGCCAGCGCCTGCTCGGGCATCTATAAGAGCGACTCCGCGGGCAGCCAGTTCTCGAAAATTCAGGGCATTCCTTTCACTGCCCGCCGCACCCGCGTGCTTAAGCAGGATCCTACAAACGAAAACATCGTTTACGCCGGCACCACCGAAGGCCTCTGGAAGACCGTCGATCTCGGTAGGACCTGGAAGCGCGTATCGGACGAAGACGTCGTTGTGAATGACGTGTTCGTCGATCCGCGCGATTCCAATCATGTTCTCATCGCGACCGACCGCAGCGGCGTCATGGCTTCCATGAACGGGGCGGCCACCTGGGAAACATCCAACCACGGCTATGCGCATCGCTATGTTTCAGCGTTGCTGGCGGACAACCAGAACGCCAATACACTCTATGTGGGATTGGTGAACGATCGCGAATACGGAGGCGTGTTCTATTCCCACGACAACGGCCAGCACTGGATGCAGAAGGCCGAAGGCTTGGGTGGACGCGACGTGTTCGCATTGAAGCAGGCAGCCAATGGGACGCTCGTCGCCGGCACCAATCGTGGCATCTTCTATCTTGAGCACAATTCGAGCGCATGGCGCCCGATGAACTTGGTGGCCATCGCTGAGACCAAGACTGTTCACCCCAAGGGCAGCAAGAAGACCGTCACCACTACGACCTACAAGAAGTCGGAACTCGAAGCCCGAGTCAATGATCTGGAACTTGATACCGGACACTGGCTGGCTGCAACAACCGCCGGCATCTACTTCAGCGCTAATGACGGTAAGACCTGGCATGGCGGCCCGTTTCTCGGCCAGCAGGATTTTGTCACTGTTCGCGCGCACGGGAATACGGTCGTTGCCGCCACCCGCTCCAGCGTGATGGTCTCCCACGATGGCGGCGAGAAATGGCAGCAGGGCAGTCTGCCTTCCTATGTGGTCGGCATCCGCAGCGCGGCGATTGCCTCTGAAACGCAGTTCCTTATCGCCGCTCGCGAGGGTGTGTACCGCAGCAATGACGGCGGCGCGACCTGGGATCACGTCATCGACGGGCTGCCTGCCAAGGACATCACCTCCGTCAGCTTCGACTCCGCACACCAACGCCTGCTCGTCACCAGCGATCAGACCGGCGTGATCTTCGAGAGCAAGGACGGCGGCCGCACCTGGCAGCGAGGGCCCGACAGCGGATACCCGCTGCGCCGGGTCAGCATTGTGGGCGGACGCTACATGGGCGCGACGCCGTTCGACGGAGTCATCATCCAACCGGAAGACGAATCCATCAGCGCCACCAGCCGGGGCGGATCACAGTAATCGCACGAAAAACGATGGCCGCCTTAGCGTTGCTCGTTTTAGCAGACGCTCAGGCGGCCCTTGCCGTTTATCTCTGGTTTGCGTTCCTTTTATCGCCCTCGATCGGGGAACAGAAACGTTTGCCGCGCTAGGTCGGAATCGAGTGTGGCTCGCGTATAGAAAAGCTCAAGCACACCTCCGCCCCAAACCAGCAGGTCGGAGTTAACCTCCGCAAATGCCTCCCACGACTGTGGCATTCCGGCTCGCGCCATGCGATCGTGGATCAGCATTAGGTAAGCCCAGGTAATCGTCTGATGATAGAGATGGGGCTTGCCTTGCGCAGCCGCAAACCGCTTGATCGCGGCCGAGAATTTCGCGATCGCTTCAAGTAGCGGGAACTCCGACACATAGGCAAAGGCCATCCGAACATGATCGGCGTGACGAAAGCCACCAGGGGCGCGGCTTTCCTCAAACTCGGAAATCAATTCCCTGTTGCGCGTGACATCGCTCATAACATTCTTCATGACCTTCCCCGTTCCATTCCCGGGTTGGAGGCAGTCTGGCTGGTAAACGATCATGGGATGAAGTTGTCTCCATCACAGCCCAAGTTGCTAAACCGCGCCGCTTCCGCGAGAATGACCAGCCCCAATACCGCCCGCGGCACTGTTGTCGCAGTGCGTGCACGATCCCGTTTCATTTCTTCTTCTCCGGTCTGGCTTTGCCCACGGTCTTACTCTGCGATCCAGGCTCGCCCTCGCCGCGCCTGCCTTCAATCAGGTGATGGCTGGCGCGCGAATCGAGATCGAGCCCGTAAAACTTTTTCAGTTCGCGAATTTGCGCCAGCGATTCGGCGCCAAACGGCGTCTTGCCGTCGAAGGCGTGCAGCACAATGCCTTCGAGCAGATCGCCTAGCGTCATATCGTGAAATTCAGCGAACCCCTTGAGCACTTTCAGAATGCGCTTTTCCATGCGCACGCCCGTCTGCACCCGCTCCACTACCAGATTATCATCGCGTACCATGGTACCAATGTACCACACTACAGAATTACCCTGGGAATTTAATTTGGGGATTGAATTGGCTATTGAAGCCTTACATCCACCCGCGCTGGCGCAGCGGACCATTGGGCTACAATTCAGTGCATGTCACGGAGGGTACTTAACGCTGCGTTCCCGCTCGCGTCGGGCGTAGCTATCGCCCTGCTACTGGCGCTGCTTGTGAGCTGCAACCGCCATCCCGGCACTTTGGACTCGCCAAGCTCCACTCAGAGTCTTCCCTTCGAGCGCGCCTCGCAGCCGTCCGCCCCCTCCGGGCAAGGGCTCGTCCCATTCGCCGCCCGCCTTACCGAAGGCACTTTCTTAACTGTCCGTCTAACCAGTCCGCTTTCAAGCGCCTCGGCTCATGCTGGAGACAGTTTCGAGGGCACGCTGGATGATCCCGTCATCGTTGACCAGCAGACGCTTCTGCCGCGGGGCACCCAGGTCAGCGGGCGCGTTCTGGACGCAAAACCATCCGCCGGCCTCCGCAACCCAGGCTACCTGCGCATCACGCTGGTAAGCGTCAATGGCGGCGGCAAGAGCCTCCTCGTGGACACCTCCAGCATTTTCAGCAAGGGTGCCTTGCCGAGCGATCATGCTTCTACGGGCGCGCCGCCTCCCACCGTCGGCGATGTAATTTTCACGCCCGACCGCCGTCTGACATTTCGACTGGCTCAAGCTGTAGATTTGCAATAAAGCGGAGGAGGCCACGCCGCTAGGATCAGCGCTTTGAAGTCTGGGAACCGAAAAAAATCCAAGAACTGACGACTACGCACTAGCATTGATAACAATCTACAATTAAGCAACATAGATGAACACGTTCACGTTGTACTTTAAGTTCTACAGGCCGCAGCCAATTCTCCCAATTCGACTTCCTTGCTTTGCCATCCTGAATTGACCTATGCCGCTCCTTTGAGGCAATTCATCACAAAAATGGAGTGATGGCGGACACTTAGCTTTGATTCCCTTCGCGGTACACTTTTTCCGAATCAGATTTGTGTGGGTCATTCGCGGAAAGAGCTTTCCCAGCTTGGATTTGCGAATCCACTCAAATCATTTGCGGATTCTCCATCCGCATCGAGATGAATCGGGCGTGGTGCTGCGTCATGAACGAAGGTAGGTATGTCAGTATCGACCGCTCGCACGATGTTAGTCTCGACCATTTCCGGGCCGCACCGCGACTTCCCATTCCCTGAAGTTTTCGACGCGGCTGCAATCGGGGTTGCGCTTTGCCATTCTGACGGACGAATTCTGGAAGGCAATGCCGCCCTCGCCCGCCTGCTCTGTCGCCAACAAGCCGAACTGGCCGGGCTCGATCCCTGGAAGTTCGACGAGGGCGATTCCCCATGCAAACGCAGGCTCACTGCCTTACTCCTTGAAAAGAGTGGCAGCTTTGCGCTGGAAATGCCTTTTCACCTTAAGGACGGCTCTCAGTTCCGCGGGCGCGTAACCGTTTCGCTGGCTCGGGAGTCCGCCTTCTTCCTCGTCCTGCTTGAAGACGTTAGCGCGAGCACGCATGTTACGGAGCAGCTTCGCCACGCGGAAAAAATGAACATTATTGGAAGCCTGGCCGTGGGAATGGCCCACGACTTCCACCACGTGCTTACCAGTTTCCTGCTCTATTGCGATCTGCTGCTTGCAGGCGTCGATGCGAACGATCCTCTTCGCCGCCGCCTTGAACACATGCGCCAAAACGAATCGTCCGCTTCCAACGGCCATAATGCAATTCCCGGATCCCTTGAACAAACGAAATTTGAATCCGCGGGCGATGCAATTACGTCATCACCCGACTTCGGAGGCCAGCCATGACAGCCACTGCCGCCACAGCCCACCACTCGCTCGGGGCGCATCACGCCGCGAATTTTCTTAACCTTCTTATTGTTGACGAGGACCGAGCCATCCGCGAAGCCGCCAGCGAAGTCGGCCACGCTCTTGGATTCAGCACCCAGGTCGCCGATTCCGCCGACCATGCCGTGCGGCTCCTCGACAGTGCCAACATCGATGCTGTCCTGCTCGATCTTCGCTTCTCCAACGGCAACGGGCTCGATGCGTTGCACGACATCAAACATCAGCGCCCCGATGCCGATGTAATCGTCGTCTCCAGTTTCGCCACGGTTCAGTCTGCCGTTCAGGCCATGAAACTTGGCGCCTACGACTACATCCCGAAACCTTTCAGCTTGCAGGAACTGCGGCTGCTGCTGGAAGGCGTCGCCAGCCATCTTCGGATCAAAACAGAAAACCGTTTGCTGCGCGAGACCATTAAATCGCGCAACGGTTTCGGCAGCATTATTGGCCGCTCCCCGGAGATGGAGAAGCTTTACCGCATCATCGCCAAAGCCGGCCAGAGCAACCATCCCGTGCTCATCCTCGGCGAAAGCGGCACCGGCAAGGAGATGGTCGCCAAGGCTATCCACATGTCCGGGCCGCTGCGCACCAAGCCTTTCATCCCTGTCGATTGCGGATCGCTGGTTCCCACGCTCATTGAAAGCGAGCTGTTTGGCCACGTTCGCGGCGCTTTCACCGGCGCTGCCGGCCCCAAGGACGGCCTGCTTGCGATCGCGGATGGGGGCACCGTCTTTCTCGATGAAATCGGCGAACTCCCGATCGACCTGCAAGCCAAGCTGCTGCGCGCGATCCAGGAAAAAGAGATTCGCCCTGTCGGTGGCACCAAGCAAGTGCCGATCAATGTGCGGATCCTGGGCGCAACCAATCGCGATCTGGAGCAGGCGGTTAACGAGGGCAGTTTCCGCCGCGACCTCTATTTCCGCCTCAACGTGCTCGCTTTGCGCATCCCGCCCCTGCGCGAACGCCGCCAGGATATTCCCCTGCTGGTGGCGCATTTTCTGGAACGCATTGGCCGCGAGTCCGGCGCCGAAAAAACTATCTCCGACGAAGCGCTCAAGCTCCTTCTTAACTATGAGTGGCCGGGTAACGTGCGCGAACTGGAAAACGCGCTGGGCCGAGCCTGCGTCGTTTCAAGCGCAACCGAGCTTCAGGTCCGCGACCTGCCCACGCAGCTTACGGGCGCTCCACGCAGCGCCACTGCCGCGCCCATGAATGGGATCGTCCCTATCTTCGAGATCGAGAAACAATCCATCTTCAATGCGCTCGCCCAAACCAATGGAGACAAAATGCTGGCCGCCCGCCTGCTCGGCATCGGCAAGACAACGCTCTACCGCAAGCTGAAGGAGTACGACGCACAGGCATGACCCGGCCCGTTACCTATAGGAACTGGGCTCTAGAAATCCGAGGTCACCCACTCGCTTTTCCGGCTGCGCGGCGCAGGCAACACGTCGCAATTCTTGCGATGTGTGAGCGTTCCGTGCTCGAGGGGCTTACGTACGCTTGAAAAAAGTCCGATAATGTTTCCAGCATGAAATCGGCCGGGGTCAGGAATCTAGATTTCGGGGTTCTCAAGACAACGATTATTGGCGTTGCCATTGTGCTCACGGCGCTCTGGTGCCTCGCCGCGCCATTACACGCTGAGACTGCCGCCCATCGCCTCATCCTCAAAGACGGCTCCTACCAGTCGATCACGAAGTATGAAATAAGCGGCGACCGCGTGCGCTATTTCAGCGCCGAGCGCGGCGAGTGGGAGGAGGTCCCGAAATCCCTTGTCGACTGGGATGCGACGAAAAAATATGAAGATGGCTTGCTCGCCGGAGCGCCCGCTCCCGAGGCTGCCGAACTCGACCGCGAACTCGACGCCGAGCGCAAGGCTGCCGAAGCCCGCTCACCGCAGGTCGCGCCCGGCCTCCATCTCCCCGACGACACCGGAGTATTCCTCCTCGACACCTACGAGAATCAGCCTCAATTGGCCGAAATCGAGCAATCGGGCAGCGATTTGAATCGCGACACCAAATCCAACATTCTTCGTTCCGCGATCAATCCGCTGGCAGGCTCCAAACAAACAATCGAACTTTCCGAGGCTCACGCGAAAGTGCAGTCGCACACGTCTGTGCCTTCCCTGTATGCCAATCTCGATGCAGGGCAGGGCGCCACCGCCACCGCGCAGGCTCCAGGAGACTCGCCGCCGCTCACGCCCGCCAACCGCTACAAAATCATTCGCCTGGATGTCAAAGGCGGCAAGCGCGTAGCCGGCTCTTTGAATACGGCTGTAACCGGCAAAACAAAAACCGATGAACGCTTCATTCCCGCCACGGTCACGCCGATGACCGGAGGCTGGGTCAAAATCGCGCCGGTCGATCCGCTGCCCAGTGGCGAATACGCGATCGCCGAAATGTTAGAGAAAGACGGAATGAATCTCTACGTTTGGGATTTCGGAGTGAATCCCGCCGCTCCCGCCAACCCGCTGGCACTAAAGCCAGAGATACCAGAAGCAAAACCAGCAGCGACGCAACCAGAAGATCTGAAGAAGCGAGAACATCAATAGCGGGTACTGAAAACCGGCGACTAAGAACTGCTACTTCTCCACCAGTCCTCTCGATGCCACGCCGATGTTGTCGCGAGTCGAATTCTTGACCACATACATCATCTCGTCGGCCTGGCGGATGATGTCGTGCGGAGTCTGCGCATCGTGCGGAAAAGTTGCCAGTCCCATGCTGGCGCGCACATTCAGATTCAGTCCCTGTTCGTGGCAGAAAGAACCGGCGCGCAGCGATTCCTGCAGGCGCATGGCTACCACCACCGCCTGGTCCTTGCTGGTTTGCGGAAGCAGCACCACAAACTCGTCGCCTCCATAACGAAATGCGAAATCAATGAGCCGCAATTGCGCCTTAATGAGATATCCAATCTCCGCCAGCAAGCGGCTTCCCACCAGATGCCCGTGTGTGTCATTCACACTCTTAAAATGATCTAGGTCGATGAAGATCACGCTGAACTCATAACCGAAACGTCCTGAACGATAGACCTCAGTTTCAAGTGTCTTATAAAGATGGCGTGCGTTGAACAGCCCCGTGCAATCGTCGGTGATGGTGAGCTCTTGAATCTTCTCAACCGCGCGCGCATTTTCAATCGCGATGGCGGCATAGTCGCAAAGCGACTGCAGGAAGAAAAGCTCCTGATCGCTCATGGCGACGCTGGCGTTCACCAGCTGAATCACGCCGAGGACGCGGTGCTTCGAACGCAGCGGCACGCAGACAACCGAACGTGTGGTTAGCTGCGTCAGTTCGTCCAGCCGCGGCGAAAATCGCGCATCCAACTGCACATCTGGAACGATCAGCGGCTGGCCATGTTTTGCCACCCAGCCGGCAAGTCCTTCGCCCACTTTTAGCCGTTCTTTTTGCAACATGTCGGACGCGGTCCCCACGGCAATCGCAAAATAAAGCTCGTCTTTTTCCTCATCCACCATGAGCAGCGACCAGGTGTCGGGGCGGAAGTATTCCGCCATCTTTTCCATGATGGTTTGCAGAATGGAGTCAAGATCGAGCGAAGAAGTCAGAGCCTTAGCGACGTCGTGAAAAATCGTCAGCTCTTGGGACAGACGGATTGGGGAGGTCCCGGTAGCCTCCTGCATGAAATCCTCGTTCGCTAGGATAAGAAATTATAGGTTTCGCCTTACAGGCCGGGCAATAAACGATAGTAACCTGTACCAACTCCGCCACCCCGAACCATGGACAATGTCCTAATTCGCGCTTCGCGCGCCGCGCATGCCGCGGACCACGACAGGTCGTCGCAGCGCGGTCTCCAGCAAGTGCCGCGCCGCAGCGATATCCTCCGCCGCACGGTCAAGCGGCGAATAACCCGCCAAATGGACAATCACCGCCGCGGACCGGCCATCCACTTCAAGCCGCGGCGCCGCTCCATTTCGTGGATCGAGCGACTTCGCAAGCCGCAACACACCCGCCAATTCGAGAGCTACCCGCCGGTCGGGCAGTTCCAGCCGTTGCATAGTCCTGGCCCGCGGACGAGGCAAAGCTCCGCGATGATACCGAGCCACCACGGCCGCCAGTTCCAGTTCGCGCGCGCTAATTCCCACGGGCGGCGCAAGGCTCCGAATCATGCGCAACGTTTTCTTCTGATGATTCTCATTGCTGATTGCCCGGCCCACATCGTGCATGAGCGCAGCCGCCAGCAGCACGTCCCGCGAATCGCGCTCTACTCCTTGGCCGATCAGCGCCGCGCGGCACAGCCCGTCATACAAGCGAAGCGAAATCTGTGCCACGCGCTGGGCATGAGTAAAATCAGGATCCAGGTACCCCGCCCACACTCGCAACCGGGTCATTGCCGCTGCGCGTAAAGCCTCGCCTTCCGGCAACTCAGCCCGCCAAACCCGCCACAACGACTGCTTGCCCAGCATCAGCTCGCGATAGCGTTCCACGCGCCGGTTGCGCTCGTGATTCAGCCTTTCGCGCCAACGGATGCGGCTTTCCACGTCCGGAAAAGCCCTGATTTCCTGCGCCGTTGCCCACAGCACATCCAGGTCGTGCACTTCACCCAGCAGATCCTGTAATTCCTTAAGGTCACGGCCCCAACGCTCGTGCTGGACCGGCAGGAAATTTTCGACTGTATAGCGAAAGCGTTTAATTCCGATACGCAGTTCGTGCAGCGCGACCTGCGAGCGCGTACGAATGGCCCGCTTATGGAACTCGTACGCGGCAGTCCATTTTTCCAGCGCCAGGTGCAGGTAGACCACATTGCCTGGACGCAGCCGCGACGCGCGTCCCGGCAAAGCGCGGCTCCATTGCCGCCATCGTTTCTTGTCAAATTGATTGAGGTCCTTCAGCGCAAGCTGCTTGCATTCGGCCTCGCGCGCATGCACATGATTGAGCAGCTTCACCACAACCGGATCGTCTGCCGCCTCGCTCGATCCGTCGCTCACCTTTTCAATCCACTCCTGCATCACCTGCATGTCACGCAATTCCCCCAATGCGCGAAAAAGTTTCCGCCCCGCTTTCTTCATTTCCTTCCATGAGGAATTTGGATCCATGGCCATCAATCCATCTGCGAGCGAGCGGCAGCGGCGCAGGGCAACACGCAAATCGTGCACGGGATCGGCCTCAAATCCGGCCGCGGCCCGCTCGCACTCCTCGAGCACACGCTCCATCCAGGCGCGCAGACCGGCCTTCGGCTTGGCGGCCGTCTCCATCTTCTCAGGCTTTGTTTTTGCAAGCGTCGTTCTTTCAAGCTTCGGCGCGAGCGTGAGGCCGGGATTCGCGTCTGCTCTTGGAACGAGCTTTAACACAGCCTTGGCCGTCGGAGTGGCTCCCATTCGCGGTTCCTTGATTGACGGGACTATTGTCGCCTCTTTCGCCCGATTCTTCCAGTTTCGTTGAAAGTCGCCAACGCTCCAAGGGTGCAAAAATTCAGGCAAAGAAAGGGCCAGACGGTCTTTGCCGCCCAGCCCAGGAAAGTCCGGCAATTGAATAAGGTTTATTTTTTCCGGCTCTTCCCGGAAGCCGCAAGCGGCACTTGTATCGTTGATGAACCAGCCACAATGTTCAGCGTGGCTGCGTCCGACCCTGCTGCGTCGGGCGCAAACGTCACCTTAACTGTGCATACCCTTCCCGCTGGCAGGCTGGCTTGACAGAACTCGTGATAGCTAAACTGCGATGCGTCGCCAGCCGTCACAGTGAAGGAAATTGGACCGATCGGCACCTTTGTAGAACCAGTATTTTTGAGAGTCACCTGGAATGCCTCACTGTCACCTACATAAAGATCGCCGAAAGTTAGGCTTGCCGGTGAAACAGTCACCGGCGAGACGGCGACACAGTAGGTGGCTCCTGGGGCAAGCGTCGTCTCCCCAGCCGGGCATTGGGTCTCGCTGGTTTGACCGGGGCTCGCGACGAAGTAGCCGATAGCAGCAAGGATACACGAGACCTGTCCCGTGCTCGGCTGATAGCTGCCCGCGGCGCACGGTGTCGCCACGATGGCCCCAGTAGTGGAGACATACGAACCCGCCGGTGCTAACAGGCACGAAGTCTGTCCCGTGCTCGGTTGATACGTGCCCGCGACACATGGCGTCGCCACTATGGCCCCGGTGGTGGAAACGAACGAACCCGCCGGCGCTAACAGGCACGAGGCCTGCCCCGTGCTCGGCTGATAGCTGCCCGCGGGACATAGCGTCGCTCCCGTGGCCCCGCTAGTGGAAACGTACGAACCTGCCGGCGATGCAATGCACGAGGTCTGCCCCGTGCTCGGCTGATAGCTGCCCGCAGCGCATGGCGTCGCCACCGTAGCGCCGCTAGTGGGAACGGACGAGCCTGCTGGCGATGCAATGCACGAGAACTGTCCCGCGTTCGGCTGATAGCTGCCCGGGGAGCATAGCGTCGCCGATATCGCGCCAGTAGTGGAAACGTAAGAACCCGGTTGCGCGAAAAGACATGCGGCCTGGCCTGTGTTCGGCTGATATCTGCCCAGGGAGCATAGCGTTGCCAATATCGCGCCAGTAAGGGAGACGTAGGAACCCGCGGGCGCAGCTAAGCAGGACGTTTGGCCAGAGTACGGCTGATAGTAGCCCACGGGGCAGTTGATCGGTAATGCTGATCCTGTAGTTGCGACGTAGGTACCTGCCGGCGCTGCAATGCAGGAGATCTGTCCCGTGCTCGGCTGATAGTTGCCAGCGGAGCAGAGCGTCGCTGTGATCGCGCCGACAGTGGAAACGTACGAACCCGCCGGCGCTAACAGGCACGAAGTTTGTCCCGTGCTCGGTTGATACGAGCCCGCGGCGCACGGCGTCGCGGATGTAGCACCGCTTTCGGCGACGTATGAGCCCGCCGGCGCGGGTGTGCACGGCGCGTCTCCAGTACTCGAATACGTCCCTGCAGCGCACGCCTGCGTCGGGACATCATATCCAACCGCATTGAGTATGTTGATTTCCCCGCCACCATCATTCAGGATGGTGAGGCCAGCATCTTCGCCAGGGCAGCCTTCTGCGTCCTGAATCGCTATGTCGGTTCCGCAGTCGGGAGAGCTGGAAACAAAGTCGGCATAGTCCTCGTCATTGGCCAGAGTGTTGTAAACCTTGGCGGTATTCGCCACCCCGTTCGCTCCGTTCGTAGTTCCGCCGTTGTACGAGAAATACGCTTCGGCCGGTGCGCTGGCCAAGCCCAGATAGCTACTGTTAAGAGCGAGTTCTCCAGCGCTGTTGTAACGGAACAGATCCACCGCCGCGGGCGTACCGCTTCCGCCAGCGTAATCGCAAGGGTCGCTCAGCACACCGCCGTCCTGTGTGTCTATGCACGAAGACGTTCCCAGCACTTCATCGGTTTCGTGTTCGACCACGCCGTAGAAGTCGAAGGCATCCGAAGGCTCCGATCCGCCGACGTTGTCGTAGTACAGCGGCGTGCCCGGGTCGTTCGTAATGGTGATGATCGCGTTGTAGCATCCGGCGTTGCCCAGGGTACAGTCGCCTCCGCCGGTCGTGATGCCGGTGAGTCCGGTGAAGCCAAGCGCAGTGCCGAGGGCGCCACTGATTTCAACGTTGTCACTGCCATACGGACTGGCATCGTACGTATTCAACGCGGAGAGGGCCGCAGCCTGGACCGCGCTCTGGTTGGAGTTGCCGGTGAGGGCGGCCACATATTGGCTGTACGTAACAAAGTTGAAGTACTGTTCACTCTCGCCTAGACCTGTGGTCCCATACTGAATGTAGATGTTGGCGTTCGCGTTGGTGAATGTGCTGCTGTAATCGCCGGCTATGGTCGTGTTCAGATAGTTGCACGTAGCGGCCGCTACATTTGGGTCGCAGGTATAAGTGATGGTGCCAGCGTTCAATGGCTTGAGAGCATGCGACGTTCTCGCCCGCCGCCTAAGAGGCGCGCTCAGCCGGTCGGCGGAAGGTAGGCTGCCCCTCAGTCGCATTACGTGTATTTGCTTGACCGGCTCAGCGGTGTGGATGGCATCGTGGGAAAAGGTTTCTTGATTCGTAGACTTGGCTGAGTCCTGGGCATTAACGATGCCGAACCCGGCCAACAAGACCGCAAAAGTCATCGCGAGCGTGTGCAATGTTTTCATGTGTCTCCTCTTCAAACCCCAAGGTTTCTTGGTGGGGTTGTCATCGCCAGAGGCGAGAAACTGGACGAAAACCGATGTCCCGCCGCAAAACCCGGTTAGAACACATTGCCTGCCGTACTAAACAATCCCCGGCGGACTACCATTGGCGGACAAAGGAACAGCTCCATGCTTTTCTTTTCTAAACGTCAATAAACCTGAAATAACCCCGACTGCGCGTGGAGTGTCGTGGAAGGAGCGTCGACGGCCACGTTAAAACTGCGATGAAGGGTACTGTCACATGTCTAGGATGTCAATATAATTTGGGTCATACGACGACCCTTCCGAGCGCGCAACAATTTGCACTTTTGACCAATTTCACGAACAACGCCATCCCCAAAAACCAACCTTCGCCGCTTAACCAGTCCGTCAACCAGAAAGATCTGAAATGGAGTTTATGAAAGGCAGCACTGGCCGTTCATTCCGATCTTGGCTTGAGTGCCGCCCGAACTGCTCGAAGGCTTCTAGGAAGAGATCCCGATTTGTTCCCGCGTCCCTCAACACGGTTGAAACAAAATAGCAACTCTGGGTAGGGCTCCCGACCGAAGGAGCGCAAGGCCGTATGCGGAAGTCCAGCTCGGTCGGGTTGTAGCAACCACAAAGCACCACCTGTAGAGAAGAAATGGTGGCAGCGTTTATTTCTCGCTAACACAATTGTAAGTGATCAATATCACAGACAGTAATGCTGTGCTACTATTACCGTCCACGCGCAGGCCGAACTACTAACTTCTTGCTGCGTTAGGCCCTATCTAAGTCGAGAAAGGATTTGTATGCCGATTGGTTTCAAGGGAATTACCCGGTTGTTACTGCTGTTTTTTGTCACGCTTCCAGTTTTTTGCGCCGCTGCCAGCACTTCCGCAAGTCAGCCTAAATCTTCAGCCCGGGCCCCTCAACAAGCAACCGTGATCACGATCACGTCGATCTCCCCGCAAAATGTCTATATGGATAGCCCCGGATTGACGGTGACAGTAAATGGAACCGGCTTTGCAGCGGGTGATTTTGCTTGCTTCTACGACGCGTATTATGGCGGTTGCGACGGTCTAAACACCAATTACGTCAGCCCGACCGAGCTCACCGCCCAGGTGCCTGCATCCTTTCTGACGACGGCCTCACAGCAAACCTTCTACGTGATCGACGATTCCGGCGATTCATCGAACTTTGTTCCTTTCAATGTGGTGAGTCTCATCCCATCCATTAGCTCTGTTTCGCCACCGTCGGTGGTGGAAGGTGCGCCTTCCTCTCCCATCACGGTCAATAGTGATTTCCCGACTTTCATGAACGGGGCAACGGTTCAATGGAACGGTAAGACGCTTCCCACAACTTATCTTGGTCCCAGCCAGTTACAAATCACTCCGACAAAGGCCGAGTTTGAGAAACCGGGAATGGTCCAGATCACGGCCATCAATCCGGCCCCCGGCGGGCTTTCGACCGCTTTCACTTTCGATATCAGTTACAGCGCTACCATCAAGACTCTTGATCTTCCAGCCAACAACATCATTTACGATCCTTATGCCCAGTTGATCTACGCCTCGCTTCCGAGCAGTTACGGCACTAACGGTAACAGCGTCGCGGTCATCAAGCCCCAGACTGGCAAGGTCATCGGATACTACTACGTGGGCAGCGAACCTCACCAACTCGCGCTCTCGGCCGACAGTCAATACCTTTATGTCGGCCTCAATGGCAGCGGTTCGGTGCAGCGTTTTATCCTTCCTGGCTTCACTCCCGACATTAGTGTGAGTCTTGGCACATCTTACAACGGTAGTTTGAACGTGGCGACCAGCCTCCAGGTTTCCCCTTCCAACGATCACATTTGGGCCGTTGCTCAAGAGAGCACCTCTTGCTGCTACGATTACGGCGTCTATTTTTATTCGGATGCCACCCAACTCCCCAACAATATTACTTACAACGGCGGGAATCAGATTCTGTTTGTGAGTTCCAGCACCCTGTATTCCTATACGAACGATTACCTTACGCCAGTCACCGTGAACTCCACAGGCGGAACAGCCGGCACAACGTGGTCCGATCTGGTTGAGGGTTCTTCGATCGTTTATGCGGATGGTCTGATCTACGGAAACGCCGGCCAGGCCTTCAACCCCGCGACTGGATTGCTGCTTGGAACGTTTGATATCTCCACTAGCTCGGGCTGTTGTACTTATTACGATCTGCTCCTGCCCGACGCGCCCTTCAATCGCATGCTGGTTGTGGGCACCACACCATTCCTCTCGACATTTGGGATTACCTCCTACAATCTCGACGAGTTCACTCCCCAGGGTGCCGTGAGCTTTGAACAATTCAGCAACTATCAGGCATCCAACTTTATCCCCTGGGGGAATGCTGGCGTAGCTTTCGTGACGGGAAGCAGTGGCGAGCCCTTACAAACGACGATCGTGACCAGTCCCCATCTGGTAACGCCTTCGAGCACGACTAAGAACCCTCTGCCAGTTCCGCAGTCGTTATCTCCGGCGAGCGCGACCCATGGCCGGTGGAATTTCCTGATGACCGTCAATGGCAGCGACTTCGCCCCGGGCGCTACTGTTACCTGGAACGGAACTGCGCTCTTTACGGCTTTCGTCAGTTCCACGCAACTCAACGCCTATGTCCCCTATACCGACATTGCCTCGGCCGGGACGGCCAGCATTGTGGTCAGCAATCCAGCGCCGGGCGGCGGCAAGGCCACGGCTTTAAATTTCACAATCAATTAATCTCGCGTGGAGACGGGTGCCGATGGCCCCCGTCTCTTTTGCGCTGCGCTCGATTAAGAGTCCCCACGTCCCGCGCAAGACGTGGGGATTAATAACGCCGTGCGCGTATCCGGCTGCAAATTTTTCCGCTAGGGCGCTGGAAACCCCGATTGTTGAAGCGGACGACCCTTCGCCATGGGGAAATAAGGAAAATAGAGGACAAAAATAATTGCCAGCCCAAGTTTAGGCTGGCAACTCTGGGAACTCATAACTGACAGCTACTTACGTACTCAGCACTTTCTCGCGCTCCTCGGCATCCTGTCGCTCTTCGCGCGGCGTGCCCGGCATCGCGAACTCCAGGACCTCGTCAATGGTCTTCACATAGTGCGGAGTCAATCCCTGCAACTGCTCGGGAGTCAGATCCTCTTCGACATTCGTTTTGTTATCCGCGGGAAGAATCACGTCATGCACCCCGGCCCGTTTTGCGGCCAGCACTTTTTCCTTGATCCCGCCTACGGGAAGCACGTTCCCGCTCAGCGTGATCTCGCCGGTCATCGCGGTGAGAGGACGAACTTGCTTGCCCGTGAGCAGCGACACCAGCGCCGTAACAATCGTGACGCCGGCCGATGGCCCGTCTTTTGGAATTGCGCCCGCCGGCACGTGAATGTGAATGTCGTGGTTGGCGAAGAATTCTTCATCAACGCCAAGCTCTTTCGCATTCGAACGCACCCAGCTTAATCCCGCCTGCATGGATTCGCGCATCACATCCTGAATCTGCCCAGTGATCGTGAGACCGCCCTTGCCCTTCATCTGGTTGGCTTCGACGAACAGCACATCGCCGCCGGAGGGAGTCCATGCCAGCCCAACCACTACACCTGGTCGCTTGGTGCGCTCGGCAATCTCGCCTTCGCTGCGAATCTTGATGCCGCCCAGGAATTCCTGGACGATTTCCTTGCTCACGACCAGCTTGTCGGTCTTCCCTTCCGCCAGCCGCCGCGCCTGCTTGCGGCAGATGGTGCCAATGGTGCGCTCTAGATTGCGCACGCCCGCTTCACGCGTGTAATGGCGGATGATGTAACTGACCGAATCCTCGGGAAATTCGATCTGCTCGATGGTGATACCGTTCTCGTCAATCTGCCGCGGAATCAGGTACTGGAACGCGATGTGAATCTTCTCTTCCTCGGTGTAGCCCTGGAGTTCGATGATCTCCATGCGATCGCGCAGGGGCTCCGCAATTGGATCGAGCATGTTGGCCGTGGTAATGAACAGCACTTTCGAGAGATCGAACGTCACGTCCAGATAGTTGTCGCGAAAGCTTGCATTCTGCTCAGGATCAAGTGCTTCGAGTAACGCCGATGCCGGATCGCCGCGAAAATCGCGCCCGACCTTGTCAATCTCATCGAGCATGAAGACGGGATCCTTCGTCTCCGCGCGGCGTATGCCCTGAATGATCTGCCCCGGCAATGCGCCAATGTAAGTACGGCGATGGCCGCGAATCTCCGCTTCATCGTGCACGCCGCCCAGCGACAGCCGCACAAACTTGCGTCCCAGCGCTCGCGCAATCGACTTGCCCAGCGAGGTTTTGCCCACGCCGGGAGGTCCAACGAAGCACAGGATCGGCCCCTTCATATTCGGTTTCAGCCGCCGCACTGACAGGTAATCGAGAATGCGATCTTTTACTTTCTTCAGATCGTAGTGGTCGGTATCGAGAATCTCTTTCGCCTTGGGAATCTCGATCTCCTGACCGGAGGTCTTGTTCCACGGCAGCACGGCCAGCCACTCAATGTAATTGCGCGTGACCGAATAATCCGCCGCCATTGGCGACATCCGCGAAAGGCGTCCCAATTCCTTGAGCGCTTCCTTCTTCACCTCGTCGGGCATACCCGCCGATTCAATCTTCTGCTTGAGCTCTTCGGTGTCCCGCTGACCCTCGTCCTGCTCGCCCAGCTCTTTCTGGATGGCCTTCATCTGCTCGCGCAAGTAATATTCGCGCTGCGTCTGCTGCACGCGATCCTGCACTTCCGACTGGATCTTGTTACGCAGTTGCTGCACTTCCAGTTCTTTCGCCAGATGCTGATTGATTTTCTCCAGCCGCACGCGCACGTCGGTGGTTTCGAGAGTGTCCTGTTTGTCGGAGGTGGAAAGCGAGGGCAGCGACGACGCAATGAAATCCACTAGCCGTCCCGGCTCCTCTATGTTCATCGCAACCGTGGAAAGCTCATCGGAAAGCGTCGGCGATCCGGCGACAATCTGCTGAAATAGCGTCAGCACATTTCGCTGGAGCGCTTCAATCTCGGAATCTTTGGGCGGTATGGTCTCCGGTACCGACACCACCTGCGCGCGCATAAATGGCGTTAGCTGCGCAAACTCGGCCAGTCGCACGCGTTCCAGACCCTCGGCAAAAACAAAGAGGCTCTGGTTCGGCATCTTAACCACTTTATGTACCACGGCGAGGGTGCCCACTGAATAAAGATCGGAGGGCTGGGGCGTGTCCACGCGGGCCTCGCGCTGCGCCACCACCACGATGGTCTTGTCGTCGCCCAGCGAGTTAATTAACTGCACCGAGCTTTCGCGCCCTACCGTTAAGGGTAGTACGGCGTGCGGAAACAAAACCGTGTCGCGAACCGGCAATATCGGGAGCGAACGTCCCGACGTTTCATAAGAAATCGATGAAATCGATGAATTCGTATCGCTCATGACCTTCCTTGAGTGAACTGCACTCAACTTTTGATGAACCCAACCATCAAAAAGATGCAAGTTGAGATGCTAGGCCGTTGGATTCTAGACCTTTTTCAGGCTATTGCAAGATAAGAATCGACCTGGTGCCCACACCGGTAATCCCCACGCACAGCTCACCAACGCCAAACTTGGCGGGCCCAAGCATTGCCCTTGGACCGCCTAACTCCAGTGCCTGCCTACTCTATCGGCAAACCGGGGGCGGTCCGGCTCGCCCGAACACCCAGGCGATATACCGAATGTCCTTACTCCTAGCCATACGTTCGGCCCCGCGGGAACGGAGCCCGGTTCCTCCCCCGTCAGAAAACGTGTTTTGCCGTGTCGCCTTTGAAGATTAGCTCGTGCAGCACTCGCTCATTCGCGGCATTCATCTCGTAGATCTTCTGGTTGTCGGCCGCTTTTTCCGGCAGCGTAACCAGCGTGCACTTCGCGCGCACTTCGACCGGCTTTTTCACGCCCAGCTGCCGGAATACCATAATATGGTCCGCGCCTTCCATGACGTGGCGGATCTCATAGTCTCCCGAGGGAAGAAGCGTATCGGCGACGCGAACTTTCTCCGCGAAATTAACCTTGTAAACATCAGAGATTCCCATTGGGTTGCGTCCCGCAAGACCGAACGCTCCCAGCAAAAAGACGCAGATACCCACCGCCAGTACAGATTTGACTGAACGCATAATTCCTCCTGATTACGAATCTTTAATTTCAACCTACGCCCCCGCCAGAGTCCGCGCTGTGCAGCGCCTCACAGCCACTTGTGATGAAAAAACGCAGAGTGTGTGGTGCGTGCAATCCCGCAGGCTGGCCATGCTGATGGCGTGATTGCGACTAGAGACCTGGACAACGGACCGCCTCGAAGCAAGCGAACTATATCGTCATTCCGAGCCAAAGGAGAAATTTGCTTTTTACCCGAGACGGTTCCTAGGCTCCACGGTAAATGCCCAGCACCTTTACCAGTTCGGCCACTTCGGCTAGATGACCCAAGGCATGCTGCAAGTCCGCACCGTCGCCGCGCAATAAGTCGGCAAAAAAAACATATTCCCAGGGACGGCCGCGCATGGGGCGGGATTCAATCTTGCTCAGGCTGATATCGCGCAGCGCGAAGACGCTCAGCGCCTTGAAGAGCGCTCCGGGAATGTTTCTCAGGCTGAACGCCAGCGAAGTTTTGTTGGCATTTGGCGTGGCACGCGCCTTTCCACGATGAATCACAAAGAAGCGGGTGAAGTTCTTTTTGTCGTCTTCGATGCCCGCCTTGAGAATCCGTCCCCCATAGACCTGCGCGGCGCGGCGGCTGGCGATTCCCGCCGCGCCGGTCAGGCTTTCCGCGATTACGTGCTTCACGCTGCCGGCGGTGTCGTAAAACGGCTCTGGCTTTAGTTGCGGATTCTTTGCAAACAAATCCTGACACTGCGCCAGCGCCACCGGATGCGAAAAAACACGCCTCACCTGCCCAAGTTTTGTCCCCGGTAACGCGATCAGGTTGTGAACAATACGCAACCTGAACTCATGCACGATGTGCACATCGCGGCTCAGCAGCAAATCCAAATGTTCGGCCACAGAGCCGGCCAGCGAATTCTCAATCGGAATCACGGCCCCATTCACCGATCCGCGTTTCACGCGATCAAACACCTCGAGTGAGCGAGCGCAGGGAACAATCCCGGCGCGCGGCAGCATTGTCTCCGCAGCCTCATGGCTGAAGGAACCAAGCTCACCTTGAATGGCAATTTTCATTTGGCTGTTCCCTGATCGAGACGGGGCTCGCCCGGTCTCCTGGCCGCTACTTGGAATATCGCAGGAGATGCGGCACCCCGCGTCTCTACCCTTGATCGTGCGTAACACGCGGTTCCACCAGCGGCTTCTCCATCACCAGAGCATCCAACTGGCCGGAATAGTAACCGGCAACCGTCTTTTCCACGAAATATCCCTTGCCCTTATAAAACCGGATTGCCGCCTCATTGTTGATCGCCGTCTCCAACTCTACGACAGTCGCCCCGTCCTGCCGCAACTGCTCTTCCGCAGCCGTCAGCAATGCCGAGCCAACTCCCAGCCGACGCGCCTTTTCAACTACGTCGATCGTAATAATATGGCCGATCTGCCGCCGCCGGTCCGCTACGATAAAGCCAAGAATTCCGTCTCGCAAAGACGCGCGACTCTTCGCGGCAGATTCTTTATGAGTCGTTTCGTTGTTATGCGTTTCATTCCCGTTGCGGCTGCCGTTTGTTCCGGCATCACCGTGATCGCCTTGGGCCACCAGCGTAAAGGCGGACGCACGGCGCATATAGAAAGCCAGTTCCGGGCGCGAGTAAGCTAACTGGGGATCGAAGCATGCCTGATCGATCCGCCAGAGCGTCTCAAAGTCTTCTTTTTTGAACTTTCGGATCTCGAAGGGCACGCCGCCATTGTAACGGGATTAGGATGAACTGATCGCCCCCTGGCGGCGGCCAAAATAATGCCGGGTCCATGCGAGTGGATTCGCACATCTAAGGGTTGATTGCGTTAGTACGGGTTCAGATTCGGCGGTCCGGTCCGATGTTGTTATTTCAAAGTCCTTGCTGAGGTGTCATCCCATGCCGCGGCACTACCTTCTTATCCTGTGCATCTTTGCTCTGGCCGCGCTTGCCGCCGCACAAACTCCGGCGGGGGTCAATAACTTAGCCTCGGCAACTCCTCTGGTCCACGGCTCGCTCGATGGCACGCGCACCGCCATTTTTACCACTCCGCGGGATGCGTGCGGTCCGAACGACGTTCCAGACGCGATGGCTCGCGCTTTCCGCGACTACAAGGGCACCGTGCATTTTTCGTCCGCGAGTTCCGTGCTGTATCAAAGCCTGGGTTCGACGCTCGAGTCCGTCCAGCATAGTTGCGACGCCGCATTTAGCTCCGCGAACGATACCAACCCCGCCGACTTCAACGACCAGGTCTGGCTCGATTCCTTTTACACCTTCGACGGCAAGACTATCGCTGCACTCGGTCACACCGAATATCACGGCTGGGCGATTGCTGGCGAGTGCCATGTCAAAGGCAACAATCAGTACGGCGCGTGCGAATACGATTCCGACACCTATCACCAGTCCAAGGATGGGGGCTATCATTTCTCAACGCCAAAGGTGCCGGGAAATTTTCTCGCCGGCATTCCCTACAAATATGAGATTGACCGCGGGCCCGCGGGTTATAGCGTCGACACCAACATCATCGAGTTGAGTGGCTGGTATTACGCTGTCACTACCTCCTGGACCTGGCCTCCCAACTGTTCCGGGCAAACCGGTCCGCACCATTGCATCACCACCGGCGGCGCGCCCATTCGCACACAAAATGTGTTCGATCCTGCTTCATGGCTGGGATGGAACGGCTCCGCGTTCGCGGTCTCGTTCGTCGATCCCTATCCTGGTCCGGTATCACATCCCGGGCAGCACGTTTTTACGCCGGTGCAGTACATGGGATTCGTCAATGCCATCAATCTTTACCAGGTGAGTGCGACTCAAGTGGTCGTCGCCACGCTGTGGGATTACTGGGATAACGAACTCGGCCCGCCGGGAATGTACCTCACGACCTCGACCGACATGGTGAACTGGACCAAACCCACCCTGGTCGTGAAACTTAAAGACCTACTTGCAGAAGATCCTCCGGGGAATTGGCTCTATGCATATTTTTCCTTGATCGATCCCAGCGCAACCGATCTGAATTTCTCCGTCCTCGGCAACCACCCCTCCCTCTATTATGTGCGTCTCAACAACAACAACTCGTCGGAGCGTGTGCTCTTCCGCCGCCCCATCACCTTAACGCCCGCGGATTAAGTGCGCCATGGGATTCATTGCCTTCGGGATGCGCTCTTCGCTCCGCATTCCCATCCGCGCTCCGTTTGTTGCGCGACCAGCCATCGCAGCTATTTTTCCACTTCTTCCACTTGCGCACTCGCATCGAACGGACGTACGATTTTGTTCAGAGGCAGAGCGTGGGGCGTTGGATTCTCATTGACGTTGGCGTGGCGGCTCTTTTCGCCCTGCTCTGGTATAGCTGGTTCGTTCGCTACAACCGGCGCCGGGCGGCCAGCGTGCTCGAATGGCTCCAGGCCGCCTGCCTGGGCAAGGGACGCTTAAACAACCTGCAGTGGCAGGCCAGCAGCTCAAGACTTAAAGCAAATCTTCATCTCGCCACGCGCTGGTTCGACGACGCCTCCGTGACCATCTCTCTACTGCCCCGGCCACTGCCGTTTCGCTGGGCGCTCAGCCATTTTCGCCAGCAGCGGGAAACGCTCACCTTCGAGGCCGACATGGGCTTTCCCCCCGGCTTTCATCTCGAAATCCTGCGTCATCGCTGGTCCGGTCACACCGGCGCGAAAAGGAAAGAAGATCGCAACTGGATGGTCGTGCGCCCCGGTCCGGTCATCCTTACTACGCAGGAGCCCTGGCCCGCCGAACTGACTCCGGTCGTCAATGCGCTCGCTAGTTGCCGCGACAAGGATTTCGTCAGCCTCCGCTTCCATCCCACCGCGCCCCACTTCGCCGCCACCGTCGCTCTCGATAGCCTGAACGACAAGAAGTCCGCTGGCGCATTGTTTGGATTGTTTCGCGAGTTGGCAGCAAGTTCGTCGGCAAAGCAGCACTAGGAAAACTGACCAGGGAATCCGCGAACCCGTGTGTTTTGCCCTTGAAATGTTCGGCAGTTATTCCCTCGATAGTTATCTTTCCTCCAGTTGACGCTTTACGACTTATCCCAATCCGAACTTAGATCCCTAACTATTTCTGCAAGGGCACTCCTTGCAGGAGCCTGCGACTGCCAGTACATTCTGACCGTGTACCGATTCGCCCGCACTCCACTTCGCGCTTCTGGAGCGGAGTTCAGGGATGTTGGCTCGTTCCGGATGAGATTTTCACAGTACCACTTTGCTAAGAGGGGGTGTACACTGGCCAGCCTATTTGGATAACTCAAATGATCACAATGCGGCTTACAGTATGTGGTCCTCTGATGCTGGCTGTGCTTTGTGCGCTGCTGACGATTGCGGTGCACTCAGCGCAGGCCCAAACTGAAACGGTACTCTACAATTTTTGCTCCCAGCCGAACTGTAGCGATGGCTCCGGCTCCTACTCCAGCCTCACTCCCGACGGAGCTGGCAATTTCTATGGGACGACCAATAACGGCGGGTTGGGATATGGAACGGTTTTTGAACTGTCGCCCAACGGAGGCGGAGGCTGGAACGAGGCTGTGCTCTACAGCTTCACCGGAGGTACGGACGGAGCAAATCCAAACTTGTCTTACGTGATAACTGACAGCGCAGGGAATCTTTACGGGGCAGCGAATCAGGGAGGCGGCAAAGGATACGGCGCCATTTTTGAGCTGAGCCCCGAGCCCAACGCCGGTTGTCCCAGCGGCAGCAACACCGGCAATGGCTGGTGCGAGAGCGTGCTATACAGTTTTACGTCAACTCCCGACGGCGCATTCCCGGTTTCGGGGCTCACATGGGACCAGCAGGGTAATCTCTACGGCACAACTTTTGGCGGTGGCAATGGAAGTGGTGCGGTTTATGAGTTATCCCCGAACGGCAATGGCGGCTGGAATGAGTCTGTGCTGTACGGCTTTTGCTCGCAGCCGAATTGTATTGACGGCGGCTCCCCGAATGGGCTGGTGCAAGCCACACCTGGAATCTTCTACGGCACAACCCAGGCTGGCGGCACCTACGCGTTTGGCACCGTGTTCGAATTAGGTCTCCAATCCAACGGGTGCCCGGCCGGAAGCTATAGCGGTAACGGTTGGTGCGAGGCGGTTGTGCACAACTTTGCAGGACACCCCGCGGACGGCCGCTACCCTACCGGCACTCCAGTGCTCGATGGCGCGGGAAATATTTATGGGACGACCCTTCATGGCGGTTACAGCACATGCGACTACGAACTCGGATGCGGCACAGTTTGGAAGCTGGTGCCAGTTGCAGGCGGAGGCTATACGGAGGAGATTCTTCATAACTTCGAATCCGGACCGGCGACGGTCCCATGCTGCTACCCGACTCGCTTGCCCCACTATCCTTCAGCCGGCGTTGTGCTCGATTCATCGGGGAATATCTACGGTACGACCACCTACGGCGGCGCCTCCTCGTTCTGCACGAATACGGGGAAAAATTCATATGAAGGATGCGGCGAATTATTCGAAATCATAAAGCAGCCCTCCAAAAGAGTCGCCTATAAGTTCGAGACTCTCTGGGTTTTCAATTGGGCAAATGGGGCAAACCCGGTGAGTGCCTTAACTTTTTTCGAGGGCAATCTCTACGGAACCAGTTACAACGGGGGTCCCGGCGCCTCTTGCCCGGATGTTAACGGTTGCGGAGTTGCGTTTGAGTTCACTCCATAGACACGCGAAGGTACTCGAGCTTGCTTGAAGTACTTGAACCCCAACGATCTGGTCAGGAATGAGGAGAGGGACATGCGAGTCGTTCTGACGTTAGCTGTGTTTTCCACGATGCTGCTCATCGCAGCTTCCCCAGCACACGCTCAAACCGAAACCGTACTCTACAACTTTTGTTCTCAGCCGAACTGCATAGATGGTGCAAATCCTGTCTCCAGCCTTACGCCTGACGGCGCGGGCAACTTCTATGGGACCACTCAAGAGGGCGGCGCGAATAAATATGGTACGGTCTTTGAACTTTCGCCAAACGGGAACGGCGGCTACAACGAGAATGTCTTATACAGCTTCTGTTCCCTGTCCTGGTGCGCGGATGGGTCGTATCCCTATGCTTCTTTAACCTTCGACGGTGAAGGGGATCTCTACGGGACCACCTACTTCGGCGGCTCATATGCAACTGGCCCCTATTCTGGATATGGCACCGTGTTCGAGCTCCGTCCCGAGGGTGGGAGTGAGTGCCCAAGCGGCAGCAACGCGGGCAATGGCTGGTGTGAGACCGTTCTCTACAGTTTCATGTCAACCCCAGACGGTGCTTTTCCGATTTCCGGGCTTACATGGGACCAGAAGGGGAACCTTTACGGCACCACCTATGGCGGGGGCGGCGGCAATGGAGTGGTTTACGAGCTGTCGCCCAACTACCTCGGCTGGAATGAGCAAGTCATCTACAATAGCGGCGGCTATGCCGGAGTAGCTGTGGATGGCACCGGCAACCTCTACGGTGCCGGTGCCGTGAAAGACGGCAATGTGTTTAAGCTCTCGCCCAACGGAAGCGGGGGTTGGAACGCAACCATCCTCCATACATTTCATGGCGGCCCCAACGACGGGCGCTATCCTCAAAGCACTCCGCTCATCGACAGCTCCGGAAATATCTATGGCACGACCGCTGGCGGCGGATCTTATAGCGCCGGAGCGGTTTGGAAGCTGTCTCCTGTTACACCGGGAAGTTATACGGAGGAGATTCTTCATTCCTTCATTTGGAACGACGGCTCCACGCCTCAGGCCGCCGTCGTGCTCGACTCATCCGGGAACCTTTACAGCACGACCGGAATCGGTGTCAAATCTCCCTGCTACGACGGTTGCGGCACCGTTTTTGAGCTGGTCGTCAGCGGCGCTACCTATGACTGGGAGATTCTCATTCCTTTTAATGGCGTAGATGGCGGGTTTCCCTCAGGCAGCTTGATTCTGAACGGCGGCAATCTTTATGGAACGACATATGGCGGCGGAATATCCAGCAACTGTCCGGGCACTGGGGGTTGCGGCGTTGCGTTCCAGGTGAATCCGTCGGGCACGCCAGCCACCACGACAATAACGCTTACATCTTCACCGAACCCGTCGGTTTCGGGAGAAGCGGTGACCTTTACCGCGGCAGTCTCCCCCGCCCCACCGGACGGAGAGACGATTTCGTTCAAGAAAGCCAAAACGGTGATCGTGCTCGGCACAGGGACGTTGAGAGGTGGTTCGGCAAGTTTTACAGCCTCATCGATGAGTGTGGGCACAACGAGCGTCACCGCGGTCTACGGCGGAGATGGTGCCTTTACCGCGAGCTCTTCGAATACCGTAAAGCAAAAGATCAATAAAGCTGCGGAATAATCGCCCTGCCCTATCGAGAATTGCCGGTCGTTTCGCGCATTACTTTGCATCACTCCGGCTCGGCTACAAATCTGTAACCAACTCCTCTCACCGTCTGCAGATGCTTTGGGTGGGCGGGATCCTCTTCGATGTAACGCCGCAAGCGGACGACGAAGTTGTCGATGGCGCGCGTGTCGGTGTCTTCGTGCAATCCCCAGACATCCTCGAGCAGCGCCTTGCGCGACACTATGCGTCCCGCGCTCTTCACCAGATAGCGCAAAAGCTCCGCTTCCATCACCGTCAAATGAATCGTATTTCCCAGACTGCGCAATTCCAGTTCCGCGAAATCGATGGACTTGCCGGCAAAGCGAAAGGTCTCGTCGTTCTCTTCAACGTTCCTGGTTTCGAGGTGGCTTGTTGTAATAGCAGTCTCATCCCCAGAGCCGTGCCCGAGAGCTTGCGAACTTGTCGAACGCTTCGCCTCTGCTGTTTGGGCGTCAATCTGAGCGCCATCCCCTGCATGCGCTTCGTTTGGGGCGCCGGATTTCACCACCCTGCTCGCCGCGCTCTGCTTCATCCACACACTGCGCCGCAGTAGGCCGTCCAGCCGGGCTATCAAAATTGCCAGCTCAAACGGCTTGGGCAGATAGTCATCCGCACCCGAGGCGAATCCCTGCAAAACGTCTTCGGGACGCCCGCGCGCGGTCAGCATCAGAATCGGCACATAATTCTTTTTTTCGCGCAGCAGCGACGCCACTTCGAAGCCGCTCTTCCCCGGCAGCATCACATCCAGGACTACGATGTCGAAATGTTCTCCGCGGTCAACCAGTCGCAGAAGCGCGTCTTCACCGTCGCCCGCGACTTCCACCTCATGCCCCTCGGCTTGCAGGTTGAAGCGCAAACCCTGCGCCAGATGGGCCTCATCCTCGACTACGAGCACGCGGCTCATGCCGCCCTCCGCGGCAGTTCCAAAGTCACGGTCGTTCCCTTCCCGGCTCCCTCGCTCTCGGCAAAGACGCGCCCGCCGTGGTTGCGCGCGATTGAGCGCACAATGAACAATCCGAGGCCCGTTCCCTTCACTCGCAGCCGTCCTTTTTGCCGCACCCGATAAAAGCGTTTAAAGATGCGCTTCAGCTCATTCTGCGGAATGCCGACACCTCGATCGCGCACCCGCAGAACAATGTTCTGCGAATCGGGCGAGTCCATTTCCACGTCGATGTGCACGCCGTCAGGCGAATATTTGACGGCATTATCCAGCAGATTCGTCACGGCGGTGTGCAGCTCATCGGGATCGCCCAGGACGCCCGCGCCGCCATTGCTGGAAAGGGTTTCGTTGTACTGCAACTGCTCCGGCAACAGGTGATGACGAGCCCGGGCAAGATCCACGCACTCGCGCGCCAGTGAATTGAAATCCAGAGGAATGTGCTGGCCGGAAGCCTTCTTCTGCGCGACCGCGCCCGCCTTCAGCACCTGCTCCACGGTGCCCATCAGCCGCTCCGTATCGACCAGCATCAGCTGATAAAACTCGCGGCGCTTGTTTTCGTCGACTTCACGGCGTTGCAGGGTTTCAAGGTAAAGGCGGATGGACGCGATCGGCGTCTTCAGTTCGTGTGTGACCGCATTGATAAAGCTGTCATGCTGCTCGTTACGCCGAATCTCGCGCACAAGAAAAATTGTATTGAGGACAAGCCCGGTAATAATCGCGCCAAAAAAAATGACGCCCAGAAATACTTTGACCCCCTCCCGCCAGTTCAGAATGATCCAGCCGCTGCCTACGGCGAAGGCCACCGCGGCAAGGCACACGCCGAATGTCAGGAAGAATGCAATCGCTTTCCGCCGGCTGGAGATTTGCACAGGAAGATTGTAGCGATTTCACCGCCCAGACGCAGTGGACGCCGAGGAAAGGAAGGGATTGGGGGAAGACTGTGGAAAAGATAAAGACCAAAAGACTAAGAGATTAAGAGCGTCAGGTCACAACTTTGACGCGAGTGCGCAGCCCGGCGCGCAACCCAGTGAGCAACCCAGTACGCAACCGAGTACGCAACAAAGACAGTTCGTTTGCGCAAATCTGGGGAAGCTTGCGAGCCTCCCCAAAAGCGCGCCAATCTCGCCGGGACTAATTCGCCGAGTTGCCAAACACGTCGGTTTCTCCGGGCTTCAGCGCTGGCTCCGAAGATTCCATTGGTGGCGTGGGACAGGTTACCTGTGTCCAGGTTCCCGAGTTCGAGAAGCCTGTTCTCTGGTTCCAAAGCACGAAGGAGCCCGTAAGTGGGCTTCCAGACATGGTGCCGATCCAATCAGTCGCTCCACAATTCGTGGCATCGACGTTAAATAGCCGAAACGCCACGATCAATCCGTTTGCTTTGCTTTTGTGCGAACTCCCCACTATGGGCCAGGAGGAAAGTCCATCGCAGGAAGCCAGACCTGTTCCCCACGAGCGGCCGTTGAGCGCGGCTGTCCCCGTCGTAGTCACCGGTCGGTTGAACATCACGTATACGCCGCTGAACACCTGGAAGCACTGCGACGCTGCCAAAGCATTGCCGGGTGCCAACAACATAGCGCCTAAGGTAGTTATCGCGATCCATGCCCTTACCTTCATGATTCGACCTCCTGGATAGAAATAGGGCCCGACTCGGCCGGGAATCCCCAGCGGCCGCAAGTATGGAATTGATTGCTTACCCCGTCAAGCGAACTTTGGAGGTGGTCCGCACACGCAAGGATTGATGGAAAAGACTACGGCGCCAGGCGGAAGCCGGCTGAGAGACATGTGTTCTGCAGTCCGCCACTCCGAGCGGATCCAGGCCCCACAGAGAACACAATGGCTTGCCCAGCCTTCAATGGGATCGTCTTTTGAAATGGCACAACCTGATTCTTGGAAGCGATGCTGGAGTGAAAAATGACCTTCCCTTTCGCGGCTACGCCCACGACAACCCCTATGTCGTCCTGGCTGCCGCGAAAGCTTCCCTGCAGGAAATAATTGCCATCGATCGGCGCGGTGAAAACGACATCGGAATATTGCCCGCCGTCCCCGGTCACGAGCGCAAACTCCTTCGCAGATAAATGCGTTGAACCCTCATCGAAGTCCGGCCCGTTGTTGTAGGCAGCCGACGGCGAATTTGCCAAGTCAACCGCCGACGATAGCCAGAATTGCGTATTCGGTCCATTCACTCCATTTTGCTCGGCTCGATCATAAAGCGTGACGGGAGCCGTAAAACCCGAGGAGTAGCCGTACGACCACATGCCATACGGATTGCTTTTCGTGGTCCATCCATCTTCAAAGGAGGCGGCCACATCCCAGCTTTGCGCCATGCAGCCAACGCTCATAGCCGCGATAAATAATAGGATTGACGAACAGCGGGAAACTGAAGCGAAAATCATTACCCCTCCATGTGAACCCGGACTAGCTCTAATTGGCTCCAGACGCGGAGTCTGGATGGTTTGGCCCAAGCATAGCGTATGGCGCTGTGGAACTCAAGACGTTGCGTCTGCCTGCGAGGGCTGCCGCAGAATAGGTCGTTCGATGTGCGAACCGGCGAGACTGGTATAGACTGGGTCGGTTTTTTGAAGTCTACGAAAGGAATTCCACATGAAGAGCCGCAAGATTTTCCTGGTTATCGCGATGGCGGTCGTTAACCTCGCGCTTTGCATTGTTGCAATGGGGCAGGACCACGCTACACCGCAAGAAGCGATCGCCAAGGCGCGGGAGGCGGCCAGCGTCCTATCAAAGGGCGGCGACTTAGCGCAGTTCAAACAGAAAGACGGTCAATGGGTATGGAAGGACACCTATATCTTCATTCAAGATTGCGATAAGAAAGTGATGGCGGCCCACCCCATCAAACCGGAGATGATCGGGCAGGATCTCGCGTCGGTTAAGGACGCGAAAACGGGAAAGGTCATTTATCCGGATTCGAATGCGTACTGCAAGAAAGTGAAGGACACGCCTGAAGGTTTCTGGAATGAGTATTGGTGGCCGAAGCCGGGTGAGAAGGAGCCATCCCGCAAGCTCACTTATCATTTGGGCGCCAAGGGAACTCCGTATGTGGTGAACGTCGGGATCTACGACGACAAGGCGAGCGTCAAGGAGTTGTCAAAGCTGACCAGCAAGTAATAACCATCAACACTCGTATTCCACTCACAAGAAAACGCCCTTCGTCCCGAATATGGATGAAGGGCGTTTCGATTTTGCAAGAGCGGCTGAGTTTACCAGCCTTTGCTGAGAACGGGAACCGAGAACTATTAGTCGTTACCCGCAGCCGTCGCCATGACTTCCGAGGCTTCCAGGCCGCGGATCAACTCCGGCTTCGGCGGCAGATTATCCAGCGTGACTTTATAGACATGCCGCGCCAGTCCCATCTTCTTGAGCAACCAGATGCCATACCAGTTCATGTCGACTTCATACCACCTCATGCCGTGCTTCGCCGAGACGGGATGCGCATGATGGTTGTTATGCCAGCCCTCGCCAAACGTGAACATCGCTACCAGGAAATTATTGGTCGACATATCCTTGGTCGCGAAGCGCCGCGATCCCCAAAGGTGCGTGACCGAGTTCACCGCCCAGGTCGCATGCAGTCCTACAACGACCCGCGCAAACACTCCCCACAACAGCCACGGCAGCCCGCCGATCGCGTAGAGAATCACGCCCACGATAACATTGCTGGTCCAGTGATACTTCGTCAGCCAGACGTGAACTTTATCCTTGGTCAGGTCGGGCACATAGCGCGAGAGCGTAGTCGTGTCGTGGTGCATTGACCGGCCACTGAGAATCCATCCCATGTGCGACCACCATTTGCCATCGATCGGCGAATGCGGATCGCCCTCGACATCGGAGAACTGATGATGAATACGATGTGTCGCCACCCAGAAAATCGGTCCGCCCTCAAGCGCCAGCGTGGCGCACCAGGTCAGAAAATATTCCACCCACTTCGGAGTCTTATATCCGCGGTGCGTCAGCAACCGGTGATAGCTCATGCCAATGCCCAGGCTGCCCGAAATCCACCACAGGAAACACGCGACAAAGAATGCCGGCCACGTAAAGAAAAACAAAGCCGCGACCGCGCCCACATGAAACAGAATCATCGCCGTCGCCGTGCCCCAGTTAAATCCATCGCTCTGCGAGCCGTCTTTGCTCAGCTTGCCTGCGTTGCCCGCTTCGTCAAATGTGTGAGTAGTTTTCATCCCCGGTCTCTTTTCCTTAAAAGTTTCTGTTTGCCATAGCCCTCTTAAAGGCCCCTTTGATCGCTCATATCAAGCCACTCGAACCCAGGCCCAGGACTTTTGCGCGCTTTAAGCACGCTGTGAATTTTGAATGTGAGCGTCGTGAAGATTGCCGTCGCTTGCGACGACACCGCTTTCTCTCACGGCCAATTAGGACAATAACAAGAGCAGAGGAAACTGTTTGTAATACTTCTGTAAGAGTCGATAAGAAAAGGGGTTACCTGCGTAATGTGGACCTGTTGGCTCCTTGCTGTGCCCTGCCCTGGTCGCTTGCCACCCGGAGCTTTTCCCGCGCAACGCCGTATCGAGAGTGATTCCCCATACGCACGCGCGTGACGGATAAACTTCCCGCGTCGGCCCCGGCAGTCGTAGAATCTGGCTGTATTTAAAGCGTGCTCCCGTGTCGGAGGTCGCCGTGTCTCGACTCATGTTATCGAAAATATGGTGCTTGAAAATCGCATCCTTCGCCGCAGGCGCGCTTGTTCTCGCCTGCCTGCTGGGAGCGCAAAGCCAGCCCGCGCCTAAAGCGCCCGAAAATAAAATTCCGCCCGAGGCTGCCCAGAAAGCGAATCCCGTAAAGCCCTCGCCGGAGTCGCTGGCCAAAGGCAAGAAGACATACAAAATCGATTGCGCCATGTGTCACGGCGAAAACGGCGATGGCAAAAACGACATGGATATGAAGAACGTCCCCGACTTCACCAGCGCCGATGTGCAGAAGAAGTCAACCGACGGCGAATGGTTCTACATCATTCAGAAGGGCAAAGGCGACATGCCTCCCGAGGGCCCTCGCGCTAAGTCCGACGACGATCTCTGGAATCTGGTGAACTACTGCCGCGAATTCGGCAAGAAGTAGATTCTGGGGTTTGATTTTGTAGCGACGAAACTCCCGTCCGGGCGCTGCACCGGTTTCGGCACTCGGCTGTGCAGTCGAGGAATCGGTAGAAGTTCGCCACGCTAAAATAGCTTCCGTGGAAACAACCAACGAAGGAAAGGGACCCGCTGAAGCTCGCCACCTACAACATAAACAACATCAATAAGCGGCTCGACAACCTCCTCGCTTGGTTAGCGAAAGCTCAACCGGACGTTGTGAGTCTCCAGGAACTCAAGGCCGAGCAGGATGCCTTTCCCGTGAATGCCCTTCGTGCTCTCGGGTACGAAGCGGTCTGGCAAGGGGAGCGCTCCTGGAACGGTGTGGCCATTCTCGCGCGGAACGTCGCGCGAAACCACGCCCGAAACAACGCCCGAAACAATGACCGAAACCACGCCCGAAACAACGTTCCCGTGCTGACTCGCACAAGCTTGCCGGGAGATTCCGAGGATCATAAAGAAGATCACAAAGAGGTTCATAAAAAAGATCATCAAGCCCGCTACATCGAAGCCGCGGTCCAGGGAATTCTGATCACTTCCATCTACCTCCCCAACGGCAATCCGCAGCCGGGACCGAAATTCGATTACAAGCTGGCCTGGTTTGAGCGCCTCATTGCCCACGCCGCCGAACTCATGGCGAGCGGAGCCCCCGTGGTGTTGGCCGGCGACTACAATGTCGTGCCGACACCGCAGGACATCTATCCGACTCGATCATTGGATAACAACGCGCTAATCCAACCCGAGAGCCGGGAGGCCTTTGCGCGTTTGCTGGCCCAAGGCTGGACCGACGCCCTGCGGAAACTGCATCCGGAGGGACCGCTCTGGACATTCTGGGATTACAAATTTGAACGGTGGCAGAAGGACAAAGGCATGCGACTCGATCACTTTCTGCTCTCGCCTAATTTGGCAGACCGGCTCGTGGACGGCGGTGTTGACCGATGGGTGCGTGGGCAGGAAAACGCGAGCGACCACGCTCCAACATGGATCACGCTCAATCTATAGATCAGAGTCGACAGACCAGCGAGCGAATCTAGAGATCTGCATGCAATAAAAAAGGAGAACTGTGAGTCAGTTCCCCTTATTAGACAGTCTTGGACAGTCGCAACTTCCGACCTGCCCGTAACCTTATGATTGCGTTGGTTGCGGGGGGTGGATTTGAACCACCGACCTTTGGGTTATGAGTTCAAAGGGAAACTGATACCAAACAACTTACACGCGCACGGATGACACCTAAGCACCTGTAAGTTGCTGCAAGAGACGCACTGTAGTCCCTCGTTTAGTCCCTAGTCCCTCGTTGGTCCCTCGTTTTTTTGGGATCGGTACCCAGCCAATCATTCGCGCTGGTTGTGGGTGAACCTGACCCGTATCTCCGCCCAGTGCCCCTCGTTGGAAGCACCGAATCGTCGCCGATCCGGTGCTCAACGCGTTTTTCTGTGGATTGGCTCTGGCCAATCCTTCTCGTCCGCATCGGCATCGCGTTTCTGCTGGAATGGCTCAACGGGAGGCGTTACACTAACACTCCGCTTGGTACAAAACATCGGTCCGGTCACTATTCGTCACCCCGCACGTGTCCAACTGCACAAGTCGCCGCTCTGGCGTCTCACTGCGACAAATAATGTTGAAGATCCACGACAAATAATTCTGAAGATTACAATGGATTCTGTCGCGCGGCGCAAACCGAGCACGGCGAGCAGAAAGTGCGCCGCCTGGGAAAATTGTATTTTCGCGAAGGGAATTGGCGGGCGTTCTCGTTCTATGAGGTGGGGGGCAAGCTAGGTGCGCCCGGAGACTCGATAAAAATGTCAGTGTGGTTGTTTCACTCACTGCGGATGACCACGGAACTGCAAAGAGAAACAAGACCTTTCAAAATTTCAAAACAACCGACTCTTGCGAGGGTAGTATGTTTAGGGTTTCAGACAAACTGCGCATTCGGATGGACGAATTCAAAACCCTTTGAGCACATTTCAGGCCAAATGTGGACCTGGATATTCCTCAATCATCAAGGAGGCTTCTTCCATGAAAAGCACGGTCAATACAATCCTCGTGTTCGTCTTAGGGCTGTGGCTATCTAACAGCGCGGCGTCGGCGCAACAGATTCAGTCGATGAAATTGCTGACCGCGCAGACTGGCTGGGCGCAGAGTGAAAGTCATTTATATTGGACGAGCGACGGCGGAGCACATTGGAAGGACATCGCTCCTTCCATGTCGTCCAACTTGAAGGAGTTCATCGGAGGTATCTTCTTCCTCGACACGTCCACCGGCTGGGTCCTGCTGAGTTATGCAAATGACAATGGCGAGCAGCAATTCCGGCTGGCTTCGACCAGCGATGCCGGAGCGACTTGGTCGTCTTCGCCAATTAAGCTCCCGTGGAAGAGGCACGCCGATGACTTTGATGGGGGAGCAGACGTCTTTTTTCTGGATGAGCTGCACGGTTGGGTGAACTTGCAACTATCTCATGGCCTCACTCCTCCGGGCGCCCATCTGTTAGCGACACAGGATGGAGGCAAAAGCTGGAACACCACAAAAGGTGAACCCGGCTGGGCTGGCACGTCTATGTGTTTTTTCAACGAGACGGACGGCGTGTTAGCAGGTGGAGGGACCGATCGAACCGAGCTTTGGCTCACGCACGACGCATCGAAGATTTGGCAGCGCTTGAAGCTAAAAGTCCCACCGGATGCTGCGCCCGCCGATCTCCCCGCCTATGGCGAACCTATATGCAAAGACGCCAGACGAGGCTTCTTGCCGGTTACATTCTCTGGAGGGGATGGTTCGCCGTCGGCGCTGGTCTTGTTTGCCACTGACGACGGGGGACGCAGTTGGAGGGCGGATCGAGTGCTGTCGAACTTGGACGAAACATCTTTTGGGGGGAAAGTTCCTGCTGCGGTTGTCGACTCCGTCCTCATAGCTGCGACGTGGTCGCGGGGCAAGGTGACGTTAGCGACGACCGCCCCCAGTGGTGATGTGAGACGGACAACATTGTTAGGCCCATTCAAGGACGTGCGCGATCTGAACTTCGCCGACTCATTGCATGGTTGGGTTACAACGAGTAATGGAATGTTCTCTACCGGGGATGGCGGAGCCTCATGGACCGACATAACGCCACCCAGCGGACACGCGTACCCTCCACTCCCTGCGTTGCCACAAGGCAAACCGGTCCGGCCCAACTCCGGTTTGAGACGCCCTGCCTTGCCAGCGACTAACGCTGCTGGCGGGGCCCGCTCGAACGCAGTAACCGGCTCGTTGACGGAGGTTCATCTCGGGTTCGATAAGGGCAACGCTCCAAGCGCCGCCAAAATGCAAACGTGGTGGGAGTACAGCCCGTATTATGATTACCAGATAAGCCTTCCTGGGGCAGCTAACCACCCGACGAACGCAAACCTGACACCCAAGTGGGTCTCGAAGGTTGAAAATCAGGGCTGGGGATTGTGGCCCGTGTGGGTAGGTCCACAGGCGCCGTGTGCCAACAATCAAAACCTCGTACTGATGACCGCCAACACTCCAGCCCAAGCCTATACGGAAGGCCAGACGGAGGCAGCCAATGCGATCACCGCGCTCCAATTGCTCGGCGGAAACCTTGGCAACACGATCATCTACTACGATATGGAGAATTATGACACGTCTAAAGCACAGTCCAACGCAGGCTGCATCGCCATCGTTGAGAATTTTCTGAACGGCTGGATCAACGGTATGCATTCCAACCCCACCGGGTATTACAGGGCAGGCGTTTATGGGAACGTTGCACCTGCGGCAAGGAATTTCTCGCAGCTCTCACCCCTCCCCGATGACGTTTGGATCTCGTTAGCTTCGGGAGCTACAACGCCGCCCAGTGTGACAATATGGAATCTCGCATCCGCGCATGTGACGTTGTGTGACATATATTCCAACCCGCCCTGCCCCAACCTCTGGCCGACCGACCAGAGAATTCACCAGTAC
>JBAWBR010000049.1:0-34889 GCA_049589875.1 Terriglobales bacterium
CCTTGTAACTATCCTGACTTGGTGACCAGGAGTCTCCATCAGTATTATGGAGCGCACGTGAATACGAAGCTGCATCTTACCGGTAGGCTTGGCGGCGATGGCGGACGGCAGTGAACCGGATTGTGTCTCGTCTTTGAGATCGAAGAAAAGCGGGTAACTGCCACATCGTAGCCGAAAGCCAGTGAGTGGAGGCTTAAGCATCTTTACATCTCCGGTTCGGCTCGCCAAGTAGCGATCCACGCAGTGGGGAATCTGTACAGCGGTATCTCGATCGATAGCGCGCAGATCGGCGCGGGCTTCCGCTGACCAGCCAACCGCGATCCGCTGAGGCGCGGATGGGTTCGTCATTTGTCACTTACCTGTCTTATTTACCCAGGCCAAATTCGCGCCGGATGTCGTCGTGGGAAATGATTTCTCCCCGGGCAAGGGAAGCGCGGGAGCGTGTGATCGCCGCCGAGGTTTCCGCGGTGATCTCTTCGTTCTCGACCGGAGCGGAACTCAGTGCGGTCGACAAGTCTTCATAGTCGAGGTAGTTTGTTACCAGCTCGCGCACCACCTCAGCCGGCGCTTTGCCACTTTGCGAGGCGATCCGGTTTAGCTTGGCTTCGAGTTCCGGCGCGAGTGATATTTCCATCCAGTTATTCTAGGTGGCCTGCCAAAAATAAAGCAATGACTAATAACCCGCAAAACTCCCATCCGGACCCTGCTCGATTTCGCTCGCGATGGCCACCGCTTGGGACAGGAGCAGCGCAACTCAAAGGCGTACCCAAAGGCGAACACGGGGAGAAATGCGCGCTAAGAGGAAAAGAGGTGAGGACAAGAGAAAAAGCCCAGAACGGGAGAATTCACGGGAAATGACCTCCGTCCCGTGATCCATACAATAGAATGTCATGGAACTGCTTTAATACCTAAGAAATTCTCAGCCCTTTTTGTCTACTCTCGTACCCATGCAAATGTCTGCTTTAGGTCTGCTTTAGTACCCCCTACTAAAGTAGACATTGAGGCTGCAAATGCCTGCAAGATGCCTACAGATTGTCCTCCAACGACTGCCCTCCAAAGACTGCCCTCTGCACGCCCAACCACGCCAACCTCGCTCCAAGACATGTCGAATCGTGGACGAACGAATGCATTCGTCTATGCGCCATCCATTCGCTCGACAGGTCACTCGCTGCTCGCCTGTGCGACGGTCGCGACGTCGAACCAGTCGCTCAGATCTGCATGACCTGCAAGGGTTTCGCGGCCTTTGCCATCCACCAGAATCTTGATGCGCTGAATGCCGGGAACGTTCATGGCCAGCGTTTCAATCATGGAATTCACGGTGAGCTGCTCGACCTGAATGCCCGAGCGATGCTGATCGGCAAAGGCAGAATTGAGGTCAATGACAGCCGCTCCCGGGTCGATGAGATAGATGCTTCGCAGATCGGAGCTGGGCGCAAGCGGATGCGCCGACCCCGGCGTCTGATAGATGCGCAGCAGCGCCCGCAGCAGCTCTTCCGCCCTCTGCTGACGGCCTCCGGGAAGAGGGATTTGCGCGGATTGCGCGCGTAGTTCTCCGTCGGCATCGTTCGCGACGTAAAGCGCGACAGTCTCCGTTGGGCCGGAAGCCGGAGGAGGCACGGGAAGCGTCGCGGCCGCTATAGGCTCAAGTTCTGCCTGGCGACGCATTTTGCGGAAGTAGAAACCCAGAGCGATCACAAGCACGACCATCACCGTCATCGCGAACAAGAGTTGGCGCGGGATCATAGCGCCTCCTTCGTGATTTGAAGCGTGGTTTGAGGAGGAGTCTGAGTGTGCAGAGGCTTGGGCTCCAGACTTTGAGCACTTAGATTTTGCGCCCCCATGATTTGAGCTGTCATCGTTGAGCTCCCTTTGCGGCTACGGCTGGCTGAGAGCCTGACGGCTGAACACCTACTGGTTGTGGGTTTGCTGATGGCATCCCCGCTGGCTGGAGCCCCGCCGATGGAGCGCTAAGACGATCTCGAACGCTGGCCAGGGCATCCGCGATTATTGCCGCAGCTTGCTGCTGATAGGTCGCAGAGTTGAGATCCGCCAGTCCGTTTGGGCCGGGAGCAAGCTCGATGGCGATGGCCGGCATAAGCAGATTATTCAGCGGACGGAGCGAAGCCATCGATTGTCGAGCAGGGAACTGCTGCTTTTGCAAAGCGGCAAGAACGGAGGACGCAACCGTTTGGCTGACCGGCAACGCAGAGGACTGCGCCGTATTCCATGCGTGAAACTGCCCTTTGCTCAGGCCTTCAGCGGGAAGCAGCGCGGTGTAGGCTCGAACGCCGCTGCCCTGTGAAGCGGCGTGCAGGCAGATATAGACTGCGCCGCGTGCGGTATTGGCCGAACTGGCGCGCTGATCGAGCGGGATCGCATTGTCGGAATCGCGCAGCATTAGCACGACGAAGCCCCGTAGTTCGAGCTCATTGCGAAGAAGCCGAGCCCAGTTGAGCGTGACATCTTTTTCTGCGAGCTGATCGGTGAGCGTCGCTCCGCGCTCGTCGCCGCCATGAGCGGCATCGATAATGGCGAGCAGACGCGTATTCTTGGCTGGGGCCGCGGGCGGCGCAGAAGTGGCGGCCTGTTTCGCAGGCGCTGGCGGAGCTTTCGCCGCGCTTGGCAGCGCCGAAAGAATAATAGTCTTTCCCCCATTACCGAAATTCGCGATCAGTGGAATGTTGGTGGTGACATCGAGTTCGGCGAATCCGTTGGCCTCGGAATAAGTGGCCTGCGTGACGGTTGAGCTTTGGAAAGAAATCGACTGACTGCCCGGAGAAAGGACTGGATCGCGCTTGAAAAGCATGCGCACCTTGCCTGGCTCGGTGGAGATTGTCGGATTGACGGGCGCAGTGAAATTGATAACGAGTCCGGTCTGCGGGCTGGATTGCAATTGAAAGCTGGTGTGAATGCCGATTTCTCCAACGAGCAGGCGTCGAGCCCTCTCGTGGAAATCCACGGGCAATCCCAAAAAGCGCGGCAACCATGTGCCAAGCGAAGAGAGAGGAACCAGACCGCGCGAGTTCTCAAGGAGAAAGGGAAAGGGAAGATTGAAGTCGCGGCCGTGAATTTTGGCTCGGGTTTTACCGGCTTCGAACTGACCGTCGACCGAGTTGTAACGGATCGCATAGTGCGTGCCGCGGGCATCGCTGGTGACACGGCCGAAGGGCTCGAGCAATTCAAGCAGGCCAACATATTCGTGGCCGCCGCGGTCGAGCACCGGAAGCGTGTAACTCGCGGTTGCGCCGTAGACGGAGAGTTGCTTTTCATCAACGGTGGTCGCGGTGGATAGCAGGGAAAGGCTGGCGAGCAGGACGGCGATCAGCTCGGCGGCCGGGTGGGTGGACCAGCTGCGTCGCGACAATAAGGTTATGCGTGATGCCAAGCGCCTCCTCAGCGGCTGAAGCCGTCGATGATCGTGACGCGAATTCGCAGCGCTAAAGTGCTGCGCCACCCCAAACTAATCCAGCGCATAAACAGTAAGGCCGCTGAGGAGCTTTGGATAGAAATCCGTGGATTTCTGCGGAAGCACTTCGCCTGCGAATGCAATATCGCGGACCTGTTTCATGCGGACGGGATTCATCAGGAACGCAAGCTGAACGCGCCCGTCGCCCACCTGGGCGAGAGCCTCGAAAGCATCGCGAAAATATGAGACGTGTTGCTGATTGCGAATCGCCTCCTCGGAGATGCCGAGACAATTGTCGAGCACGCATTTGTGTAACTGCACAACATCAAGCCACTGCTGTCTTAATGACAAATTGCCGAACAAGGGCATCCCGATGGCCTGTGGCGTGTGCAGAAGCAGCGCGCGATCACGCGCGACGGCGAGCAACGCGGGGCCGACGATTCCCGCTTGTTGAAGAATCGCGGTGGCGCGTGCGGCGTCGATTGCGGGATCGACATCTTCGACTTTGAAAAATCGGCGTACCTCGTTGGGGAACGACTCGATGCTCGATGTCGAAAGTCCGGAGACGGCGCGGTGTGTCGGCAGAATCACAAGGCCCGGACGATCCATATCGACGAAGGTCATCATGACGAAATCGTGCGGCGCAACGGCCGCGGTGGGCGAGGCTTCCCGGCGCTCCTTTCGATATGCCAGAGCAGTTTCGTAGCGGTGGTGGCCATCTGCGATGATCAGTTTCTGATCGCGCATTTGCTCTTGCGTGGCGCTGATGACGGAAGGATCGGAAATTTTCCAGACGCGGTGAATCACGTCGTATTCGTCGATAACTTCAATATCGGGGGTGCTTGAATAAGCGCTGAGCAAGTCGTCTACTTTCCCAGCCGCGCTGTAGAGCATGAAGACCTGGCCAAAGTGCGCGCGGGTGGCGCGAAGGAGGTCGAGCCGGTCCGCCTTCGGTTTGGAAAGCGTTTGCTCGTGGCGGAAGACGACGCCGGCGGAGTAATCCTCGAGGCGGCCGAGCGCGATGAAGCCGCAGCGCTCGGCGCTGGTTTGTGCGCCGGGAATTTTGAATGTCTGCGAATAACGGTAGAGCGAGGGCGTCGTATCCTGCTCCAAAATGCCTGTTTGACGCCAACTTTGAAATGATGCGGCGGCGCGCGTGTAGACGTTATCGGAAGGACTGTCTGACGCGAGCTGGCGCTTGCCGAGGATGATGCGGACAAGGTTATAAGGACTCGCCTGATAATAGCCCTCCTGCATCGCGGGAGTAATTTTGTCGTAAGGCTGAGTGACTACCTGTCCGATCGAAACTTTTCCGGAAGCATAACGCCAGGCGCGGAATGGGGAAATGGAAGCCATAATGGTGGACGCAAAATTGTAGCAGGGAGCGAGAAGCGATCTGAGTATGCCCTCACGGCGTCGAGGGTTTCCGCGCAGAGAGAAGAAGAAAGAGTCCAAACTTGCGCCCCAAAGCTCGCACAATCGTTCGTGGATATATCTTCCACACCATGCGGTACAAAATCCCCCGGAAACGCGCCGATGGCTTGTTAAGCAGCAGATCGCCCGGACTGAATTCCTGCCGCAGTTCGATCTCTTCGAATCCCTGCAGCAACCGCCGCGCTTCATTCGTTGTGAATGTTTTGGTTCCCGGGCTTTCCAGATATTCGTAGACCGACTGTCTCGGCGACTTGCCGCGCATCCATCCGAAGCGCAACCAGACCATCGCTCCGGTTAGCGACGGGTGATGATAGAGCATGATCCGAAGCGAACCGCCGGGCCGCAACACGCGCCGCGCTTCGAAAATGCACCGCGCTACATCCGGGCTGTGGTGCATGACGCCGTACGAGTAAACGATGTCGAAGCTGTCGTCGGCGAAGGGGAGTTGCTCGGCGTCGGCCTCGTACAAATCGGGCGTGTAGCCTGCTATCTCGCAGCGCCGGCGTGCTTGGGCGAGCGATGTGTTCGAAAGATCCACGCCGGTCGCGAGAGCTCCGGCCTTTAGCCATTCCAGATAATCCGCGCCCATGCCGACGCCAATCTCAAGCACGCGTTTGCCCACCCCGCGCTCGAATCCAGCAAACTCGTGGATGAAGGGCTCCAATGCATAGCGGGTTCGGGCGTGTGCCGCGAAGTCCTCGTTCTCTCGCATGTAGCGGGAGCCGCAAGGCTCGGCGTTCCAGAAATTCTGAACGCCGACTTTCAGTTTCGCGGTGGAGGGTTTTTGCGGCATGATTCGCAATCGGTATCAATGATAATGGTGCACGGGAAAAGCGACCTTATCCCAGGAAAGGAAACGCATGCGGCCTCCTGTTAACCAGGATCAATACTCACTTCGGGTTTGGTGTCGCGGGCTGATTATGTGCGTGCAGCCATGCTTCCGCCTGCTGGCGGATGTTTGCGACCTGCTCGCTTGTCAATTGAGTGGACAAGCCTTCCAACAGCGACTTGCTGTTTTGATCGCCTTCCGCCAGCGCTAGTTCATACCAAAAATAGGCCTTTGAATAATCTTGGGGAACGCCCCGCCCGCTCCAGTAGGATGCGCCGAGAGCGGAGAGAGCGCGAACGTATCCCTGATCGGCAGCGCGCTGAAACCAATCGACGGCTTGCTTATCATCCTGCAAAACGCCATCTCCACTGCGGTAAAGAGTGCCAAGCAAAAACTGAGCTTCGGGATTGCCCTGCTCGGCCATTCTGCGCAGATCGTCCGGTTGTAATTTGCCTGTTTCCGGTCTGCGCGATAAATTCGGAGAGGTGGACGAAATCTGGGCGGACCGGCTGCCGCCGTTCAAGTGTCGCTCGATGACGGGCGCGAGCAGATATCCGAGGGCCAAACAAACCGCCGCGAGGGATGCGAGTATCAAGGCGAGGTGAACCGCGTGCGACCGCACTGGGGGCGCGGCTTCGTGTTGGGCGCTTTCAATCTCCTCGTGCAAGCGAGCGGCATCGGCTTCCCGTTCTAATTCCGGAACTCGCTCCCACAACGCATCGCGCAGATTAGCGAGCGCGGCGGCATCTTCATGAGCGTCGCCTGACGCAGTTTCGCCGTGAGCCCTGGGATTCGCAGCAGAAGCCTCGTGTACCGGCCCTGTCACGCCCCCTGACGCAGATTCAGGCGATGCTGCCTGGGACATGGGGATTTCAATCTCAAAGGGGATGGTTCGATTCGTTTCCGCTTTTGGTTGCTCCGCGTCGGAGGCGAAGTCCGGCATGATTGTCGCGGCTGGTTCTGCGGGCGAGGCATCCGCGGACATTAGAGGCTCAGCGTATTCGTGTATCGGCTGATCCCAATCTTCCACAGTGCTCGCTGTCGCATATTCCGCACTCGTTTCGTCGATCACACCGGTATCGGAGTGGGGAATCTCCGTGTTGGCTCCAGTAACAAGCTCCGCCAAGTGTTCCAGGATTTCCGCCTCTGCTTTCGAAAACTTCCCGGCCTGCGGAGAGAACACCTCCAACAGGCCGATAGCGTAGCAATCCGAAAGGATTGGCGTCGCTATAAACGAGCCGATACCAATGGCGCGGCAAAGTTCGGAATCTACGCGCGGATCGGTTGCGGTGTCTTCGCAAAGCGCAGGCAAGCCGGTGCATAAGCATTCGCCCGAGAGCCCGGATTCAACACTCACCTCCAAACCCAGCGGAGGCGCGGGATCTCCGGCGCGGGCGCAGCACACCATGCGGCCGCCCGTGAGCAGAGCCATCGCCGAACCGCTTGCACCGGTCAATATCAATGCGCGCTCGGCGATGGATTGAAGTACAGATTGATCGATGCCGACTGCTTGTGCTTCGCCATTGGCTTTATGCAGAATTTCAAGGCTGGCGGGCTCCAGATCAGCGGCAAGATCGCGATCCTCTGGTTCTTGAATATGGGCTTGCCGCACGTCCATGCGGACGCTCTCGGCCTCGGCAGCGTCGGCTTCGCGAATCTCGGCGGCGAGACCCTCCAAACTGGAAACCGGCTGACTGCGATCTGGAGCGCGATTTGCGGACGCGAGCAGCACAGCCGTAATCGCGGTGGCGCATGATTCATCCGCGGCTTTGGCTTCTTCCTGGTGGTACCGCTCCAGTTGTCCCGCGCGCGCGGAATAATTTGCGCTGGCGACCAACAGATTCACAAAAAGCCATTCCTTAAGTGCACCCATCGCGTGTTCGGACAAAAAAGAAAAGCGTATGCCGGCTCGACCGGCCTCATCGCGCCAGACCACCAGGCCGCTCCCATGAATGTAGCTTCTGGTTTCGGGCAGATCCAGACAGATAGTGACCGGATGGTTCACTTCCAGGCCGTCGCCGTTGCGACGCTCGTCGCTCCCAAATCCGATAGTCGGAAGGGGAGAGATGGAAACAACCGAGCTTTGTATGCCGGTCCGAACGCAGAAACCACCCTCGTTCAAATCGATCAATTCGCTCAGATCGACGGTGGTTCCGGTCTGCGGGCCGTTGAAGCTGGCAAAGATTGGCGTGTGAAGTTTATGACGAATACGGCGTCGGCGATCTCCGCGGGGAGAAGGGGGCAGTGGACCCTGCAATGCCTCGGTGCTGCGATCCATTTCTCCAACATATTAACTCACAGGTCGAACGAATGGAGCAGGCAGAATGGAGGACGCCAACAGTATGGAAAAGTTTGCGGAGACTTGTTCGGTACAGCACCCTGCGGGAAAATTTGATTGGCCCTTTCTACGCCGTTTTTTAGAACTCGGGCTTTAGCGGGCCTACTGGATTATTACTTGTCCTTATATCGTAAGATTCCCTGTGCTTTTCTTTTGGGTTCTCTTTAATCTGTTTTTTATCGCGATGTTGGCGCTCGATCTGGGCGTACTGAATCGTCGCGCGCATATTCCGCGGCTGCGAGAGGCCTTAGGCTGGTCGGCGGCCTGGATTGGGCTGGCGGCGGCATTTGCGGCTGCATTGCTTTTCTGGCATGGACGCCCGGAGGCTGTACAGTTCGTCACCGGCTACGTCATTGAGATTACCCTCAGCGTCGACAATCTGTTTATTTTTCTGATCATCTTCCGATATTTCAAAGTGCCCGGCGAACATCAGCATAAGGTGTTGTTTTGGGGGATTCTTGGGGCGCTGGTGATGCGCGGCATCTTCATTGCCGCTGGGGTCGGGTTGATCCGGCGCTTCAATTGGATCGTCTATGCATTTGGGGCGGTGCTGATTTATTCGGGGCTGAAGTTGCTGCGGCAGGGCGATCAGGCGATTAATCCGGAGAAGAACCCGGTGCTACGGTTAATGCGGCGAGTTCTACCGGTTACAGACCAGTATGAGGGCGGACGGTTTTTTATCCGCAAACTTAGTAGCGAATTTAGCGGCCAAAATGCTCTCTACGCCACCCCATTGTTTGTCGTGCTCCTCGTGGTGGAGACATCCGACCTTCTCGTTGCCGTGGATTCGGTTCCGGCAGTGCTCGCAATCACGCTGAATGCCTTCATTGTTTATACGTCAAATGTGTTCGCGATTTTGGGTCTGCGATCGCTGTACTTTGTGCTCGCCGAAATGATGGATCGCTTTTATTACCTGCACTATGGGCTTTCGGCGGTGCTGGTGCTCATCGGGCTGAAGATGATTGGATCCCACTATGTGAATGTGCCTACCGAATGGACGCTGGGGATAGTGCTGGCAATTCTGGCCGGAGCGGTTGTCGCGTCATTGGTTTTTCCCATTAAGCTGCGCGGAATGCGAAGAACTGGATCGTGACTTTAGCGACTGCGAACCCGCTAAGACGCGTTACTCAATCACAGATTCAAGAAGCCACATACCAATTCCCAAAACTGTTTATACAACGCACTGTAAGTTGTTGTAATAGCGGTGATCGGGAAATTTTATCGTCCTTTAATGGGGGCTTTAGTCTAAGATAGACTATGGCTAGCAATAATCGGAAACACTATTTATTTGCCAGTGACTTCGACCAAACCCTTACCTTTAATGATACGGGTTATGTTCTAAGCGAGCTGGTCGGCATTTCTCTTCAGGAATTCGAACGCAAAACCAAGGGCATGGCTCAGCTGAATCTGGTGCAGCAAGGAGCCGAGCTCTCCTACTTGTTGCTGCACGATCCCGAATTTCGCGCCAAGGTGCGCCGCCATCATCTCACTGAAGTGGGAAAACTCATTCGCCTGAAGGAAAACATACAGCAGGTTTACGACATCCTCGATCAGCGAATCGAGGGATATCACTTTGATTTTTACGTGCTCTCGGCTGCGCCTGTGGAAGTGATCCAATCGGCGCTGGAAGGCATTGTGCCGAGGGACCATATCTTCGGCACCGAATTTAAATACACTGCGAGCGGCGAGATTGAAACGCTGGTGCGCGCGACGGCGGGGTACGGAAAAGTGGCTCGGCTGGAGCAATTGGCGGCTGCACTGGAAATGCCGTTGGATCGCGTCGTATATGTGGGCGACGGCAGCTCGGATATTCATGTGATGCTGCACGTGAACCGACATGATGGGTTTACGGTTGCTGTTTCGGAATCGAAACATGTAGCGCAGATCGCGGGCCGAACCGTGCTCGGCGACAATGCGCTGGCAGTTTTGGTGCCGATACTGGAAGAAATTGCTGGATGGTCGCGGTCGAAGATCCGCAGGCTCTTCGAATCGTATGGATTCCTGATCCAAGGATGGGAAAGCGTGCAGACCGACTGGGTTACGCTGCGCGCCAGTTCGTCGGGAGATCAAGCTGCCGCGGCCGAAGCGGGATAAGTTGCATAAGCGCTCGGAATTATTTGTCGGCCGCGTTATTTAACTCGCGAGGACCCTAGGCTTGTCCGACTCCATCCTTGCTGCAAGAACCCAGCAAGGATGGAGCAGCCTCTGGCTATTGGCGGCTTCTCGATGCTGCGGGAGCCTGACCGAGCTTTCTTAGTTTGTCGTGGGCCTGAATTGCCTCATTTGTCTTGGGATAACGCTGAATGACGTGCTTGAGTTCCTGCACGGCTTCGTCTTTTTTCCCCAGTTCGACGAGCGCGAATCCTTTCTTCAGTTGAGCCGCGGCGGCCTTCGTTCCGCTGGGAAAATTCTGCAAGACTAAGTCGTACTGCGTCACCGCTTTTTGATAATCGCCCGCCTTATAGGAAATCTCGGCAAGATAAAAATCCGCGTTTCCGGCGAGATCGGTGTCGGGATAGTACTTGATGTAGTCGTTGAACTCCTGTGTCGCAAGATCGTTGTTGCCGCCGTTGTAGTCGCGCAGCGCATTGTTGTAGAGAACGTCGGGCGGAGGGGCCTGCTGCATAGCCTGTTGCTGCTGCTGCTGTTGCGCCTGCTGCGCGGCGAGCGATTGCTGAGCTGACTGCATATCTTCAAACTGCTTGCTCAGCTTGGCCAGTCGCACCTTCAGTTCGTCCATCGTGTCGTTGAGCGCTTGAATCTGGCCGGAAATCTGGTCGACCTGCGCGGCGCGGTCGGTCTGCTGCTTATTGATCGACGCCTGCAGGCTGTCAATGGCGGCGGTGACCTTGTTGGCGGCGTCCGTGTTCTGCTCCAACAGATTTTTCATGACGCCCATGCGCTCGTCGAACGACTGCTTCATCTGGGTCATCTGCTGCTGCAGCGCAGCGACCTGGGTCTGAAGTTCGACCAGGTCCTTGTTGACGGCGAAGGCAGGAGTGATCGAGATAGCGAATAGCAGAGCGGATGCGAATGAGATGCGATTGAGTTTCATAGTTGGTCCGAGATACAGAATGCCTTTTCGAAGGAGCTAATTCCGGCTCTCCCTGTAACTGATGGCTTGGTTTAACATCCAGCATCGCTCTTCCAAAGAGATGCCGACAGGAATTTCTTAACTGCGATTGAGCTTCACTTTCGCGAAGCTCAATCCATTCAATTTGAAACCGCTGTACAACTATTTTTCGTACACCAAATGGGCGCGCCGATTTTGCTGCCAGCAGCTTTCGGTCGATTCGGTGCAAAATGGTTTTTCTTTGCCATAGCTGTAAGTCTTGATGCGGTCGCCGCTCACCCCAGCCTGCACAAGAGCGCTCTTCACCGAGTCAGCGCGGCTTGTGCCCAGCGCGAGATTGTATTCGGTCGATCCGCGTTCGTCACAATAGCCCTCGACGGTAATGTGAATGCCAGGATGCTGCTGCAGGAACTGCACGTCTCCCTGAATCGTGGATTGATCGCTAGACCGAATATCGGCCTTGTCGTAGTCGAAGTAAATGTCCTTCACGTTTTGCGCGAACAATTCCTGCTCAGTCAGGTTGGCTGTTGTCGCCTGCTCAGCCGGCGGAGGTGCGCTGACAGTCACTCGCGCGGTCGCATCCTGCGTGCCGCCGGCGCCTTTCGCAACCAAGTGATAAGTGGTGGAAGCGGCCGGAGTAACTTGGCGCGATCCGCTGGTATCCACTTTGCCGATGCCGTCGATACTGACGTCATTGGCATTGGTAGTCTGCCAGGTCAGCGTGGTGGAATCGCCCGGATTGATGGTATTCGGGCTAGCTGCAAGCGAGGCAGTGGGCGCCTCGGCCGCGGGTGGCGCGGGAGGTGGCGGCGGCGCAACTTTTTTTGCGCATGCGCCAAGGAACATGATGGTACAAAGTGTAAGTACAAGAAGAGTCCACATTCTTATCCGTTGCTTCATTGCTTCCTCCGATTCTTCTGTGCGCCGAGTTAACGCGAGTTCAAGTTCGCTGCGAGGCGCACTTACAAAACAAAACGTAACTTACTTAACTCTCACTTCCAGCTCCAGTTGGGCTGCGTGTTATTTCCCTTGAATGTGAGCTGCTTCACATTGGTGCCATCGGCAAGCATGGAAAATATCTGATCGCCGCCGGTTCTATGCGATTGAAAAATTATGTGCCGTCCATCCGGAGACCAGCAGGGAAAATCGTTGCGCCCGGAATCGTGCGTAAGCTGCACCCATTGCTTGCTGGCAATATCCATTAAATAGATATCGTTCGCGCCCGGCTCGCCTGCACCATATTTTCGCATCCATGAAAATGTCAGGAACTGTCCATTCGGTGACCAGTTCGGAGAAACGGCATAGCCCTGTTCGGTAATGCGCTGGAGATTGGTGCCATCCGCTTCCATGGTGTAAATCTGCGGCAGGCCGCTGCGGCCGCTGACAAAAGCGATCTGCGAACCCGTCTTGCGATTCCATGTGGGCGAAACGTCGGGCCCTTTGTCATTCGTGAGTCGGTGCGAGTTCGCCCCGGAGCCATCGACCACGAAGATATTCGGATAGCCGTTGCGCGACGAGGAAAAAGCGATTTTGCCGTCGGGGGAGAAGGACGGGGAAAGATTCATGCCCCCGAAATGCGGGAATGAGACCATGCGATTGAGATCGAAAGAGTACATCAGAATTTCCCAGCCATTTTTGAGAGCCGAACTAAAGGCTAAGTGCGAGCCATCGGGAGAAATACGCGGCGAGAGCGAAATGCTGCCCAGATGCGTGAGTTGCGTCTGATTTGCGCCGTCATAATCCATCATCCAGATTTCTTTGTGGCCGCTGCGGTCGCTGACAAAGTAGATTTTAGTTTCCGCGATGCCGTTGATGCCGCCGCCCAAGCGGAAGATGATTTCATCTGCAAACTTGTGGGCGATGATCCGCACGGCTTCGTCGGTGGCGGCGTCGCTGTACTGCTTGCCAAGAACCTGCGGCGAGGCCTGATTCCTAAGATCGTAAAGCCAGCCTTGCACGGTCACCTTGTCGGCGGACGCGCCCAGGTTGCCGAAGGCGAGCATGGAAGCGTTGGGGGGCGGCGAATTCCAGGAAGAAAAATTGACGTCGGAGGGCTGCCCGGGACTTTGCAAAGGATAAAAGCTCTTCGATACCAGATCGAAGATACCGGCATTGTCCAGGTCGTTCCAGAGTGTGTCGTTGAAGGTCTTAAGCAGGTCGGCGTTCTTAGAATCTGGTGAAGAGGATTTGAACTCGGATGCGGCCAAACGCACTTTTTCCACGCCAAGCCCGGTGCCGGTGCGAATCCAGTCTTGAGCGGAGCCGGGGGATGCAAGTGCGAACAACACGAGGACTGCTAGCATAAAGCGACGGATTGGCTGTACCGAATTTCTCAAGAGTGGCTCCCTCTTTATTATGCCCTGTTCTCTCCCCGTTATTCGCTGGCGATGCTTCGACTCCAATTGGAGCTTTCGCTCAACCTGCGCTTAGCAAGACAGGGACGAAAAAAGACCCCGAACCTCGAAATTCAAGTTACGAACGAAGACGACTGACTACGGCTTACTTCTTGTAGTCAAACCAAAACTCTACTGTCACCTTGCTGCCGGAATATTCAGGAGGCAAGGGGCCGAACGTATCGATGCGCTGAACCGCGCGCATGGCCGAGATATCGAGCGACGGAACTCCGCTAGACTGCTCGACGGCTACATGCGACGGATGACCGTCGCGCCCAATCTCGAAAGTCACGTAAACGCGATTCGCCTCTTTGATGCCGGGATCTACCTCGTATTTGAGCCAGTTTTCCGAAACCTTGCGCTGCACAGCCTGCACGTACCACGAGAATCGGCTGCCAAAGTCGCCGCCTCCGCCGGTAAATCCGAACCCGCCTTTGGCGCCACCCGCGTTGAACATCGCGTAGGGGCCGCTCACGGGCCCGCCCTCGCCATAAGGAATCTGATTCGATTGCGGAGCTTCGGGCTCAGGCTTGCGCGCAGATGCGGTCAGTGCGGGCTTCTTTTTTAGCTTCGCATTCTTATCGGGAATCGGAATCGCTTCCGGCTCTTTTTCCTCCGGCTTTGGTTCCGATTTCGACAGGCCCTTGGATTCCGTCGCCAGCACGCTCTGCGTCTGTTGCGGATTGGTGGGCAAGGGAACGCTGCTCACGAGTGTGGCTCCCATGGCGTCGCCGCCTCCGCCCGCGCCCCACCCCTGGCCGCGAAAGCCGGGAATAAATGTGGCATACAAAATGACGAACACACTGAAAGCCACATGCAGGCCTGCTGACCATGCGAGAGGCCGTCCGAGTCCGCCATGCGCGAAATCATTAATGGGTGCTGCCATGCGAATCGATAGGTTGGGTAACGATGCTCACGTTCCCGATGCCCGCCTGCTTAATCGCGTCCATTACGGTCGCAAAAGCTCCAAAGGGCACATCTTCATCCGAGCGCAAATAGATTGCCTGGTGTTGGGGATCGCGAATCTTTTGCTTCAACGTCGGTCCAATCTGGTTGATATTGATTGGATCGTTGCCTAGAAAGACTCTTTGCGACTTATCAATGCTGATGACAAGGCGCTCTTCGGTGATTTCTTTGACGGTGCGCGTGTGGGGCACATTGACTTCAATGCCGGACTGCAGAACGGGCGCGGTGACCATGAAGATGATGAGCAGAACCAGCACGACATCGACCAGCGGCGTGACATTGATGTCGGCAAGCGCGGTCTGAGTCCGGCCATTAGCAGCGATGAAGGCCATTAGCGTCGAACCTCGCTCACCGGATGCACCTGCTGACGCTCGACAAGATTCAACATCTCGAGAGAAAAATCGTCGTTGCGCGATGCCAGTTCGCGAATCGAGCCGATGATCAGGTTGTACGCGATGACAGCCGGTATGGCGGCAGCCAAGCCAGCGGCAGTCGTGATCAGCGCTTCGGAGATGCCCGGGGCGACAGCGCGCAACGTAGCCGCACCAGCAGTTCCCAGGCCGTGGAAGGCATCGATAATTCCCCAGACAGTCCCGAACAGGCCGATGAACGGTGTGACCGCGCCCGTGATCGCGAGCCACATCACATTGCGCTCGAGCATAGTGATCTCGCCGGACGACGCAATCTGCATGGCGCGCTGAATGGCGGTCGGATTATTGATCCCGCCATTGTTGCCCATCTGGAGCTTGAACTCGGCGACTGCCCCTTCAAGGACTCCGACTAAAGGGCTGGGCCGAAACTGATCGGCCGTGGAGGCGATATCCTGCATGCGCTGCGCCTTACGAAAGGCACGGAGGAAACGTACGCTTTGCGTGCGCGCCCGGCTGAGCAGCATCCACTTGGAAAGAATGACGGCCCATGACAGGACGCTGAAAGCGAGCAGAAAAAAAAGCACGGCCTTGGCTACTGTACCGGTTTGTAGGACGAGATCGACTATTTCGCCGCCAACAAATGACAACAAGAGGGAAGACACATGCATTAGCGTTAACAGAACCCCTGTTTGAAATTATAGACGGAATGCGGAGACAGCCGTGTTGGGGTATCGCATCGGTCAATGAGCAATCATGGATGCGCGCGAATCTAGTTTCGTTGCTTAATAATGAGGACTTGGCCGAAACCCCGCGAGAGAGAGCCCCTGGTGGGAAGATTCGAAATGAATAAGCCTGAACGAGCGGCTATGGGATCACGGCTTTCGTTTCGCTCGAATATCCGCTCTCATTTCCCTTATTGTCCACTTCGGTTGCGACATAGTAATACGTGTTGCCGCCGACAACGCTGCTGTCGGTGTAGGTCGTCTGGGCCAGCAGGGAGGAGTTGAGAGGGGTGTAGGGGCCGCCATGAACCGTGCCACGATAGAGGTTATAGCCGACTATATCGCTGGTACCCGCCTGCCACGTCAATTCAGCGGAATAGGAATTTTGTGTCAGCCCTGTACCACTGAGTGACGCGGTGACCGTCGAATCTTTCGCGTTGCTGACGAAGCCGGCTTTTGCCGATGCTGTGCCCGATGCATTCGGCGTGAACGTGATCGTGGCTTGCACACTGTCACCGGCCTTGAGTTTATAAGGCAGAGTAATTCCGCTCACGGCGAACTCAGAACTGTTGGTTGGGTCGGAGGTAATCGTGACGATCCCCCCCGACGCAGTCAGGGTAGTCTGGAGAGCCGCCGAGTTGCCAACGCTAACGTTGCCGAAGTTCAAGGTTGCGGGACTAATGGTCAAATTCTTCGAGTTGGTTCCGGCTTCGCCGGTGCCGCGAAGGTTGAGATGCACCGTGGGATTGTGATCATTGCTTGTGACGACAGCCGCGCCTCTAAGTTGGCCCGCCGCGGAGGGTGAGAAAATCACTGGCAATTCGACGCTTTCGCCGGGCTTGAGCTTGATCGGGAACGTAAACGTACCCAGTGAGAAGCATGTTCCCCTCATCGTCACATCCGAGATGATTGAGATTCTTGTTCCCACATTCGTTAGCTGGAAGGAAAAGGTCACGGGAGTGCCGACCTGTACATTGCCAAAATCGTGCATGTCGGGTTGCCACCTTAACTGCTGCGCATAGCTGGAACCGGGAAGCACACAGCATATTGCCAATAAGATTGCGATCAGGGGGAGTAGTTTCATGTGCCTATGTTTACGAAAATGACGGCCTCAGTGCAAAATCAGAAGGGCATTCAAAGAGCCGTTTGGGCACGAGAATTGGCCGCCATCCCAATGAGGTTAGGAGGGTATGGTATGCTGCGCGTAACCCACGGATTTTGAGGCTTTTGTGCTAACCGAACTGCGCCTGGAAAATTACGCGGTCATTGACAACGCGGTACTAGAACTTGCCGAAGGATTAAACCTTTTGACCGGTGAAACGGGCACCGGGAAGTCGATCCTGATCGACGCGCTGGGCCTGCTGCTCGGCGAAAAAGCGTCGGCGGAAATTATTCGCGCGGGCACCGAGCGTGCTGTCGTGTTGGGCGTATTCGAGAGTGACGGCGTGGTCGCGCGGTCCGTTGACAAGATTCTGGAAGCCAACGGTTTGGACGGCGAAGATGCGTCGCTAATCGTCCGACGCGAGATCGCCTCGGGTGGCAAGGGACGCGTGTTTATTAACAACCAGCCCGCGACAGTAGCCGTGTTAAGGCAGCTGGCGCCTCATTTAGGAACGATCCACGCGCAGAACGAATCGATTGTGCATTTCGATGGGGCGGCGCGGCAAGATCTGCTCGACGAGTATGCGGGAATCGAACTGGACGATGTGGCGGCCGCTTTTGACGGCTGGAAGCATATGCATGAACGGATCGCGGAGCTTGAACAGAACGAACAGGAACGCATGCGTCTGCTGGATCTTTGGCAGTTTCAATCGCGCGAGCTCGTAGAGGCGCGGCTTGCCGCCGGCGAGGACGAGCGACTGGAAACTGAAAAGCGCGTGCTTGTCAACGCCGAGAAAATCTACGGCGCTGCCATCAATGCCTTCGATCTTCTTTATGAGGGCAATGCTTCGACGTCATCCAGTCTGCGCGCAGCCCAGAAGCATCTTGAAGAACTGGTCCGCTACGAACCGAAATTTCAGGAGGGATTGGCGGCGCTGGAATCCGCGCGCATCAGCGTAGAGGATGTAGGTGCGACCCTCCGCGATTATGCCGGCAGCATTCAGGCGTCTCCCGAGCGTTTGGCGGAGATCGAAGAGCGGCTCGCGCTGCTCGACCGGCTCAAACGCAAGTATGGCCCCGCCCTCGAGCAGGTAATCGTTTACGGCGGCGAGGTTAGACAGAAACTTCTGGAAGTTGAGAACAAAGATCAGGTTCTGGTGGAACTGAGGGCGCAACTGGCGATTGCTGCCGATCATTATCGCAAGGCCGCACGCGCCGTTTCGCGCAAGCGTTCGGAGGCAGCGCGGAAACTGGAGAAGGCTGTTGAATCCGAGATCAACGATCTGGCGATGCGAGCTTCGTTTGCCATCGCGGTGGAAGAATCCGACGCCGAGAAAGACTGGAGCAATTCGGGAATTAATCGGGTCATGTATCGCATCGCAACCAACGCCGGCGAGCCCATGCGTCCGCTCGAGCAGATAGCCTCCGGAGGGGAATTGTCGCGCGTAATGCTGGCGCTGAAAACGTGCGTGGAGGCGGCCGCGAGTCCGGCTGGGAAGGGAAGCGGGTCGCGGGCTTTGAAAAGCAACCAGCGCACCCTGGTGTTTGACGAGATCGATACCGGCATTGGAGGCCGTGCGGCCGAAGCTGTCGGCAAGAAGCTCAAGGCGCTCGCAAAAGGGAATCAGGTGTTGTGCGTTACCCACCTGCCGCAGATCGCGACCTTCGCCGATCATCATTTTTTAATTGAGAAGAAGACCAGCGCGGGACGGACGAAGACCACAGTTCGAAAAATTACCGGCGAGGAACGTACCGAAGAAGTGGCGAGAATGATCTCGGGAGCAAAGCTGACCGATACTTCGCGCAAGCATGCCGAGCAGATGATCAAAGCCAACGCGTAAAAGGCCGCTCGAACCAAAAGCGAATCCTTAGTACTTCACGATCGCCGCAAAGGATTTCGCATCGAGCGACGCCCCGCCAACCAGCGCGCCGTCTATTCCATCCGCAGTCATTAATGCATTCGCATTCTCGGGCTTGACCGAACCCCCATAAAGGATGCGCAGATTCTCCGCGAATTCATCGCCGAATGTGCGAGCAGCTTCGCCGCGAATGATCGCGTGAGCGTCGGAGGCGATTTCAGGAGTCGCGGTTTTGCCCGTTCCGATGGCCCAAACCGGCTCGTAGGCCACGATCATGTGCGCCGCTTTTTTGGCCGACACTTTGTTGAACGCCCGCAGGCACTGCCGCCGGAGAACATCGTCGGTAAGATTGGCTTCGCGTTCTTCGAGGACCTCGCCGACGCAGACGATAGGAATAAGCCCCGCTTCGATTGCCGCCTTGAGCTTGAGATTGACCGTGTCATCTGTCTCGCCGAAATATTGGCGGCGCTCGGAATGCCCGATGATGACGTGCGTAACCCCGACCGCGACCAGCATGCTGGTGCAGATCTCGCCCGTGTATGCGCCTTCTTTTTCCCAGTGCAGATTCTGCGCGCCAATGGTGACATTTGAGCCTTTCGTGGCATGAATGCAAACATCGATCGCGAGGTAATTCGGACAGACGACGATTTCATCGCGGTTGTGATCTTTTACCAGAGGCAGAAAAGTGCCAAAAAATTCGCGCGCTTGATCGGGGGTTTTATACATCTTCCAGTTGGCGGCAAGGACTTTTTTTCTCATGAGGCCCTATCTCGTGAACCAAATTCTTAAGGACATAAATCCTTAATGGCTAGCATTGAAGATAACGGAATCGGATGGCGCGCCGCGAGAATATTTTTCAGCCGCGCGAACATACGTCTTGCAGTCGGCCACATCGAACAGGATGAGCCGGACCAGTTTTACATGCGTTGTGCCGGTAAGAGCCTCAGCCACAGCTTTGATCGCGATCTCGGCTGCTTCCTGGACAGGATAACCATAGGCTCCGGTGGAAATGGAAGGGAACGCGAGGGAGCGAATAGCGTGGTCGTCCGCCAGCCGGATTGCTTCGCCATAACAACTGGCCAGCGTTGCCGCCTCCTTGTTTATTCCTTCACGATAAATCGGGCCGACGGTGTGAATCACATATTTTGCCGCAAGACGGCCGCCGGTGGTGAGGACGGCTTTGCCGGCCGGAAGACGTCCGATTTTCGCAACGATGCGCCTGCACTCTTCGAGGATGGAAGGACCTCCCGCGCGGTGGATCGCGCCATCCACGCCGCCTCCGCCAAGCAGGGAAGAGTTCGCCGCGTTGACAATTGCCTCGGTTGTTTCTTTTGTGATATCGGCAGGCCCGTGAAGTTCTAATATCTTACCGTTCGGAAACATCAATCGGGCTTCAAAGTCAGGCATAGGCAGTTGTTGAATCGATTGCGATGTGACTCCCAAGTGCCTATTTCTTATCCGTCAGCGCCTCTACTCCCGGCAACTTCATGCCTTCCAGAAATTCCAGCGATGCTCCGCCGCCGGTGGAAATATGGCTGATCTTGTCCGCAACTCCGGCAGCTTTCACTGCGGCCACCGAATCGCCTCCGCCGACAATAGTGGTTGCAGCAGCATTCTCGGCGACGGCCTGCGCGATTTTCTTTGTGCCCTTGGCGAATGGAGTCATTTCAAAAACGCCCATGGGACCGTTCCATACAATGGTGCGCGCGCGCGCAATTTCCTCGGAAAAGGCTTCGATTGTCTCCGGACCAATATCGAGCGCCATCATGTTGTCGGGAATAGGCTGGCTGACGATCTTTGTTAGTGCATTCGCATCGATGCGGTCGGCGATAACGTGATCGGTCGGCAGCAGAAATTTAATCTTGCGCGATTTGGCCTGCTGCAAAAGCTCTTTTGCCAGCTGGATCTTATCTTCCTCGACCAGTGACCTGCCAACGGATTGCCCCTGCGCCTTCAAAAATGTATAAGCCATCCCGCCGCCAACGATCAGGGCATCAACTTTGCCAAGCAGATTCTGGATCACTCCGATTTTGTCGCTGACCTTCGCGCCGCCCAGAATGGCCACAAACGGCCGCTCTGGATTTTCCAGCGCCTTGCCCAGGTACTGGAGTTCCTTTTCCATGAGCAGGCCGGCGGCGGATTTCTGCATGTGCTTCGTCATCCCCACTGTGGATGCGTGGGCCCGGTGCGCGGTGCCGAATGCGTCATTCACGTAGAAATCAGCCAGTTTGGCGAGTTGCTTGGAAAAAGTCTCGTCGTTGGCCTCTTCTTCGGGGTGAAAGCGAAGATTCTCGAGCAACAAGGCCTGGCCCTTTTCCAGCTTGAGCGCAACTTCTTCAGCTTCAGGTCCTACGCACTCGGGACAGAAGCCAACGTTTTCTCCGCGTGAAAGTTCGCGGTCAAGCAGCATGCGCAGCCGCTCAGCAACTGGCTTCAGGCTCATCTTCGGATTCGATTTGCCCTTGGGCCGGCCGAGATGCGAGGCAAGAATCAGGCGCGCTCCGTGGCGAAGGGCATATTCGATGGTGGGCAGCGTTTCCTTAATGCGAGTGTCGTCCATGACGCGCCCATCGTCGAGCGGAACATTGAAGTCGACGCGCATGAACACGCGGCGATCGTTAAGAGGAAGATCGCGAATAGAAAGTTTAGACATTAGTGCTCCGAATATGTAGCGGACACTCTTGTCCGCCGCTTTGACGTTGGTGTTGACCTTAATTTGTCCCGCACACAAAAATCAACGTCAAAGGCGCGGACAAGAGTATCCGCCCCACACCAGCTTACAGCCCCTCGGAAGCCATGTAATTGATTAGGTCGCGCACGCGGCAAGAGTATCCCCATTCATTGTCGTACCAGGAGATCACCTTCACGCAGTTGCCGCCGACCACCAAGGTCATGGGCGCATCGACGATTGAGGAGCGCGAATCGCCTTTGAAATCGGCCGAGACCAGCTCGTTGGTCTCATAGCCGAGATAGCCCTTCAGCGGGCCAGCTTCAGACGCCTTCTTGAGCGCGGCGTTTACCTCGTCTTTGCTCGTGGCTTTCTCGACCCAGACCACCAGATCGACGACCGAGACATTCGGCGTGGGAACACGCATCGCGAAGCCGTCGAGTTTGCCGGCGAGTTCGGGAATCACGAGTTTCACAGCCTTCGCAGCGCCGGTGGTGGTAGGAATCATGGAGAGAGCGGCGGCGCGGGCGCGGCGCAGATCCTTATGCGGGAAGTCGAGGATCACCTGGTCGTTTGTATACGAGTGGATCGTGGTCATTGTGCCAGCCACGATTTTGAAGTTGTCCTGAATCACCTTGGCGACGGGTGCCAGGCAGTTCGTGGTGCAAGACGCATTTGAAACAATGTGGTGTTTGGCGGGATCGTACTTGCCTTCATTAACGCCCAGCACCACCGTGAGGTCTTCATTCTTCGCCGGGGCGGAGATGATCACCTTCTTAACCGATCCGCGAAGATGCTTTTTCGCATCGTTGGCATCGGTGAATTTACCCGTCGATTCGAGCACCACTTGCGCGCCCACGCTTTCCCACGGCAGCGCGGCAGGATCTTTTTCCTTGAAGACCTTAATGGTCTTGCCATCGACGGAAATGCTGTCTACGCCCGCTCCGATGTCATTATGTAAATTGCCGAGGATGGAATCGTACTTGAGGAGATGAGCGAGAGTCTTGGGGTCGGTGAGATCGTTAACCGCGACGATCTCGATGTTTTTATCGATGAGCGCAGCGCGCAACACATTGCGTCCGATGCGCCCGAAGCCATTGATGCCAACCTTTACAGGCATGGTGCCTCCGGATAATAAATTTTGAATGACGAATCATGAAAAACTGAAACGCTAAAACAACCTTTGATGGTAACAAAGCGAAGGACACAGCGTAAATGAGATTGGATACATTTCGGTGCTAAAGTAGGGAAAACTGGAGAAGGGCTACGAGCACCGTGCAACTACTCGATGGTGATTTCAATATAAGTATCCGTATTGCGCCACAGGAATGGAATGCGGGCTAGAAAATACTTCGCCTTAATCGCGCGGCGGATGCGGCCGCTTTCCTCGGCGGCCACAATGCGCGCCGTGCCGGAAAACTTCGGACCGGTAATTCTTCCGCGGATCGTACAAGGGGCAATCTTAACTTGTGGATTATTCCGGAGGCGCTTCACTTTGCCCAGTTTGCCGTTGGTCATGAAGCAGAGCTTGTCATTTTCCTCCGCGAACCAGACGGGCGTGTACACGGGTACTCCGCTTTTGCGGAAGGTCGCCACCGAGATATAGCGTTTTCCATGGATCTCCGCTGGAATGGGCATGGAACTATTCTATATAAACCGTATTTGCTGTGTCGGCTTCGATTCTGTAATCTCAAGCGATGTCAGCGATCCAAAAGAGCGTTAGTTTATCCCCGGGTAAGGTTGTTTTCCCAGAGTCTTCTTGCGGCAGCCCTTCGTCGGGCCCGTTGTCAGGAAGTGTAAGCCGCCTTCGACGCGCGTCAATCCCCTTGACGATCGTCACGGCGGTCTTACTTTCGGCCGCCGGGCTCGCGCAGGAATCGCAGAATCCTCCAAATCAGGCCACGCCAGATCAACCCAGTCCCGGCCAGGTTAATCCCACCCAAACCAGCCCGGCTCCCACCAGTCCAAGTCAAAGCCAGCCAGATCGAAGCCAGCCGGATCAACGCCAGTCCGGCCAAACTCCGCCGCCCGATCAATCAAAACCCGAGCCCCCAATTGCCGCGGTTGCCACCCAGGCCGAGAATGCAGCCATCAAGTCTGTTCAGGTGTTTAATCTGCTGGAGAAGAAATCCGTTGTTTTTCCCGACATCGCTTCCACCACGGCAGCATTGGGCACGGGTGCGAAGTTTCAGTTGTTCGTAGACAACAGCATCTCGGTGCACAGCATTGCCTGGTCGGCTCTTGGATCGCTTATTGGGCAGGCTGACGACTCGCCCACTGGGTATGGCGTAAGCGGCTCAGGATATGCAAAACGCTTTGGTTCGTCGCTCGCTCGCGAGTCCTCCGGCGAGTTTTTTGGAACCTTTGTCATCGCGTCGGCCCTCCACCAAGACCCTCGTTTCTTCCCTGAATACAATCCAACCCTAAAGCATGCGATGAAGTATTCGCTTAACCGGCTTTTTGTTACTCGCAACGATGCCGGTCAGAAGGTGGCCAACACGCCAGGATTGCTGGGCCCCTTGTTGGGCGAGAGCCTGGCAAATGTTTATTGGCCGGATCGCAACCGGACCGTCGGCGACACACTCTTTCGCTATGGTTTAGACTTGGCATCGCGCGCAGCAGGAAACATGTTCCGAGAGTACTGGCCGGTGGTAGCGGCCAAAATGAGACATGAACCGCCGAAGGCCGGGGCTCCGCACTAGCGAGCTTTCGGGCGCTGGGCGCATCTAACCGGGAAATTGATTTTGTCGCAAGACAAGTCCAAAGGAATACTGAAAGCAACAGGAGAAGAAGATTGCGCAATCGTACGCTGCTATTACTATTTTTCGTTGGGATGATAGCCACATCTGCTCGAGCCCAGTTCGAGGGCCAATCGCACTACCCGCGCTTTAATTTCAATGCAGGGGGGGGCTATGGGATCGGACGCGGCGATGTGGGCCAGTTTGTGGGCAATTCGTTTTTCGGCGTGGGCGGCGCGGGCATGAATTTCGGTCGCGTTTTCGGCTTTAGCGGCGAGTACATGTATTACGATCTGGGCATTCGGTCGAATGTGCGGGAGACGCAGGGATTGCAAAGCACAAGTGGAAACTTGCAGTCGTTTTCGCTGAACGGGATTGTGCGCTCGCCTTACGCTCTAGGCAAGCTCGGCGCGTACGGGATTTTTGGCGTGGGTTTCTACGACCGAAGGGTTTCGAGCAGTTCGGGAACGATACCCCCTGGCACTCTCTGCCAGCCCTCATGGACATGGTGGGATGTTAACTGCTACTACAATCCCTCCGACGGGCACTACTACACCAGGGCTCAACAGGAATTAGGCTCAAACTCCAAGATCGCTGGCGGATATAATTTTGGCGGCGGTGTGACGTATTCCCTCGGCCGCTGGCACCATGCCAAGCTGTATGGAGAGTTCCGCTATCACAAGGCCTATCAGAGTGACGTCCAGACCATTGTCTGGCCTTTGACTGTGGGCCTGCGCTGGTGAGGATTAAGCCGCCTTTAAGTCGACGGATCGAGGCAGATTCAATCGATCCCGGAGCTTCTTTTTAGCGCGTCGTTTCGATGCCGGGTGTGCCGCTTTCGGGTTGTTTCAACGGCCGCTTCGATATAATTAATCCTGATGATTCCGTCTCGAATTGGATGGGAACCCGCCATACTGGTGGTTCTCGGCATTCTAGCGATCTTTTTGTTTCCTGTGGCGCAAGGAGGGCCGTATTCAGCGGTGAATGGCCCGGTAACAGCCTTGCAGGCGTCGCGCGCGGCTCACCGGATAAAAACCGCCATGCTGCATTCGGCTCAAGCCCTTCTCCTGGGTTGCGCGGAGCTCACTGACTGCGCGACTTTCGCCGGGATATGTGCTCGTCCAATGGCTGCGTTCCTCTCGCGGTCGGTTTTAATTACCGAATTTCCGACTTCCTATTCTTCGGGATCAACCTCAGCGCTGCGCTGCTAGATTTTCCTCTCGCCTCATCCTTCCACTATTCCAGTACGGTTTGCGCTCAAAAGACGAAACGACTCGCTCGGCGATTTGTTTGTAGTGGTTAACATGCGGCGAAGGTAGTTTGTATATCGTGAGAGTTTCAGCTCTAATTTGCTGCTTGGTCGCGAAGAGAGTAGTGCGGAGAAAATTGTGACAGCGGAGCCAATTACCAGTCCGACCATGAGCCCGGCGCAGTCGAATTCCAATCCAGCACCACAGGCTGGAAGACCAACCCGTGGACTGCCCAACATTCGCCGGTATTTCGAGCGCAGGCCCGTGATCCTGGTGATGCTTTTCTTATTGGCGATCGTGCTCTTAGCGGCAGTCGGTGCCTTATCCCGCATCTATCATGCCCAGCAAGATGCATTGGGCAATCGATGGTTCGACCGCGGCCAGCTCGATTTGAAAGCCGCACGTTACGCGCCAGCAGTTACGGAGTTCCGAACGGCTCTTCTTTATTCGCGCGATAACTACCCCTACCAGCTCAGTCTGGCAGAAGCGCTGCTTGGGTTGAAGCGAACCGACGAAGCTTATGCCTACCTGATCAACCTGTGGGAGCGGCAGCCGGAAAACGGTGTCGTCAATCTAGAGTTGGCGCGCATCGCAGCCGAGCGGCGCGACATCGAAAAGGCGCTTCGCTACTATCACAATGCAATCTATGCGACTTGGCCGGGAGATCAGGAGACGCAGCGGCGTGACACCCGCCTTGAGTTGATTGGCTTTCTGCTACGGATCAATGCCAGAACCCAGGCGCAATCCGAGTTGATCGCCCTCGATGCGAACCTCGGCGATGATCCGGCCCGCCAGGCGCAGGTGGGAGATCTTTTCATTCAGGCTCACGATTATCAGGATGCACTGGCCGCATATCGCCAGAGCTTGAAAGAGGACCGGCACAATTCCGCGGCCGCCTCCGGCGCGGGACTCGCTGCCTTCGAACTGGCCCGCTATGCGGAGGCTCAACATTATTTACAGGTAGCCGTTGCCGATAACCCCGGTGATGTTCAGAGCGCCGATCGGCTGAAGATGACCGAGTTGGCATTGCGGCTCGACCCCTTTCGTCCGCAGATCTCCGCCGCAGAGCGCAACCGGATCGTCGTCGAAGCCTTTGCTGCCGCTGGTGATCGGCTGAAGGCCTGTCCGGCTGTGGCCGGTTCATCGGCAGTGGGTTCCCCGGCTGTTGCATCATCCGCCGCCTCGTCTCCGCTAACCTTGAGCGACCAGTGGGCCAAGAGGAAGCCAGAAATCACCGAGAGCGGGCTTCGGCGAAATCCCGACCTGGTGAATGAAGCCATGCAGCTCGTCTTTAACATTGAAAAACAAACCAGCAACGTGGAAAAGCAAGCAACTGCCTGCGGAGCCGCAACCGACACAGACCGTGCTCTGCTGCTGATTGCCAAGATGCATGAGGGAAGCTGAGTGGAACCAGTAACCAATTCGGTGGAGTCGCCGGCTAATACACAACTGACGCCCCCGCAACCGGCGGCTTCGCAGCCGATGCCGCCGCAGCCCGGTCAGCCGGCAACGCTGTCTGAAGATACTCAGATTACGCCGGCGCCCTTGCCGCCCCTCCGCGGCAGTCTATTGCGATCGGTGTTTCGCGAGGACCGCTTCTTCCTCGTGCTGTCGGTCTTCATCGGAATCTTCTCCGGCCTTGCGGTTGTTTGTTTTCGCTTCAGCATCGATTGGTGCCGAATCTACTTGCTGGGTTCCGGCGCGGTGCTTTCACCACTGCGATTGCTGCTCACTCCCACACTCGCTGGCTTAGTCATCGCCATTCTCGTGATTCATGTTTTCCCGCTGGCACGGGGCAGCGGAGTCAATCAGACAAAATCGGCGCTCTACATCTACAACGGTTACATTCCGCTGAAAACAGCGGTCGGCAAATTCATCACAGCCGCTCTGGCCATCGGCTCAGGATTCTCGCTTGGACCAGAAGATCCTTCTCTGCAAATCGGAGCCAGCTTAGCCTCTTCGCTTGGCCGGAGGATGCGGTTATCGCGCGACCGCATGCGCCTGATCGCCCCAGTCGGCGCAGCGGCAGGATTGGCGGCGGCATTTAACGCGCCGATATCGGCCGTACTCTTCGTGATTGAAGAAGTTATTGGGCGCTGGACAGCCGGCATTCTCGGGTCAGTCGTCCTTTCGGCAATTTCGAGCGTCGTGGTGATGCGCTGGTTTCTCGGTTCGGAGTCGCTGTTCCGGATCCCGCCGGTTGAATTGCAGCGCCCTTCGGAACTGATCGCGTACTCGGTGTTAGGAATCGTCGGCGGATTAGCCTCGGTTGCTTTCGCCAGTGGCATCGCGGCACTGCGTCCACGCTTCAGAGCGCTGCCCACCTGGACGCAATATTTTCAACCGGCCGTAGCAGGCCTGCTGATCGGCCTGATTGCATTGCTGGGCGCACCGCAGGTAATGGGCGCCGGCTACGAGTACATCGACGAAGCTATGCACGGCCAATTCACCTGGCAATTTCTTGCGATACTAGCGGGACTCAAGATCGTGGCGACTCTCCTCTCATTTGTGAGCGGCACTCCCGGAGGCATGTTCGCACCGACTCTTTTTGTGGGCGCGATGTTGGGCGCAGCAGTTGGCGGAGCCGAGCACGCTTTACTCCCCCATCTTAGTTGGTCGCCCGGCACTTATGCGTTAGTCGGCATGGGAGTTCTGTTCGCCGGATTTCTGCGCGCTCCCATGACCTCGGTCTTCATGGTCCTCGAGGTCAGTGGCAACTATTCCATCATCGTGCCGGTCATCGTCGCCAATACCTTCGCTTACGTCATCTCGCGCGCTCTTCAGCCCAGCGCGATCTTTGACATTCTGACTCGCCAGGATGGCATCGAACTGCCCTCCATGGAGGAACAGCGAGAAGAGAACGTCTTGCGCGTGGAGGACGCAATGGGTGCTCCCCTGGAGCCTGTGCTCGATTCGGAGGAGCTGGTGGAAAGAGCGTCTCATCTAGTGAATGGCGTGGCAAAAGGCAGCCGCGGCGACGTGCTCCTCGTTCGCCTGCATCCCACGGGCTGGGGCAGCATTAGCAAGGCTGAGATTGAGACCATGGTGCAAGAGGGCAAGGGAGGATTGACCTTAAGCTCCGCTCTTGCCAGCCGGCAGATTCCCTACTTGCATCCCGACCATCCGCTCGATATGGCGCTGCGATATGTCGACCGGTGGCCGGTGGTCCCGGTGGTGAGCCGCGCCGATTTCCGGCAGCTCGAAGGCGTCATCACGCAGGACGATGTTTTAGGCAGATATAGGGAATTTGCCGGTGAATGATAGATACCAGGCGCAAATGGACCAGAGTGCATTCCTCCAGCAATTCGCGCCCCCGGCAAGAAACGTAGCGCCGGCGTCCCGCCGGCTGTTCTGCGGACCGGCTCGCCTGCCGCAACAGGAAGGCAACTATGTTGCTTCTAACATGTAACGCTCTTCATTGCCCGGTCAAGTGATAGCAGGCTGGGTAGTAGCGCGCGCACTTAATTTCACTCTTTCGCCGAATCGGCGGCCGTTTATTTCAGCACGCTTTTTGCACATGCTCGGCAGCGCGACAACGTGTTAAATCCTGCAATCACCGCTGTCGAAGTGCATTCAATCCTTTCTTCCACGCAAATCTCAGCGTAAACTGCGTTCTAGGGAAGGGCTCGCCGTAATACCTCGCGGCACGCCGAACCGAGGTGTAGTAACCAGGCACGCGACCCAGGCGCGCCAACTGGACTGGAGAGGGCAAATGCGCAAACAAAAAGGGTTTTCACTCATTGAGTTGTTAATTGTCGTCGCGATCATTTTGATCATCGCGTCGATCGCTATTCCCAACTTGCTGCGGGCACGCATGTCGGCAAATGAAGCCGGCGCCGTGGCTGCCGTTCGCACCATCAACACGGCTCAGATTTCCTACAATTCGGCCTATCCAACCGTCGGATATGCTGCAACTCTCGCTGCCCTCGGCGGTACGAATTGTAATCCGCCCACACCCACCGGCGCTTGCCTGATTGATAGTCAGCTGGCCTCGGGCACCAAGAACGGCTACGCCTTCGCACTGAGCGGCGTGACCGGAACCCCGGCTTCGACCTATCAGGTCATCGCTTCGCCGATCGCACCGAACCAGACGGGCGTGAAGTACTTTTGCTCGTTTGCGGATGCGGTACCGCGCGCCTCGGTGACGGCGATCGCGACCTGCGATCAGAGCGTGACGCCGCTGCAATAGTTGAGTTTGGCCTTGAACGGCAGGAGCCCTTCCCCTCTCCTCCAGTCTCCCTGCCGTCGCGGCCCCATTCGATTTTGTTGCTTAAGTTTCATGCCTGCGCTGGATGAACGTACCGGCTGCGGCCCGCTAGCTGTCCGGCGGGCGCGTAATCCAAGGGTTTCGCGCCAGCTCATATTTACCGGCCTTTGCGCTTAAAATCACTCTTGCGCTCTCAAATCCCCGAACATATATAACCTTGCTATAATCCCGTAAGGTTTTTGGGATAGTCAGCGCCGAACCGGAAGGGAACGGACTGCTTGGCGGAAAAACCGGCATCGGGACAGGAATCGGAAAAGCCATCGGGCAAAGGCTCAGGGCAAATCGCAGTACAACGAGGAGCGATACTGCTCGCCATAGGAGTGTTTCTAGGCGCAGTGCTCGCCCTCGCGGGGGTGCAGACCGTCCAATACACATCCTCTGACGCATTTTGCAGCGAGGCCTGTCACTCTCATCCCCATGCCACGCAAATGTGGCTGCACTCCGCTCACTACGCCAATAAACGAGGAGTGGTCACTCACTGCACCGATTGTCACTTGCCTCCCGGCGGAATCGACTACCTACGTGAAAAAACAAGGCTCGGCATGCACGATATCTATTCGCAGATCTTAGTCGATGTTTCCAAAATCGACTGGGCTCAGAAGCGAAATTTAGACCACGGCAAAACTTTTTCTTTCGATTCCTCCTGCCTGCATTGTCACGGCAATCTGTTTACGCGAGGGCTGTCGAATGTGAACGGGAAACTTCCGCCTGCGACTCAGGAGACAACTCCCGAGCAGGTGCGCGAGATGCGAATCGTAGCGCGCCGCATGGAAGCGCATGCATATTACGAGCGCAATCATGACAAGTTACGCTGCATCAACTGCCACTTGTTCGAAGGACATCAAATTCCGAAAGAGACTCTGGTCCGAACAGCTGCGGCAGGCGTCAATGGGATTGAAGACGCGAAATTCCCGCTCGCCGCCTCGGGCTTTCGCAATTACACAGAAGTCGTGCCCGGCTCGAGTATCAAATTTCATCTGATCGCTGTGCCGGCTGGCACCCTCGATGCAGGCAGTCCCGCGCTCGGCGCATGCCGCCAGAGTGACGAGGGTACTGTGCATGCTGTGAATGTCCGTCCGTTCTGGATGACGCAAGCCGCCGTGAGCCGCAACGAACTCGACGCGTTCATGGCCCAGCGCGAAATCCCAGCGTCCGGCAAGCCGGGAACGTCAAATTACGGCAAAGCGGGCAACACACCGTCAGGCAAAACGGCAGACGCAACGCCCTACTTGACTGAAGATTTGGCCGTCGCTTACGTCGACTGGCTCTCTCGCTCTACAGGCAAAAAATTTCGATTGCCCACCGAATCCGAGTTGGAGTATGCCTGCATCGCCGGTGGAACAATGCCAGCATGGGTCCAAACGGACACCCGCGCGATTCCCGATTCCTCTACCGACATCGCTGAATTGAATGCCTGGGGCTTCATGGATCTGCCGGATGCGGCACCCGAATTTACGTCCGATAACATGGAGAATCCGCAAGGCGCATCGTGGCCTTCCGATCAGGCCAAAGTGCGCTTCCGTGTAGTGCGCGTACCCGAAGGGAATCAAAGCCCAGGTGGTGGCCGGGAACCGAAAGTCGACAGCCAAAGTTCGAAAGCCCAAAGTCGAAAAGACAAGAAGCGAGAGCCCAGAGGCTAAAGCCCAAATGACTAGCCGCGACCGCGAACTCGGAATGGATCGCGCCATCACGCGCCGCGATTTTCTCAATGGCGTCGCCATTGGCTTGGGCAGCATGGCTGCCACGTCAATGCTGAGCAGTTGCGTGTCGCAACAACGTCCGTTCGAACTGAATACTCCCCCCGACCCCGCCGCAAGTTACCCGCCCGCCGCGCAAGGCATGCGCGGAAGCGCGGCTGGTTCTTTCGAGGTCGCCCACTCGTTGCGCGATGGAACCTTCTGGCAAACTGCCGGCTCGCCCTCGGATGTCGACGATACCTACGATCTCATCGTTGTCGGAGCCGGCATCAGCGGTCTAGCCGCCGCGCACTTCTTCCGTAAGCAGGCCGGCAATTCGGCGCGCATCCTTATCCTCGACAATCACGACGACTTCGGCGGGCACGCCCAGCGCAAGGAGTTCGAAGTCGGCGGCCGCAAGCTCCTCGGCTACGGAGCGCAGTCAATCGAAAGCCCTTCGCATTACTCTGACGTTGCCAAAGGAGTACTCGCCGATCTCGGCATCGACACGCAAAAATTCTACCGCTATTTTGACCGCAATCTTTATCCCTCACTGAAGCTGACCAGCGGCATCTTTTTCGACCGGGAGACCTTCGGAGAAGACCGGCTGGTCGGGGGTTTTGGCAGAATTCCGCACGAGCAGTTTTTTGCCCGCGCGCCTATATCCGATACAGCTCGCCGCGATCTGGTGCGCCTCTATAACAGCAAAGCCGATTACCTGCCGGGCCACACGCACGAACAAAAACGCGCAGCGCTCGCGAAAATCAGCTATGCCGATTTCCTCACCAAGATCGCCAAATGCACTCCTGAGGTCGTGCCGGTCTTCCAAACCCGCAGCCACGATCTTTTCGGAGTTGGCATCGACGCCGTCTCCGCGCTCGCGCTTTACGAGGCGGGCGACGACTACGGTTACGGCTATCCCGGACTTGACGCCATGCTCGGTGAAACTGGTGGCCGTGGCACGGAAAAATCCGATCCCTACATCTTTCACTTTCCCGACGGCAACGCTTCGGTCGCCCGCCTGCTCGTTCGCTCGTTTGTTCCCGATGCCATGGCCGGCCACACCATGGAAGACGTCGTCACTGCCCAGGCTGACTACAGCAAGCTGGACCGCCCGCAATCGCCGGTTCGCATTCGCCTGAGCAGCAGTGTCGTTCGCGCGCAGCACGCGGGCGATCCCGCGTCCGCCAGCGAAGTGAATGTCGCCTATGTTCGCCACGGCAAGCTCTTTCAGGTTCGTGGCCGCCAGTGCGTGCTCGCCTGCTACAACTCCATGATTCCGTTTTTATGTCCCGAGATCCCCGCGGCGCAAAAAGAAGCGCTGGCTTATGGCGTGAAAACTCCGCTCCTCTATTCGCACGTTGCCATTCGCAATTGGACTTCATTCCAAAAACTCGGAGTGTTCCAGATCGCCGCTCCGGGCAGCTATCACGTTTATGCCGCGCTCGATTTTCCCGTCAGCATCGGCGACTACAAATTCCCCAGCCATCCCGATGAGCCAATGGTCCTCTTCATGGTGCGAACGCCGTGCCAGCCAGGCCTTTCCGAGCGCGAGCAGCACCGCGTTGGCCGCGTCGAACTTTACGACGTTCCCTTCGAAACGCTGGAGCGCAATATCCGCGACCAGCTCGCTCGCATGCTTGGCGCGGGAGGCTTCGATCCAGCGCGTGATATCGAGGGCATAACCGTCGGCCGTTGGGCGCACGGTTACGCCTACGGCTACAACTCGCTGTTCGATCCCGACTTTCCCGAGGGCCAGGAGCCGCACGTCATTGGGCGCAAGACGTTCGGACGCATCGCTATTGCCAACTCCGACGCCAGCTCCATCGCCTATATGGACGCTGCCATCGATCAAGCCTACCGCGCCGTGCAGGATTTGACCCAGCGAAAAAGTTAAGGCGTTACGAGGGGGGGAATCGGGGCTAGATGGGGAATCGACCAAGCGTTTGAGGAATCAGACAGTCTGCGGACGACGCCACAAGACTTTGCATTGCTGTTCTTATGCCGTTGGCGCAGATAAGCACTCTAGTATCTCGGCTTCGGTCAGTGTGTGGTCGCTCGTTTTAGCGCGGCGATAAATGCGCTCCACTACATCGTCATCTACGGCCAACCCGCGCCGCTCCAGCCAGAAATGCACGTTCGATTTTCCGCTCATCGGCCCAATATCGATGATCTGCTCCAGGCCAAATACGTGGGACGGCACTCCCGAATAAACCGTGTTGGCCAGTTCAACGTCATTTTTGTGATATGCCTTGATGACGGCCGCCGCATGAACGCCCGTCGCCGTGCGAAACGCGTCGTCTCCCACCACCGGATAATTCGCCGGAATCGGAATGCCCGTCGCCTGTGAAACCGCCTCGCAATATCTTTTTAGCTTGGTCAGATCCTGCTGCGCCCACGGTTCAATGCCCATCAACTTCAGGTTCACCAGCATCTGATCCATCTGCGTATTGCCCACGCGCTCACCCAATCCCAGCGCCGTCGCGTGAACTGAATTTGCCCCCGCAATGATCGCCGCCATCGCGTTCGCCGTAGCCAGGCCGCGGTCACAGTGTCCGTGCCAGTCGAGGCGGATTTTTTCTCCCGAGGGCTGAATCACTTGTTCGACCACGAACTTCACCAGCGCAACCGTCCCCATGGGAGTTGCATGGCCGGCCGTATCGCAAAGCACAATCGCGTGCGCGCCGCAACGAATCGCCGTCGTATTTAATTCCTTCACCGTTTCAGGATCGCAGCGCGTCGTGTCCTCGGTCACATACATCACTTCCAGTCCGAGCGAAACTGCGTATTTGACGGCCTTCTCCGTCGTCTCCAGCAGGAAGTTGCGACTCCAACCTTCCGTGTAGCGGCGGATCGGACTCGATCCGAGAAACGCCGCCACTTCAATCGGCAGTCCGGTTTTCTGCGTGATCTCCGCAATCGGGCGAATATCGTTTTCGTGTGTACGGGCGGCGCAGTATGGGCGGATCTTCATCTTGTGCGTGACGATCTCGCGCGCCAGCGCGGTCACATGTTCCACCGCCCGCGGCCCCGCGCCTGGCAGCCCCAGGTCAAGCGAACTGATCCCCAGCGCCTCCATCAAATGAAGAATTTCAATTTTCTGTTCAATCGAAGGATCGCGCACGGAAGGGGATTGCAATCCATCGCGCAAGGTCTCATCGGTCAAATACACCGGTCCCGGCGGATGCATCGACCGCGGATACAACCGGTTCCAGTCGTAGATAAGTTCCGAAGTATTCATTTATGCATCGAGCGCGGACGCGCCCCACACGCCCACCAACGTTCCACCCCACTTCCAAATCTGACTATGCTTTCTTTTCTTCCTTTGGCTGTATCGTGATCCCAAAGATCGAAAGCTGTCCCACCCCGCCCACATTCACATCGCGCGCGTCTTCAGGGTTCGGCAGATACAGCGTCTTGCAAAATTCGCAGCGATACACTTCCGCATTTGCTCCCCAGGCCTTCTCTACGCAACCGCACTCGCGCTCCAGCACGTCGACGGCATAGAACCAGCGCTTCAAATGCCCGCCGCAAAACTTTCCCTTTTCGTCCTTCTCATTGCAGGCGCGCTGCCCGAGCTTCTTCATCTTGACCTTATGTTTGGGAAGCTGCGGAACCTCTGCCAATTGAGGGCTGACCGTTTCACCTGAGGCCACGGCGATCTCCATTCGACGCAAATTTAAGTTACCAATCATTTTACCAGCGCCCCGGCGAAGACAACCCAGCCGAAACATCCCGCCAAGACACCCAGCCAAGATAATGACCCGCTATCAAAAAACGCGGCGCCGCGCGTTACTC
>JBAWBR010000050.1:0-112370 GCA_049589875.1 Terriglobales bacterium
GGGTTGCCCTGGGCCGCGGTTCATTTATTGTAGCGTCAGTGTTCCGTGTACTGTCCCTAACTTCTACGGACAAATGTGGTTACGGGTTCACCACCAGACACACAGTCGCCGTCTGCTTTTCGTAGTACGTGCTCTGGGTTGGAGTAAACGTAACCTTCAGCGTGTCGCAGGTCGCAGGAGAGACCGGTACCTTGGGCTCAGTTCCCGCCGCCGGCGAGTAGACGAACGATCCCGGCACGCTGGCAGTCGCATCCAGCTGGGTCGAGCTCAGTTTCGTCCCGTAAGTGATCGGAGCGGGAGTTGCCCACGCGAGGCCACTCGACAGCTTAGCCGCAACCGTCTTCTGCGTCGCCTTAGCCGACGAATAAACATCGTCCGCCGCCCAAGTTGCTGTCAGCGTACAGGTTCCTGTTCCGCTGAGCATGGTCACCGTATCGCCGGAAATGTAGCAAACCGTCGATGGCGCCGCCGAGATGGCCGCCGTGGTGCTGGCGTTGGTTGTCGCCGTTACTGTGAACGAGCTCTCATACGGTGCGCTGGCAGGCGCGCCAGTGAAGCTCACTGTCGGCGCGATTGGCGCGGCTATTTGCGTCTGCTCGGTAACCGTCGGCGCTGCCAGATAGTTGGTGCCGGCGGGCGCGTTCATTGTCACCGTGCAAGTTCCGCTGCTCTTGCTCATCGTGTAGGTAGCGCCAGAATTCGTGCAGGCGCCAGAGCTGGTGTATGCGATCGTCGTTCCCGCACTCGCCACAACCGTAAACGAGCTCTTATAGGTTGCAGTCGAAGGTGCGGCAGTTGTTACGTTAATAGTCTGGCTGGCCGGCGTCGCACTCGTCGATTGTGACACCGGAGATGCAGCCGAGTAGTTGGAATTGCCCGTCTGGTTGGCGATCACGGAACAGGACCCCGCACCGCTGGTCATGGTGTAGGTCGCGCCCGAGTTGCTGCAAGATCCCGAACTGCTGAACGTCACCGGGTTGCCGCTTGCGCCGCCCGAGGCCGCCACCGTGAAGCTGCTGTTGTAGACCGCGCTCGATGGAGCGTTGGTGGTGAACGTGATCGCTTGCGCAAGCTGCGTCGCGCTTACCGATTGCGTTACCGTCGGAGCAGACGCGTACTGCGAATTGCCCGCCTGGTTGGCGATCACGGAACAGGACCCCGTGCCGCTCGTCATAGTGTAGGTTGCGCCGGAGTTGCTGCAAGATCCGGAGCTGGTGAAGACCACCGGGTTGCCGCTAGCGCCGCCCGTAGCCGCTACCGAGAAGCTGCTGTTATAAACAGCGCTCGAAGGAGCGTTGCTGGTGAACGTGATGGTCTGGCTTTCGCCCGCTGAGTTGACGACTTGTCCGCCGCTCAACGTTCCAGTCCCTCCGCTGTGGTTGCTGTCACCCGAATACGTCGCCGTAATCGTGTCGGTGCCTACCGGGAGACTCGTGGTCGTACAAGTTGCGGTTCCCGGATTGCCTGTCACGGTCGATGCACTGCAGCCCGTATTGGCGCTCCAGGTCACCGTTCCGGTCGGATCCATCGGCTTCATACCGTTCTTGCGTCCCCTTACCAGCCCGTTCTCCCCGCTGATTGTTGCGGTGAACGTGACCGATTGCAGGTAGTTCGAAGGATTCAGACTGGAAGCAACGCCCACGCCCGCACTGGCCGTGTTCACGACCTGGCCGCCGCTCAGTGTGCCGTTGCTGCCGCCGTTATTTGTGTCACCGGAGTACGTCGCCGTCACCGAGTGCGTCCCCTGAGTCAGCGTCGAGATGCCGCCCGAAGAAGCTGAACCCGAAGAGAGCGTTACTGGTGATCCGAAAGCATTGCCGTCAATGCTGAATTGCACCGTTCCCGTCGGACTCGACCCGGTCACGCTGGCCGTGAAGCTGACTGCCTGGCCATACGTGGAAGGATTCAAGCTCGACCCAACCGATGTGCTCGTGCTCACCTGATTGACAACTTGTCCGCCACTCAGTGTGCCCGAGCTGCCGTTGTGGTTGCTGTCTCCCGAGTACGTTGCCGTAATCGTGTCCGTGCCTACGGGGAGGCTGGTTGTAGTACAAGTCGCGGTTCCCGGATTGCCGGGGGTGACCGTTGTCGAGCCGCAGCCTGTGTTGGAACTCCAAGTTACTGTTCCGCTGACGTCCATGGGTTTGCGGTTGTTGCGGCCACGCACAAGTCCGTTCGCTCCGCTGATGGTTGCGGTAAACGTGACAGACTGGCCGTAGGTGGTTGGGTTCGCGCTGGAAGCCACACTCACTCCCGCGCCAGCCGCGCTCACTACCTGGCCGCCTGCGAGTGTGCCCGTGCCGCCTCCGTTATTGGAGTCGCCCGAGTAGGTCGCGGTGACCGAGTGTGTCCCATTCGTCAGTGTGGAGATGCTGCCCGAAGCGGCCGACCCCGAAGACAGCGTTACCGGCGAACCGAATGCGCTGCCGTCGACTGTGAACTGGATCGTTCCGGTTGGATTCGATCCTGTCACGCTGGCCGTAAAGCTTACTGCCTGGCCATAGCCCGACGGATTCAGAGTGGACCCGACGCTTACGCTCGCACTGGCCGGCGTTGCGGTCACAGATTTTGTAACCGGACTGGCAGCCGAGTAGTTGGAGTTACCCGCTTGATTCGCGATCACCGAGCAAGTGCCGGTGCCGCTGGTCATCGTATAGGTCGCGCCGGAATTGCTGCACGAACCGGAACTGGTGAAGGCGACCGCCAAGCCGGAGCTAGCCGTGGCCGCTACCGTGAACTGGCTGTTGTAGGCCGCGCTTGCCGGTGGGTTCGTGGTGAACGTAATGGTCTGGCTGGCCGGTGTTGCGCTGGTGCTCTTTGTGACCGGAGTCGCAGCCGAATAGTTAGTATTGCCTGCCTGGTTTGCGATCACCGAGCAAGTGCCAGTGCCGCTGGTCATCGTATAGGTCGCGCCGGAATTGCTGCACGAGCCGGAACTGGTGAAGGCGACCGCCAAGCCGGAGCTAGCTGTGGCCGCTACTGTGAAGTTGGCGTTGTAGGCCGCGCTTGCTGGTGGGTTCGTGGTGAACGTAATGGTCTGGCTGGCCGTTGTGGCACTGGTGCTCTTTGTGACCGGAGTCGCAGCCGAATAGTTAGTATTGCCTGCCTGGTTTGCGATCACCGAGCAAGTGCCAGTCCCGCTGGTCATCGTATAGGTCGCGCCGGAGTTGCTGCACGATCCGGAGCTGGTGAAGGTGACTGCCAAGCCGGAGCTGGCCGTGGCCGCAACCGTGAAGTTGGCGTTATAGGCCGCACTCGACGGTGCGTTCGTCGTGAACGTGATCGTCTGCGAAGCCGTAGTCGCGCTCGTGGTCTGTGTAACCTGCGTGGCCGCCGAGTAGTTGGTGTTACCCGCCTGATTCGCGATCACCGAGCAAGCGGTTGTCCCGCTGGTCATCGTGTAGGTTGCGCCGGAGTTACTGCAACCTCCCGAGCTGGTGTAAGTAACTGCCAAGCCGGAACCCGCCGTGGCCGCCACCGTGAATTGACTGTTATAGGCTGCGCTCGCCGGTGCGTTCGTCGTGAACGTGATCGCCTGGCTCGCCTTGGTCGCGGTCACCGTGTATGCGACCTGTGGTGCAGCAGCGTACGTGCTGTTGCCTGCCTGGTTCACATCCACGGTACAGGCTGTGGTGCCGCTGGTCATGGTGTAGGTTGCGCCGGAGTTGCTGCAACCTCCCGAGCTGGTGTAAGTAACTGCCAATCCCGAACTCGCTGTGCACGCGATGGTGAAGGTGCCGTTGTAGACTTCGCTGGCCGGCGGAGCCGTACTGCACGTGATGGTCTGGCTCGTCAGGCTGCCTGCGGGCGCGAACAAGTTGATCAGGCCGCTGCCGTTCGGACTGCCCCAGCCGGTGCACAGATCGTAGCCGGTTACAGCCGAGTTAGTGCTGCCGCAGCTGCCGCTGGTGCTGTCATGGAAAAGATTGCTGTAGGTGGTGCCACCCTGAACGGCCTGCGGGTAAATGATCGGATTAATGAATCCGATGATCCCGTCGCTGTTGGCCTGGGCTTGCTGATTGGCCAAGGCCAGATAGCCAGCCCACATGGGCGCCGCAAAGCTGGTGCCGCCGTATTCGTTGGCTTGGCAGGTAGTCTGGTCGCCGCAGGTATAAAAGGTGAAGTTTGCGTTGGCCGCAACGTCGGGGCCGTTCCGATAGGTGGTAGATCCCTTATTAGAAGACGTAATCACGCCCGAAATCTGCTGCCAGGAAGGGATCGCGAATTTGAGCGGATCGATACCGCCGCCGCTGTCCGTCCACGAGGTTTCGGAGGCCCACGGGCCCCCCGCACTGGAGGTCGTCAAATCCGTACCGCCGACGGCAACTACATAGTCGTCGTCCGCAGGGAAGGGATAACAAGCCTTGCTCGTTGATGAGCACCAGGTCTGATCGTCGCCAGAGGCGGCAAAGAAGTTCTGCCCTTGCGCCGCCATCTGCTGCCAATAGGTCTCATCCGTGCTCTTGTTGGTGTCCCCCCAGCCCCACGAACAGCCGATCTGCATAGACAAAGGAGCATCCGTCGTCGCAACCATGGCGCTAATAATGGCGGTATCGGTGCTCCCGACGTACATGTAAAGCATTTTCATTCCTGGGGCCATACCCATCGCCTGGGTCATGTCCAAGGTTTGTTCGCCATCGTCACAACCGCTGGACTCAACGCAACTGGTGGAGGTTCCGTCGGTCGATATGATGGTTGGCGTGAAAGGTTCAGTTTGGTTCACATTTTTGTAATAGGTGGTCAGGTCGGCTAAATCCGTGCCGTAATACTCAAACAAACCGACGTTCTGACCGGAACCGGTGAGGGCCGTTCCGCCATAGTAGGCCGCGCGCATGTCGCTGCCCAGGAAAGAAGCCGAAGGGCCGGAGCCGGTGGTGGCATCGGGCGAAACGACCTGGTCGGGATTTATTCCGTGCGCCTTGGCGTAGTCGTGCTTGCTCTCCCGCATGGAGTGCGGCTTAAAGTAGTTGTCCAACCCGGAAACATGCATGAGCTGGAACGGGAGGTTCACCGTAGGTTCGCGATCGAGCGAATAAAATACCCGGTTTTCGGTAGGGTGCTGATACATACCCATGGTCACATGGAAGGCCTGCTCAATGCTCGCCACCGTGCCCGAAACCCTCAAATCTCTTTCATCGCGGGAGCCGCTGAATATCTGAAAGCCGCTCGCTTTCGAGAATGCAACCAAAGCATCCCAATCTTCCTGGCTTGGGCCAAATCTCTGTGTGAATTCTTCCGGCGTAATAAAAAGGCGATAGAAGGGGCTGGATGGATTGTAGAGATCCTGCAGGAAAAGTTCGAGTCCGGGCTGATCGCGCAGCGGTATGACGATATCGAAGCGCATGATCTGGTCTGCGGGGAGATGTCCTACCAATTGGGCTTTGCCGTTTGCGACTGCTGCGGGCACATGGCGCGTGAGCATCAACTGCGGCTGGGCTGCATATAGGGAGCTGACGAGGAAAAGGATGGTGAGAATGGTGATGCCGACGACGCCGAACTTACGAAACATAGTCTCTCCTGGAAGACACACTTGGGCTGCACACACTTACCTCTGCACACAGGTAAAGCTACCCACACTTCACGTTCGATTCCCAGTGGTAGTGCTCATTGGAATTCGCGCTGCCTAAGAAGGGTGGGCCCCGGCAGCGATTTGGAAACAAGTCTTAGTGCTCAGCTAGGACGTGATCAAAGAAACAACAAAGACGTTGCGCGTTCACAACCAGCGAACTAATTATGTATCCACGCAAGCTTCGCCCGCAGGCCCGGAAATCGTATGACAGGTCAGTGTGTCTGTCAAGAAAAATTATCTTGCATATCATCCGCCTTGAATTGGGTGCAACCCGCGAGTTGGGGCGCTAGCAGCGGGTTGTAGCGGAAATGCGATTCGTGGGCTAAATCGACTCATTGCCGGAGGTTGGCTGCGAGGCGCTCCCCTAAAGCGCGTTCACGCGCAGCGTCGATTTCCCGGCCCAGTTCGCTGTAGGCATCCGCCAGCGCCATGTGGGGATCGGCCTCTTGCGGCAAGATCGTAGCGGCCTTTTTGAGTTTAGGTAGGGCCGCTTCAGGATTTTTCGCGAGCACCAGCGCCCGGCCGTCGAGTAGAAGAGCCCCATAGTTTTCAGGAGCAACTTTGAGCACTTTGTCGCACTGGGTAATAGCTTGCCGCGGGTGGTTCACCTTTATATAGGCGGTCGCCAGGAAAAGGTGCGCCTGCTCCCATGCCGGTGCGAGCGCGACGACCTTCTCGAACTCCGGCACGGATGCTGTGAACTCTCCGCTTTGGTATAACGCCATGCCCAGTTCAAAATGATCTTTCATCGAATCCGGGCGCAATTCCACAGCCTTGCGCAGAATCGGCACCGCGTTCTTAAAATCGCCACGAACCATGTAGATTTGGCCAAGTTGGCGGTAGGCAATGAATTGGTCCGGCTCTTTTGCAACGACTTGCTTGAGCAGGACAATGGCTTCGTCATAGTGCAGCGCTTGCGCGAGAAGCTCTACCCGATGCAGCGTGTTGCTGATTTCGACTTTGTCTTTTGGATCGATGCCGTTTCCCTTTGCCTCGTTGCTTCGGGAATCGATACCGTTGGTTTTGGAGCCAGCGACTGCAGTAGGAGTGGTGTCCGCGAAGTAGCCCAGCGATGCCAGTTTCGCCTGCTGGTCGTCATCCAAAGTCGTTGCCGGCGCTTTGCGAGAGCTGCTTGTCTTTTGGCGGAAGAGGTTAAGTTGACCTTCGAGCGTATCCGCCACAGCCTTGAATGCTGGCGCCAGGTTGCGCGCGGCTTGAGGGTCAGTCGGCTCGTCATAAAGCTCGCGCCGCGGCGCTTCCACGAACAGATACTTGCCGGTGCGCAATGCGCGCAGTGGACTCCAGCGAAATGAGGTATATGGATAATCGGTTTCCGCATACATCGGACGGTCGCCGGCGTGAGCCGCAGCCTTCGCCATGTTCAGCAACGATTCTCCCTGCACATCGCGGGGGATTGCAATTCCAACGGTCTGCAAGATCGTCGGTAGCACATCCACCAGGCCGACGCGGCTATCGACGCGCGCGCCCGCGGAAAGTTCTCGCGGTAACTTGAAGAGCAGCGGAACATGGATGGTTTCGTCATAGAGAAATATTCCGTGCGTATCTTCTCCGTGATCGCCCAGCGACTCGCCATGATCGGACATAACCGCGATGACCGAGTTTTCATAAACTCCGCGCCTGCGCAATTCGGCAAGCAATCTCCCAACGGCCGAATCGGCATAGGCAATTTCACCATCGTAAGGCGCCGACTTGTACTTGCTCTTATAGGGCTCCGGAGGATCGTAGGGATCATGCGGATCGTACAAATGCACCCAAATAAAGAAAGGACCACGAGGGTGCCTGTTCATCCAAGCGAGCGCATGGGCCACAACCACATCTCCACGGCGCTCGGCTGTATGGTAGCGATCTCCTCCGGGCGGCATTTGCGAGAAGCCGGCGTCGTAGGTGTCAAAGCCGCGCTCAAAGCCGGGAGCGGTTCGCGCTTTTGGGTCGAGCACCAGGGCGCCGACAAAAGCCGCAGTGTGATATCCGCGAGCATGCAGAATTGACGGCGCATAGGGCAATGTTTTCGCCAACGGTATGCCGAAATTATTTATCTGATGGAACTGAGGATATGTTCCCGTGAGGATTGTCGCGTGCGAAGGGGCTGTCAGCGGAACTTGCGAATAGGCTCGAGTAAAAACTATGGATTGACGGGCCAGCGCATCGAGATTTGGGGTGAGTCCACGCTCGGATCCGAGAAAGCCCATGCGGTCGGCACGCGTTGTATCGATTGTGATCAGAACAACGTTTGGAAGCCTGGCGGAAGAAGAAGCAGCAGAAGACGAAGTAGCGGTGGGGGACGAAGCCTGCGCAGCGTGATCGCCGGGCAGGTTTTGACCCGAAGAGGCATGGTCCGACGAATCGTCTCCCGGCGGAGCTCGCACCGATGAAGTCAATACTACGGAAGCCCTGCGCAGCGAGGCATGGTGCCCCGGCGATCTCGATCCAACTTTCGGTTCTTTCGCACCGGAGCGAACCGGCACATGCACCAGCAAGGTCTTGCGGCCCGCCAGGCTATTGCCTTTCAGCCGATTCCATTTGCGGAGCATGGCAGCGGGAACGCCAAAATTGCGCGCCACAGATTCCACCGTATCCCCCTTGCGAATCTTGTAGCGCGTAATCGCGTGCGCGTAGGTGGCCGTATCAGCCTCTTTGCCGGGAGCGATGGGAATGATCAATCGCGTTTCTGGGCGCAGTCCAAATGTCAGCACGTTTTCGTCGAGGTCGTTCGCCTCGGCGATCGACTGCGGAGAGCTGTGATAAGTGCGCGCGATCGAGGAGATCGTCTCTCCAGCCTGCACTTTGTGATAGCGCCACCAGACCCGTTTATCCGCAGGGATTAGCGCGACCACGCTTTGAAATTGTTCGCCTGTTCCCGCGGGAAGCCGCAACTCGAATTGCTGGTCTTTAGGCGTAGTGAGGCGCAGCAGGCTCGGATTCAGATCCTGCAAGTCGGCGGCGGAACTGTCCACGCATTCCGCTACCAGCCGCAAATCGATTGGGTAATCGATCTTTACTGTGTCATACGGAACCGGCTTTTCCTTTACCAATCCGGCAACGCCATACTGATCGGGATTCTTCGCCATGATGGTTACGGCGAGAATGATGGGAACATAATTGCGCGTTTCCTTCGGCAGCACGTTGCGCCGATAGAGCTCCCAAAAATCGGCATAGCCGGTGCGCTTCACCGCAGCCTGCACCGTTCCCGGTCCTGAGTTGTAGGCGGCCATCGCCAGATACCAATCACCGAATTGGTTGTAGAGATCCTTCAAATGATGAGCAGCGGCGCGCGTGGCTTTCTCGGGGTCCTGCCGGTCGTCGGTCCACCAGCTGCGTTCGAGCCCATATGAGGCTCCACGGCCAGCCATGAATTGCCACATTCCGCGCGCACCCGCCCGCGAAACCGCCAGCGGATGGAAGCCCGATTCCGCCTGCGCCAGATAAATCAAATCCTGCGGTATGCCTTCTTCCCGAAACGTCCGCCGGATCATATCTTCGTAGCGCCCCGATCGCGCCAGCGCTCGCTCGAATGTTCCGCGGCCGCGCGTCGAAAAATAATTGATATAGCCGGCAACCTGATCGGTCATCATCAACGGCAGATCGGAGTGCGTCGATCTTATCTCCGCCTCGGCCTTGGCTTTCACGTTTTGATCGACTGGCGGCGTTACTTCGTTAGCTTCATCGATAGGAGCCGGTTCGGATTTCTGCTCGGAGAATCCGTCGCCCATTTGGAGCGCTTCCAACTCGGTGCTGTTGGTCCCATCGAGGATCCGATTCAACTCGGCCTGCAGACGGTCATCTGACTGAATGTCGAAGCCGCTTCCCAGCAGCAGATTGAACGCAGCATCGAAATTCTGCTTGGCGGCTGCCAAATGACCGGCACGATAATTCTCCTGCCCGGCGAGATATTCCTTTTCTACCCGCGAAATCAGATCGGCGACCGCATCCACAGCCAGCGCTTTTGGGGCCTCAGCCTTCCGCTCCGGCTCAGGAACCTTGGTCACGGTCTGCTTGTCGGCAGACGGAGGACCGCTTGCGATCATTGACTGACGCTGACCCGGGGCCTCAGCCATCGCGGGAGGCATGAAAGCAGACTGCCTCTGCGCTGTCTGGCAACCCACGGTAACGCCGGCCAGAGCGCAAAGCAGAATAGCGGAATATATTTGAGAAATGGCTCTCATTTAGGGGAAGTCGTTTTCTACTCGGTTATCTCTCCTGCCGCTCTCGATGCCGAGCTGGACCGCTCTCTTAATCCAGCAAAGCTGCGTAAACACAGGATAGCAGCCTAACCTTTATTGATTATCAGATGGTACTATCCCAAAAATCGTTGGGCAACGCTTCAACAAGTGCACTGCACAAACGTAACGTTGGAACTACTTACCGCCCTCAATTACCCTCCAAAATTTGACATTCTCCGCCACTGCATCTTACAAATCTCAAGGACATCAAACTTGATTATGAAAGCTATTCAGATAAAGCAAACCGGTGGCCCCGAGGTCATGCAACTCATTGACCTTCCTATCCCGCAGCCGAAGCCGAACGAAGCGGTCGTCAAGATTGCCGCCGCTGGCGTTAACTTTATCGACGTTTACAACCGCGAAGGCCGCTACAAACAGCAAGTCCCCTTTGTGCTCGGCCAGGAGGCCGCCGGAACCGTTTCAGCCGTGGGCAGCGATCTGCGTGGCGTCGCTGTCGGAGATCGTGTGGCTTACACGATGTCGCTTGGCAGCTATGCTGAGTATGCCGCTGTAGCAGCTGACCGGCTCGTGAAAATTCCGGACGGAGTAAGCGATCGCCAAGCCGCAGCCGCTGTTTTGCAGGGAATGACGGCGCACTATCTTTCGCACGACACCTACCCGCTGAAACAAGGCGAGACTGCTCTTGTCCACGCTGCGGCGGGCGGAGTGGGTCTGCTGCTCGTTCAGATGGCGCACAACATCGGCGTTCGCGTTATCGGCACGGTTTCAACCGATGAAAAAGCAAAGCTGGCGCGTACCGCCGGGGCCGACGACACCATTCTTTATACACAGGCGGATTTTGAAACCGAAACCAAACGATTGACCGACGGCAAAGGTGTAGATGTTGTTTATGACTCGGTGGGCAAGACTACGTTTGATAAAGGTCTAAACCTGTTGCGTCCGCGCGGCATGATGGCTCTTTATGGAGGATCAAGCGGGTCGGTCGCGCCCATCGATCCCCTGGTGCTAACGCAAAAGGGATCGATCTTTTTGACCCGCCCCTCGCTCGGCCACTACATCATTACTCCGGAAGACTTGCAGCGCCGCATGGGCGCGGTCTTTGGCATGATTCGCGAGGGCAAGCTGAAATTGCGCATCGAGCATATCTATCCCCTGGCGGAAGCGCAGCAAGCGCACCGCGACATGGAAGGCCGAAAGACTACGGGCAAGTTGCTGTTGATACCGAATTGAACAATGCTTTATGTTTTTGTTCCGCGCGAGTAATTCTTTAAATACTCAGGGAACTCGCGCTGGCAATGCTCATCCGCAATCGGCGCGCCCGTTTTCATCTCCAGGGGAAGCACTCCCGCCCATATCGGAAACGACAGATCTTCCTCATCGTCAATCGGCGGACCCATACGTATCTTGGAGGAAAATTCTTCAATCGGAATTTTCAGCACGGAGGTGACCTTCAGTTCTTTTTCCGTGGGCAGGCGCGCATCTTCCCAACGATGCGGGATGACATGCTCGCTCACCGCACGCAGCGCTGCAACCTTCTCGGCGGGATCGACGACCAGCATTGCAATCCCAAGAATGACCGCAGAGCGGTAGTTCATCGAATGGTTGAAGACCGAACGCGCCAGCACCAGACCATCCAGCAGTGTGACCGTAATACAAACCGGTATCCCCTTTTCCAGATTGCGCAACATGCGACTGGCAACCGATCCGTGCAAGTAAAGCACGTTGCCGTCGCGTCCGTAGATGGTCGGGATGACATAAGGCTGGCCGTCGACCAGAAAGCCCACGTGGCAAATGCAGCCTTCATCGAGAATCCGGTTGAGAGTTTCGCGGTCGTAAACTCCTTGATGCGATTCGCGCACAACGCGAGTTCGCGGAGTAGGTGCGGCACTACCGGGCACGGCATTACTGGAAGTGGAAGGAGAGTTGCTGGACATGAAACGGAAACCTCAGGCAGGCGCCAAGAATGGTGAAATCAGATTCTAGCAGTTCCTTACGAGCTTTCTTGCGGCGGCGTATAGAGTTAAGCAAGCACCGAACTCTCAGGAAGCTGCTGATCGGCCGCAGAAGGGTTACCTTTTCCGCCTCTGCTTCGAGCGTTGTCCGATCGCAGGTCGCTCCTCGATCACCGCGAACTGAATCTTCTTCTCCACTGGATCTATCCGGTCCACCAGCACGTGAACGCGGTCGCCCATGCTATAGGTCTTGCGCGATTGCTGGCCTATGATTTGGCGTGTGCTTTCGTGATACATGTAGCGGTCATCCGCCAGAGTATTCAGCGGCACTAATCCTTCTACAAATAAGTCTGTAAGTTCAACGAAGAATCCGAACTTGGTCACGCTGATAATTAAGCCGTCGAAATCCTCGCCAATTCGGCGCTCCATGAATTTCACTTTTTTCCATTCCATTAGTTCGCGCTCGGCGTCGTCCGCGCGGCGTTCGGAATGGCTTGATTCTTCGGCAATGGCGCGCAACTCTTCCAGGGAGATCGGACCGCTCAGCGGTTCAAGCGATTTCTGATGTAACTCATGGTCGCGGCGCTTGGACCACGGTGATGGTGGGCCCTCAACGGCTGAAGCCCGGTCTTTTCCCGAGCGCCTACCTTCCCAGCGCTTGTCGGTAAGACTTAGATCGTTCCCTTCCCGGTCTTTTCCATCAAGAACGTTCGTCGACGTGCCAACCGGCACCGCCCCGTCCATCTTTTCCGGCGACTCCCGCAGTACTTCTTTCAATATGCGATGCACAATCAGATCTGGATAGCGGCGAATCGGCGAGGTGAAGTGCGTGTATGTAGTAGCGGCGAGAGCGAAGTGCCCGGAATTTTCTTCACTGTACCGCGCCTGCTTGAGCGAGCGGAGCATCAGGAAGCTTAGAATCCGCTCTTCCGGCTTCCCCGCGATTTTCGAAGCCAGCTTCTGATACATGCGCGGCGTAATGTGCACTTCTTTCGGAACCTCAATCTCGCGCACCCGTTTGCCGGTACCATGCACGGCGCGGCGATCGGTTTTCATCTGCATGCGCTCGATGGGCAGTGCGCCCACTCCCAGCGAATAGCCAAAGGTGGCGGCGATAACCTCGAAGTCATAAACCCGCTTTGCGTCTGGCTTTTCGTGGATGCGATAAAGAGACGCGATGCGCTTATTCTCGAGATAATGCCCGACACATTCGTTAGCCGAAAGCATGAATTCCTCAATTAACCGGTGCGCGATGTTACGTTCAGAGCGCGAAATGCTCTTCATCAGGCCAAACTCATCGAATTCAATTACCGGCTCGGGCAGATCGAAATCTATTGAACCGCGCCGTTCGCGTTTGCGGTTCAAAATTTGCGCCAGGTCGCGCATGTGTCCGAAGTGCTCAACCTGGGGGGCATAACGGCTGCGCACTGCGGTATCGCCTTCGAGCACGGCATTTACTGCCGTGTATGTCATGCGCTCAGCGGAGCGGATCACGCCTTCATTGACTTCATATCCAACAATTTCGCCGCGATGGTCGATCTCCATCGTGCACGAGAGCACCAGACGATCAAGCTGCGGCCGCAGGCTGCACAGGTCGGTTGAGAGTTCAAGCGGCAGCATGGGCACAGCGCGGTCGGGAAAATAAACACTGGTTCCGCGCAGGCGCGCTTCTTCGTCGATGGCGGAGCCCGGAGTGACGTAGTGTGCGACGTCCGCGATGTGAACCTGTAATTCGTAATTGCCATTTCTCAGTCGACGCACATGAACGGCATCGTCGAAGTCGCGAGCCGTTTCTCCGTCTATGGTGACAATCGGCAGTTCCCGGTAATCGCGGCGACGCGCCAGATCGCGCGCCAGGATGGTATTTTCATCCTTATTAATGGCGTTGGCCGAGGCTAGCGCTTGTGCTTCTTCAATTGCCGCGGGAGGAAAGCGATGCGGCAAATGAAATTTGCGAATCATGATTTCGACATCCACGCCGAAATCGTTCTCCTCACCCAAAATTTCTACGACCCGGCCGCGCGGATTCTGCGTCGCGCTCGGCCAGTCCGTAATTTCCACATCCACTACCACACCTTCCAAAACCTGCCAGCTGGTGTGACGCGCGGCCTGGTCACCGATAACGCGGTCGAGGGCCGCTCTTGATTTTTCCGACTTATCTTTTTCAGGCCCAGCGGCTTCTGCCTTTGTGCTCTCGGGGGCCTCCGCCGTTAAAGGCCTGGGAATTTCCATGCCCGGCGGAATCACAATCTCGTTCGTGACTTTTCCGTCGATCGGCTTCACGAAGTTCTGCCTGCGATCATAGTGAAAGATTCCAACCACAGTGGGATGAGCCCGTGCAACCGAGCGCAGGATGCGCCCTTCGGCGCGCCCGTCGGTGCGGAATGCTGAGATTTCGACGAGCACGCGATCGCCGTGCATCGACGACCCCGTAGCATGCGGAGGAATAAAGACGTCACCGGCCAGCCGCGCTTTTATACTCGGATCGAGGGTTGCAGCGTCCGGAATCACGAAGCCGAACCCGTCCCGATGCATGCTTAAACGGCCAACCAGCGTATTGCGCCCCGCCTTCGCTTGCGGAATCGAATAGCGGCCCTGGTCGATTTCAAGCAACTGGCCCTTCTTGACGAGGGCGTACAGGCGGTCGCCTAGCTCGCGGCGTTCGTTGCCCTTTGCACCCAGTTCGTGCAGCAACTGTTTGTAAGTGGCTGTCTTCCTAGGCTGGCGTTCAACGTGGCGAAGGATAACGGAATCGGTGAGGGGAAAACTCATTTGGTGATTTGGTAGTCGGGTAATTCGTAATTTAAAACCTCGTGCGGATTCAGGGAAGAGCGCAACAGCCGCGCCAAGAGGTTTTCAATTGCCAAATTATCCGATTACAAAATTACAGAATCTCTTTCAGATATTTCTCCTGCAACATCCGCCGGTGATGCAGTTCGTGGCCCGCGACGATATATGCCAGCGCGCGTACAGTTACCTCATTGTCATTGGCGACGCCCCGTCGCCTCCATCCAGTTTCGTCCAAGTTGCGAAACAGCGACAGGGTCGCCCGGCGCACAGCAATAAAATCCTCGATCAGGTCGGCCAGCGGCTGTAGTGCAAACGGGGCGTTTGCAACGAAACTGTTTTCGTCGAAACCAGCCAGCGGAGTCGAATCGCCGCGCGCAATGCGCAACGCCCGGTAGGACATGATGCGCTCACAGTCGCAGAGATGACCAATGACCTCCTTTACGGTCCACTTGCCGGGCGCATAACGGATATCACCGTCGGATTCACTACGTCCCGAGAGCAATAACAGCATCTGACGCCGCTGCTCGTCGAGTGTGGCCAGAATGTCATTGCCCTCGACTCCCGCAATGTAGTTCTGGTAGAAGGCGGCGTATTCGCCAGGCTCAGGGCGGCCGATAGCGATGGCAAGCGTAATCATCGAGTCCTCCAAAAATCGCAATCCCGGATCGTGCGGATTGTACGCGCGATTTATTCCCCAGACCTGCTTCTTAGGTCCCCACACCTCATATTATCGCGATTGCGTAAAACGCATGTGAAGAACGGGAGAGGACAATGCGGGCAGAAAGAAATTCCCGCCGCTCAGGAACCGATTACACGGGCACCGGCCGACTTCGATAACCAAGGTAGTCGAACGACGAACCACCAAAGTCCCTATAAATAGCGGAATTTCCACAGTTTGAGAGCGCGCTCCGGAGTAGAATCAATTTGGCCACCGAAATGCGGCGGTGAATGCGAACTCCCTTACTACGAAAGGATTTCAAGCACAATGTGGAAGCCCACGAATCAACCTGCCACACCCGGAAGGCCGGCTGAGATGGAACGTCCCAGCACAACTACTCCGTCCGTACCAACTGTGAGTGAGCCTTCAACTGCTGCGCCACGTACGCCGGTCACGACCACCGCTTCCGACCAGGCAACGATTGGCAAGTCGCTCGTCATTAAAGGCGAGGTAACGGGCTCGGAGTCTCTGTATATCGATGGCAGAGTCGAAGGTTCGATCAATCTCTCTGGGAATCGCGTAACCGTCGGACGCAACGGCGTGGTAGCGGCCAACATCAATGCGCGTGAAATTGTGGTGCTGGGTAAAGTTCGCGGGAATCTTTCTGCCAGCGACCGCGTCGATATCCGCAGCGATGGTTCGCTTACCGGCGACGTGGTGGCCGCGCGCATTTCGATTGAAGATGGGGCATTCTTCAAGGGCGGCATCGATATCCGCAAAGCGGGATCGAAGCCCGAAGAAGTGAAGAATGCGGCGGCATCGGCGCCCCCCGAGGCGATCGCAGCCAGAGCATAGAGTCGGACTAGGCGTTCCCGTCTCACCAGCGACCTTGTTTGAATCAGGAGAGGGCGTTCCTACATGGGACGCCCTCTTCGTGTATCACGCCCACGAGACACGAGAACGAAAGCGAGGTTCACGAGGAGGAGCGAACACCTAACGCCGAGCGCACAAAACCAAAATCCTGTGTCTCACGGCTCTTTTCCCGTCTCCATCGTCTCGGAAATTTGTCCTTCCGCCACTCGCGAGAGCGAAGTCGATCTCTTTCTGAGCAGCTCGCCGGGTAATTGCGACTGCAGGATCCACAATCCAGCCGCGACGGCAGCGGCCCAAGTCAATGAGCCCAGAGCGAGCGCGGCCAGATCGGCTCGGCGGCTGTCGCCTACCAAGACGAGCTTGGCGACCTGGTGGCTCAATCCTCCGGCAACCGCGCCGATGAGCGCGGCTTTGCCAAGTTCCTTCCAGTTCATCCCTGGCAGCGGCACCATGCCGCGAACGTGCAGCAGCAGAGCAATAGCCAGCGCATTGGCCGCGATTCCGACGTCCGATGCGATCGCCAAGCCCGTGACTGAGAACTGATGAAAGAGAAATCTGTACATCGGCAGTGAAGCCAGCGTGATCAGAGTGCTTGCCACCATGGGCGTAAGTGTATTGCCGGAGGCGTAGAAGGCGCGCGCATACAGCGCCTGGCTCGACCACAACGCCAGGGACAGGGAGAACAAAAGAAAATAGAGCGCCGTGGATTGGGAGTCGGCGAACCTGAAACTGCCGCGCCGATAGACGAGATCGACCAATGGCAGCGCCACGGCTGCCATCCATCCGGTGGTTAACAACGATGCGGCGGTGATGCGATAGACCGAGGCGTTCACCGTGGCGGCGAATTCATCGAACTTCTTTTCGCCAAACAGTCGGGAGAAAAAAGGAAGCGAAGCCTGGCCGGTAGCCTGACCAAGGATCGCAATGGGTACGGCGAACAGGCGTTTGGCAAAATTCAGGCGTGCAATATCGCCGACCCCGCTCGACGCGAAATAGCGCAGGATCCAGTCATCGACCGTGACCAGCGAGACCCCGATCATCAGTGGAATTGATAATCGAATCCATTCGCGAAAGGCGGGATTCTTGACGTCGAACGAGGGCCTATATCCCGTACCGATTTTCGCTGCGCCGATTGCATTCACTAAGAACGGACCGATAACACTTCCGGCCAACGCGCCGTATGCAAGCGAGGCGATGCCGAACTGGCGTCCCCCCACCACTCCCCCAAGGATAATGAAGACGTTGTAGATCAGCGGGCCGAAGGCCGGAAACAGAAACAGCCGGTGCGACAGTAAAACTGCCGAAACGACGCCTCCCACATAAAAGAAGATTTGCGCAGGCAGCAGGATGCGTGTGAGGTGAACGCATAAATCCATTTGCTGCGGATTGAAACCATGAAACATCCAGCCGGCGAATTGCCGGGTGAAAATTTCGGCAATGAGAGTGCCGATGACGAGCGCCGTGGTCATTACCGTGATCACGATCGAGAAAGTCTTCTGCGCCTCGGCCTCGCGTTTTTCCGCAAGAAATCTCGTATAAATGGAGATAAATGTAATGGAGGCGGTTCCGCCGGCCACAATGTAATTGAGCCAGTCCGGCAACGTGAAGGCGGCGACGTAGGCGTCAGTCTGCAGGCCGGCGCCGAAGGCATAGGCGATGTAAGCTTCGCGAATGTATCCGATCACGCGCGAGAGCGTGATGGCCGACATCAGCAGCAGCGTCGCCGAAAAGGCGGTGTGCTGATGAGACGGACGGAAGAATCGCAGCAGGCGCATCACTGGCAGATTAACGCATCGACCGAGCGGCGCGAGCGGCGATTGCCGCGGACGAATCGCGAACGACACTCAAAAGAGGCTGCTCCTCGCAATCACAGACGCTGCCGGCAATAAATTATCAAGGACTTTGAAAAGAGCGCCCACCGCTCCACCGGCCTACCCGTCAAGTCGAGTAGAGATGCCGACCTATCTTATTGAAATAAAGCGGGATATAAGTTGATTTACGCTTTACCTCCGCTGCATTGTCATTCTTTTCCTCCGCAGTTTTACTAGCCGCAGTTGAACGCAATCATTTAACTCAGCTGTACCCAGGGAGGCGGTCACAATGGCGGACTTTGCGGAACAAATTAATCCCGCTACCGTGTCTGAAATTGAACGCTCGAAAACTCCAGAGACCAGGTTTCGCCCGGCGGTTCGGGTGCATCGAAGCTTCTTTGCGGCGATGGAAGCGGGTGCCCTGATCTGGATGGCCAAACGCATGCCGCGTTGGGTGAATTCGGATCACCTGACAGTGCTGGGCTTCGTGGCCCAGATTTCGACTGGCATCTGTTACGCGCTTGCCGCGATGAACCGGCGCATGCTGCTGGGAGCAACATTCTGCCTGGTGCTGAACTGGTTTGGCGATTCGCTCGACGGCACGCTGGCTCGCGTACGCCAGCGGCAACGTCCCCGTTACGGATTCTATGTGGATCACATGATCGATTCGTTTGGCGCAGTGGCTCTAATGGGTGGCCTCGCATGCTCGGGATATATGCATCCTGCGATTGCGATAGGATTGCTGGTTGCGTTTCTCCTGCTTTCTATACAGTCGTATCTGGCAACCTACACCGTGGGTGAGTTTCATCTATCATTTTGGAAGTTCGGTCCGACCGAGATACGGGTTCTTCTTGCGATCGGAAATGTTGTTTTATTGCGGTGGGCATGGGTCATTCATGGGAGATATCGGTTGTTCGACATCGGCGGCATGATCGGATTGGCCGGAATGGTCTTAATGTTAGTGGTCGTTAGTTTGAGAAATACAATTCGTCTATATCGCGAGGAGAGGATTGGATGAGTTCTCGTTTTCACGTTCTCGAAAAACTAAGGGGTTTGGAGGGGTTCGTGCGCTGGCTGAAATTTAATTTTGTGGGCGCGGTGGGAGTGTTAGTTCAGCTGATCGCGCTGACCTGCTATCGTTCGCTATTTCATTTCGATTATCTGGTGGCTACTGGCTTCGCGGTTGAAACCGCAGTTATCCATAACTTTCTGTGGCACGAACGCTTCACGTGGCGCGACCGGCCGTCGGCACATTTGCGGGAATCTCTATCCCGATTTATCAAGTTCAATGCGACCAACGGTGCGGTTTCTATCCTGGGCAATCTTTTAATTATGCGAGCCCTCGTTGGCGAGATGCAGATGAACTATGTGGCAGCCAACCTGATCGCGGTGGGAGTGTGTTCGCTGGTAAATTTCCTGCTGAGCGACTGGCTGGTGTTTCCGCAGTTGGAGGCAGAGACGAATTCCTCGCCGGCCATCGATTCGACGCCCACCACTTAGGCGTCTCCGCGGATCAAGCGGTTTCTGCATGGCTCGGCCTTCCGGCGGCGAGATCCGGGAGCATCCTACCTCGGGGGATCCGCTTTTTAGGGGGTTACGCCGTGCCTCCATTCCGGATATAATTCCTGAAGTAACCATGCGCTCTAGCGGCTTCATTTCGCGGTTTCGGATTTGCTGGATTCAAGGGCTTGCCTGCCCTCGCCGCTACCTCTCCGTGCTGCCCTCGCGCGTTCGCGCCAACCTCTTCGGCAGCGATTAATTTTCGTTCTAAACCTCAAATGTTTTGTGGTGGTGGCACTCCGCCCGTCCGCGATTGTAGTGCACAGTCCAAGAGTTTCGGGCCAGTTTCAAGCCAGCGCCCACAAGGAAAGCCACTAACGACTAACCTCCAGCCGCTGTTATAGGAGAACCTGCCATGACGACCAAAACACTTATCGGCCCCAAGATCACAACCGCTCTGCCGGGCCCCAATGCCCACCGAATTCTTGCGGGGGACGAGAAATACATTTCGCCTTCCTACACGCGTTCCTATCCAATGGTGGCCAAGCGCGGCCGCGGCGTCATTGTTGAAGATGTGGACGGCAATGAGTTCCTCGATTTTTCCGCCGGCATCGCAGTAACTTCGACGGGCCATTGCCATCCTCACGTTGTGGCCGCGATTCAGAAGCAGGCAGCGGAGTTGATTCACATGTCGGGTACCGATTTTTATTACGAAGGCATGGTCACGCTGGCCGAGCGGCTTTCGAAGATTGCTCCCATGCCAGGACCGCATCGTATTTACTACGGCAACTCGGGTGCCGAGGCAATTGAATGCGCGCTCAAACTGGCGCGCTATCACACCAAGCGCCAGCAGATCATCGCGTTTCTGGGCGCATTCCACGGACGCACCATGGGTGCGCTTTCGCTGACCGCATCGAAACCGCAGCAGAAGAGGCGATTCTCGCCGCTGGTGCCGGGTGTCACCCATGTCCGTTATCCCGACATTTACCGCGGGTGCGTTGGCGGTGCTCAGGATGCGGAACCCTTTGCCCTCGGCTGCGCGCGCTACATTGAAGAGAAACTTTTCAAAACCGTTCTCGCGCCCGAGGAAGTGGCCGCAATTTTTGTCGAGCCAATCCAGGGCGAAGGCGGGTACGTCGTCGCTCCCACCGTGTTCATGCAGGAGCTGCGCCGTATCTGCGATAAACACGGAATCCTGTTAGTCGTCGATGAAGTGCAGAGCGGCATTGGCCGCACCGGCAAGTGGTTTGCCGTGGAGCACACCGGCGTGCAGCCCGATATCGTCTGCATGGCCAAGGGCATCGCCTCCGGCATGCCGCTCGGCGTCACCATGAGCAAAGCGGAGATCATGGACTGGGTTCCCGGATCGCATGCATCAACGTTTGGGGGGAATCCGGTTTGCATCGCGGCCGCGCTCGCCACGCTCGACGTGATCGAAAAGGAAGGCTTGCTCAACAACTCGCACGAAGTGGGCGCTCACATGATGAAGCGCATGGCGGAGTGGCCGAAAAAGCACAAGAGTGTCGGCGACGTTCGCGGCCGCGGCCTGATGATCGGCGTCGACATCGTGAAAGATCAGAAGACTCGGGAATATGGCGCAGCCGAACGCGATCGCATCGTCGAGATGGCATTTGAAAAAGGAGTCCTGTTTCTCGGCTGCGGACCCAGCACGGTGCGCATAGCCCCGGCGCTGATCGTCACAAAAGAGGAAGCCGATGTGGCGATGGACATACTGGAAGAGTCGATCGCCGCCGTCGAAAAGAGCGCGTAACCGGAACGAGATGCATAGCGCCCGGGGCCGCTGAATGCGGCCGCCGCTTCTAATTGACACCCCGGTTTTCTGGTTCATAATTAGTTCATCCGATGGCGAGGAACTTGTCGGAGAGTTCGCGCGTTCTTGGCGCGCTCACCTCGGCCGCGCGAGGCGAACTATGTGGAGCGGAAAAATCGAATCAATTTACATCGCCGCCACCGCTCGCGGACCGATGCAACAAGTGCCAAAAGTGTTGGCGATCCCGGGCGTGGGCTTGGATGGCGACCGCTATGCGCTGAAGCAAGGCACGTTCTTTAAACCCCAACCGGACTATGAACTCACGCTAATCGAATCCGAAGCCATCGCAGCTCTGCGTCGCGAATACGATGTCGACCTCGCGCCGGGAGAATCGCGCCGCAACCTGGTGACCCGTGATGTTCCGCTTAATCATCTTGTCGGTCGTGAGTTCACCATCGGCGAGGTCCGCATTCGCGGTATCCGTCTGTGCGAGCCCTGCGATCATTTGCAGCGGTTGATCGGGAAGCCGGTCATCAAAGGCTTGCGCCATCGCGGCGGCCTGCGCGCCCAGATTCTGACCGGGGGCACAATTCAGACTGGAGATTGCGTCGAGGAGACAACTTAACCGGAAAGCGCCATGAGCGAAACGACACTTCGTGAACTCATCTACGGCAAAGGTGCGCATGTCGATCCGGTCGCCTGCGTCGAAGATCTTTCAGCCGAGCTCGCGGCGCGCCGAGTTACCGGCTATCCGCACTCCATCTGTCAGATCGTGCTGCACATGAATTATTGGATGGATTACGAATTGCGCAAGATTGGCGGAGAGAATCCTCGCAATCCCGATCATGCCATTGAGAGCTGGCCGCAGCCTCCTGAGCCAACGGATGAAAGAGGAAAAGACGACGCCCGTGGGAAATCCGCCGACTCAGGATGGGAGGCTGCGCGCCAGCACTTTATCGAGGATCTGGCGAAACTGGCTTCCCTCGCCGACTCCGATGCGTCAACGCTTGATCGTCTGGTGAGTGATGTGAGTCCGGAGAAAGTCGCGCGCCAAACGACGGTCCGCGCCACACTCTGGCAGATCATGGCCCACAACAGTTACCACGCCGGCCAGATCGCTTTGTTGCGGCGGCAGTTCGGTTCATGGCCTCCAGCGCGCGGCGGAGATAGCTGGTAGATCTGCGTCCCTCGCACTTGGTCGCCGCCGCAGCTTTCACTGCTAATTCGACCCAACCCGCAGTGATGAGGATCACCGTGCCTCCGCCCATCGGCAGACTAACCTGAAAACGGATCGGATTCACTTTCATGCTGAGCGGCCGTCTTACGCAAACCATTGTGCGCGTATTGGATCGGGTGATGCCCCAGCCCAGTTTGCCTGACAGCGATCCTCAGCATCTGCAAACCGGCCGCCGCGGAGAGGAAGACGCTTACTTCTATTTGCGCCGGCGAGGCTACACCCTGATTGCCCGCAATTACCGTTCGCCCAATCTTCGCGGCGAGCTTGATCTAGTCGGCTGGGATAAAGAGGTGCTTTGCATCATCGAGGTGAAGACGCGAACCTCGCGCGCGGTTAAACCCGCGGAAGCCGCCGTCGATCGCGAAAAGCAGAATGAGCTGCGGCTTATGGCGCGTGAATTTCTACGTCACATGCCTGGCACGTGCCAGTGGCGGTTCGATGTGGTCTCCGTTTATTATGACCGTGGTTTTGAAAACCCCGCTTTCGAACTATTCCAAAATGCGTTTTCAGTGGCGTACAATCGTGGCTTCTCACACTCACGTTGAAAGGAACCACAGTAAGTGCCCGAATTAAGAAAAGATCCAATTGTTGGCCGATGGGTGATCATCTCGACCGACCGCGCCAAGCGCCCGACGGATTTCGTGCGCGAGGCGGTGAGGATCAAAGGCGGATTCTGTCCCTTCTGCTACGGCAACGAAGGCAAAACGCCCTCTGAGATTCTGGCTTACCGGCCGAGCGTAAACGGCGGTCAGCAGAAAGATGCCGCTGGCTGGACGGTGCGGGTGGTGCCGAATAAATTTCCTGCCCTGGGCATCGAAGGCAATTTGAACAAGCAGGCCGAGGGCATGTTCGACAAGATGAACGGGGTCGGCGCGCACGAGGTAATCATCGAGACTCCCGACCACGTGACCACTTTGGCGATGCTGCCCTCGAAGAGGATCGAAGACGTGCTGTGGGCGTTTCGCGACCGCATCCTCGATCTGAAGAAGGACAGGCGCTTCAAATACATTCTGATTTTCAAGAACCATGGAGAGGCGGCGGGTGCGTCGCTGGAGCATTCGCACTCGCAACTAATCGCCCTGCCCATTCTGCCGATATACGTGGTGGAAGAACTCCAGGGCGCGAAGCAGTATTACATCTACAAAGAGCGCTGCGTGTTCTGCGACATTATCCGGCAGGAACTTGAGACAGCCACTCGCGTGGTTGCCGAAAACGACGATTTCATCACGCTGGCGCCGTATGCTCCGCGGTTTCCTTTCGAGACCTGGATTCTGCCCAAGCGGCATGAGTCTGCGTTTGAGAACTCCTCGTCGCAGATGTTTGAGAACCTGGCGAAGGCGCTCAAACTGCTGCTCATGAAAGCGGACCGCGTTCTCGATAATCCTCCCTATAACCTGGTGATCCATTCCTCTCCGGTGCAGGACCCGACCAACGAGCACTATCACTGGCACATCGAGTTCATGCCCAAGCTGACCAAGACGGCGGGATTCGAGTGGGGAACGGGCTTCTACATCAATCCCACGCCGCCGGAAGAAGCGGCAAAGTTTCTGCGCGAGGCGAGCGTGGAGGATGTGGCGCCCGTGACGGTGGGTGCGAAGTAGGGTAAGTGCGAGTTTTCAGGGCTGCTCCGCTATTAAGAGCTGTCTCCGTTGTCGTTGCGAAGATACTCCAAAGCAGGTCAAAGAGATCATCTTTGCGCCACGAGCGGTCGATCAGCAAAATCTTCAGGTCTGTACTCCCTCTTACTAACTGATGTAGCTAGCGAACTGAGCTTGCCTTTACGCCACGCCAATGTAGTCGTTGTGTAGTGCTTTGGGCACCATACACAAGGTTCTAGTCCATTGCCGCTCCAAAACTCTACCTGGCTATTCGGCCTCAAGCGCAACTGCGCCTGCGTACCTTTGAGCGTCGCAGTAACTTTGTACTCGCTGGTTTCGCGGCCGACAAAAACAAAAAACGTACTTGAGGTATCGACGCCCAAAGCAAGCGCAAATACTGCTATCGCGTTACTCTCCTGTTCCCGTAGGACGGCCATACTTTGGAAAAGTACTGGCCCGACGCCCGCGAGCTCCTGCAAATCGAGATTCATTTTGACATTATTCTTACTGAGGATAGCAATGTGAGGCCGATTGTCCATAAAGTCTGCCGTGCCAGGCCTCGCTTGGATCGTGTCATACGCGACAACGACATCTTGATTCGGCAAAGAGCTGAACGCCTCAGCCGCCGCAAAGCCAGATAGCTTATCTCGGATTGCCTCAGGAATTGGCAGATTCTTAGTGGGTTTAATTATGCTTACCACTGATTGCGAAAACGCCGAGCCAGTCAAAAGCGTCAGTGCCAGCACTATGATCACAGATCGAGACATATTTCGCCGGACTAGCACGCGATTAGCGTGCAGATTGACCTGGATAAACAGTATTGTATCCACAATAAGCTGTTGTAGGTCCTATGCCAATTGAGCTCTAGCCTTGCGTGCGGTCAAGAAACTCTGAATGCCAGGCCATCTGGATGGCTTCGAGTTTCGATTCGTTTGATTTTGCGGGGTCGTCTTTGAAGCTGGGCAGCGCGACTACATACTTATGCAGATCCGTGAAGCGGACCGCGAGCGGGTCGACTTCGGGATGAGCTTCGGAGAGCAGTATCCCTATATCTTCCGAGTCGGTCCATGTAAGTTCTTTTGGCATGGTAACTCCGCTATTTGTCCTTCGCTGTTCGCTGGTTCAATTCTACGCGTTCATCCGCGGAGCAAAGCCAATAGCGAACGACGAATAGCGAACAGCGAGTTCTTAGTGTTCTTCCGAAACGTAATTCCGATTCCACGCCGGAATTTCCACGACCACTTTGCCGGGCTTGTTGATTACCGCCTGACAGCCGAGACGTGAGTTTAGCTGAAGATCGGCGGCCATGTCGAGCTTGTCGGCTTCGTCGTCCTCCATCTCGGAGATCAGGTCGGCTCCTTCTTTGACCCAGACGTGACAGGTGGTGCAGGCGCAATTGCCGCCGCAGGCGTGATCGAGTTTTACGCCGAAGTTCAGCGCGACATCAAGCAGAGACTCTTCCTTGCCATGGTCTTTGTATGGCAGCTTGCCATGCTCGAAGGTGACAGTCTTGCCCTCCGGGAGGAAGGTGATCTCAACGGTATTTTCGGTTGGAGCGTCGATGGTGGTGGCTCCTGTGGATTGTGTTTTTTCGTCAGACATAATGCTCCAAATGCAGATTCCTCACTTCGTTCGGAATGACAAACTTAAATCCGTTTCTCGGAATAGCAAATTTAATTACACGAGCGTACGAGACATCGTTGCCTGTGAAAGACATCTACTTAAATTCCGCTTTCGCTACTGGATGGCCCGCGTGCTCGCCTTCTTCAATCCCCGTGTCATCCATCGCTTTGCCTTTCAGCGCGGTGGAGACGGCTGTATCCATCATGAGTTCGGCGAGGCGCATTGTGCCTTCGTTAAGTTCGTCAATCGCTTTGCGGATGGCGGAATAGTCCTCGCCGTCTTTGGCTGCGATCAGTTTCTTCTCCAGCGACTCGGCATTTACTCGTTCCGCAGGCGTCAATTCGTGCCATGCGGGATTGTTTTTTCCCTTGGCGAGGGCCGCGAGAATCGTATCCGCTTCGCGGCGCGCTTCGATGACCTGGCGCTGGCGAAAATCTTCTTCGGCGTAATCGAACGATTCGAGGAGCATGTTTTCGACCTGCTCGTCGGTAAGGCCGTAACTCGGCTGCACCTCGATTTCGGCCTCCTTGCCGCTGCGCTGCTCGCGCGCCGACACGTGCAAAATCCCGTTCGCGTCGATCAGAAACTTGACCTCGATTCTCGGCATGCCCGCAACCATCGGCGGAACGCCCTTCAGGTCAAAGCGGGCCAGCGAGCGGCAATCGCGCGCCAGTTCGCGCTCGCCCTGCAACACGTGGATGGCAACGTTGGTCTGGCCGTCAATCTGCGTGGTGTAATACTGCGTCGCCGATGCGGGAATCGTCGAGTTGCGCAGAATGATTTTGTCGGTCACTCCGCCCGCAACTTCGATGCCGAGCGAGAGCGGCGTTACGTCGAGCAACAGCATTTCTTTTGTGACTTCCGAGCCGCCGCCGAGAATGTTGGCCTGAACTGCCGCTCCAAGAGCGACGACCTCATCGGGATTGAGATCGGTGTGCGGCGTGCGGCCGAAAAGATCCTGCACCAACTGCCGAACTTTTGGAATGCGTGTCGAGCCGCCGACGAGGACAACTTCGTCGATCTGCGCCGGTTTCAGGCCTGCATCTTTCAGTGCTTGCTTCGTAGGGCCGACCGTGCGATCGATTACCGGCTGAATCAACCCCTCGAACATTTCGCGGGTGATTTCGCGCTGATAGCGTTTGCCGCCGGGAAGTTGCACATCCAGCTTGGCGGAAGGCAGGGAAGAGAGCGCAATCTTGGCATCGATTACCGCCTTGCGAATGAGTTGAACCGCTTCGCCGTTGCGGCGGACGTCGAGTTTCAAGTCGCCTTGAATGTCGTCGAGCGCGATGGCGATCAGGAGGTTGTCGATGTCGTCGCCGCCGAGATGCGTATCGCCATTGGTGGCAACGACTTCAAAGATGCCATCGTGCAGCTTGAGAATTGAAATATCGAATGTGCCGCCGCCGAGGTCGTAGACGGCGACGATTCCGTTGTGCCTCTTGTCGAGGCCATAGGCAAGCGCGGCTGCTGTGGGCTCGTTGACCAGGCGGAGGACGTCGAGTCCGGCGATGCGGCCGGCGTCTTTGGTGGCTTGCCGCTGCGCGTCATTGAAATATGCCGGAACAGTGATGACCGCTTTCGTGACAGGGCCACCGAAAAACCGTTCGGCATTCCGTTTAAGCTGACGCAGGATTAGAGCGGAAATTTCGGGCGGCGTGTAAGTGCGCTCGCCAATCTTGATGCGGATTACTTCGCCGGCCTGAAGATCCTCGGCAAGGCGGAAAGGAAAAAGCTTGAGTTCCTCATGAACATCTTCAACACCACGCCCCATAAGGCGTTTGACGGAGTAGACGGCTCGATCGGAGGTTTCAATCAGAAATTTGCGCGCCGCGTTGCCGACGATGACCTGATTCTTTTCATCCAGCGCGACAACCGATGGAACGAGATTGAGCCCGTCTTCCCCGGGGATGACGGCGGGAGCGTCTCCCTGCATATAGGCGACGAGCGAGTTTGTGGTGCCCAGGTCGATGCCGACAATTGAAGTCATTGTGTAATTTGGTAATTGAGTAATCGTGTAATTTAGAGTGCGCGCATGTCGCCGCGTTCGGGTGTTCTTAAATTGCAAAATCACCCGATTACCAAATTACAAAATTTATTCCAGCGCTTCATTCACGTCGCGCACGAGATTTCTTATATAGTTTCGGCGGTTCAGCACGTCGAGCATGCGGGCCAGAATCTTCTGGCGGTCGTCTCCGGTTCCGCTATCGACGGCCGTATCCCACTTCTTCCATTCGTGCTTTAGTTCAGCGAACAGTGCGTCATATTTTTCTTCCAGCGAAAGTTTGGCTTTGCCAATTTCCTCGAGCAGCGCAGGGTCGTCCTCCCCCACTTTTTTCTGCATGCGAAGCTCTTCGAGGTGCGTGTTGAGCTCGAAAACTTCTTCCAGCAGGTCCGGCGGAACGACTTGTTTCTTCAGCTCTCCGGTGGCGCGCGCCTTCTCGGTAGCCTGCTTCGACTGTTCCTCCAGTTCGATTCCTTCGAGGCGCAACATATATTCGGTGCGCTTGATCGGATCTTTCAGCGTGCGGTAAGCGTCGTTGAGCATGGAGCTTTGCTCGAGGCTCCATGCGCGCTCCTGCGGCTGCGCTTGGGCAAATACGTCGGGATGCAGGCGGCGGCTAAGCGCATAAAACTCTTTTTCGAGGATGGCCGTGTCGAGATCGAGCTTGCGGGCAAAACCGAAGAAGGTGAAATAGTCGACGGGCGCGGCAGGCTGCACCTTGCCGCAGGCGCCGCAGAAATGTTCCGAGCGCATGGTGCCGCAGGACCAGCACTGTGCTGTGGCCTCACCGGAAACGATCAACGACGATTTGGATTCAGTTGCCATACAAACATCTTCGAGCCCCTAGCCATGAGCTTCGAGCAGGCATTGAAGTTCACGGCAGATCAAAGACTTTGTGAGCCGCGCACAAGAGTGTCGGCGCCACACACTCATGCCGAGAACGAGGTGCCGCAGCCGCAGGACTTCGTCGAGTTTGGATTCACGAAGACGAATCCTTGCTGCATGAGCGTTTCCTGGTAGTCGAGAATCATCCCGTGCAGATAAATAAACGACTTTGGGTCGACAAAAACACGCACATCGCCGAACTCGAAAATGCGGTCGCGCTCGCGGGGCTGAGTATCGAAACGAATGTTGTAGCTCAGGCCAGAACATCCTCCGCCTTGTACACCCAGACGCAATCCACCCTGCTCGGGCGAAATGCCTTCCTTGGCCATCGCCGAGCGAATTTTCGCGATCGCCTTCTCGGTGACCTGAATGCCCTTGGCGGGGGCCGCTGGCGCCGATGGAGCTACGGTTTTTAGGGTGGTGTCTTCCATGCGTCCTGCTTCGAGCCTCGACTCGCAGCCCTCGAGCAATCGTTTTCAAGCGATTCTTTATTACTCGGGATTCGCGGCTCGAAGCCTGTAGCGATCTTACCGCGCTTCCACCTCAACCGGCTTCGAGGTTTCCTGCTTCTTCTTCCAGTCGCCGATAGCGGCGCGGATTGCGTCTTCGGCGAGTACGGAACAGTGAATTTTCACTGGGGGTAATGCCAATTCCTTCACGATCTCGGTGTTCTTGATCGCAAGGGCTTCGTCAATCGTCTTGCCCTTCACCCACTCGGTGGCGAGAGAAGACGAGGCGATGGCCGATCCGCAGCCAAACGTCTTAAACTTTGCATCTTCGATGACGTTGGTCTGCGGATTGACTTTGATTTGCAGTTTCATGACGTCGCCGCACTCGGGAGCCCCGACGAGACCAGTTCCCACATCGCTGCTGGCTTTGTCCATGGACCCGACATTGCGCGGATTATTGTAGTGGTCGATTACCTTATCGCTGTATGCCATTTTTTACTCCTCATTTTTCTTTGCGCCCTGAGGATGACCCCAGGGCTAAAAGCCCCACATCTCAACAAAAGCTTCGAGCAACCAAAATCAGCTATGACCTGTGAGCAACCAAAACCTCTCAACCTTCAGCGGTCTTGCCAGCTCATAGTTCATCCCTCGCAGCTCAATGCGCTTCTGCCGCCCACTTCACACTCTTTAAATCCACGCCTTCTTTCGCCATCTCGTAGAGCGGTGAAAGTTCGCGCAGACGCGTAACTGTGTCGACCACGCGATCGGCTACGTAATCCACCTCGGCTTGCGTGTTGAAGCGGCCGATGCCGAACCGAATCGAGCTGTGCGCCAAGTCGTCTCCCGTGCCAAGAGCCTTTAATACATAAGATGGCTCAAGCGTCGCGGAGGTGCACGCCGACCCGCTTGAAACCGCAATATCGTTGATGCCCATCAGCAGCGATTCGCCTTCGACATAGGCGAAACTGATATTGAGGTTGCCAGGGAGACGATGCTCCATGGAGCCGTTGATGTAGGTTTCGTCGAGGCGGCTCATGATGCTGTCTTTCAGGCGATTGCGCAGGCCGGCCAGTTTGCAGGATTCCTGCGGCATCTCTTCCATCGCGATAGCGCAAGCTTTACCCAGCCCGACGATTCCGGGAACGTTCAACGTGCCAGAGCGCATGCCGCGCTCATGGCCCCCGCCATCGATGAGCGGAACGAGTTGCACACGCGGATTCTTGCGGCGCACATAGAGAGCGCCCGCGCCCTTGGGGCCGTAGAGCTTGTGGCCAGTGATCGACGCGACGTCAATGTTCATCTTGTTGACGTCGATTGGGACCTTGCCGATCGCCTGCACTGCGTCCGTGTGGAACACCACGCCTCGCTCATGGCAAAGCTTGCCAATTTCGGCAACCGGCTGCAGCACGCCGATTTCGTTATTCGCCGCCATGATGGTAACCAGGATGGTCTTGTCGTCCATGGCGCGCTTAAGATCATCGAGATCGACCATGCCGTCTTTTTGCACCGGCATATAGGTCACGCGAAAGCCAAGCTTCTCAAGATGTTTGCAGGTATCGAGCACGGCCTTATGCTCGGTGACCGCGGTGATAATGTGATTGCCCTTTTCGCGGTACATCTCGGCGACGCCCTTAATAGCGAGGTTGTCGCTCTCGGTGGCGCCGGAGGTAAAGATGATCTCTTTTGCGGTCGCGCCAATCAGCTTGGCGATGCGCTCGCGCGAGAGTTCGACAGCCTCTTCGGCAGCCCATCCGAAGGGATGATTACGGCTGGCGGCGTTGCCGAACTTGTCCATGAAATAAGGAAGCATCTCTTCCAGTACACGCGGGTCCATCGGCGTGGTCGCGTGGTTATCCATGTAAATGGGCAGCTTGATGCCCTCGGGCGTGGCGTGGTGCCCGTTGGTGGGGGTCGCCATTTTTAGATCGGTACTCATGAGTACATTTCTCCTTGCCTACAGTTCCTTGGCGGCTAAAGCCGCATTCAAAAAAGGTCAATATCGCAGCGCTGACGCGCTGCGCCACCTAAATCGAGCTACGAGATCGTCACCAAATCGGCGGGTTTGACGATCATTTCCTTCTTCACTTCGATGGTCTCCGGCTCTTCCCGCATCTGCGAAATTTTGATGTTCTTCAGAACTTGCTCGATGCTTTCGTTCACCTTGCGCAGTGGCTCGCGAATAGTGCAGCGGTCGCTTTGGCCGCACTCGCCGCGCACGGTTACGCAGGACGTAATGAACAAAGGCCCATCGATCGCCTTGATCACTTCAAATGCCGAAATTGTCTTGGCGTCGCGCGCCAGCGTGTACCCGCCCCGAATGCCATGCTGCGAAGTGAGTAACCCGGCTTTCGCCAGACGCTGCAAAATCTTGGCCAGCGCCTCCTGCGGAATGCCATAAGCTTCGGCGACATCCTTGGCGCTGCAAGAGCCGTCGGCTGCATGCTCGGCCAAGTGCTTCATGGCCATGAGTCCGTAATCGGCTTTCTTGGTCAGCTTGAGCATTGAGCACTCCGGGGTGCTAATGGCGATCAATATAGTCGTATAAAACTACGACTCTTTCGGTCGCCTTTTATTTTAACGCTATCGGCAACTCGCTGGCAAGGCGGGACAGCCAGCGGAGAAAAATCGCGGGTAAGCGGTAAACTTTGGGCAGTAAACGGCTTAGGAGCGTTCCTCAGGCGTCCGCATGGGCCTGCAACCAACTAGGAGCCGGATTAGACGCAGATTAGAAAGGTGACGGGCAGTGGTTAATCGAGGGGAACTTGACATGCGATACCGACCCGTCCCAAAATACGGCAAATTTCGTCTAATCGACGATCGAGCCCTCAATAGCGGAAATACTTTCGCGATGCATATGCCGCCGACCCCGCCTTCGCAGCCCCTCCAGCAGAAAATTAGCCGGGAACTTTGCAAACACCCACAAGTGCAGATCGTCTCGCGCGACGAGGATGCAGAATACGTTGAGTGCAAGGAGTGTGGCGAGGTATTCGAATCGAGCGAATTGAAAGATATGGCGATTGAGGAACGGAAAGACGCGGACGAAGAGTAAGCCCTTTATCCGCGGGCCTTCAGTTCGATAATCAGGTTCTCCCTCGAATCAATCCAAAACTTCTTTCCTGGCGGGATCACCGTGGTTGCGCTGTATTCGGTGATTATGGCCGGTCCTTTTATTACGTGATTCTCCGGGAGTCGCCCGCGTTCGAAGATGGGCGTGGCCTCACCTTTTTCGAAGATCACGCGTGCCTGCTCTCCGGGCTTGACTCTCGCGGGGGAAACGCGCACGACGGACCGCTTCCCGACATCGCGGGCGGGGACGCCCGCGCCACACAGACTCGGCGTTCGCAATATCGAGCGCAAGCGTATCGTGACGAGTTCAATCTCGCGGCCCGGATGGTGATAGCCATAGCGACGTTGATGCTCTTGGTGAAAACGTGCTATCGCGTCGGCGCTCGCGGGCACGTTGAGCTCGTACCCCTGGCCGCGATAGCGCAGGTCGAGGCTTCTGGTATGGAGAATCTTGGCCGAATGGATCGCTTGCTGATTTCGCGACGACTCCTGCCAGCGCTCATCCGCGAAGGATTTCTTTGCGACGCCTTCGAGCTTTAGAAATTCTTTTTGCAATGCAGCTTGAGGCAGGCCGTCTTTCATTCGCATGCCCGGTCGCACTCCCGCGTGCGCTCGCACTCGCCACAGAAGCGTGCGTGAGAAATCCTTGACCACATCACTCACTAAGATTCCGAGAGCCGAAAGCGCACCGGGCCGAGCCGGAACTATGACGGTGGGAATGGCGAGCGCTTCGGCGAGTTCGCAGGCATGGAGACCGCCCGCGCCGCCGAAAGCAACCAGCGCGAAGTCGCGCGGATCGTAGCCGCGCTCGATGGAGACGACGCGCAGCGCCCGCTCCATGTTGGCGTTCACCACGCGCACCACGCCGAGGGCGAACCGCTCGAGACTTAAACCCGAGCGCTGCTTTTTGAGCCACTCGGTGGTGACGCGGCGCGTGCGCTCTGCGTCGAGAGCAAACTCGCCGCCCAGGAAACCATCCGGACGCAGACGGCCGAGCAGAAGATTGGCGTCAGTGACCGTGGGCTGCTTCCCGCGGCCGTAGCAGATGGGACCGGGATCGGCGCCGGCGGAATCCGGACCTACGCGCAGCAGGCCGCCAGCATCGAAACGGGCGACAGAGCCACCTCCGGCACCCACGGTATGAATTTCAAGCATGGGTACTCCGACGGGAAGGCCGGCGACTTCCGACTGCGAGCCGGTGCTGATTTCGCCCTGTATGGCGGCGACGTCGGTCGAGGTGCCTCCCATGTCAAAGGAGAGAATCTTCGCGTAGCCGCTCTGCGCGGCGGCTGAGGCTGCGCCGACGAGTCCCCCTGCGGGGCCGGAGAGCACCGTGCGCACGGGCTCGCGCGCGGCGGATTCAAGCGCGGTGATCCCGCCGCTGGATTGCATGACGAAGATTCGCGATTGCACTGATTCTTGCGGCGCTTTTTGTCGGGCGCGGGCGTTAGTCGTCTTGCTCAGTTGAGCCACGCGCTCGGCCAGGCTCTCCATGTAGCTCTGCATGAGCGGTTGGAGGTAGGCGTTTACGACCACCGTGCTGGTGCGCTCGTATTCCCGGAACTCGGGCAGAATTTTGTGGGACACGGAAAGCGGCACGCCCATGCCGTCGAGCGCGGTGGCAACGCGCATTTCGTTCTCCGAATTTGCGAAGGAGAACAGCAGCGAGATCGCGATCGCTTCGGGCTTGGCGCGCATCACGGCATTCCGCAGTCGCTTTAACTCGGCGTTTGATGGCTTTTCCAGTGCATGGCCTTGGGCGTCGATCCGCTCTTTGACGCCGAAGCGCATGTTGCGCTCCACCAGCGGCGGAGTGCGCTCGAAAAAGAAATCGTACAAACGCGGACGGGCCTGACGGCCAATCTCGATGACATCTTCAAATCCCGTGGTAGTGACGAGGGCAACGCGCGCGCCTTTTCGTTGCAGCAGCGCGTTAGTGCCGACGGTAGTGCCATGCAGTAGGGTGATGCCGGCCGGTGCGCCGATTTTGGCCAGAGCCTCGGCGATAGCGCGCGAGGGATCGTCAGGCGTGGAGAATACTTTGAGGGTCTTGAGGACGCCGCGTTCCATGCAAACGCAGTCGGTGAAGGTACCGCCCGTATCGATGGCTATACGTAAGGCGGAGCCGGAATGGACGGATTTGGAGCGCATTAACAGGGAAGACTAACATGTGAGGGCGCAGAGTAAATGTGCGCTGCAAGGATGGCGGTGCCGGAAGCATAACCGGAGCGCCGCATGCCAGTACCGTATTCTGAAAAAGGGCCTAAGACTGTTTTAACTGCATAGTTTTAACTGCAAAGAGGACGACGACTGTGAACGCAAAGGCGTGGAGATCGTGGCTGTTACCGGGCGGGGTGCTTTTGTCGCTCGCGGTGGTGCTTGTAAACAGCCCGCTGCTCGCCCAGGTTGCGTCATCGCTCTCCTTTTATTACGCGGCTGCGTTCGCCGCCGGATTGGTTCTGGCCTTGCGCTTTAACTCCAGCCGAATTCTCTTTTCGCTGATAACGCTTTTGCTCGCGCATCGCGCCGTGGATTTCTTTTCTGCCGGGCACGCTCACAGCGGCCCGGGGCACATGGCCGTTACATTGACCGCCCTTTTGATTGCGCTCAACTTCATTGTCTTTGCCGCCATGCGCGAACGCGGGTTTGTCATTGCCGGCATCGCGCCGCGTTTCGGCCTGCTGTTTGTCGAGTCGGTGGTGGTGGCGATTCTTTGCCGTCCGGAAAACAGCATAGTTCCCGCTCGACGTATGCCCGGCATGGCTGGCATTCCCGTCTGGGCGATGGCGGGTCTGGTGTGTGCTGTCGGCTTGTTTATACGGCGCTATTTGCAGACCCATAAACCGGTTGAGCCTGGATTTGTCTGGTCCATCGGGGCCGTATTCCTGTGGCTGCAAGTTGCGCCGATTGGGAAGGCCGCCGATGCCTACGTCGCGACGGCGGCTCTGATTATTGCGGCCTCGCTGATTGAGACTTCTTACGTGCTCGCCTACCACGACGAACTGACGGGTATCCGCGCGCGGCGGGCGTTCAATGAGGCGCTTCTTTCGCTGGATCAGCAATATGCGATTGCCATTGTCGATATTGATCACTTCAAGAAATTCAACGACACCTACGGGCACGACGTGGGGGATCAGGTGCTGTGCATGGTGGCGACTCGTATTTCAAAAGTGGAGGGAGGTGGTCAGGCATTTCGCTGCGGCGGCGAGGAGTTTGCCGTAATTTTTCGCGGCGCCTCAGCCAAAGACGCGTTCGAGCATCTGGAGGCGCTGCGCAAGACGATCGAACAGTCAGTGTTTCGAATGCGGAGCGCCGATCGAAGAGCCGTTAGAAGCACGGAGAAAGCTAGCGACCGCCGCATGGCGGGCGAGGCCGATCGCCGAAAGCCGGCAAGAAAGAAGTCCGCCTCCGCGCCGGTTTTGAGCGAGGCGCCAGAGGGCTTGTCGGTGACGGTGAGCATCGGAGTCGCCGAGCCGAGCACTCGCTATCGGCAGCCGGACCAGGTAATTAATGCGGCGGATCAGGCGCTGTATCGCGCCAAGCAACGAGGCCGCAATCGCGTGGAGATGGCGTCGACGGCTGCGCTGCGGCTGGAGAGAACGAAGCGGGTGAAGGCTTCGCGTTCATAAACGACCTGCCTTCGCTGCCGGTATTCTTTGTCAACGCAACAAAAGCGCTGTGTCGTACCCTTCTTCGCTATGAGTAAGTTGCTACCAGGCTGCAATACGAAATCTCCTTCGCACCAGGCGACGCGACAGTTCAAGTAGGGGCAGGGGAGCAAGTATCATGACCGCAATCGCCGCCCACCCCAGCCCTTGGCCGCGCATTACAACCATGGATGTCACAACCGATATCCCACCATAGCCGGCGAGCAACATTCGACCGAATTGGCTGGACGACTGGTTGGGCGACCGCGACTGATGGCGCAACTCGCGCGACAAATTTTGGTGGAAATCCGGCGACAGTCGCGGAATGGGAGCCGCCATGGATTGCCGTAGAAGGCCATCCATTTCCACGTCGCGCGCGTCCATATCAGACTCAGACATGGGAATATCCTTTCTCTTTCAGCATGCCGCTAAGAAGCTGGCGCGCGCGGTGGAGATACGACTTAGCCGTATTTTCCGGGACGTCAAGCAGGTTCGCCACTTCCGCCACGCTTGCTTCCAGCCAATAGTACAGACGTAAAGCCGATTGGTAGGCTTCGGGTAGCATTTGAATGCATTCCGAAAGGGATTGATCGCGCTGCGAAGTTTCTAGCAGCGAGTGCTGTCCGGGTTCCGGGGTTTCTGCCTGAAAAAGCAGCGTCTCATCCAAGTGCGGCTTCCGGTAACGGGCGCGCGCCTTCCAGTTCACTGCCTGGTTGAACGTAATGCGGTAAATCCAGGAGCTGACTTCCGCTTCACCCCGGAAGGATGCGAGCGCGTGATGAACCTTCAGAAATACCTCCTGCGTAACGTCCTCCGCCTCGGCTGCAAATCCTTGCCCCAAAATCGAAAGTGCCAGCCGAAAAACCGGATCGCTGTGGCGGCGAAATAGCTCCGCAAAGGCGTCTTCGTCGCCATCTTTCGCGCTAGCCACGAGTTGGGAATCGGCATCCACCTGTCTTAACGATTGGTGTCGCGTTTCAAAAAGTGGAAGATCAACAAGCCTAATCCCAAAAAGGAAAATGGCAGAGGTGCCACCCAGAATCCATGTTCCGCCGCTTCAAGAATCCGATGGAGCACGATCATGGTCCCCACAGAAAGCGTGAACAGGATCGTGCCAAGAATAGGAAGCACGCCGGTAGGATCGATTCCACGCGGAGCCGGTGCCGGCTCCAGCGGAAATTCAGGGAGTGGTATCCCCTTTTCCATTGCCACCAGCCTCTCCTGATGAATCAACTCCAGCCGCTTTCTACGGGTTTGGTGCTTTACGTAGATATAACCAACAATGCCCGCCGCCACCGCCAGCACCACCACTCCATCGCCGATTGTGTAGCCCATATATTCTGTCACCTCCACTCTTAAGACAAGGTGAGCTGGCGTCCGGTTGCAAGGCTGTGTGGAGAAATGCCGGGTGATTCCGGCTTTGAGTCCTGAATGCCATCTCCAAACTGAGTCGGGTATCACTACCATTCGCGAAGTTGGAGTAGAAATAGAAACACGGTCGCGCCCAGTGGCAGCAATAATCCTGCGCGCAAGCTGCCCGTCGTTTGCGAAACCACTCCCACTGTCCAGGGAATCACGGCCGGACCTACCGATGCTAGAGAGAACATAAGCGCCCCGATACTGCGGGCGGCGACGCCGAAGCGATGCGAGAGCCGCGCCACAGTAATTGGATACAAGGTGGCATAACTCAAGCCGGTGATCAATGCGCCAGCAATTACTCCCGGAAGATTTGAGGCGATCAGCATAAGAGCGATGCCGGCGGCGGCGGTTGCAAACCCCGCGCGCAGGATGCGCCGCTCCCATGGGGGAGAAAGAAATGCCGCGCCCATAGCGCGGCCAGCGGTCAAGGCGGTCCAGAAAAATGCGGGCATCAGCGGCGCCCATTTCATTTCCTGCGGACCCAAGCGCGCGACATAAGATCCAATCCATCCGCCGACTGCGGTTTCCGCCCCCGGATAAAAAAAGAAAACAGCTCCGAAGAGCCAGACGGTTGGATTACGCGCCAACTCCTGCCAGCGCGGGCGATGATCCGAGGTAGGAGACGCGGGGGGAAATGGCAATGTCCACATCGTCAGGGCCAGCAATAGCGGGAACAACGCCACGCCGCCAAGAAAAACCGGCAGCATTTTGTGCGCGGCCGCCCATGCCACCATCAGCGAGCAGAAGACCGCGCCGGTTCCCCAGAAAAAATTGAGCAGGTTCACGGCGCTGGTCCGCGCATCCGCGCTCACTTCGGCGATCAGCAGGCTGTCGGTTGGAATAATCAAGCCGAGTCCCAGACCATAGGTGGCGACAGAAGCCATGCCCAGCCAGACCGAGCCGAGCAGAAGCGTGGCTGCGCCCGCCGACATCAGAAGCAAGCCCAACAAGAATGCGGGACGGTAGCCGGCCCGGCGCAACAGAACTCCCGATAGCTGCACGCCGGCGACCGAAGCCAAAAACTGCACAAGAAACAGATTGCCCGCTTGGGTATCGCTGAGCGACCAGCGCGCGATGAGCAGCGGCAGCATGGGGCCGAGAAGTGTGGTGAGAACTCCTGTGGGGAGAAAGGCAAGCTGGCCGGCGAGAATCAACCTTCTATTAGAGGACGATGGCAATGGTTCGATTTGTGCGCCTGACATTATGGAAAGTGCCTCGTGAGTCGCAGCCAAAATGAAGGATAAACGATTGGCGCGTGGCTTAAGCGAATGATGGATGAACTAGAGGTCGCAAAACAACAAAGAGCGCACTAAGCGAGCGGATCTTCTCACGCGGTTTTTTCCTGAATGCGATTGCATTCATCACAATTCCTCAGTGATCGCGCGCATTGCGACGCACACTCAGACGCGCTATTCTCGCCTCACTCCCAGGGACCGCCGACGGTTCTTTTTCCCTTCAGAAAGAGATTTGCAATGCATATCCGGCGACTAGTGTCTCTTGCCCCTTTTATTCTGGCTGGGATTTGTGCCATCAGCCCCGCGGCTCCGTGCGAATCCGACCAGTCTGCCGCTGCACGAGTTCTGGGTCCGCAATGGAAGCAGCTCTCGCGTCGGGCAGGGATGGTATTTGCCGGTACGGTGCTAAGTGGCCCGTTGCAGGGGGGAGCGGCGTTGATGGGCCGAGTATCGACTGGATCGGTCCAGGCGATCTCTTCGCAGATCTCGCAGACGAATTCTGCTCCCACGAAACTCCCGTCGGCGATTTCTGCGCAAATCATTCCCGCGCAGACCGCGCACGGCCAAAGCACTTCCGCGGAAACAGTCCCTCAACAGCCCGTTCCCACGCAAATCGCGCCACTCGACAATTTGCGGATGGATCGCGGTGTTCCCTTTACTACCCTGCGTTTTCGCGTGGACCACGCGATTGCTGGGGTCGAAGCGGGACAGATTCTCACTATTCATGAATGGAAGGGTGCACAGTCGCTTCATGCACCAATGCGTGCAGGCGAGCGATTTCTCATCTTCTTATATCCGCCAAGCCGGCTGGGTTTGACTAGCCCAGTCGCTGGACGCCAGGGCCAGTTTCGCCTGGATAAAGCGGATCGCACAATCCAGGGCTCGGTGACTGTCTATCAACTGGCGCGGGCAATCCGATCCGCGCGAGGAAAGTGAGCGATGCGAGCGCGCGTTCTATTCGTGGTGCTCATTCTGGTTTTTACTCCCGCCACCCTTCGCGCAGGAGGGCCGGCGTTCATCGCAGGCACGGGGTATAACTCCGGAGTCGAGGGCCATCCGCTATTGTGGGCCAACGCCTCGGTGCAGTATTACACCGATCAGGGCGACCTCAGCCCCATCCTTACTAACCCGCAGGCGGATGCCTTCGTTGCCGCTGCGATCACTCCCTGGACAAGCGCAGCTGGGGTGGTGATAACAGTCACGCAGGCAGGACATCTTGCCGAAGATGTAAACGGCAGCGATATCGATGCCATCGACGGTGTAGTCACCGCACCATCCGACGTCACTCCTTCCGCGACCGGCACGCCCCTGGGAATTATTTACGATTATGACGGCACCGTCACCGACGCGCTGCTCGGCGAAGGCGCCGGCGACCTTGAAGATTGCTTCACCAATGCGGTTTACGGCGGCCCCGACAATTTCTCGGCGGCTGGGGACATTGTTCATGCCCTTACGGTGATCAACGGAGTATGCGCGACCAGTAGTACGCAGTTGCCGGACGTGCAATACCGCCTTGTGCGTGTGCTGGGGCGAATTCTTGGACTCGGATGGTCGCAGGCGAATATCAATGTACTGACCCACAATCCGGCTCCTGCACTGGCCGATTATCAGGGCTTCCCGCTGATGCACTTTGCCGATCCAATCAACTGCGTGCCCATCACCATCTGTTATGGAGGCAACGACGGAATCAACGTAGCCGCGCCCAAGCTTGACGACGTGACCGCGTTTGCAGCGCTCTATCCCGCGCCTGGAGGCAATCCGCAACCCACTGGTGAAATCTGGGGCAACGTCTATTTCACCGACGGCTCCGGCAATCCGGCGCAGATGATGCAAGGCGTTAATGTGGTGGCCCGGCTCATGGTCGGCGGACAACCTTCGCGCCAATACGTTGTCGCATCTGTTTCGGGGTACTCTTTCGTCGGGAACGCCGGCAACATTATTACTGGATATCTCGACGAGAATGGATTTCCCTTCAGCCGGTGGGGATCAAGCGATCCGACTATCGAAGGAAGTTACAACCTCGGCCAGCTGGTAATTCCCACTGGCCAGACCACTGCACAATATCAACTCAGCGTTGAAGCGCTTGATCCTAATTGGTCGACAGGCGTCGGACCGTATGCGCCGACGCAGGTTGCGCCGTCAGGGTCGTTTACGCCCGTCGTCGCTACGGTTGCCAGCGGCACAATTTCTGAGCAGGACATATTGATGCTCAGAAGCGAAGTTGCCCAAACCCATCCTGCCAGCGGCTCGACTTATCAATCGCCAGTGCCCTTGCCGCAGGAGGGAGGATGGGGTTCTTGGATCTCAGGCTACGGCTCGGCCGATTTCTTTGAGTTCACGGTCCAGGCTAATCGCACGGCATCGATCGCGGTGACCGCGTTCGATGAGTCTGGTGAACCGACGGAAGCAAAGCTGCTGCCGGTAATTGGCATCTGGGAATTGAGCGACCAGAGCGGTGGTACAGCGCCGGCCTCAACTCCTTCGGCGTTCAACTCATTGACGTTTGGCATGACCCGGCTGGACGCGCTGTTCAATGTTTCCGAGGCGTTCCGGGTCGGTATCGCCGATTATCGAGGCGATGGGCGCCCCGACTACTCCTATCAGGCCAGCGTGCTCTATTCGGATTCGGCCACGCCCGCGCGCCTCAGCATGGCCGGCGGCGTAACTACACTCCAAGGCATCGGCTTCCAGCAGGGACTGCAGGTGCTCGCGGGCAGCAATGCAGGAACGGTGCTGACCCAATCGGCCAACCAGATGCAAGTGGCGTTGCCGCCAACTGCGCTCGATGGGACGGCCACGATTCAGGTCGCGAATCCAGTGAACGGATCGTTTTCGCAGATGATTGGAGCTTTAACCTATGGAGCCGATGCCACCGACCTTCTCTTTCTGCTGCAGGGCTCCGAGCCGCTGACCCCGGTGGGAGCGCAGGCAGCGAATTTGATTCGAGTGCGTGCCACTGCATCGGATGGTGTGACGCCCGTCAATGGCGCGACCATTGCGTGGAGTTCCACGAACGGCGTGCAATTCTCAGCATGCGGCGGCACGACTTTTTGCTTTGTATTAACCGATGCTGCAGGCGAAGCTTCTAGCGCGGTCATCGCCACGGCCGCTGGCGCAGGCACAATCACCGCGCAATTAGCGCCAGCTTCCTATTCTCCCGCACAGACCGTGCGAACTGCTCTGGTTGGCGAGTCCACATCAATTGATCTCGCCGCCCTGTCCCCTACGCGCTGGATTGCGCAGGGAGCGACCCTCTCGGTTCCCCTCACGGTTGAAGCGCTGAACCAGGGAGCGCCATCTGCGAACGTGTCTCTCCAATTCACACTGACTCTGGGAACGGCGTCGCTTTCCGCGACAACCGCGACGACGAACGGTTCGGGATTTGCGGGCATTAGCGCGCAGGTTTCAAGTCTCAACTCCACCGTGCAGGTGAGCGCTTGTGTAACTCCGGCAAATAGTCCATGCCAGACATTCACGCTGTTTGCCGTTGCGCCGTCGTCCTGGGTACTGGAGCCGGTCAGTGGAACCGCACAGGTTGTTCCCTACGGCCAGCCTTTCCTGCCGCTGGTGATGCGCGTAACAGACGGCTCCCCGCAGGACAATCCCGTGATGGGCGTGAACTTCACTTTCGTGACCACGCTTGAGAGGAACGATTTTGTTGGGCAAGCTGTACCGCCGAATGATGGCGCGCCCATCATTCTCGGGACTTCCCAAACACAAGGAATTACGGGGCAGGACGGGCTAGCCTCAGTTATGCCGACTGTGGGAACCCTCGGCCCGTGCGACGCGTTCATCGCAATAACCGCGGGCATGCTCAATGCGCAGTTCGAATTGCAAAATGTCGATGCGCTGATCGCGGAACAACAGCCGCCGCCTCAGAAGAATGTCGGGGTGCAGTATCCGCGGAGCCTGGTGCAGCCTGGTGGCACGATGGCTCTGCCCTTGCAGGCGAATGCGCCGCCTGTATTATTCGTGATCCCACAAGTGCTGTTAACTGATCCGCAGTCGAACGACTCCTCGACAGATGTGGGGACATCCGACGCTGCGCCGGTCGATCCCACACCTGGCAATGCTGCACCAGACGATGCTGCACCGGCCGTTCCTGTACCGAGCCCTCCTGTATCGAACAAATCTGTGGCCAATAATGCCGTGAGTAACGATTGCACTGGAGTACGCTCGCCGGATGCTGCGTGCAAGCCCGCACCCTCCGCGAAAAGTGGCCCCGCGGATCACGCCACACCAGATGACCAATGAACCATCGCCCGAACCGCATTCGCAGACGGGGATCACAACTTCATCATTTCTGTCTTGGGAAGGACCCTTCTATGAAAAGACTCTTCGCCGCACTCACGTTGGCGATACTATCTACCATCACCGCACATGCCGCCATCAGTGAAATTCGCAAGGATTTTCTCAACCTCACTTCTTTGTTACCGGCGACCCCGTTCATCTCGGCTCCGGGAGCAACCGCCAGCTATCTCGTGTGCGTGTATCTCACGCAGCCGGGCTCCGAGAATGCCATGACAGCCGTTCTTCGTTGGACGGATGAAAATAGTTCGCGGCAGAGCTTTACCTTCGCGACGCCTTCGGGACCAGTGAATTTCTGTAATCCAATCCGCAATCATGCCGCCACCGCGCCCACCATCGAAACCGATGGCGCGTATCCCGGCAGCTATGAGTTGTTCGTCACCGGCTTCGGGTTCTGGCCGACGGGCGCCCAGTCTCAAGGCGGAGTCACTGAACCCATACATCGCCAACTGATCAATGGCTTTAACGGAACTCTTCTAACTCCCGTCGCCACCGGCGACTATCTGTTCGCTATCGCGCTCAGCAATGGCGGTGTGTGGACGCTGAACTGGACGGACTCTATAGGGCCGCAAACCATGACCAGCTCAACCGCTCCTCCCGGCGCCTTTCCCATCCACGTCGTCGCGGCCTCGGAGATCACATTCTCAGGTGGAGCACTCGAAGAGCCCGCCTATGTCGATGCCATTCATTTCGGTGCGCCCTCTACCGGATCGGGTCCGCTCACGGACTACGAACTGAATCTTCTCAATTACACTGATGTCACTTGGCCAAATAAAATCAACGTTCTCACCAATACGACTCCTGGCATGTATGTGTTCGCGGGAAACATGGCGCGCGTGCCAGGCGAGGGCGGACCTGCCGCATTCGAATTGTGGGGCGATAGCCTTCCGCTCCAGATTCTCGACATCACGCCCAGCGGAGCCCCGGGTACCAACGACACCCTCGCACCTCCCATCGGCATTGTGGGTGCGGGCTATCGCAACGGCAGCGTGGACAACCCGTTCTCGTTTAACGTAAGCACAGCCATCAACTACGGAACGTCTTATCCAGGATGGGGCAGCGTGGCTCCCTATAGTGCGGAAGTGGATGTTATCAAGTTTTGATGAAGGGTCCATGGTCCGGCGACTCGCCCGCTGTCTGATGTGTCCGGAAACCGCATAAGGTTCAACCAGCAACTGGGTAATGGTACTGGGTACTGGTCACGGGCTACGGCTTTCCTATCCACTGGTCGACCCAGTCGTTGACCGTCTTGTACCAGAGCTGCGAGTTTTGCGGCTTCAGTACCCAATGCCCTTCGTCGGGGAAGTAGAGCATCTTCGACGGTACGCCCATGGTCTGCAGCGTGGTGAAAAGCTGGAAGCCTTCGCTCACGTCGAGGCGGTAATCGAGCTGCCCGTGAATGACCAGCGTCGGCGTCTTGAAATTTTTCGCGTAATTGCTCGGCGACCACTTCTCATACATCTCGCGGTTCGAGTAGGGAGTCCCTTTATACTCCCACTGGTTGAACCAGAGTTCTTCAGTCGTGCCCCACGCCGAAATCGAATTGAACATGCCGTCGTGCGAGACGATGCATTTGAAGCGGTCAGTATGGCCGAGCACCCAATTGGCCATGTATCCGCCGTAGCTGGCTCCGAGCGCGCACTCGCGGTCTTTGTCGATGAACGGATAAGTTTTTTCGGCGTAGTCGAGACCCTTCATCAGGTCTTCAAACGGAGCGCCGCCCCAATCGCCATTGATGGCGTCAACAAATTTCTGGCCGTATCCGGTCGAGCCGTGGAAGTTGATCATGATGACGACGTATCCGCTGCTCGTCGTCGAATTTGATGACCCGGAGGTTGGCGAGGCAAAGAGTTCGGCGTTCCAACGGTACGACCAGTCGTCTCCCCAAGCGCCTTCTGGGCCACCGTGGATGAGGAACTTCACGGGATATTTTTTGTTGGGATCGAAGTTGGGCGGCTTAACGAGGAAGCCTTCAACTTTGTCGCCGTGCGCGCCGGTGAACCAGAAGGGTTCGAGCGGGGACATGGAGATTTGGGAGAGAACGGCATCGTTCGGATCGACTAGTAAATTCCCATACGACTCGTTAATGATGCAGTCTTTCCCTTCGTTTTTTCCTTTTCCGTTTGCACCGCATAGAGCGTCGATCGAATGGAGCTCCGTGACACCTTCCGCGAATATTGCGCTAGGAAATTGGACCGACATCTTGGTATAAACTAGCGTCTTTCCGTTTGGCGTCAGAGCCAAGTCATCATTGAACCCCGGAAGGAATGAATCGATCTTGATATTTGTCTGGCGGATCGTGATGTCGTAGCCTTTCTCCCCGTTGATCTCAGTTGAGAAGGTGATCGAGTGCACCGGCGAGGTGCCCTTGTCTTCGGCGACAAAATACAGGCGCGAAGAATCGGGCGCCCATGTAAATGTGCCCACCCAATGATCGAAGTTCTCCGTGAGGTTCTTCTTCTCACCTGTCTTACGGTCGTACAGCATCAGCCGGAAGCGGTCGCTCTCGTATCCGGGACGCTGCTGGGCGCGGTAGGCGATGTACTTGCCATCGGGCGAATAGAGCGGAGTCGAGTCGCTGGCGGGATTGTCGGCGGTGATGTTCTTGGTCTTGGCAAGCACGTCCGCAGGCGTCGAGTTCGCGGGCCAGTTCACCGGAACGGTCCACAGATCATTGTTCGTCGAAGTGGCTTCGACCTTGTCATGATTGGAGGTGTAGCAAAGCTCCTGCCCATCGGGAGAGAAAGCATAATCATCCTGCCCGCCGAGCGAGAACACAGGCGCATCATGATCGCCGGGCGTGAGATCGCGAATTATTGGATAACGGTAGACCTTCTCACTGACCTGAACTGGAAGTTCGGCTCGAGTCACGAAGATGTGTGTGCGCTTGCCTTCTTTATAAGCATTCCAGTGGCGATAAAGGAGGCGATCGAAAATCAGCGCCTTGACTTTCGACTCCTGCGTTTCTTTCAGCTTCCTCGCGTTGCAGTCTTGCTCTTCGGCGGGCTTGCCATCGCATTCGGGATAAATGTCCGAAGTAAAAAGAATGTTGTTGCCATCTGGCGACCAGAGTTCGCCGCCAGCTTCGGTCGCGATAGATGTCAGCTTGTGGACAGCGGTGACGCTTCCCGCCACGCCATCGAAGTCCGCAATCCAAACCTGCGATCCTTCCTCCTTCATGGAGATAAAGGCGAAGCGCTTTCCATCGGGCGCCCAGCGCGGACGATCGCCATCCTGATCAGAGATAAGGATGTGTTCCGCGGTCGAGGAGCCTGCCTTGGAATCGGCATTCAGCGGCACGATCCAGATGTGCGGCGTTTTCTTGTTGGCCGCCAGATCCACATCGACCACGCTGAACAGCACCCACTTGCCATCGGGCGAAGGCACCGGCTCGCCCACGCGCTTCAGCTTCATCATGTCTTCAAATGTGAAGGGATGCTTTGCCTGAGCAGCCAGCGGCAATGCCAGAACCGCAGCGAAGAATGATGCAACAAGAATCTTGATGATGTCTACCACAAGCGAGCGAACGCGCATGACGGCCTCCAACAAAAACTTGTAGAAAAAAGAAGACTCAACAGTCTACAGGTCAAGAGAAGTTTGAACGAACCGCGCGGCCCTTCAACCTTGCCACGGGTTCACCAGTCGAATGCCGCAGCGTTCGAAATCTGCGGTGTTGCGCGTCGCCAGCCAGGCGCCATGGGCGCGTGCAATGGCGGCAATCTGCGCATCGAATAATGCAATCGGTCTGCCGCGTACGCGTCGGCTGGAAGCGATTTCCGGAAAAGCTCGCGCCGCCCCTTCGTCAAACGGCAGGATACGTCCGGCAAAGTCCTCGGCAAACATACTTTCGGCATCCATGAGCAAGCCGTCGTGTCGTTTTCCCCTTGGGAGGAGTTCGATTCCAAACAGGATTTCCGCCACCGTAATCGTGGTGAGGCACAGTTCTCGCGTGGAACGGCGGCCGCTGACCCAATGAATCACTGCCGGTGAAGGAGCGGGTTTCATGAGTTCGGAAAGAACGTTGGTGTCCAGAATCGTCACCGTCGTTTACCGAATTCTTGGTTCCGCGATGGCTTCCCGGGCCGGAATCTCCAGCTCGATACCGCCATATTTCGCGAATCGGCGGCGGATCGATGCGACCATGTCCTTCGGCTGTTGCTCCGGCTGGTTGAGCGCCGTTTTTAGTATCTCGCGCGCTTCCTGCTCCATCGAGCGGCCATGGTGAGCCGCACGCACACGAAGCTTATGTTTCGTGCCTTCTTCGAGTTGACGGATCGTAATGCTGGCCATGCCTCAATGATAGCATTGACTGCAATGATGTCAATGATCGCAAAAGGGAGCTGGACTAAGGCCTAGATTCGCCTGCCGCAATACGAGCCGGTTCAATCTTTGCAATTCCATCCTACTGCCTTCCAACCTCACTTCATTTCTTCCAGCATGGCAGTCATTTCCGATTGCGCGTGCTGATTGCCAGTGCGGCGGGCGGATGAGATGCCATCGACGAGCATCCGCTTGGCTTCGTCGATCCGTTGCGCGCCAGCCAGCGTTTGCGCCGCCATAAAGTACCCGGGAGTGTAGTCGGGATTTTTTTCGAGCAGCGTTTTGAATTCGGCGAGTGCGCGCTCGACGTCGCCAGCCCTTGAGTACTCCATGGCAAGGCCGTAGCGGGCAAACGCGTCTTCGGGGTTGGCGGCGAGAATTTCGGACAATAGGGAGATGCGATCCATTTGGCTGGCCTCAGTTCTCGTTCTCGGCAACACGCTTCGATGAGTAGATTGACTTAGTGAGGATACACCAGAGTTCAGCGGCATAACTTTAGCGAAACAAGACTTCACCTCACGCGATACAATAGGCCTTCTCTGAGGGAACCAGTTTTGGCATGTCCATTTTTTGCGCCGCGCGAAATTGTGAATGACGGCTCGTGGCCGCATCCTTCGCGTTTGCCGTTGGGCGCCGGTTGGAGCGGTTCCTGCTGCGTTACGGATCCCGAGATAGTGCCGGACGACGCATTGATTCGCAACTTCTGTAACCTTGGCTATGCAGCCGCGTGTCCGCATCTTCCTCGAAAGCGTGACTGGGATGCAGTTCGATTTTCGGTTGCGGTTGTGGGCAATGACCAGATCACGCTGCGCTTCACCTGCGAATTGGATCACGCGCCGGTAACGCACGGCACGCTGACTTACGAATTACCTAGCGGGAGTTGCCGCGATAAGCATCCGGATGGGCGCATCGCCCGGCTGGCGGCGAGTTATGTGCGTGCATACCGGCTTCGGCAGGAGGGAGCGGTTGCCTGACATCTATGAACGATGCGATCACTGCAAATCTGAATCCCCGGCCGGTTCGCGAATCGATATCGGAAATGGCCGAGATCGTTTTACCCAACGACGCCAATCCATTGAATGCGCTTCTGGGCGGACGCCTGATGCACTGGATCGATCTTGCGGGAGCGATGGCCGCTCATCGCCACTCGCGGCAATGGGTGGTCACGGCCTCGATCGATCACCTGGATTTTTTAGTTCCGGTGAGGGTTGGTGACCTGGTGATTCTGCGCTCATCGGTGAATCGCGCCTTTTATACTTCCATGGAAGTCGGAGTAAAGGCGTGGGTGGAAAATTATCGCGCCGAGGAAAAACGGCATGTAAGTTCGGCGTATCTGACTTTCGTAGCCATTGATTCGGCGGGAAATCGTGTGCCCGTGCCGCCGGTGATCCCGGAAACACCCGAGGAAAAGCGCCGGTACGAGGGCGCGGCGCGGCGGCGCGAGATACGGCGGACGGAATCGGCGCGCGGGCGCGAGGATCGGGGCTAGCTATTGAAGTTCCGCCGTCAAGCTGGATTTCTGAATCAGATCTTTCGAAGTTTCATTTCCCTGAAGTTAGATTCAGAGGTTAGAAAGTTGAAACCAGATAACTAAACGAAACTTACTCATGACTTACTTGAGCCGGTGTTCAGGTAAGAAGATTGTTAAGGCTGAAAACAACTTATGGAAAGCGCACTTCTAATTCACCGCCTTCATTTTGCTTTCACTGCAACCTTTCACTATCTCTTTCCTCAACTGACGATGGGCCTGGCGCTGCTGATCGTCATCCTGAAAACAATCGCGCTGCGCAGGAATGATCACGTTTATGGCGAGTGCGCCCGTTTCTGGGGCAAGATTCTAGGCATCGCGTTTGTGCTCGGGATTGTGACCGGCATTCCTATGGAATTCGAGTTCGGCACGAACTGGGCCGTCTTTTCCAGATTCGCCGGCGGCGTCATCGGCCAGACGCTGGCCATGGAAGGCATGTTCGCCTTTTTTCTCGAGTCGGCGTTTCTGGGATTGTTTCTTTTTGGCGAGAAGCGGCTTAGTCCTCGCGCGCACTGGATGTCGGCAATTGCCGTGTTTGTCGGCTCGTGGCTCTCGGGTTACTTCATTATTGCGACTGACGCGTTCATGCAATATCCTGTGGGATATTTTGTGCAGAACGCGGGCAAGGACATCCAGGTCCTTCAACTCTCCAGTTTTTGGCAATTCGTGCTCAACCGCTGGGCATTGTGGCAATATGCCCATAACATGAGCGGCGCAGCGATTACTGGCGCATTCGTGATGACAGCCGTCGGCGCATTTTACTTACTTTCTGGTAAGTGGACTCAGCATGGCCGGATCTTCATCAAGGTAGGAATCGTCGTGGGCTGCGTGTTCAGCATCCTGCAGCTGTTTCCTACAGGCGACCGGCAAGGCAAGATGGTGGCCGAGTATCAGCCAGTAACTCTGGCTGCTATGGAAGGATTGTTTCACGGACAGAGCGCCGCGCCTCTGCTGCTGCTCGGGCAACCCAACGAAGTCGAAGGGAAGGTCGAGAACCCTCTTGAAGTACCGGGCATGCTGAGCGTTCTGACTTACCGCCGCTGGGACGCGAATGTGCGCGGCTTAGACTCTTTTCCGCGGGAGGATTGGCCCAGTAACATTCCGCTTCTTTATTACAGCTACCACATCATGGTGGGACTGGGAACATTCTTTATAGCGGTGATGGCGATTGCGGCCTTTCTGCTTTGGCGGGGAAAAATATTTGACACGCGCTGGATGCTATGGATTCTGATGTTGTCAGCGCCGTTTCCTTACATTGCGAATACCGCCGGCTGGATGACCGCGGAACTCGGACGCCAACCCTGGCTGGTGTATGGATTGATGCGCACGCAGGACGGTTATTCCAAGGTGGTTTCGGCGGGTAACGGCATGTTTACTCTGCTGGGTTTTATGGGTATGTACCTGGTGCTGGGAATCCTGTTCTTATTTTTGGTGCGCCGGGAAATTGAGCACGGTCCCGAGGGGAACGTGACTGCCCATGGTCTGGTTCCTACGGCGGAGGCGATATAGCTATGGCCAGCTTATGGTTTTGGATTGTCGCAGTCATGGTCACGATGTATGTCGTGCTGGATGGCTTCGATCTTGGCGCGGGCGTGATCTATCTGTTCGCCGCCAAGACCAATGACGAGCGTCGCCGCGTGCTTCGCGCCATTGGCCCGGTTTGGGATGGCAATGAGGTCTGGTTACTCGCTGCGGGTGGAACGCTCTACTTTGCTTTCCCGCTTCTTTACGCTTCGAGTTTCAGTGGCTTCTACCTGCCGCTGATGATAGTGCTGTGGCTGCTGATGCTGCGGGCGATCGGTATTGAATTTCGAGTGCACGTCGACAATTCCATGTGGCGTGATTTTTTTGACGTGGTCTTTTCTCTTTCGAGCATTCTCCTTTGTGTGTTTTTAGGTGCAGCGCTCGGGAATGTGGTGCGCGGCGTGCCGCTTGACGCGAGCGGTTATTTTTTTGAGCCGCTTTGGACTGATTTCAAACTGAGCTCGCAAACCGGAATTCTCGATTGGTATACGGTGTTGACGGGTGTGATGGCGCTGGTAACGCTAACAGCGCATGGCTCGCACTACGTAGCTCTGAAGACGGACGAGGACCTGGGCCGGCGTGCACGCGGACTGGCATTGCTCGTATGGCCTGTGCAGTTTTTTCTGACGTGCATCGCGCTGGTGGTCACTTATTTTATTCGTCCGGAAGTTATGGTGAACTACCAGAGGCATGCGATCGGCCTGCTGGTGCCAGTCGTTGTGTTTGCCAGCCTCGCGGTAATGCTCTGGGCCACTCCCAAGGGCAAGGAAAAGTTAGCGTTTATGGCGTCGAGCCTCTATATCACGGGTATGTTGGTGGGCGCCGCCTTCGCACTTTACCCGGTCGTCCTCCCGGCACGCGATCATCAGTTCGATCTCACGGTCTCGAACACAAGCGCTGGAATTCATGGCCTAACTGTTGGCTTGGTTTGGTGGAGTCTGGCCGCGATATTGGCTGTAGCTTATTTTGTGTTTCTCTATCGCATGTTCCGCGGCAAGGTGCGATTGGAGGAAGGGCACTACTAGAAACGTCTCGTTCGAGATCTTCGAGATGACGCGAACATCTACTCTTTTAACCTGGACTGTATTCCGCTCGCGTACGTCGATAGATTCCAGTTCGTTGACGGCTTACGAGCAGCGCTGACAACCACAGCCTGTCTGCTCCCGTATAATCGATCTTTCGGCCAATCGGCCTCTTCTGAAAGGTGATCTCGTGAGCGCTCATTCCCATCATCCCGGCCAGCAACCGCCTGCTCCTCAACCATTGCCTGGCGTAAAGGCCATCATCGCTGTCGGCTCCGGCAAAGGGGGAGTGGGCAAGACAACTCTTTCCGTCAACCTGGCCATTGCTCTGGCGAAGATGGGAAATAAGGTTGGCCTGCTCGACGCGGACATTTATGGGCCCAATGTTCCGCTGATGCTCGGAACCAATGAGCAACCGAAGGCGATTGGTGATAACCACATCATTCCAATCAGCGCGCATGGCCTCAAGGTTATTTCCGTCGGGTTTCTTAACCCAGGGGACAAGCCCGTAATCTGGCGTGGTCCCATGCTGCATTCGATCATCCGGCAATTTCTTGGTTCGGTGGAGTGGGGGCAACTTGATTATCTGGTTGTCGATCTCCCGCCGGGAACTGGCGACGTCGCGCTTTCGCTGATTCAGACCGTGCCGCTCACCGGATCGATTGTTGTGTCCACCCCTTCCGACGTTGCCTTGCAGGATGCGCGCAAAGCGATCGAGATGTTCCGCCAGATGAAGGTGGATATCATCGGCATGGTTGAGAACATGAGCTACTTCGTTTGTCCGCATTGCAAACATGAGATTGACATTTTTTCGCGCGGCGGTGCGGAAAAAACCGCGAAGCAGTTTGACGTGGCTTTCCTGGGCAGCGTGGAGCTTGATCCGGAGATTCGCCAGGCTGGTGACAGTGGCACGCCCCCGGTGCTCAGGGGAGAAGATTGGCCGCATGCTAAGTCCTTGTTCGAATTTGCGCGGAAAGTCGTAGCTCGCGTGGAGCAGATCAAAGCCAACAGCTCCGAAGGCGTGATCCAGATTCAGTAGCAGACAAACGCATAGCGCCACGTATTCGAGAATCGGCCAGGTTGCTTACGCAGGCTTCGAGATCATTGGATCGCGAGGCTAAGTGAATCGCGCGAGACGATATATCGGGTCGGCGAGCTCGTCATTTACCACCAACCGGGCCACCATCTCACCCAATGCCGGTCCGTGCTTGAAGCCGTGGCCAGAGCCTCCGCCAACAATCCAGACCTTGCTATTCGCGGGATGGCGATCGACGATGAAGTTGTGGTCTGTCGTGTCTTCATACTGGCAAACACGCGTTTCCACCAGCGGCGCGTTTTTCATGCCGGGGAAACGGTATGCGAGATAACGCCGCGCCTCCGCCAGGCGATCCGCGTCGATTAGCCGCTCACCTGTTGTGGGATCGAATTGCCGGCCGCGCGTATCATCCGCCATCTTGAAACCGCGGTGCTGGTTCCCCGGAATTCCGTACATGAAATGATCGCTGTGGTCGGCCCATACAGGAATGTTGCCTTCGTCGTAGCGCGGATCGTTCGCGGGCGTTCCGAAGAAGAAGACATCCTGCTTGGTCGAGACGAAATGCGGACCTACAGTGCGCGGGAACATTTGACCAATCCAGGGACCACAGGCGAAGACATAGATATCGGCCGCAAGCGTCGATCCATCGGAGAGCGGTAACTCGCGCCAGCCGGACGCTTCGAGCGTGTTGGCATCTTCAAGCGAATGTTCTTCGACCGAGCGGATATCGAGCGCCGTCGTCACCGCCGACTGTTTATATTCACCGCCTTCGGCGATGAAGCGTCCTACGACGGCCTGTGCGGAGGCCCGTGCCAGCAGATATCCACTTCCGGGCTCATAGATTCCCCACTCGACTTTGTCGAAGTTTATCTGTGGCCAGCGTCGCGCGAGTTCGCGTGCCGCGAGCTGTTCAAAAGAAATGCCTGCATCCTTAAGTAAGGGCAGGGAGCCGCGCTCGAAATCGCCTGAGCCTTCCACCATCCACAAAACTCCAGTAGTAAAGAAGAAGCGCTGCTTCCACTCCGACTGATGCTCCCGCCACAACTGCATGGAACGGGCGGCGAGCCGGGTGTATGGCTGATCGGGGCCGTATGCGCCGCGAATAACGCGAGTTTCGCCGCCGGATGACGCGCGTGAATTCCCCGCTCCCCAGGCGTCAATCAGACTAACGCGCGCGCCGCCGCGCAGAAGATAAAGAGCGCTCCATCCGCCGAACGCGCCTGCGCCGATCACAGCAATATGAGGTTTTGTCATCGGCCGAGTCTGAATTCATTGCCGCTAGGAAGCCTTCTGGTTGAGACGAGCGTCGATCATGGCAAGCAGATCGGCTCCAGCTTCTCCTGCATGGCGGGTAGAAAATTCTCCGCTCAGTTCAATCATCGGAAGTTTGGCGCAGGCGTTCCGGAAGCCTTGCGGCGAGGTCGTGGACGCCACTTTATCTGGGCCAACCAGCAGGAGATCGAAATGCGAGACGCGCAGCAGCAGCGTGGCATCGCTCATGCGATCTGTGGTCTGGACTTCATATCCAGCGCGGCGCAACAGTTCGCGCAGGTAAGCAAGCACGTCGAGATTGGAATCAATGCACAGAATGCTGCGGCCGGTGGAGACAGGCGCCGCCCCGCGATCTGCTGGGCGATAAAAGGCGTTGAGCGCTGTCTCCTCCGATTCATGAAGGTCGAAGATGCTGGTGAGCCGAGTCATCTCCAGCACTTTGCGGACGTTGTCGGGTACGTTGCAGAGTTTGAGATCTCCGCGAACCTGGCGCGTGCTGGCCAGCGCGCGGACCATCGTGCCGAGACCGCTGCTGTCAATGAATCCGACTTCGCCCAAGTGCAGAAGAATGGCTCGCCGATCCTGAAGTAAATCGGCGACATGCGCGCGCAAAAATTCGCTCTCGCTGCCGGCGACAATTCGTCCCTGGCAGCGGACGATGGTCACGCGTCCAACATCACGTGTGTCGAGCGAGAGCAACAAGGAGCCTCAGAACAGGGATCAAACCCCGCGAAGTCGCAACATTATATCCCCGATCCCCAACTCCGAGGGCTGCCGCCCAAACATTTTTAGTGAAGTGTCTCCACGCCGGCGATAAACGTGCGCAGCACTTCGCCCTGTTGGTTGAGCACGAGAAAATCGGCGTCGGCACCGGGGCTGAGTACGCCTTTGCCGATGCAGCGGGCGACGTGCGCCGGATTTCTACTCGCGGCAGCCACCGCCTCGCTCACACTCCATCCGGCAAACTGCGATAGATTTCGCACCGCACGATCCATGGTCAATACGCTTCCCGCAAGCTTGCCGTTCAAACTGCATACTCCGTCTTTCACATCGACCTCGATCGGTCCCAAATGGTATCGGCCATCCGGCATGCCAGTCGCGGCCGTTGCGTCCGTGATGAGCACGAGCTTTCTGCCTTTCAACTGCGCCACCAGTTTGACGATTGCCGGATCGAGGTGGATGCCGTCGGCAATGATGTCGGCGCTTACGCGTGTGTCAGTGAGCAAAGCGCCGAGAATTCCCGGGTCGCGATGTGTCAGCGGCCGCATGGCATTAAAAGTGTGAGTAGCGTGGCGCGCGCCCCCGTCAATGGCGCGTTGCGTCGCGGCGAAATCGGCGTTCGAGTGTCCCAGGCTGACGCAGACTCCGCGCGCAGCCGCGGACTTGATGACTTCGAGCGCGCCCTCAAGCTCAGGAGCGATTGTCATCATGCGAATGCGCCCGCGCGCCGCCTGCCACAGACGCTCAAACGTTTCGACTCTGGCCGGAAGGAGATTTTCCGCAGGATGAACTCCGCGCCGCGCATGGCTGATGAACGGCCCTTCAAGATGAATGCCCAGAGGAATTGCGCGCCCGGACATTCGTTCGCGCGCTTCAACCGAATTCGCCAGCCGTTCCAGAGCGCGTAATGTGCTCTCCATGGGAGCAGTGACTGTGGTTGGAAAATAACTCGTGACGCCGTGCCGTGCCAGAACGCGCTCAATCGCAGGCAGGGCCTCGGCGCGATGGTCCATCACGTCGAATCCACCGCTGCCATGAATGTGCAGATCGACGTAGCCGGGAGCGATCACAGCATCGCCAAAATCGACGTGAGTTGCTCGCGCGGGTAATTGCCCATCGCCGCGAGATGCGATCTCCAGCACACGGCCTTCGTCGACAACCATCGCAGCGTGGTCGATGATTTCGTTCGGAGTCAGCAGTCTTCCAGCAGTGAATGCCAGCATAGTTCGCGCAAATTGCGGAGCAGAATATGCGAAGCAGAATTGTAGCAGCGTGGGTGGCGCGCTCGACTAAAGCCCCAGAACTTGACACCACAAGGACTTGCGGCGGTTCCTTTCAGCTTACTTGACATTTCGCTTCTTATTCGCCTATCCTCCCGGCATGGCGATTACGCGGCGGCAACGCGAACTTTATGACTTCCTCTCGCGCTATATCTCCGAACATGGACACTCTCCTTCGTACGAAGAAATACGGGAGGGCTTGGGTCTGAATTCCCTGGCTACCGTCCACAAACACGTCACCAACCTTGAGAAAAAAGGACTGCTTACGCGCGACTACAATCGCAGCCGGTCAATCGATCTGCTGCCTCCGCGCGGAAAGCTGAAGCAGTCGATGGCGGTGAACACCGGCGTGGTGCTGCCGCTGGTTGGCAGGATTGCGGCCGGGCGTCCGATTGAAGCAGTGGAGACGGCGGAGACAATTTCGCTGGCGGATTTTGTGCGGTCGAAGGAAGTGTTTGTGCTCGAAGTGCGCGGCGATTCAATGCAGGATGAGGCCATCCTCAACGGCGATTTTGTGCTCGTGGAGAAAACGAAGACAGCTCACAACGGCGACATAGTGGTCGCGCTGATCGACTCCTCCGATGCTACGCTGAAACGCTTCTTCCGCGAAGGCGACAATATTCGCCTGCAGCCTTCGAATGCCACGATGAAGCCGATTATTGTGCCGGCGGCGTCAGTGGAAGTGCAGGGCCGCGTGATTGGCGTGCTGAGAAAGTACTGAGCGCAGTTGCCGGTACAGAGTTAACAGTGAAAGCAGATTCCTGGCTTGGCCTCTTGGAATGGCAACGGCTCTGGGCACGATACGGGCGTTAGGGCGCTAGTGCACGGTGGTGACAAGATCACCAAGCATAGCGGGGAGCCAGACATGGCGTGGTTTTTCGGGGACTTGCGCCTTCGCCCGTCCCCGCGGAAAAGTCTTACCCCAGATGGCGATCAAGCGCTTTCTGAATATCGTCTTTCGATCGATAGCCCACCAGTTGCTCGACAACTTGTCCATTTTTGAAAACCAGCAAAGTGGGAATACCCGTAACTTTGTAGCGCATGGGGGTCGCACCGTTGCGGTCGACATCCATTTTGCCGATCGTGACCTTGCCCTGATATTCTCCGGCAAGCTCTTCAACGATGGGAGCGATGGCGCGGCAAGGGCCACACCAGGCTGCCCAGAAATCCACAAGCACGGGCTTGTCAGACTTCAATACATCCGAATCAAAATTCGCATCGGTTACTTCTACGATGGCGTTGCTGGCCATTCATCCTCCAGGATTCTTATGAGGTCCCCGCAGCGGCTGCGTCGCGCGGGACAACCTGTCTATCGTAGCACTGTCTATTTGATGCGGCGCGGGTGAGGGAAGTCGCAAAGGCACGTCCAGTGGAAGAGCCGGGAAGGGAACAGTTCGGGAATGGCACTGGTCGCACAATGTCCTCCGCCGGTGAAGCAACGCGGCCCGCTGGAACGCTGGCATTCGGCCCCGCCCGCGCACTATGGTACCCGAAGGAGTAACTGAGACCCGATGAACAGCACTCTGGATCATCTGCGGGTGGTGCTAGTGAGTACGAGGAACCCGCTAAACATTGGTGCGGCGGCGCGTGCCATGAGCAACTTCGGAGCGCGTCAGTTGCGGCTTGTCAATCCCTATGACGCGGCGTTTCGCGAAGCCCGGTCGGCGGTGGGAGCCTCGGATTTGCTGAAAAACGCAAAAGTATATAAGTCGGTCGCCGAAGCGGTTGCGGACTGCCGGGTCGTGGTGGGAACGACCGCGGCAGGACGGCGCGAATTGCAACACGAACTGCGTCGACTGGATGCGGGGGCGCGCGTAATTCGCAAACAGCTCGCGAGCGCTCCGGTTGCATTGCTGTTTGGGTCGGAGAAGGTCGGACTTTCAAATGATGACATGAGCCATTGCCACTGGCTGATGCGTATTCCGGCTCGCGAAGAGCATGGGTCGATGAATCTGGGTCAGGCGGTGGCCGTGTGTTTGTATGAGCTGGTGCGATCTGGAAAGACCGCTGTGGCTGAGAAGGGCGCACGTCGCGCTGCCGCTGGGGATGTGGAACGGTTCACTCAATTGCTTTTTGATGTGCTTGGCGCAAGCGGATATGTGAAACCGCGAGTCGCAGCGGCAACCAGGGAAAAGCTGCGGCGGATGATTCGCCGTATGAACCTCAATGATGCCGACGCTGAACTTTGGCTCGGCATGCTGCGGCAGATTGCCTGGAAGGTGGTTGCAGCTGGACCATCTCAAAATAACCCTCGGAATAACAACAATTGATCACCTTGACAACCGGACTGTCTAGTTGTCAGTTGTCGAAGCAATTTTGCCGAGAATTCCTCCCATCACAAACATTCACTGACTAACCGTGCACTTGTCCCTAAGTCTTTGGTTCTTCCTGCTAACCATTGATCCCCGCAACAGTCGAATCTTGAGCGAAGACGCTGTCCCCATCTCACAGCGTTCAGTTACAGGAGGTGCGAAAATGCGAACGATCATAGACACCTTCGCACAGACTTTGCGGACATTGTGGGCGCACAAGCTGCGCTCGTTCCTTACCATGTTTGGAATTGCATGGGGCGTGGGCTCTCTGCTCCTGCTCGCCGGTGTGGGCGAGGGATTCCGCAACGGCAATCGGAAGGAACTTGAGACCTTCGGCAAGAACATCATTTTTTTCTTTGGAGGGCGCGCACCCGCCGTCGAGGGCAGCTTCTCGTCCATGAAGTGGTTCAATCTCACTTACGACGACTATCTGGCAATCAAGAACGAGTCGAAACTTGCGATCAATATTTCCCCGCTCATTGGGCGCGAGGACATTCGCGCCGTGAGTGATTACACCAGCACCAACGGTCAGGTTTCGGGCGTACCGCCGATTTACAGCCAGGTGCGGACGATTCCGCTGGCCGTAGGGCGCTGGATCAACGACGACGACGACACCGAGCGCCGGCGTGTATGCGTGCTCGGGCGCGAGATGACGCGCAATATGTTTCCAGGAAGACCCGCCGTGGGGAATACCATCATGCTCAATGGCGTGCGCTTTCAGGTGATCGGCGTGCTTTCCATGATCGGGCGTGAAGAGCAGAATGCAACCAACATCCGCATTTTTGTGCCCTTCAACACCATGCGCGAGCTCTTTCCACTTAAGGGCGACGATTCAAAAGACGGCAACGCAATCTCTTTTATTAATTATCAACCCCGAAGTTTCGACGAAAACGAGTTGGCCAAAGATGAACTGCATCGCATTGTGGCCCGCAATCACGGCGGCTTCGACCCTTCAAACAAAGATATCTGGGAAGAATGGGACACGGTGAAAAATCAGAAAACGATGGGAAAGATTTTTACCGCCATGGATTGGTTCCTGGGAGGAGTGGGGCTGGTTACGCTCGCTCTGGGCGCGATCGGCATCGTCAACATCATGCTGGTTGCGGTTACTGAGCGAACGCGCGAGATCGGGTTGCGCAAGGCTCTGGGCGCGACTCATCGCAGCATCCTGTTTCAGTTTTTTCTTGAAGGAGCGTTTCTCACGCTCATCAGCGGCGCCATTGGCGTGGGCGGCGCAATGCTGGTGATTCACTTGCTGTCGGGAGTCCAGCTTCCGCAGGGATTTGACACGCCGCGCATCGTCCCGGCCTCGGCGATCGGCGCGGTCTTGTCTCTGTCGCTGGCGGGAATCACGGCGGGCCTCTACCCGGCGCGCAAGGCCGCAATGCTCGAGCCGGTAGAGGCGCTGCGCCAGGAGTGAAGTCAGCGCCCAAGTTAAGAACGAAGTTGAGGAGTTGGTTATGACCCGGGATCTTTTGCAGGAAGCGTACGGAGCGATGCAATACAACCGCCGGCGCACGGCGCTCACGATGCTCGGCATGGCGTGGGGAATCGCGACCGTCGTCATCCTGCTCGCGTTTGGCTCGGGCTTCGAGCGCGCCATCGATCTCATATTCAGTTCTTGGGGAACCGATGTGATCGGCGCATTTCCGGGGCGCACGTCGTTGCAGGCGGGCGGCGCAAAAGCCGGAAGCGAGGTGCGGCTTAAAGTGGCCGATGTCGATTATGTTCGCAATGAAGTACCAATGGCAAAGGGGGTGACTCCAGTTTTCGACAAGCAGAATGGCGTTACCATTCAGCACGACTCTCGCACCTTCACCAATCTGTTTCTCACAGGCGTTTACCCGGTGTACGAGCGCATCCGCGGATTCGAACTCGCCCGCGGCCGCGGATTGAGCGAGCAGGATGAATTAGAGCACGCGCGAGTCGCGGTCATCGGCGACGAAGCAAAGCGGCGCTTATTCTCCGGAGAACAAGCCCTGGGGCAAACTATCCGCATCGCCGGCGTCAGCTTTCAAGTGGTCGGCGTTTACCAGCACAAGGTGCAGGGCGGCGACAACAATGACAACACCATGATCGTAATTCCATTCAGCGCCATGGGAGATCTTTATGACACGCAATACATCTCCGGGATCTTGATGGACTATGACGGAGGAGATCATGCGCAAATCGCGCGCGTCGTGCGTGCCGTCCTGGCGGGTCACCACAACTTTCGCCCCGACGATCGCCGGGCGGTTTTCATCGCCGACTTCAAACAGGATTTCGACGAGTTTACGACTGTGACAACAGCGCTCAAGGCGCTGCTTGCCTTCATCGGCGCGCTGACCCTGGGAATTGGCGGCATCGGGCTGATGAACATCATGCTGGTGTCGGTTCAGCAACGAACGCGTGAGATCGGAGTCGAGAAGGCGCTGGGCGCGCAGAGACGGCATATTCTGTTTCAATTCTTGGCCGAGGCCCTGGCCATCACGTTTGCGGGAGGCGCGGCTGGAATTGCAATCGCCTACCTGATTTCATGGGGAGTGGGCGCGCTGCCGCTCATGAGCGCCTTCGGCGACAACCTGCAAGCCGGCGATATTCACCTGCAGATCAATCTGGGCAGCCTGGCGGTGGCGACAATTATTCTCAGCGTCGTCGGCATCCTGAGCGGAATGGTGCCGGCGATCCGCGCCGCCCGGCTCGATCCTATCGAGAGCCTGCGCTACGAATAAATTTATCCGCTGCTCATCTCGCCAGCGATCACCGTGCCGTATGTCAGCACCGTCAGCAGTGAAATAATTCCCAATGAAATGACGCAGTAAATACACCACACGCCCAGCACATACTTTTCGATATCGGCCAGGTGAACCGCGAAGATCAGAGCGATGGTCGCGAACGGCGTCATCCACAAGTACGCTCTGCGCGCCGCAAGCAGGCCCAGGAACAGGTATCCGCCCATGCCGATTACCGCGACTGGAACGCCAAACAGAAGAGCAAACGGGCTGTGGTTAACTGTGCCGCAATCCCATTTTTCATTGATGCTGCACGGCGATGCGTCTGTCCGGTAGTGCTCGCGCAGCGCGAGCGCGGAAACGACGATCCCTAAGATTGCCAATAAAACCAGTACCCATCTCATGCCGAGTTCTCCACCTGTGAAAACGAGATTGAATTGCCGAATTGATATTATGCGCGATTTGGAGCGACGGGCGTAGCCGATCGTTCCTTTTTCACACTCGACCACACCAACTATCGCTGCCGCGCTTCTGCTTCCGCCAGCCAGCCACGGCGTATGTTCTCCGGCGCCACTCCCGACAAGTATGGCTTGATATCGAGAATCGGCGTTCCATCCAGCATGTCGACGCCGCGAATGTGAAGGAATGCGCCCTCGCGCCTCAATAATTCGACGATGGTCAGGCCGATAGGGTTCGGACGCCGCGGAGACCGCGTTGCAAAAACGCCGTGCGGATGATTGTCGGAGGGCGGCGTTCCGAGCAGTTCGAATCCCTGTGCACGGTCGAACTCCCAGAGCACGATCAGGTGCGAAAAGCCCTCGATGTCTTTGAGCCCGGACTCGAACTCAGGAGAGATCCTGAGCACGCCTTCGGCCTCGTGTTTCGCGCCCAAACCCTTGGGAATTTCGTTCGTATTTTTATACGGGCTGCTGACAAAGCCGATGGGCTTCGGAGTAAACATAGAAAATGAGTCTCCTTGCTCTCAGTTTAGCGCGCGCGATTTCTGAGAGGCGAGATCCCGCTTACGGGCTTGTGCATTATGGCCCGCGATCATGGCCCCGCTCGATCCTGTCTCGATTCGGTCTTGGTCTCAATCGATCATGGTTTCGATCGCTTGCCCTCGATCATTTCGTTCGGAGTGTGTTACAAGAATGCTATGACGAGCTATGGCCAAGGCCCCAGCGGGTTGGACTCCAACTCAGAGAGCACACACGATTTACTGCCGTGTGAGCATGCCGCGCCTCCGGCAGTCAGGCCTGACGTCTCCAGCTTTTGCCCAAACTGCGGAACCCAACTCCGCGGCCGCAGTTGCAAACTCGTCTGCCAGACCTGTGGTTTCTATCTAAGTTGTTCGGATTTTTACTGATCGTAGTTTCGTGATCTTTATCCTGGCCAATTCCTAGATGGATCGTCCGGCTGGAGTTGCACGCGCTGCCGTGACCGGCTTTCCCTCAATCCAATCGCGAGCCTCCTCCATCGATTGGAACACGCGGATAGTCTTGCTCTCTTTCCGCAGAATCCTGTGCAGTTGCGCTGCGTGTATCTGAGCCTTGCCTTGCACAACGAATGCGCGCTTCGAAATACGCGCGAAGGGATCGACTTTCCCGGCAAGGTCCATCAATTCGTGAGGGCTCAGCACCAATGATCGAACGTCTCGTAAATCGACGAGTTCGGCAAACCCGGGAGAGAAGCGGTTATCGGCCAGCAGTTTGGATGCGTAGTCACGGATGATGGCATAACTGAGCTTTACCGTGAATCGCACGGAAACCAGTTTGACGACCGTGTCGATTGAGTATTGGTAGAGCATCGCAGAACCGGCTAGCCTCGCACCCTTCTCGCCCTTTGAGACGCGTGCGTTCCCCGGACTGGTTCCTGCGCCAACGGCGCACATCCCTCGCCTTTCCTGCTAGCCTGCCCCAGGAGCGGAATCGCCGGACAAGCTGACAGGGATAATATCGGCGAAATCGCAGGTTTCTTTAACTGCCGGTAGTCCTTCCGGGCCGTATTGCCCGCAAACAAACTTTCTCAGCACCTTTTACAATGGGTACGGCGTAATTATTGATTCCCATCAAGGAGATTTACATGGAGCGTAAAGCCAGTGCAGTTTGGAAGGGCGGGTTGAAAGACGGCAAAGGGACCGTGTCATCCACGAGCGGCGTACTCTCAAACACACCGTATTCGTTCAGCACCCGGTTTGAAGGTACTCCCGGCACCAATCCAGAGGAACTCATTGCTGCGGCGCATGCCGCGTGTTTTTCCATGGCGCTTTCGGCCCAGCTTGGCGGCGCGAACCTCACGCCGGAGAGCATCAGCACGGCGGCCACGCTCACCATGGAAAAACTCGAGGCGGGCTGGACCATCACCGCGGTTCATCTGGATGTGAACGCAAAAGTGCCGGGCGCCAGCGCGGAAGCCTTCAATACCGCGGCGCAGAACGCGAAGGCGGGCTGCCCGGTGTCAAAGGTACTGAACGCGAAAGTCACGATGGATGCCAGGCTGGCATAAGCGGCATTTTTTGATTGTCAATGCAAGCGCTGTCTTGCCCAGCGAAGATTCAGCTTCGCAAATGCGAAGCTCATCGCAGCCGAAGCACCGGGATATCAACGGAGCCGGATGACTCTAGCTATGCCTGCGCAGCATCTCGCGCAACTGCGCGTTGATTCTGACGGCGTCTTTGGTCCCCTTATCGATCATCTCTACCCAGCGCCGTGTATTCTCGGGCGGCCCAGCCTGAAGAAGCAGATAGTCGGCTTGCACGATGGTTTCGAGAGCATTGCTCAAATCGTGGGCCAGTGACCGGAGGTCCTTGGCGAGGTCGGCTGGAATCTTGTCTTCGGGGTTTGTCATGGGAGATTGTTCTTGGTCGATATTAGACGCCATTACACGCCAGCGGACAGAGAGTCGGCGATTGCCTTCGACCCAGTCATATCGCGCGGTGCCCTTGAACGGTCTGCAAAACGCGCCTTTATTGACAGGCGGGCGGCAGCCAGTAGATATTAGAAGAGTCCTCTTTAAACCGGGACCCTGCCGATGTTTTTCACTGTGCGGATATGGCGGAACTGGCAGACGCGCTAGGTTCAGGTCCTAGTGATCGCAAGGTCGTGGAGGTTCGAGTCCTCTTATCCGCACCAATCAGTTGCCAGTAAAATCAGTCCGTCTCAGCACCCGCGCACTCGCAACTTCCCGGCGGCCTCTATCCGTTGGCTCGCGGTGTGGTCAGATACTCGAATCACGCAGACTAAATATCAGCCACTGAATACTGGTTACCGAGTACTGGGTTCCGGTCTTACGCGCCGGCAGATAATCTGTGCGTGCTGCGGGTTTGCGCGATGCCGTATTGCCGGATCTTGTAAAGTAACGCCTTGTAGCTGATCTTCAGCAGCGCGGCCGCTTGCTTGCGATTCCAGTTCGTCTCTTCAAGAGCGCGCGCAATGGCTTCCGCTTCCGCTTCGTCCTTGGCGCTGCGTCCCAACGATTTCAACCCTCCCGTTCCCTCCGCGCCTGCGACGGCAGCTTTTCCCGCCGCGTCCGCATTCATCCCTCCACCACCATCCGAACGTGGTTGCAATTCCGAGGCAGCCAGCGACTCGTCCCCTAAAACCAGATAGCGCTTGATGAAGTTGCTCAACTCGCGCAGATTGCCAGGCCAGGAGTGGCGCAGACAAGCCTCCATCAGCAGCGGACCCATCGGCAGCGGCGGCCGCGCATAGGATTCCGACATGCGCGACATGAAATGTTTGAGCAGAATCGGAATTTCTTCTTTCCGGTCGCGCAGCGGAGGCAACGTGAGCGTGAACGCATTCAGCCGGTAGTAGAGGTCCTCGCGCAGTCGCTTGTTGGAGATGGCTTCCGGGATATCGATGTTAGTAGCAGCCAATATGCGCACGTCAACCTTGATCACGCTGCGGCTGCCCAGGCGTGAGAATGTCTGATCCTGAAGCACATGCAGTAGTTTGGCCTGAAGCAGCGGCGGCATCTCTCCAATTTCGTCGAGCAGGATCGTGCCCTTGTTGCACAGCTCAAACTTGCCCGGCTTGGCATGGTTCGCGCCCGTAAATGCGCCCGCTTCATAGCCGAAAAGTTCGCTTTCCAGCAGGTCGGCGGGAACAGCCGCGCAATTCACTTTGAGGAAGGTGCGGTGCGCGCGCGGAGAAAGCTTATGAATCAGGCGCGCCAGAACTTCCTTGCCAGTGCCGCTTTCGCCGAGCAGCAAAACCGGAATATCGACATTCGCAACCAGCGCAGCCTGCGAGCGGATTTTCTTCATGGCGGGACTCGCGGCAACAAAAAACACGTCATCGCAAAGCTCCTCCACTTCGCCCACATAGCTTGCGTTTCTTGCGCCGATGCACTGCGCGATTACGCTGTCGAGCTCGGCCTTCTGAAATGGCTTGGTCAGATAATCGGTCGCGCCCAACCGCATGGCCTGCACCACTTTCCGCGTATCGTTCACGCAGGAAAGCATCACCACCTTCAACCCAGGCTTGATTTGCCGAAGCTGTTCGAGTGTCTGCAATCCGTCGATGCCGGGCATGAGCAAATCGAGCAACACTAGATCTGGCTGCAGGCCTTTCTGCATCTGTGCCACGGCTTCTTCCCCGGTAGTGGCAGTTTGAACTTTATGTGAGTCGACTTCGAGCAGGGTGCGGATATAGCGCAGCATTCCCGGTTCGTCATCTACGAGCAGGATGTTGGCTGCTTCATTCATTGGCCGGTTCCTTGGGGAGGATTGCCGATCGTTGGTTTAAGTGGAATCAGAAAAGAAAATTTGCTGCCCGCGCCGGGCTCGCTTTCCACCCAGATCTTGCCGCCCATGCCTTGCAGCAGACGGCGCGCGATGGCCAGTCCCAACCCCATCCCCTCGGCCGATTCGGACCCCGGCAGACGGAAAAAGTCGTCGAAGATTTCCAGCTGAAACTCCGGACGAATTCCGGGCCCTGTATCGGAAACGCTTACCTTCACCGCGTTCGGCACATTTACCGATTGCCGCCGGCGGTCGCCGTTGGCGGGCGACTGCGGCGAGATTCGCCGTTCCCACATGTGCGGCTCGGCATGCAGCCATACCGTTCCGCCCTGCGGAGTGTACTTGCATGCATTTTCCAATAGATTGGAAATCACACGCTGAATTTTTGGCGCGTCGAAAGCAAAGGCCGTCAACTTGTCGTTCGCCAGAAAGTAAAGCGCAAGGCCACGCTCCTGAAAGCGGTTCGACCAGATGCGGCATACCTCGGAAAGGCAGGCATTGATATCGCCTTCCACAAACTGCATGCGCATCACGCCTGTTTCCAGCACGGAAAAAGTCAGAAAGTCCTGAATAAAATGCTGCAAGCGCTGCCCGCTGGCAAACATGTCGGTCATCACTTCACGCTGTCTCTCATTGAGAGGGCCAAGCTTCTGGCTCTGGAGCAACTCTATGTAGCCATTCAGAATTGCCAGCGGCGTTTTCAGATCGTGTGCGGCGGAAGCCAGTGCATTGGTGGTTTTTCGAAAGCGATCTCGCAAGTGCTCCAGTTCTTGCAGGGCATCCGGCGGCGGGCTCGAAGGTGATGATTCCAGAGGCACAGGGCGCTTTGAGGTCTCTTTCATCGAACCGGCACCGGCGAGAGACACGGCTGGAGTTTTATCGGACGTAGAAGCCATAACAAGTGGGGGGAGAACCTTCTACCACGTCGAGAACGAGGGATATTCGAAATGCTAAGTCAGGGGGCAACAAACTGTCAATCGGAAAGGTGCTAAGGGGACGGAACGGAAAAACGTTGCACTTCTGGAGTGACCATCAGTCACCTATTCGCTCCCGCCTTTTAGCGCTGACTTCTCCAAATTCCCTTCTGGTCGCGAGGTTCGGAGGCACTTACAGAGGTTACCCAGGAACCACGTCGTTTGGCCCATAAGATGCGGCTTATGTGGTAGTTAATACGTCTTTAAGGCAGGTAATCCCGGTGGAACGGCTGGCAACGCGAAAGAACGCAAGGAAGTGGGCGCGGTTGCAGCTGGCCATTCCTGTTTTTGTACGAACTCGCGACGAAAACAACTCCGATTTACTCGAGTTTGCTACTGCAATCAACATCTCCGCCGGGGGCGCTCTTATTGCAGTTCGCCGGTCTTTGCCCAAAGCTACCTCGATTTCACTCGAAATCCCCAGCGCTCCTGTCGGCCCAACCGACGGCGCACCTGTCTCTTCCCGTATGATTCGGGCAAAGACGGTGTGGGTATCCCATTTAAACGACTATCATCTTATGGGCCTGAAGTTTGCGCGACCTCTTAGCACTGACGCCGAAGCCGCCCCCAGAAGGCAAATGAGGAAAGCTAGTGCCGCAGTGTGAAATGTTTTTCTGTTTTTCACCCTACAACCATTTGGCACAACAGTGCTATGTCCACGGCGCGAATAGTTTAGCCCTCCTCCCCGCAACTCAATGGTAAACTTGGCACTTGTCGGACCTGTCTGAGGTTCTTCTCTTCTCCTCTCCCGTTTGGCGTTCGAGATGCACTTTTAGTGCATGCGGGTTGGCACATTCCGCGAAATGGGGCCCTTGGTCTTATGACGACTCTTTCAGTGACTTCGCTACAACAATCCTTAGGTGAGCTTCCCCCTGACAACATCATTTTTGGCCGCTCCGACGCGCTGCAAGCGATTCGCGCCCAACTGGCCCGCGTGGCTGCCGCCAATGTTCCCGTCCTTATCACCGGAGAAAGCGGAACCGGCAAGGACATTATTGCCCGTCTGGTTCACGGTCTTTCCCCCTGGAAGGGCGGACCGTTTGTCAAAGTTAACTGCCCGGCCATTCCCGGCACACTGCTCGAAAGCGAGCTGTTTGGCTACGAAAAGGGAGCTTTCACCGGCGCGTTCGGATCAAAACCCGGCCGCGTCGAAATGGCTCATCGTGGCACCCTCTTTCTCGACGAGATCTCCGAACTCGATCCTTCGCTGCAATCGAAATTGTTGCAGCTTTTGCAGGATGGCCAATTCTGCCGCATCGGTGCACAAGAAGATAAGAAGGTCGAAGTGCGCGTCGTTTGCGCCACCAATCGCGATCTGCACAATGAGATCGAAGCCGGCACCTTCCGCCAGGATCTTTTCTACCGGATTAACGTCGTCAATCTCCGCATGCCCTCGCTCCGCGAGCGCCGCAACGATATTGAGGAACTGACGGCTTACTTCCTGGAATATTACAACCGGAAGTTCAACTGCCGCGCGCGACCGCTTTCCAGCGAAGTCCTGGCCGTGTTGAAGAAATATCACTGGCCGGGCAATATCCGCGAACTGGAGAACCTGGTCAAGCGCTATGTAATTCTCGGCCACGAAGAAGCTATTACGAACGATCTTGTTGCGCGCGAACCGGATTACTTTAACGCCGACATCTCGCTGGATGGCCCCATCTCGCTCAAAAAGCTGACACGGCAAGCCGTGCGCGAACTGGAAAAAAAGATCATCTTGAAGGTTCTCCAGCAGCATCACTGGAACCGCAAGCAGGCGGCGCGTACCCTCGGCATCAGCTATCGCGCGCTGCTCTACAAAATTCGCGACGCCGGATTGCCATCCAACCGCGCCTTGCGCTTGAGACAAGCCGAAGACGCCGCGACAAAAAGCGGCGCTGCCGCCGACTAAAGCTCAAGGTGAGAGGTCAGATTGCAGAGGCGCCGTTCGAACCGGGCACGCCACAATTGTTCGGCCTGAGCCTCTGAATTCTGACCTCCACCCCTTTTACCTCGGTGCTAACCTCTGCAATTTGCCCTCTAACCTCTGATCTTCTCTCACGCCCAGAAGGTCCGGTCCAGCGTTCGATACTGAATCGCTTCGGCAATATGCTTCGGCTCCAACTGTGAAACCGAATCCAGGTCGGCGATGGTACGCGCAACTTTGAGTATCCGGTCGTGCGCGCGGGCGCTCAGCCCTTGCTGGGTCATCGCGCGTTCCAGCAGATGTTCGCAGTCGCCAGATAAAATGCAGAACGCGCGGATATTCTGCGGCGACATTTGCGCATTGCAGAAGACTTTCTGCTTTCCCGTAGCAAAACGATCCAGCTGAATTTGCCGCGCCCGGATCACGCGCTCGAGAATCTTCGCCGAACTCTCCGGCTCGTTCGTGCTTCGCATTTCCTTGTAATTCACCGCTGGCACATCGATGTGAATATCGATGCGATCCAGCAGCGGCCCCGAAATTTTTGAAATGTAGCGCTGAATCATCGGGGGCGTGCAATGACAATCGCGCGTGCGGTCGTTGTGAAATCCGCAGGGACACGGGTTCATGGCCGCCGTCAGCATGAAGCGCGCGGGGAATGTCAGCGACATGGCCGCCCGGGCAATGCACACACTGCCATCTTCCAGAGGCTGCCTCATCACCTCCAGCACAGTGCGTGGAAACTCCGGCAGCTCGTCCAGAAATAACACTCCGTTGTGAGCCAGCGAAACTTCTCCCGGCCGCGGAATTGCGCCGCCACCGATCAGGCCGGCGTCTGATATCGTGTGGTGCGGCGAGCGGAAGGGCCGCACTCCCACCAGCCCGGAGCGAGCGTCCAATACGCCAGCCACGCTGTGAATCTTCGTGGTTTCCAGCGCCTCTTCAAACGTCAGGGGCGGAAGAATTGTGGGCATGCGCTTGGCGAGCATCGTTTTGCCCGACCCAGGCGGCCCAATCATCAGGATGTTATGGCCGCCGGCGCACGCAACTTCCAGCGCACGCTTGGCAGTCTGCTGGCCCCGCACATCTTTAAAATCCACCAGAAAGTGTTGTGCCTCGCTCAGCAGTAGTTTCCGATCCACTTGCACAGAGGAAACGCCGTTGCCGGAATTGATGTAGTGGATCACCTCGACTAGCGATTTAACGGGATACACTTCCACGTTTTCTACCATCGCGGCTTCCCGGGCGTTGACCTCTGGAACGATAAGGCGCTTGAGCTTTCGCGAACGCGCTTCAATGGCGATGGGCAACGCTCCCCGCACGCCCCGCAAGCCGCCGTCGAGCGACAGTTCGCCAACGAAAAGCGCATCCGCGATGTCCTTTTTATTCAACCCACCGTAGGCGCCGAGAATGCCCAGCGCAATCGGCAGGTCAAAGCCCGATCCCTCTTTTCGAATGTCAGCCGGCGCAAGGTTAATTGTGATATCGGTGGGTGGGATGTCATAGCCGCAATTCTTTAGCGCAGCCCGCACGCGGTCGCGGCTTTCGCGCACCGCCGCATCGGGCAATCCGACCGTGTGAAAGCGGTCTTCGCTCTGTTTAATGCCAGAGACATCGACCTCAACCTCGATGACGTTGGCATTCACACCGTAAACGGCGGCGCTAAGTGTTTTGTAAAGCATAAGAAACCGGAAAGCACACGGCGAGAACAGGGGAGGATAGGGAGATCCTTAAAGCCAGCATACGGGGCGCAGCATGCTCGTTCCGTGATTGCGATCACGTGCTCTCCGTGACGAAAGTTTCCCGTCTTGGAGTAAACACGGCCTGTTCAGTGCTACGCTAAAAGCAGTCTGGCGCATAGGTTCCGGCTTCCGTAACATTCTTAGCGTCGGCGGGATATGCTCATGTCTCAAGACCTTACCCCAAACCAGGAACCCACTCCCAGCAATCTGGAACGTGAAGAAAGCCAGTTGTGGCGATGGGCGCTCGGTCTTCTTGTATTGCTGGCCGCGGCTGTTGCCGCATTGTCATGGCAACAGATGGAGGCGCTTCCTTACCGCCTGGGCGCAATTCCGATCGGCCTCTTTGTGCTCTCTATTCTGTTCGCCGCCTATGCCTTTGGGCGTAAGCGCGAAGTTCGTGAACTGCGCCAGATTGTAAGAGGCTTTCAGGATCGCGCCAGCGTCGCACCCAGCGAAGAGCAACTGGATCAACTCGGCCAGCTGATTGTGCGATCGCAGCGCAATTTCAAGGAACTCATCGACTCGCTCGATGACGTAGCTCTCGCACTTTCGCTCGATGGCACTCTGCGCACCGTCAATCGCCGCGTCACCGACATGCTGGGTCAATCCTATTCGGATCTTGTTGGACATAAACTCCAGGAGTTTCTCGAAGGTCCCATCGGCACCGAAAATCCCATCGATCTGACCCGCTTCATCGAGAAGCGCACCTGGACCGGCGTGATCAGCATTCAGGCCAAGGGCTCTTCCAAACGTCTCTACTACGATTGCGTCATCAACGCCATCGTCAAGGGTGGTGAGGTCACCGGAGCCAGCGTGCTCGCCCGCGATATCACCGACCAGCGCGACAAGGAGAAGCGCTTTACCCAACTCTTCGAGACTTTGCAGGAAGGTATGTACATCTGCAATCCGGATGGCAAGCTGGTCGAGGTCAATCCGGCGCTGCTCGCGATTCTTGGATATGACAGCAAGGAAGAGATTCTCGCTCTTCCGCCGGACGCGCTTAAAGTGGATGCCAGTCCCGACCCCGTCCTGGGCAGAGCGGAGCACCAGAGCAGCCGCACTCGAACGCGCGAAATTCGGCTACGAAGAAAAGACGGCGGCATCGCCATCTGCCAGGACACTTCGGCGGGCGTTGTCGAAGATGGCCGCACCGTGCGTTACCAGGGTACGCTCGTGGATGTCACCGAAAAGCGCTCCATGGAACGTCAATTGCAAAGTCAGGAGGACTTTCGCCGGCATCTCCTTGAAAGCTTCCCTGATCTGATTCTCGTGCTCGACCTGAAGGGCGCCTACACATTTGTCAGTCCACGCATTCGCGACCTTCTCGGCTATGGGCCGGAGGAATTACTCGGCGCAAGTATCGAAGGAACCGAGAAAAGTTCTCCCGAGCTGGCCAAGCTCTATCACACGGTCGCTACCGGAAAGAATTCCCGCGCCTCGTGCGAGTATTCCGCGCGCCACCACGACGGCACCTGGCGCACCATGCTCGGCATGGCAAGTCCTCTGCTCGATGCCGATGGCAAGCTTTCCGGCGTGATCATCTCTGTGCGCGACGTCACCACGCAAAAGAAACTGGAGCAGCAGATTATTCAGAGCGAACGGCTGGCCTCCATGGGGCAGATGATTGGCGGCTTCGCGCACGAACTCAACAATCCGCTCACCAGCATTCTTGGCATGGCCGAGCTGCTTCAGGAAGGCGGCGTAACCGAATCCGGACGCAAGCAGGTCACCATCCTGCACCAGCAGGCGCGCCGCGCCGCGGAAATCGTCCAGAACCTCCAATATTTCGCCCGTCCTCCCGCTCCCGGACGCACCCAGGTCGATCTCAATGACCTTGTCCAGCGCACGGTCCAGATACAAGCCTACCCGTTGCGCAAAAGCAATATCACTGTCGATTTCCTGCCCGAGTCCGATTTGCCTCCGGTCGTCGCCGATTCCAATCAGCTCATGCAGGTGTTCCTGAACCTGCTGCTGAACGCCGAACAGGCCATCCGCGAGAGCCGCGAGAAAGGCACCATCCGCGTCCGCCTGGGCCGCAACGCCTACCAAGTGTGGGTCGTGTTTCAGGACGATGGTCCGGGCATCACGCCGGAGAATTTGCCGCACATCTTCGATCCGTTCTTCACCACCAAACGTCCCGGACGCGGCACCGGCCTCGGCCTGAGCATTTGCAAAACTGTCCTGCGCGAGCACGGCGGCAATATCGAAGCGTCAGAAGCTCCCGGTGGAGGCGCAGTCTTCACACTCACGCTGCCCGCCGCAGCGGCAGTAGGAACGGCGGCGACATCCTAGAGTACTTCCCAAATAGCTGTGGAGGATTTGGACGGGAAGGGCACGACGTTCAGTCGTGCCGCATGGCACGCAGCGAATTCGCGGCTTCAGCCGCTGAGGGCAGCTACCCGCGCCTGCCTTACCCTTCAACTACTTCTTCAGCCCAGCCGCGAAATTCGTAATCACCGTCACCGGCTGGTTCACCTGTTGCGAGACCCGCTCCAGTAGCAGCCGTTTGCTATCGGGCGAGACGCTGTAGAACGGAATCGTCAGCACCGTCCACTGATTGACCAGTGTCTGCGGCGCCCCGAATTCAAGCGCCCCGCCTGCTTCCTTGACCGGCACAGCCAGAATCGACTGGTTGATGTCGAAATAGAAAAGCTCTTTGCCGTCCGCGCTCCAGTGCGGAACCTGTCCTCCATTCGGAGAGACCTGCCACTTGCCCTGACCTGCAAAAGCCTCCACATAAATCTCCAGCCGCCCCGACTCAGCCGAATTGTACGCAAGCCAGCGGCCATCGGGAGAAAGCGTGGCATGCATTCCATGGTTCAGAATCTGTCGCGTCTTTCGTTCCCCCTCCAGCGATACGGCCCATATTCCTTCTTCTTTTTGGGTGAAGATGTTCGGCGAATACAACAGCGTCTTGCCGTCGCGCGACCAGTCATTAGGGGCAAAAATAATTCCAGCCTGGTCGGGAACCAGCAGTTCCTCAGCGCCCGTGCCATCGGCACGCTTCCGGTAGATACCGCTGCCAGTCGTGCGCATGGAGCTATAAGCGATCCACTTCCCATCCGGCGACCAGACGGGGAAAGTATTGCCGGTTGGGCCGAAGGTGAGTCGCGTGCGAACGCCACGCGCTAGATCGAAAGACCACACATCGTTGACGCCCGAATCGATCGTGAGCGCGATGCGGTCACCCTGCGGCGACAGGCGGGCGAACTGCAGGTTCTGTAAATTGTCCGCAGCCACGCCGAGCTGTTTTCCGCTGCGGTCCATCCACACCAGTTGCACGCCGCCGGAACTGCCATTGCCGAAAGCCAGCAGCCCACTGTCTGTCGCGGTTGCGCCCATGCGCCAGGTGGTAACGTCGTTGAGCATTCCAGAAGAAATGGATTGCGGTTCGCCGCTCAGCTCGCCCTTGTCTGGATCAAATGGCTGGCCCATCAACTGATCGCTGCGGCCAAACAGAAGAAACCCGGCCGCGTAAATCGCGTTGCTCTGGGAATGAACGATCATACGATTCTCGCGCCCGTCGAGCGATGCATAGTAGATGGCATTATTCGACACCTTCGAGGGATCGTGATGCATGGCGAAGTAGAGAAAGTGCTTGCCATCGGGAAGAAAAAACGGCCAGCGATGAGAGGAATGCACAGACGGATCCAGCTTGATGACCGGACCAGGCGCGCCTCCGCTGGCATTGATCTGCATGAGCCCCGAAATGGGGGATGGAGAAAACACGATGATGCCGCCTGGACTCCAACTGCCGCCACGCCCGAGTTGGGCGTCACAAAGTGCCTGCGCCGTGGTGCCATTAAGTTCGATCGTCTTCAGCTTTCCGTTAGCGAAAAACCCAATCGAACGGCTGTCGGGCGACCAGAATGGAAAGATGGCATTGTTGGTGTCGGGCAGCTCGCGCGCGTCATCCCCATTCATATGGCGCACCCAGATGGCCGTCTTGGCATCGCCGCTTGTAGCCGTGAAGGCCAGGTAGGTGCCGTCGGGAGAGAGCACCGGCGGCCCGGCAATGTCGGAGGTCAGGCGAAAGTGCGTATCCGGCGGAGGATTAATGACCGCGCGAATGCTCGGAGCCGGCGCGGCGGAGCGGTGAAGGAAAAATCCGGCAACTACTCCGAGAACAATTGCGGCCGCAATGGCGGCGATCCAGGGAACGAGGCTTCGTGCGGGCGCAGGCAAAGATTCCAGATTCGCCGGATTGGAACCGAGCGAAGTGATCCAGCGCAGCTCCATCGCCACATCGTGCGCACATTGCACCCGGTCTGCCGGATCTTTAGCCAGGCAGCCGCGCACCACCAGATCAAGCATGGGAGGCGCGAGTGGCTGGCTGCCGCTGATCGGCTCCGGATCCTTCTCCAGAATCGCGCTGAACACGCTGAGCTGCGATTTGCCTTCAAATGCGCGCCGCCCTGTAATCATCTCGTAGAGCACGCACCCGAAGCTGAACAAATCGCTGCGCGCGTCCGCCTCGGCCCCTTGCAGAAGCTCAGGCGCCATGTATTGAAACGTTCCTACAATCGATCCCTTCTGCGTCAGCGGCGACGACGCCGAAGTGAGCGAAGCAATATCATGGTCGGCGTGGAAGGCGTGAACATGCCAATGGCCTGCGACCCAATCGACAACTCCGGCTTCGCCAAACCGAAGTCCATCAGCTTCGCGCCCGCTTTGGTCAGCATAATGTTCGCCGGCTTCAGGTCGCGATGGATAATGCCCTGCTGATGCGCTTTATCGAGCGCCTGCGCGATCTCTATTCCAATCTTCAGCACCTGATCCAGCGGCAGCAGACCCTTTTGTAGGCGCTCGGCCAGAGTCTGCCCTTCCAGATACTCCATGACCAGGAAGTCGGTGCCATCTTGCGTGCCAATGTCGTAGAGCGTGCAGATATTGGAATGCTGCAGCGCGGAAATGGCTCTGGCCTCGCGCTCCATGCGTTGTTTGAGTTCAGGGCTGGAAGAAAGATGCGAAGGCAGAACCTTGATGGCGACCGTGCGGTCGAGCCGGGTGTCCTTGGCGCGATACACCTCGCCCATCCCGCCCGCGCCTAAGGGCGACTGAATTTCATAGGGTCCAAGTTTGGTTCCGGAAGTAAGGGCCATGCGTGGGCGCAATTATAGCGTGTGCGAGACGAGAGAATGCGCCGGTGCACATATCGTCAGCCATTCCAAAGCCGATGCAATTGTTGTCGAAGAATCGCTTTACAAGTGGACGACGCGCCTACCGCTCCACCGCCATCGCCACCGCATTCCCTCCGCCCAGGCATAGAGCTGCAATCCCACGATGCACGTCGCGGCGCATCATCTCGTAGATCAGCGTGACCAGCACGCGAGCCCCGCTCGCGCCAATGGGATGCCCAAGCGCGACTGCTCCTCCATTGACGTTCACGCGATTCATATCCAGCCCCAGTTCGCGGCACACGCCCAGCGCCTGCACAGAGAACGCCTCATTCAGTTCGTAAAGATCAACCTCGTCTTTCTTCCATCCCGTCTTCTGCCAGATCTTCTGCACGGCGGTCACCGGAGCCATCATCACCCACTTCGGTTCCACTCCGCTGGTTGCCTGGGCTACGATCCGCACCATCGCCTTCGCCCCTAATTCTGCGGCGCGCGCCGCGCTCGTCACCACCACGGCGGCGGCCCCATCGTTCACTCCGGGAGCGTTGCCCGCCGTCACCGTCCCATCTTTCTTGAATGCGGGCTTCAGCGCCCGCAGCGTTTCAATCGTCGTATCCTCGCGCGGACTCTCGTCCTTATCGAAGATCACCGCCGGCTGCCCCTTCTTCTTGGCCGGAAATTCCACCGGAAGTATCTGCGCTTTGAATCGGCATTCTTTCTGGGCCGAGATCGCTTTGCGATGCGAGTTCACGGCAAACTCATCCTGCTCTTCGCGCGTAATGCCATATTTCTCCGCCACATTCTCGCCGGTTATGCCCATGTGGTAGTCGTTGTAGATATCCCAAAGTCCGTCATGCACCATCGAATCCACGACCTGCCCGTTACCCAGCCGGTAACCTTTGCGCGCATTCGGCAACAAGTAAGGCGCGTTAGTCATCGATTCCATTCCGCCCGCCACCACCACCGAACTATTTCCCGTCTCGATCGCCTGCGCGGCAAGCGCGACCGCCTTCAATCCCGAGCCACACACCTTATTAATAGTCATGGCACCTACTTCGGGAGCAAGTCCGCCAAAAATCGCAGCCTGGCGCGCGGGATTCTGCCCGAGCCCCGCCGTGACCACGTTGCCCATGATGCATTCATCGACCAGCCTGGGATCGATATTCGCGCGCTTTACTGCCTCGCGCACCACCATCGCGCCCAGTTGCGGCGCGGAAAAATCGCTGAGGCTTCCCTGAAATTTCCCGATCGGTATGCGGCATCCCGAGATAATTACGACATCCTTGGAACCGGCCATAAATGCGCTCCTTGATGACAACGTGACTTTCAAAATCGTTCTCCATTATAGATCGCGAAAGCATGCGCGAAGATTCGCGCGCGCCCACTTCGCCGTATCGTACGCCCAGCGCCGTGTTTCAACGCTTCCTTCTCGCACGGCTCGCGCAGAAAATTCGCCGCGATCGTCTCATCCCGCGTGAAGCGAATGTAATTTTTCTCGCGCATGTCAATCAGGTGACTTTGGTGCATCGATGTGTGTGCCCCTTTCGATCATTTTTTTCTTGACTTCGTTCTGCGTTGACTCTATACATCAATCAGTTGCAACAAATTACCGTTGCAAAAATTCCATGAAGAATGGAAAGGGAGAATAGATCTATGGCAACCAAGAAAAAGGCAAAGAAAAAAAGCAGCAAAAAGCACTAAGAGGTTGCAGTAAGGCAACGACGGGGACGCGATGAGCGTCCCCAAATTTTTTGTCCGGAAAATCTTCCGCGGCGTCTCAGTTCCGGCTGCTTTCTAGTTAGGCCCGTTGGCGGCTTTCTTCTGCGAAACGTGCAGCACCTTCTCGGTCGCGGGGCAAAGATTGCGATACGGGCAAAAGCTGCACTGGTAGCCCGGTTTGGCGGGGAACTCTCCTTTAGCGATGTTTTCGGCGGCGGCGCGGACTTTGATCTTCGCCGCCTGCAGGTCGGCCTCGTCGCGCGTGGTTTCGACCACGCTGTTATCTTCCAGGTTGTGAAAAATCAGACGCGCGACACGCAGTCCCCACGCCTCTTTCGCTGCCAGCGCATACAGCGATAACTGAAGGCTCTTATCTGCCTCCTCCTGCGTCTTCGGCCGGCCCGTCTTGTAGTCGACGATGGCAACGCCCTCCGCCATCTGGTCCATTCGGTCTACCCGCCCGGTCAGCTTCGTCCCCGCAATCGGCAAATCGAATTTTTGTTCAGTCTGCAAAACCTCCGGCCGCACGCTCGCTCGCGCCCACTCCAGAAACTGGGTAAGTTGCTCCCTGCCTTGCCGAAGATACAACTCGTATTGATAGCGGTCGGCGATGCCCGCTGTCGCCAGGTCGGCGCGAAAATTCTCGATCAGTTGCTCATCGCCGATCTCTCGCCCATAACGCTGTGCGTCGTAAAACGTGTGCAGCACGCGGTGCATAGCCGCCCCATAATGCAAAGACGCCGGCACATCGCGTGGCAAATTCCAGTCACGCTCCAGCTTGAAGCGCAGCGGACACTGCTCGTATGTGTCAATCGCGCTCGCGCTCAGCCCACTGACAAAATCCGCCCTCGGTTCCATGAGCAGCCATGCCGCGATGTTCGACCGTTGGATCGCGATACGCTCTTCTTCAGCCGCCGCGAACAGTTCATCCTGCACCGCGGCAGCCTCACGCAGATACCAATATTTCTTGTAGGCATGGCTTTCCATCAGTTCCCGCAAAAACTTGGTCGGCCGCTTGTCTTTGCCCTTGCCCTGTTTCGCGTAAATTGAGAGAGAGTCCTGCGCTCTCGTCATTGCCACATAGAAAAGACGCCGCTCCTCGTGTTCGTAAAGCGTCTTGTCGTCATAGCTCGACTGCGTGCGCCGCAATTCCCGCGGAAAATCGACCAACGGTTCCCTGTGTACACAGGGGAACGAAGTGGACGATCCTCGAAGAATGGCTACATGGCGGAACTCCAGTCCCTTGGCGGCATGTACCGTCATCAGGCGCACGCCATCCTCCGGGCTCGGCGGCAGAGCAATCGCCCCTCCCGCTTGCCGGAAATAATTCAGATACTCCAGGAATTCGGCGGGACGCCCAGTCTCGGTCGTAGGATTCCTCTGCCAGCGCGCTACGAATTCCACAAAAGCATTGACGGGAGCTGTGCGAGGAAGCGCGAAACTGCGAATGACAATGCTCGTCGCCTCCGCGGCAGAAATCTCTTCGGGAGCCACGTCGGCATGCGCCTTCTCAATACTCGCCAGCACCGCTCCGCCCTTGGCGAGCTTGGCCAGCACTTTCTGAAAATCCAGTTCATCCCGCCGTACCGACCTCATCGCCGCTCTCAGTTCGACCGCATCCAGGCCAAACTGCGGCAAGGCCGCTAAACGAAGAACGCTCGCCGCATCCTTCGGATTGACCGCCGCGCTCAGGCACGCGAGCGCGTCGCGCACCTCGGGCGTATTGAGGACGTCGAGTCCTTCAATGGAAAATGGAATATTGCGCTCCGCCAGTTCCTGAACCAACTCCTCGCGATGACTATGCTGGCGGTAGAGCACGGCAAAACGCCTCCATTCACAACGAAGCTCTTTGCGTTTTTTCTGAATGCGGCGGGCTACGTCGGCAGCTTCCACATCCTTATTCTTTTCGCCCCACGTGACGATCTCCACAGGAGGGCTCGCCGGCCGAGCGCCATTCCCGCCTGGGTTCGCGCCGGCATTGCTCTCCCGCCACGATTCCAGCGGCGATCGCTTATAGGAAATCGCACCGCTCTTATCCTCGCCGCTTGTTTTTTGCGAAAAGACGGCGGGATTTTCATTCACAATTCCGAAAGCACAATGCAGAATGGGCGCGAGCGAGCGGCGATTCTTATCGAGCACGACGATCTTGGCGGCGGGAAAATGTCGCACGAACAATGAGAAAGCCTCGCTTGATGCGCCGCGAAATTGATAGATTGCCTGGTCGGGATCGCCGACGACGAAGAGATTCTCCGCTGTCCCTGCCAGCAGCGGCAGAATTTCAATCTGCGCAAAGTTGGCATCCTGGAATTCATCGACCAGCAAGAATCGTATGCGGCTGCGCTCCTCTTCCACGAGAATGGCGTCGCTTTTCAGAAGTTCGAACGCGCCCGTAATCATGTGTCCGAAGGTGCCCAGGTTCTTGGCGCCTAGTATTTCTTCCACCGTGGCGAAGGCGCCTGCGATTTCATGGCAGCGTCCAAGGATCTCTTCACGATCCAGTTCGGCTTGCTTTTTGGACTTGACCACTCGCGGCAACGGAATCTCTCCCCGCTCCAGCCGCGCAACATACTCTGCATATTGCTGCGGTCCAACCAATTCATCCTGGCAGCGGCGCATGAACTCCAGCAGGTCGTCAAAAAACTGGCTGACGTTGGCGGCGCGCACAAAATACTTCAGGTGCAGCTCGCGGATTCGCCGCCGCAAGTAAACCCACAACTCCTTATCATCGAGCACCTGAAACGCTTTCCCTCTGCGGTGCAGCAGCCCATTGCACCAGGCATGGAAGGTGCAAGTCTGGAGTCCGTCGATGTCGGTGCCCTTCAGTTCCGCGCGCACGCGCTGTTGCATTTCGGCGGCGGCATTCTCGGTATAGGTGAGCGCGAGAATCTCATCGGGCCGCGCATGGCCCTGACGAACCAGGTTGGCAATGCGCTGAATCAGGACAGTCGTCTTGCCCGTCCCCGCGCCCGCGATGACGACCATCGGCCCCTGCACATGCTCGATGGCCTCTTGCTGGCGAGCGTCAGGAACGATCCTTCTTGCGGCGATTTCGGCGGAGGAGATCACTTGCCCGGAGGATATCAGAGCAGCACGTGAAATGGGGGGAGCAATCACGGTAAGAAGCAGACACAAGCCAAGCAGAAATCAGGCAATTAGCGGGCAGGGAAGTAGCGCCGGCGTCGTCAACTAACTTTAATGCGCCAAGTCTCTAAATCAGGCGAGTCTTAACTGAGTATCTCAACCGCGAGCGCGGTGCCAACAATCGCAGCCGTTTCTGCGCGAAGAATCGTGTTTCCCAGCGATGCCATCGCCCATCCCGATTCGCAAAACAATCGCAGCTCATCCTCGGTCCAACCGCCTTCGGGGCCGACGGCCAGAACAGCCTCTGTCGCAGTCAAGGGCAGAGCATCTCGCAATCCCATCTTTTTTTCGGATTCGGCGAGGACAACCCGCGTAGCAGCCGAGTGTGTTACGACCGCTCCGTTTTTTTGAGACGCCAGGGCCGGACGCGCGCCGGCGCTACAAAGCTCTTTCAGCCCGATCGGCGCAGAGATCTCCGGTGTTGCAACGCGCCGCGATTGCTCCGCAGCTTGCCGGACGAGCCGCAGCCATCGTTCGTGCCGCTTCCCGGCCGCCGCAGCCAGATGAGATTCGGTGCGGCGGGCAACAACCGGAATAATCCGGGCGACTCCGATCTCCGTACATTTCTCAATCGCCCACTCCATGCGATCGAATTTGAAGATGGCAAGCGCCAACGTCAGATGCGCCGTCGCTTTCGTCTCAATCTGCGCCCCCAGCGCAAACTCCACGCGCTCCTCCGCAATCGACGTGATCGTCCCCTGCCGAACCATCCCGTCTACCGCAATATCGAATTCCTGCCCAACCTGCGCCCGCAACACGCGCGAAAGATGCCCAGCATGCTCGCCGGTAAGCGTCGCCGTATCTCCATTGATTTCGTCGGCAATCCATCGTCGGCGGGTCATGAGTCGGTTTTCAGGAGAGGTGTCTTCGCGCCTGTTGTATCTTCGCGCCTGCTAATGTTGAGCGCTGCCGACGCCTAACGAAGTGAGCCTCGGCCAAGCCGTACTGCAAGTCAGGATATCCAATCACTAAAATTCTAATCGCGATCATCGCTTGGAACTCGGAATCGCGAACTGGCACCTGATAACTTGTCACTAACCACTGCTCTAAACAAACATGTCTTTCACCCGCCCCAGCAGCGAGCGCCGCTGCGGCTTGTTTTCTACCGGAGTCAGCTCTCCCAACTCATTCAGCAATTCGCGCTGCCGCTTCGTCAGTTTTCCCGGCGTCTGAATTCTCACTTCCACAAACAGATCGCCCTTGCCATGTCCGTTCAGCACCGGTACGCCCTTGCCGCGCACGCGGAATGGCGTCCCTGACTGCGTGCCCTCCGGCACTTTTAATTTGTGCTCGCCTTCCAGCGTCGGGACCATAATCTCCGTGCCCAGCGCCGCCTGCGAAAACGATATCGGAATTACGCAGTGCAGGTCGTTGCCCTCGCGCTCAAAGAACGAATGCTCTTTGACGTGCAGCACCACATACAAGTCTCCCGCAGGCCCGCCAAATGAGCCCGCCTCGCCCAGCCCTCCAAAGCGAATGCGTGTGCCGTCTTCCACGCCCGCCGGAACTTTCGTTTCCACCACGCGTTCCCGCAACTGTCGTCCTTCACCCTTGCACTTCGAGCATGGGTCCGTCACCACCGTCCCCGCGCCCTGGCACGTCGGGCACGTGCGCGCAATACTGAAAAATCCCTGCTGGTATCGCACCTGCCCGCGTCCATCGCACGACCGGCACGGCACCGGAGCTTTCCCCGCCGCGGCTCCCGAACCACGGCACGTGTCGCAGGTCTCATGGCGTCGCACCTTGACCTGCTTTTCCACGCCGAAAAACGCCTCGTCAAATTCCAGGTGCAGATCCTCGCGCAGATCGGCTCCCCGTTGCGCGCGACTGCGCCGCCGTCCCCCACCGGCTCCGAACAAATCGCCAAAGCCAAAAAATTCTCCGAAGATGTCGCCAAAATCCTGGAAGATCGCCGGATCGAATCCCGCCGCGCCCGCCGAGCTGCCACTCACGCCCGCATGCCCAAAGCGGTCATACAAATTGCGCTTCTCGCCATCGGCCAGAATCGCGTAGGCCTCAGTCAGCTCCTTGAACTTATCCTCCGCCTCCGGATTATTCGGATTCCGGTCGGGATGGTACGTCATCGCCAGCTTGCGATACGCGCTCTTGATCTCAATCTCGGTCGCCGTGCGGGTAACTCCCAGCACCTCGTAATAATCGCGCTTTGTATTTGCTGCCAGAACTCCCCCTACTCTATGGTCTCTAATCTCGCACTAATCTGTACGAAAGTATTACCGCACCTGATGGGTCGCCATCGGCTCTATAAACGCTCCCGGCCCATGAACGCGCATCGGCTCTCTAAGCGATTGTCATTCCGAGCAGCGAGCGAAGCGAGTGAACGAGGAATCTCATGTCCCCGAAAGCTTACGCCGGTCCGAATCACCCGCCGCTATTCCGCGCCACCCGCACCATTGCCGGACGCAGCAGCCTCTCCTTGAACTTATATCCCCGCTGCAATTCTTCGAGCACATGATGATCCGGCATCTCAGTCGTGTCGACCATCTCAATCGCCTCATGCACCCGCGGATCGAATGGCTGCCCCACGCTCGCAATCGCCTGCACGCCCGCCTTCTGCAGCGCATCCTGAAATTGCCGGTAAATCAATTCCACTCCGCTACGAAATTCCCCAGCATCGGCTGACGCCTTCAGCGCCCGCTCAAAGCTATCCAGCACCGGCAGTAATCCCTTGATCGCATCCGCCGCCGCGAACTCGCGAAACTCCTGCTGCTCGCGCGCCGCGCGCTTGCGAGCATTGTCAAACTCCGCCTGCAGGCGCGCCAGCCGGTCTAATAACGCATCGCGCTCTGCCTTCAGCTTCTCGGTTTCCGCCAACGCGCTACCCGCCACGCCCGCAGCCGCATCTCCCGCGCTCGTTTCCTCGCCGCCATCCGCCGCCGGTAGCTCATGCTCCAGATCAAGCTTTCTCACGTCGCTTTTTCCGTTCCCTTTTCCCATACGGCTCATCAATCCGTTTCATTCAATAGTTTGTCAAACAGCCGCGTGATATACGAAACCGCCGACATCGTGTGCTGATAATCAAGCCGCGTCGGCCCAATCACCGCCAGCGATCCCACCACCTCGCCGCCCACTCGCGCCGGCGCTCCAATCAAAACAAAATTCTGCAATGACGATGCCGGCAGCGCCTCATCCAACCCAATCACCACCCGCACCGCCTCCTGCCGCGTATCCAGATACGCTCCCAGCAGCCTCACCACTTTTTCTTTCTCTTCCAGCGTGCGCAACAGCTCCTGCAAGCGTTGCTGATCCTGTTCCCCTGTCAGCAGGTTGGCCGCGCCTTCCACGAACACAACTTCGGTGCCCTCGCTCGCCGCCAGCGCTCCCTGCTTATATAACTGCTCCAGCGATTTCATCAGCCGGTCGTATTCGCTGCGTTCGCTTTCGATGCGCCGGGCCAGCTCCACGCGCATATCTTCCATCGTCCAGCCGCGAAAGTTGTCGTTCAGATACCTCGCGGCCAAGTCCAGATCGGATTGCTGAATATCCAGCCGCAGCACCCGGTCCCTCACCACGCCCGACCGGGTCACCACCACCGCCAGCACCTTTTGATCGCCCAGCCGCGAAAAATAAACGTGCTCCAGCGCATTCCGCGGACCGCTCGTCGCCACCGCCACGCCCACGCTGTGCGACACCAGCGACAGCACATGCGAAGTCCGTTCCATGAACTCCTGCACGTCCGCCGCCCCGGTCAGCGTGTCCTGAATAATGCTTTTATTCTCGTGCGAAAGGTGCGCCTCGCCGCTCAGCTGCTCGACATAATAACGATAGGCCTCTGCCGTCGGAATCCGCCCTGCCGAAGTGTGCGGCTGCTCCAGAAAACCAGCGTCGGTCAGATCGGCCATCACGTTCCGGATCGTGGCCGCGCTCAGCCCCTCCCGGCTGCTGCGCGCAAGCGTGCGCGATCCCACCGGCTCTCCGCTGGCAATAAACGTTTCGACAATCGCGGTGAGGATTTCCTTTTCCCGCCCGCCCGTGGGACCTGGTGTCATATGATTCCAACTTAAATAAAACGTTCGCGGACACCCATCCGTCGGAGTACCCCATGCTGAGCGTATCCCATACCCGAGGGTGCCCCATCCTTGAGGGTGCCCCATCCTTAACGTCGCGCTTTTTGCGACGTTAGGGTGGGAAATTTGAATTCAAACTGCCGGGGACTACTCCCCGATCACGGTCCTTATAATGACCACGCTCTTTGCAATGAGTGTGTTTCCGATAAACGGCCAAATCCTGAAGCCCCGGTGCCAGGAGCATTCTCGATGCAGTAAAGAGCATTCTCGAGATGCCGTAAAAGAGCATTATCTAAATACTTTAGATGCAGTGGCTTAGATTAAGATTCCCCCAAGCCTACCTTGAATTCTAGGGAGCGTCGAGAAGGGTGTCAAGGATGCGCCGGGACTTCGATGCCAAAGTTTTGATTTTGGGTGGCGCAGCGGTTTAACCGCTGCGATAACCGTCTTATCCTTTATGTCGGCTTCAGCCGCTGAGGTAAGATTCCTCCAATGGAATGCGAACAGCCCAAGTTTACTAACTCCCCCTTGACACCAGAGTTATAATAGAGGTAGGTCACTCCTAAGCCGTACTTAGTGTCTTCACTGAGAACCGGGAACTAGCAACTAGCAACTGCTAACTAGCAACTAGCAACCGGTAACTAGCAACTGCCTGACGAAAAGTCCTAACTCCTACGCGCTCAAGACTTTGATCTTTAACTCGATTGCACTCAAGACTTTGAAAGGAGTCATCGCCTAAAGTCTTGATTCTACTAGACCGGGTGGGGGAGGGGGGTCAGGTTAAGATGCCGAAAGCCCTGCCGTCCGTCCGCACGATAGAGAGAGCTGACAAAACGATAGAGGATCTCACCAAGAAGAAGGAACGCGCCTGGCAAGGACGTAAGAACAGAGTAAGTTGCCCGAAGGAAGTTACACCACCGATATCTGTGCGCCTGCGCGGTTGTTGATAATATCCACGCTGACCTGATCATCACGCCGGTACAAGGCTAGGTCGACAGTCGACTCGCCGATCTCCAGGCCGCGAATATTCAGCTCCGACAGAAATGCAGGGAGACGTGGATGATTTAATCGAACGAGATTTTGCGGGGCGTCGATCTCAAGTCCGAGACAGGCCGCAAGCAGCAGATACACGCTTCCCGCTGCCCACGCTTGCGGAGAACATGCTACCGGATAAAGCGTGGGGCCGGACATACCAGGGCGCCGATGAAATCCGCAAAACAATTCCGGCATACGAAATAAGTTGAAATGAAGGCTGGCATCGTAGATGGCGGAAAATAATGCGACCGTTTTATCCTGTATGCCGCAACGCGAAAAGCCAAGCCCAATGAGGGCGTTATCGTGCGGCCAGACCGAACCATCGTGATACGACATCGGATTGTAACGGGCATCCGCCGATCCAACCGTTCGAATGCCCCACCCCGAGAACATATCGGAATCCATCAATATGCGCGTGCTCGAGTGGGCGCGGTCCGCGGTCGCGATCGCCGTGAAAAGAGTGTGTCCGGAGTTCGATGTGCGCACGCGGCAAAGACGTTTTTGGCCGTCAAGCGCAATCCCGTAAAGAGAGAGTTCTTCGCACCAGAATTCGCGGTTGAAGTGTTCTTTTAGATTCGCCGCCTCGCGCGCGAGTTCTTGCGCCTCCCGCTCGAATCCCAGCTTGCGCGATAATTCCGCGATGCCCAGCTTGGCGGCATAAACATAAGCCTGAACTTCACACAGCGCGATAGGACCCTCGGCGAGTTTGCCATCGGCGTGAAAAACCGAATCTTTGGAATCTTTCCAGCCCTGCTGAACCAGACCCGTTTTCGACTTGCAGGCATATTCGACGAAACCATCGCCATCGGCATCGCCCCAGTCATCAATCCATCGCAGAGCGGCTTGAATGTTGGGCCAGATCTGCCGGATGAAATCCAGATCGGCCGTCCGCATGTAGTAGGCGTGAGCCAGCATCAGGAACAGCGGAGTAGAATCGGCGCTCCCGTAATATCTCGCAAACGGGACTTCGCCAAGCGCGGCCATCTCGCTCTTGCGCGTCTCGTGAACTATCTTGCCGGGATCAGCATCGCGATCCGGATCTTCTTCCGTCGCCTGAGTGGCGGCCAGGTGCTCCAATACGCCGCGCGCCATCTGCGGCGCAACCCACAAACATTCCAACGCCGTGATAATGCCATCGCGTCCGAAGACGGTGCTGAACCAGGGGATTCCAGCATAGGGATAATTTTGTTCCGGATTGCCGGCCGTCAACATCACCAGATCGGATTCCGATCTGGCCAGCCATGCGTCGAAAAGGGGATTAGGCGTGTGAATTCGCGTGGAATGAAGAGACTGCACTGCGGTTTCGTCCTGCGACTGGGACAATTGGATCTGAGAAGATTGGACCTGGCGGGACGAGTGCGACCGCTTGCCATTCCCGTCGAGGGGGGTATTGCGATCGTGAGTTCTCACCGTCTCCGCGGTATGCGTTTTGTCCGCCTGCGCTTCGCCCGAACGGTCTTCGTCCGCGCGATCTTTGTTTTCGCGATCTTCGTTTTCGCACTGGCACCAAGCCGTGAAGTCAAGATGATGCTCAATGCCTGGTTGCAATCGTAGAGTGAAGCGAGCTTCATTTTCTTCCAACAGATCTGGCTGCTGCGAAAACTGCAAGCGTGTGTAGCGCTCAATACGATCCAGCCCGCGATAGCCTAGAAACACTTCACTCTGATTCACTTTGATCGGAAGCTTGATGCCGGAACTCTTGCGCTGAGTGCCTCGAACTTCGAAAATATCGGCGAAGTCGGCCTGAAAATAGAGAGTCATGGAAAGATTGATTGGCGTTGATGTGTAAGTATGAACACGAAAAGACTGCGTACAACGATCTCGGGATATAACGATTGCCCGATAAATATGGACGGTGCCCCCTTTGTGATGATTGCCGTCCGGGCCTTTTGCGTCTGTATTAGTGAGATCGACATGTAATGAGCCGCGATCCTCACGAACGGAAGACGCGAGCAGCAAGGGCTGCTGATCGTTTACGTGCAGGATCATTCGTGAGAGATGGCGCATCTCCGCATGGAATAAGCCGAACGGCCGCGGACCGACTGCCTCGATATCTCCGTAACGATTGAATACGCCGAACGTCTCGCCATATTTCAGGACGCGCGTGCGATCGTCGGCAAGTGCGGAGGTGGCGCGAACGTAATAAACATTGTCAACGGTAAGAACGTCGGTCGGGTCTTTAGCTGTCTTCATGTGATCGTGTCACGGCACCAGCGGGGAATCGGTCTCCAACTCGGGGCCAAGCAGAGGCAGAGTCTGCGGCGCGGCGAGCTTGCGATAAATCTGTATATAGTCGGCAGCCATGCGATCCGCCGTAAAGCGCCTTTCAAATGCGGCGCGGCACTTTCTCCGGTCAAAGTCGTAACACTGTCGTATGGCCTCAACCGCCTGTTTTTCGGAGTTCACAATAAATCCGGTAACGCCTTCCTCGATGACCTCCGGAATCGAGCCGCAACTGTACGCAATCACGGGTGTTCCGCAGGCAATGGCCTCAATCATTGCCAGGCCAAACGGCTCAGGCCAGTCGATGGGGAACAAAAACGCGGTTGCGTTGCCGAGGAACTTAGCTTTCTGTTGCTCGTTAATTTCGCCGAGGTATTCGACTCCCGGCAGACTCAGGAGATGCTCAATCTCAGAATGAAAATAAGCGCGGTCCGCCTTGTCAATTTTCGCGGCTATGCGCAATCGTATGCCTGCGCTCGAGGCGATGCGAATGGCGCGGTCAGGACGCTTTTCGGGCGAGAATCGTCCGAGGAAGGCCACATAACGGTCGGCACCTGCATGAGGCGAGAGCGCATGCAGAGTGCGCGGCAAGCCATGATAGACATTGCCCACCCAGTTGGCAAAGGGAAGTGGGTTGCGTTGCGACCGAGAAATCGAAACCAAAGGCATGTCGCAGAAATGCTGGTATAGAGATTGCAAATCCGGAAGATCGAGCCGACCGTGGAGCGTGGTCACGCTGGGTAATCCCAGATTCTTGATCACCGGAAAATGCAGGTGATCGATGTGGAAGTGAAGAATGTCAAATTCGTCGCTTCGCGAAAGCACCTCATCCAGCATGATTGCATAGTAGGCGAGAGGATCTACGCACTCGGCTAAGGTGCGAAGAGACCTCTCACACGGAGACACGAGCCTCGCGTCGGTGATCGAATCTGCGCTAGCAAAGAGTGTAACCTCATGACCTTGCCTCACCAGTTCTTCAGTTAAATAAGAAACTACACGTTCGGTGCCCCCGTAGAATCGAGGCGGCACACTTTCACAGAGAGGAGCGATCTGAGCGATTTTCATTGATTCCAGCAGCGATTCATTGTTTCGAGTCTTTTTTACCGTTCCCTTCGTACTTTAGAAAAGCAACTTCTTATTTTCCATCAGCATATTCACTATGAACATGAGTGAAATACTGTAGGCGAAATCAGCGGCGCTGATCGGGCCATGCGTCTATCATGATGATGTTTCAAAAACTTCGTCTGCGTTGATGTTGTTTCAAATTGTTGGCACTCAGGCAATCTCAACACCAAAATTCTCAAAATCGAGAATTTCGAATCCGGAGAAACATGAGCGGAAAAATCAGATTCATCTCCAAATGGATTCTTGCGGTATTTCTATGTGCTTGTCTTCAAAGCGCGGCGTTCGCGGCTGCAGATAACGAACGTGTCCTCTATAACGGAAAAATCTTTACTGGCGAGCCGGAGCATCCTTATGCCGAGGGGGTCGCGATTCGAGGCGACAAGATTGTGGCGGTTGGCGCGCGCGGCGAAGTGTCGAAGGTGGTGGGGAGTGGCGCGGAGTCGATCGACCTTAAAGGGAACTTCCTTATGCCTGGTTTGATTGACAGTCATTGCCATGCTATTGATGGAGGTCTTTCTCTGCTCGCGGCCGATATCGGGGAGAACGTTAAATCGATCGATGAACTGGTGGCGTTTGCTGCCGAGGCGAAAAAGAGCGGCCGCGGTATGAAAGGCTACATTCTGAGTGTGAGCGGAATTCCGCTGGCCTTCTGGTCGAAGAATAAAGAACTCAATGACCGCTTCAACACCGGAACATATGCCGATCAACCGTTGCTCCTCGAAGGGATGGACGGGCATACTGCGTGGGCGAACAGGGCGCTGTTGAAGCGTGCGGGCATCAACAAGGAATTGATCAGCGGGCTTGACGCAACCGGGCGCGGTTATTACGGCTATGGGCCAGATCTTGAGCCCAACGGGTTTCTGGTAGATGCTGGCGTCGACAAAGTTGATGAGGTTGTGCCGGAGCCAAGCAAGGAACGGATGTTTGCAGCCGGAAAAGCCGCGGTGCGGCATATGCACGCGCTGGGCATTACCGGATGGCTTGATGCGGCCGCCAGCGACGCGATTCTTGCGACCTACGAGGCATTGGCGGAAACCGGCGAGTTGGAGTCGCATGTTGTCGCGCTTCCGGTGATCGAATTCAAGAAAGGGCATCCGGAGCAACAATTAGAGAAAGCCCTAAAGTTGCGGGAGCATTTTAAGAGCGTGCCCGAAGTGAGGGTAGCCGGGATCAAGGTTTTCGCAGACGGAGTTCTGGAATATCCTTCACAAACCGCCGTTCTTTCGAAGCCGTATCGCCCCAGCGGGAAGAATGGCGAGTTACTTTTCGATCCAGCGGCTTTTGCGAAGATTGCCATCGCGGCCGACAAGCAGGGAATGTTCGTCCATGTACACGCGATTGGCGATCGGGCTGTGACGGAAGCGCTCAACGGGATGGAAGCGGCGCGCAAGGCAAATGGCAACTCGGGCTTGCCGCATACGATTACGCATCTTCAGATTGTCAGGCCGGAAGATATTCCGCGCTTCCACGAACTCGGAGTAATTGCGTCGTTCCAACTCTACTGGGCGACTGCGGAGACAGATACGATCGAGTTAGTGAAGCCCTATATCGACCCCGCGCTCTACCAGTGGCAGTATCCGGCGCGGTCGGTGCTCGATGCGAAAGGAGTTATCGCGGGCGCGAGCGACTGGCCAGTTTCGACGGCTAACGTTTTCCAGGCAATCTATCAGGCCGAAACGCGCCAAGGCCCGGAGGGCGTGCTGGATGCGGACCAGCGTGTGCCGCGCGAGGCGATGTTATACGCCTACACAACGAATGCCGCTCGAGCCTTGGGCGAACAAGATAGGATTGGCTCGATCGCCGCGGGAAAACAGGCGGATTTCGTTTTGCTCGATCGCGATGTGCTAACGGTCACTGCTGAAGAGGCACGGGATACGAAAATCATGTGGACGATTTTTGGCGGTAAGACGGTGCATGGATCGCAGCCGTAGTTATTAATGCCTGGTTCAAGCAGCGACCGGGACCTGGACATGAAACCGTAACTGTTACGAGCCTGGGAAACTATTCCAACTCAAAGGCCTCGCTGCGCTATGAAGCCGCTTCAGCGTGCGACGCCAATGGCATAAGTAGAACTCCGCTCTCCGCATTTGCCACCAGCGTCAGACCGCTGGCACAGTTTTCGCAAAGCCAGTATATTTCTACTCCACTCGCTGGTTTATGCCTGACCATGCTGTCGTTACTGGTGTAGGAATATTTTTCGAAGTGAAAGAGTCTACCGGAATGCAAGAATCGGAAAGTCGCTGAGCAAGATGGATTAGAACATTTGGTAACCATTTGGTTTCATTGTGATACCGGGGAGTTACAAGCCGAAAGGTTACAGAGGTAATCAGCCATCCAAGCAGTGTGATCTATTTTGCCAGCCGGTTGTATTTTTTCAGCACCTCGCGCAGGCGATCATGGGGAAGCGCAATGGCAGTGTGCCCGTCGATCCCGGTCATTGTGTCGGCGGCAATCATAGCGTTGATGATGGCTTCTTCAGTAGCCTGAACTGTCGCAAGAAAGATTGGGTCAAGGCTGTCATTTGGCAGCATCTTGAGATCGTGTATGCCCTTTGAGCCCGCAGCGCCCGGGTTAGCTGTCGAGAAGGCGACGAAGATATCCCCGGAGCCATCGCCCGAGTAACTGCCATCCCGGCCCAGCCCGAGCGACGCGCGGCGAGCAACGCGCTTGAGTTGCGTGGGAATCAACGGCGCGTCGGTGGCAATGACAATAATGATGGACCCATTATCTTGGTCGGAGGTCGGCTGCATAGAACCGACATCTTCGTAAGCGCGATGGTCGGGAATTTCCTTGCCGACTGGAACGCCGGCAACGCGAAGCTGATCGCGCCGCCCATAATTGCATTGCACCAGCACACCGACGGTGTAACCGCCATCTTTTGCCTCGAGCACGCGAGACGCTGTCCCAATCCCCCCTTTGAATTCGTTGCACACCATACCCGTGCCTCCGCCGACATTGCCTTCTTCGACCGGACCGTTGTGCGCGGTGTCGAGCGCATGAAAAGCATCCTGGGGTTTTACGTGAAATCCGTTGATGTCATTTAGAAACCCATCCCAGGTTTCGGCCACGACAGGCAGAGACCACCAGTACCCTTCCATGTCCGGCTCGCCACGTTTTACTTTCCAGGCAATCACCGCATCGCGCACCACGCCGACGCTGTGTGTGTTGGTGATCATCACAGGGCCATCGAGTAAACCGGAGTCTTCAAGCCAAGTTGTGCCGGTCATTTCTCCATTGCCGTTCAGCGTGAACCATGCGCCAAAGACCGCGTCAGTCGAGGCTTTGCCGCGAGGTAGGACGGCGGTGACGCCGGTGCGGACCGGACCTTCTCCAACCTTGAGTTTGCCCTCGCCGGAAATGAGCGTGGTATGGCCAACTTCAACTCCGGCAACGTCGGTGATGGCGTCGTTGGCCCCGGGGTCGCCGTCGAATGGAACGCCGAGATCGCGCGCCCGCGGCTTGGTCTGGCCTGAGGAAAATTCCGCCAAGGCGAACAGAATGACAAGAAACGGGAACGATAAACGATCAAGTCGCATCATAGGAAGGCCACAGGGGGCAAGAGTTTTGAAAATTCACTGACACGCGAAGTATAAAGCATCGGCGGCGCGTGATTTACAATCCAGTCAAACAGTAAGGAGGCGACATGGAAACCTGGAAGCGAGCGGCGATTGCGGGATCAATGAGTGGGGCGTTGTTGTTGCTGATGAAGGGTAAGCGCCCGGCGGCTGTATTAGTGGGTGGAGTTGGGTTGGCGGTGCTGGCATCGGAGTATCCGGATAAGTTTGAGAAGATCCGCGAGGAATTGCCATCCTATGTACGGCAAGGCACGCGCTACCTGGATTTGGCGATGAAGATCGGCAACAAGATCGGAGAATTGGCAGAAGGCCGCGCCATGGCCGCGTTTGAGGAACTGGGCGAATATTGAGTGCGCCAGCGGTGCGCATTGACCTGCCTACTCGATGCCCAATTGTTTCCGTGCATCGGCGCTTAACCGTTCCGGCGTCCATGGCGGATTCCAAACTACATTGACAATGGCGTTTCGGACTCCTGGAAGTTGCTCCACGCGCGATTTGACCTGGGCGCTGATATTGACGTGTTCTGGACAGCCTTGGGCCGTGAGCGTCATTTCGACGGTAACATCCTGTCGATTGTCGGGCGCTGAATCGAATCGGATGTCATAGATCAAGCCCAAGTCGACAATATTCACGGGGATCTCCGGGTCATAGCATTGCCTGAGCGCGCTGAGAACGTCATCTTGGGTTAGGGGTGCATTGGTCAATGGCATACTGCTTCCTAGTGTAACTGAGTCTGTTTCACATTACTGATTTTCGATCCGCTGAATTGATCAATGAAAGGACCGGCCAAACAGGATCGACTAAATACATCGCCCTAACTATAACGGGACGCAATATGGCATTCGATGCTGAGTCGCGAAAAAAGCTGCAGATCATTCTTCTGCTGGGGATCGCAATAGCGGGGGCGCGCGCAGCGTACATTGTCTATGAGCGCCACGAGGTGATGAAGGCGGATACCGCGCCAAAGCCAGCCTCGCCGCTGAAGGCGGATTACTATGTTACGCCCAAAAAGCTGCATCCCTACGATTTGAAATCAGCGCGCGAATTAACGAGGCAGCCGGTATGGGCCAAGGTGGGCGGCCAGCTCACGTACTATCCCTGGGAGCGCGCACAACACCGTACTGATTGGAGCCATGAAGCGGGAACGCTCAGCTCGCTTCAAGAGCTTGAGATCACGGATGTGGTGACGGATGCGCCGCCCAAGGCCGGCGGCTCGAAACAGGTGATGGCGTTGTTCGATCTCGATGGAAAGCCGTATGCCGCACCGATTGGCATCGTCAAAGACGGAGATTTCAAGGTTTACTCGGACGATATTTTCTTCATAGAAGACCCGCGCGAGCTTTACAAGTTCTGGCCCGCCGATGTGTGGAAGGCCATTGACGCGCACCGGGTGCAGCAGGGCATGAGCGAGTTGCAAGCCAGCTTCGCCATCGGCATGGGTGTGCCGGTGGGATCGGGTGATTACGGCTGGCGAACCCTACGCTACGCGAATGACGGCAAGCCCGTGACGATCACGTTTGAGAATGATAAAGCAGTGACGATCAAGGCAGCCGGATAGCCGACCCTGCTCGATATGCGCGCGCTGGAAGGGGGCACACGAAATCTCTGGGACGCGAAGGTGTACGTGGCTCCGCTCCGCCTCTGGCGTACAATCTCCGGCATGAAACAAATCTCCGGCGTTATCTTTTGTTTTCTGCTGCTCTCCATCCTCAGTTTCGCCGCGCCACGCACGATGCGTGTTGATTACTACCATGGCGGCAATTCAGGCTCAACATCCAAAGATGAGTGGTTCACGCTTGATCGCACCGTTCTCGAGCCCCTGGAATGGCCCGGTAATCCCGCCAAAGCAATCGACGAGAGCGGGCTTGGCGACTACATGTTTGAAGTGCGTGAGCAGGGAACGGGCAAGCTCGCTTATTCCCGTGGGTTCAGCTCAGTATTTGCAGAATGGAAAACCACCGATGAGGCACAGCATGCGAACCGCACATTTTCAGAGTCGCTGCGTTTTCCGGCCCCGACCGCGCCGGTAGACGTGATTGTGAAAAAGCGCGACGAAAAAAAACCAGGCGCAGGTTTTCGCGAAGTCTGGAAGATCACAGTCGATCCGAAGGACAAATTTGTGGACCGGTCGCACCCGCCTTCGCCGGGGCCGCTCGTTACTTTGCAAAAGATGGGCGATTCAGCAATTAAGGTTGACTTGCTGGTGCTGGGCGACGGTTACACGGCAAAAGAACGCGGCAAATTTGAAAAAGATGCCCGTCGATTTATGGAGATGCTGTTTGGGACGTCGCCATTCAAGGAGCATCGCGAGGACTTCAACGTCTGGGGACTGTGCCCGGCAGCGGAAGAATCGGGTGTATCGCGGCCATCGAGCGGAATCTATCGGCGCTCGCCGATTGGAGCGAGCTACGACACGTTTGATAGCGAGCGCTATGTGCTAACGACCGAAAACCGCGCCATGCGGGATTTCGCGTCCTATGCTCCGTATGAATTCGTTGAAATTCTGGTGAATGCGAACACCTATGGGGGCGGAGGAATTTTCAATCAGTATGCGACGGTGGCAATCGATAACGCGTGGTCGACTTATGTTGGCGTGCACGAATTCGGACATCACTTCGCCGGCCTGGCGGACGAATACTACACATCCGATGTGTCCTATCTTTCAGATCAGAAGCGAACCGAGCCATGGGAGCCAAATGTGACCGCGCTGCTCGACCCGGCAAATTTGAAATGGAAGAATTTGGTCGAGCCGGGAACGCCTTTGCCGACGCCGTGGCATAAACAAGAATTCGAGGCCATGGAAGCGCAGATTCAGAAACAGCGGCACCAACTGCGCGCCGACGGCAGGCCCGAGTCGGAGATGGAGGAGTTGTTTCGCAAAGAGCGCGGGCAGGAAGAGGCGCTGTTCCGCACGGAGAGGTACGCAGGGAAAGTGGGCGCGTTTGAAGGCGCGAACTACGAGGCTAAAGGGTATTACCGTCCAGAGGTGAACTGCATTATGTTCACGCGCTATGACAAGTTCTGTGCGGTCTGCCGCCGTGCCATTGAGCGCATTATCGGAATGTATACCTAAGCCCACTTTTATGTCGACGGATGGACGGCGCTGGTGCAAGCAGATTCTTCCCTTCGGTCGGAATGACAAAGCTTTGAATTAACGATTGGTGAGGTGCGCGCGCACGAACGCCATTAACTCGGGAGTGACGTAGTCTGGCGCGCGGATAGGAAAGGTGGGAAGCTTCGGTAAAGCTTCAGGAACCATCTGATCACTGACTGCGTTGGCGAGGGTTGCGCCGGACTTATGTATAAGGATGGCATCGGCTCGGTCAAGAACTTCGCGAGCGGACAACTTGAAATCGCTGATCCCAGGATCGAGCACAGTGAGGTAAAGATCTGGTTTCACGAATTGCAGAATGCTGTTCGATTCGATGATCGCGTTTTCCGCTGCCGCGAGGATTGAACGAACGTGAGGCATGGCATCGGCGAGACGCCCCGGGTCTGTATGCACCCACCATGCGCTCACAGCGCCTGCAGCCAGAAAGCGGGCGGTATCGGAATCGCCGGATCGGTTGAGTTCTTCTGTCACGGCCCAGAATTCGGAGGTCTCACAACCACCCGGCTCATCGTTCGCTGCATTCTTATTGTGACGATGCAAGGAAATTTTAAGCGCAGTCCAATGCAGTTCGGGCAGAGCGGCGATTAGGCCGACAACCACGCTCGTCTTGCCGATATTACGGGTCTGCCCGCCAATGACGACGATGGACATGAGTTAACTTCGCGCTACGGGCCGGGCTGCGAGGTCGACATTTTCCGCTGCAATCAGTTTTTTCCCTTCGCTGCCCTCGACAAAAACGCCAGCTCCTTAAGATACTCGCGAATCGGACGGGCCGGAGTTCCCCAGAAAACGACCCCTTTCCCTCGAATTACCTTCTTCGTCGGAATGCCGCTTTGCGCGCCGAGAATCGCGCCATCCTCAATAAGCACATGATCGGCGATGCCAACCTGCCCTCCGATGATGACATTGTCTTCGACCACAGAGCTGCCAGAAAGACCAGTCTGCGCGGCGATTACAACATCCTGACCAATCTGCACGTTGTGGCCGACGTGAACCAGGTTGTCGATTTTTGTGCCGCGGCGAATACGGGTTTCATCAAGCGCGCCGCGGTCTACGGTAGAGTTCGCGCCAATTTCAACGTCATCTTCGATTACGAGCCGTCCGACCTGCGGAAACTGCTCGTACCGCCCGCTCTGCTCGTCCCGCACGTACCCGAAGCCATCGCTTCCGAGCACGGCGCCGGATTGCACGACGACACGGCTGCCGAGCATAACGCCCGGGTAGATGGTGACGTTCGCATCGATGCGGCAATGCGCGCCGATTTCAACCTCATCGCCAATCACGGCCCCCGCGCCAATCGACGTGTGATTTCCAATTTTGATATGGCCGCCAAGAATGACGCGAGCTCCCACTGTGACCTTTGTTCCCAGCTGGGCCGACGGCGGCACCATTGCCGAGGGATGGATGCCAGCATCGCAGGCCAGGGAAGCGTGCAGTAATTTTGCTGCCCGCGCAAATGCCAGCCGCGGCTGACTGGCGATGAGCAGAGGGTTGCGGGTCGCGGTGTTCGCGGCGAAGTCCCCTGCAATGACCGCGGCAGCTGATGAGGCAAGCGCGACATCGAGATGCTTCGGGTCGTCGACGAAGACTAAGCTCTCGGACGTGGCCGAACGAAGGCTCGATACAGCGGTCACGCTACGAGTGCCATCGCCGAGCAGGCGGCAGTTCAATTTCTCGGCAAGATCGCGGACGGTTATTTTCATGTTCTGATCATTGTCGCGTCAGAACGCGCCGCGCGCAAACACCAACGCGGTTTATGCGCCCCCGGCGTGAGGGTCCCAAATGCTAATACAGCGCCTTTTCGCCTTCCGGCCGGGTTTTCCAGCGGCGATGCACCCAGAGCCATTGGTCGGGATAGCGCCGAATATAGCTCTCGATTACGCTGGTAAACAGGGCTGTGTTAGCGACGATATCGGCTTGACCATTCTCATGATTGTTTTTCCCTCGGTCATTGTTGCCATCGTCCTGGCTGAGTCGATCATTTGCGGCCTCGCCGCCCGTATTGCTGTTAGGCGTGCGAACCAACTCCAGCGCGGGATCGAAGCGCAGCACGTATTTGCGTTGTGTTTCATCCCAGGTTGTGAATCCGGGCACGACCGCCGCATCGGTGCGTAAGGCGATGCGAGCAAGGCCGCTGGCGGTGCAGGCCGGAATTCCAAAGAAATCCACGAAAACGCCCTGCGGAGGAGTCATGTTGGTATCCATGAGAATTCCGACAGCTTCGCCCGCGCGCATGGCGGCGAGCAGTCCGCGAACAAAGTCGTCTTTGCTGACTGTGCGATTGCCGTGCAGAGTGCGATAGCGTTCCACCAGCCGATTGAGATACGGGTTATCAAGCGGACGCATAACAACCCAGAGGGGATTTCCATGCAGCGAATGGGCGAAAGCAGAAAGCTCCCACGCGCCAAGATGGCCGGTCAGAAACAGCACGCCTTTCCCTCGTGCCTTGGCGCGCTGGTAATTTTCCAGGCCTTCGTAGACGACAGTATTGGAGATATTTTCGTGCGTGTAATTGGGAAGCTGGCAGAACTCGGCGAGCTGACGGCCCAAAGAGATAAATTCTCCGCGCAAAATGCGGCGGCGATCGTCGAGTGGCATTGTTGGAAAGGCCATCCCCAGATTGCGCAGCCCCACTGCCCGCAGGCGAGGATGCAGGTGATAAACGGCGAGCCCGATGGAAATGCCGATCGCGCGGGCGATGGAGCGGGGAAGCACGCCGAGGAGTTTGATCCAGGGCCAGACCAGGGCGTACTCGATGCGTTCGCGCACTGTGCCGGAGTTTAGGGGTTGAGAGGCATACGATGCAAGGTGGTTCGAAGCGAGCGGGGGCATGCAGCCCTGCTTAGGACGCCGGACTTGACGCAGGGTGATGATACTTCCGTCGCACCCACGGCAATCCTCCACTCCTGTTTCAAACTTTCCACCTACTTTGCCACAATGATTTCGCTCAGTGCATCGGCTTTCGAGTCGTCCCTAACCAAGTGAGGATATTTTTCTCCGCCATGGTAGTCGAGCTTGTAGGTGTGAAAATAATCGTTGTTTTCAATCAGCAGTTCTAGCGGAGCTGGACTGGTCTTGCTCTCTTTAAGAGCATCGCGAAGGGAATCGGCCGTAAATTTCCTGCCATTTACGGCGACTACCTTCATTCCTGGGCCAATGCCCGCCTTCGCCGCGGCCATCCCTTTGATGGTATCCACGATCCCGCCATTCTCCCGCAGCAACAACCCAACGGAGTATGCGGCGTTACTGCCGTCGTGGCCTTCTTCAGCCATCTCAAGTTCTGAGCGGCGTTCGTCGTAGACGAGTTTCCAGCCGCTCTCTTCAATTCCTTCAAGCGGAGCGCCGGGGCCGTGATTGGTAAGTCTTTCGGTCCAAAAGCTGCGCCAGTCGTATGGAGCGATCTGGTTCAGTGTGGTGACTACATCATCGAATGTGTAGGTTTTTACTTCGGGAGGTCCGCTTTGGCCGCCGTGAAATAAATGACAGAAATCGTCAATAGACTTCGCGTCGTGGGTTTGCTGGCGGATTATCATGTCCACCCACAGCCAGTTGAGAACGTCTTCGTCGTAGTAGTCGACTGTGCGCCGCCAGGACTGCCACGAACGCGGCGCACCCTGCATGGAAGGGACGCCGTCGGCAGTATTCTGTAAGTTACGCCAGGTACGGCCCGGCGTATGGTCCAGGCGAGCCGCCATACGCGCCAGATTTTCTCGAAACTGCTCCGGCGTGCGAATGCCGCTGCGCGCGCTCAGAACATCGCCAAGGTAGGAAGTAAGGCCTTCGTACACCCACAGAAGATCGTCCTGCATGGGCTTCTGATAGTCGGAAGTCGTGAGATCGGCGGGGCGGCGATATTTGCCATTCCAGGAATGAACATACTCGTGCGACAGCAGTCCGGCTGAACGCAGCCGCGGTTCGCGGTCAATCAAAGCGCGCTCGCTGCTGCGGCTGTCATTCGATTCGTGATGCTCGAGGCCGAAGTGCGCAACGTGATCGCTCAGAGTGTAGAGAAAGTGGTAGTGGCGAAAATGTTGCGCTCCGAAAAGTTTGCTGGCCTGGATGGGTAGGTTCTTATAGTGATTGAAAACGTCGGCCGGAGCTTCGAGAGCAGCCGCGCTGTCGGCGGCGATATCCATTTCCTGCACGGGATTCTCAGCCAGCGGCACCACACGGAAATATTCGCCTGAGATGATCGGCGAATCCACCAGAGTGTTGAGTGACACGGGCTGAAACTTAATCTCTCCGTTGTCTTGCGATGCAATCGGCAGAGGAGTGCCAAACCTCCAACCGGCGGGCAAACGCAAACTAGCCTCATAAGTCAACTCGTCGCTGGTCCATCCTGTGGGATAGAGCAGGACGGTGTTCCAGCTAATGACGGTTAATTTGTCGGTGGCAGAGGCGGCGCCTGTGAACATGCCGCCGCCTTCGCCCGCAGGAGAGATGAAATCGAGCGCCGCGTCCACGGCGGAAACGCCACTAGGGACTTCGACATGGAAGGTCCAGCCATCGAGCAGATCGCGACGCCACCCAGCGTTTGACCGTTGGCAGTGAAGGTGAGGCCGGCGAGATCTTCAATTGGGCCCGTTGGCCCATGCTCCCCGGGAATCCACTTCGGGTAGTAGAGGGTCAGCGTGCCGGGACTTGCGGGAATCGTGAGCCGAGCGTGGAAAATTTTCCGCGGCGCGTCCGTGGCGTCGAGCGATAGTGCGATCTTCGGCGGAGCAGTTTTTTCGGCCGCGGCTCTTTGCGCTTTTTGCGGTTTCTGTCCTGCCGCGAAACTGCCGATAAGAAGCGCCACAAAACATACGCCTACGACTCGCGAAAGGGCCAAGGCCCGTGAAGATTTCATCATGGCTCCTTCTTTTTCAATTGCGACCAAGAGCAGCAATATATCAGGGAAATAGCGGGACGCGTGGCGGCTCGTGGAAGGCGCGCCGCGGCGGCGAGGTCTCACTCGTCGGGATGCGAAAGAGCCACATTCGATCTGAGTTGGCAATTACTTGGGTCAATGAGCTGTCATTTCGACGCAGCTACAGCCCACTTTGCCAATGAGTTAAGGAACGGGAATGCGGACTTGGGCGCTTCGATTTCTCCCTTGAGAGAAGTCTTGAAGGGCACCATGTGCCCGTAGAATTCGCGAGTGCTGTCCTTGTCCTGCTTAATTACGGCGCCATTGAGTTCGAGTCCGGCGAACAGGCCGCGCGAGCGCGAATATGTGAGGACTTGAGCGCGCATCTTCCAGTCTGTATCGGCGGCGGCATGGCGGCCAACCGGGCCGGCGGCAGCGCTCGCGTCTCCGCCAAGCTTGAACTTGCTGGAGAGCAAGTTATCCATGCCGTTCTTATTCATGATCAACATGACAAGATCCGTGGCTTGGCCTCCAATCTGGAGACCGAAACTACCTCCGCCGATCACGAAGAAAGCGGGAGCGCTCCAGCCTTTGTCGGTGCGGCAACTGGCCACGCCTTTGCCATAGCGGCCGCCGAAAACGAAGCCTCCATTGAGGAGCGATGGCACCACCGCTACACAATCGGCCGAGCCCAAAATTTCCTCGGGAATACGTTGATCGGGGGCCGCCTGGATTTCATCGAGCACGGTGCCGGCAGCTTCGAGGCGGCTGGTAGCCTTGCCGCCAGAGTCAGTCTTGTCTTCGTCGGCGGAGAGAACGGGACTTAGAACAGCAAGCAAAAGAAGAACCGCGAGGAGATTGCGCATGATGCCTCACCTGGGAGATCAAAGTATTGAATCCATTGTTTTTGATTCTAAATGATATAGATGCGTGATGAGGAGAAGAGGTTAGTAGACTGAATAGATACCTGCGGGATAAAGACAAAAAATCGGGGCTGGACTCGGCGACCCTAATCTCCGTTTCCAACCCCGTCTCCCAGGTTCTGTGGTAGGTGAAGCGAGTATGGAGCAGGTAGGGAAAGGGGACAAGATTACGGAGGTCAGTGTCCGGTAGTAACGCCTGGCAGTCGCCAGCAGCCAGTTGTTAGTCAACAAACCGGCGGACCGCGGGTTTAGATCTTCTGGGGAAGAGAACTGAGAACAGCGAACTTAAGAACGGCCTGCAAGCATTTCCTGCCAGTGGGGTCGGGCGAAAATGGCGTGACTATCCGAACTACTATTTTGCGGCTACCAAAGAATGCGTGATGGCGTGGACTGAGAGCGCGATCCGGTTCTGTACACCGACCTTGCGCATCAGTTTTGCCACGTGAGCCTTGACGGTACGTTCTTCTATGCCAAGCGCGGATCCGATTTCTTTGTTTGAACGACCCGCCACCAGCATCTCAAGCACTTCTTTTTCGCGGTCGGTGAAGGTGACACGGCCAGCCGGGAAGATTCGCCCGGGGGAAGCGCTAACGCGCTCAATGAAAGTGGAAAGCACCCGGCGGGGCGCCCAAACCGAGCCTTGATGAACTATGCGAAGAGCTTGAATGAACTCGGCGGGTGATGCGGCTTCATCGACATAGCCCTTGGCGCCGGCGGCGATTGCCTTGAGGACGCTTTCATCGTCCATGCCGGAACCCGTGACTAGGATGCGCAGGTCGGGGCGTACTGCCTTCATGCTCGCCATGATGTCGTAAAGATTCTGCCCATTGCGATTACCGAGGAGAACCAGATCGATCGTCGTCAGCTGTCCGAGGTCCGGCAACGACGCAGAAACAAGTTCCAGGTCGGGCTCCGAATCGAAAAGGGCACGGAAGCCGACAAAACGCAATGGATCGCTTTCAACCACGGCGACACGAATAGTAGGTTTTTTTCCGACAGCAGGTTTCATCAAGTTTCCCTGTTAGGATTGCATCCTGTTCCAGATTGCCTTAATTACTCGGGAATTGAAATGATTGGACAGCGCATCCAATTACGCCGGTAACCCGGAGAAACGGGGCTGGGGGAGGATTTGGTATGACGACAAGACGAAAGCAGCGATTTTGCGCAGGACTTTTGGCGATTGGAATGTTGGCTGCGGTGCCAGTGAGCGTTTGGGGGCAGGCCTCTCCCGAACGTGCGGGTACGTACCAGCCAAAGTTTCCGGGCGACCCGGCCCACTCGGAATCGGAAGCGCTTGCGCTCGCCTACATGCGAACGATGCTGCGGGCCCAACACGCCTACGAAAAGCGCCACGGCAAATATGCCGATTCGCTGAGCGCGCTCGCGGGAACTGGATCGTTCACCAAGCGCTTGGCGGGCACAACTGAGCTTGGCGATTATAAGGTGTCCTTTCGGCCGCACAAAGGCAAAGGCGACGAGGGTTTTGTGCTGACAATGACCCCCAAGCAAATGGACGCCGACCATCGGTCCTTCTACGCCGAGGAGGACGGTGCGATTCACGCTGATGATCAGAAGCCTGCGGACGCCGACTCGCCGAAGATTAAATAGGAAAAAGGATACCTGCGCGAAAATTAAATAGAGCGGTTCCAATAGCAAATGACAAGTGTCAGTGTCTAGGAAGGGCGATCTGCGGGCGGGCCATCGTCACTTTCTTTGCGAACCAGGGGCGAGGGCGGATTGGCGGTGTCTGCATCTCGCGCAGCATCTGCCGCATTCAAGCGGCGCAACTCCTTGAGGATGTCGCCCCGATCGCGCGCCCCGTAATCCCGCGCAAAGCGGGTAAGCGCCTCCCGCAAAATCTCGTGATGATGCAACTTATCCAAGCCGGGCTCGCGGCTGATGTTCAGCCACAAGCGATGCAACAGGAGCACGTCCTCATCTTTCATGCTGGGTGAATGCGGCCCAATTCGGAATGTATCGACGTGCGTATCGGAAGAAACAACCTGGAAGACAAATTGGCGCTTGGGCTCCGGCAGAGATTCCCATGCGATGCCGAGATTGAATGCCTGCTCCGGTGGACTCATTTTGCTGGAAACGCCCGTGACCACGACGGACGACTCGAGGTTGATCGCCGTTTGCACGATGGCGGCCCACACATCGCCGGCGGGGACGACCAGAAGCGAGACTTTCTTGCCGAAGCTCTCCGCCACGGCGACCGCGCGCGTGAACAGAGTCTGTTCGTAGTCGCTGAATATCTGCTCGGGGGAGAGATCATAAGCGGCCGCGCCGAAGCGGCTGATACGAGCGGTCATGACGACAACGTCCTGTTCGCGGGTGTCAAACTTTTCCAGCGTCCAGTGCAGATGCGTCAGCGTATTGTAGTCGCGGACGGGTACCAGAATATTCCCGGGGCGGATTCTCAGGCTCTCGCGTTCGACTGTGTCGCGCTGCAGTAGTTGAAACTGATCGTTCTGCTGCTGGCCTTTTGCGTGTTTTTTTCGATTGGCGTACTCGGAAATAGTAAAGATGACAAAGAAAACGGCGGAAAACGCCACGCCGGTCACTGTCGCAACGGACTTGGTGAACAGGTTTATGAGAGCCACCGCCAGCAGCACCATCGTGACCGAAGCCATGCCAAAGGGGATTTCATAGCGCCCGATGTGAAAATTGATCGGGACTTTCCAGCCGCGCTCGCCCTTGTACTTAAAGCGAAGGACAAGCATGGCCAGCCCTTTGAAGGCGAAGCTCCAGATCACGCCGAAGGCATAAGCTTCGCCGAGCGCGTAAACATCGCCACGGCTGGCGACGATCGTCAGAAGTTGCAGGACAACAATGAGATTGATGATGCGATAGCTGGTTCCATATTTGCGTTGTGGGCGCCTAAACCAGTCGGCCAGCACGCCATCCTCGGAGACACGGTTCAGGACGCCATTGGAGCCGATGATGGCGGTGTTGACGGCACCCGAAAGAATCAGGAACCCGACCACGACCACGAAGCCACGGAAGAGCAGGCGTAATAATTCCGGACCCCACAAATACATGGCTAGGCCGGCAATAAGGTTGTCTTTATAGACCGGGACCCGGACCGAGTCCGGAATGATCATGACGAAGAGCAGCGCCGTAAGGCCAGTGAAGATGAAGCTGTAGAGCGCAATTACGATGGCTGCGCGCTTCAGGTTCTTCAGCTTGGGATGGGCGAGCTCCCGATTGACTTGGGCCAACGACTCTTCACCGCTCATCGCCAGAACCGAGTGCCCGAAGGCGATCAGGATGCCGAGAATCCCGAATCTCTTTGCGAGGCTCTGCTCTGGAAAGCGATGGTGCAGGAAGCCTAGCGACTCCTTGGTGAAGTGCAGATTCCCGGGTGTAGGTAAGGGAACGTGCTGAAAGCCGTTTTTAAAGAGCGTTAGCGCAGACCACCCGAGCAGCATTACGACCATTACGGTCGTGATCTGCATGACCCATAGCGCCTTCTCGCTCGATTCGTGGATCCCCTTGATGTTTTCCCACCAATAATAGACCGTCACGGCGAGAGCAAAGGCCACTGACGTCCAGTTCACGTCAAACTGCGGCGTGCCATGGAACATGTGGTGCATGGCACGGGGAATCCAGCCGTGAGTGTCGGCGGTGACCAGGATTTCATTCAGAAGCCCGACGATGTATTGACCCGCGGAAACGCCGGAGATGGGACCGGTGAGGACGTAATCGAACATCAGCGCGGAGACACTGAGTTTCGCGAGCGTGCCGCCCAGGGCTTCCTTGACGACCCGGTAAACGCCGCCGCGCACAAACATGGAACAGCTTTCGACATACACCGCGCGCACGGTGAACGAAAACAGCATGACGCCGACAATGAACCAGGGCGCCGATTTACCCACCGCCTGTTCGGCAATGCCGCCGGCGTAATATGCAGACGAAGCCAGATCGTTGAGTACGATGGCCGCCGCGCGCCAGTAGGAAATAAACGTCAGCATCACCGACGTAGCGACGACGATTCGAACGCGGTTGGAACCGGGCTCTGAAGGTTGGGAAAACGAGGCCATGCAGGAGTTGCGGCCTAGGAGTGGCCAGAATCCTCCATATCAAACAGAGTCTCGGCATCCTCGACGAAGCTGACGAGCAGAACGCCGAGCGAGCCCAGGAGCCCGACCAGAAACATCGCCTCCAGAATACGGACTACTACCAGAATGAGGAAATCGATCAAGACCATATAGTAGTCGATACTCGGGAAGCGGAATAGCCGGAAAGTTGGGCGGTATCAGAATCATCCGCCAATTTTGTTATCCTTCCGGGGTGCGTCGCATCCATTCGAGTGCCTGGGGACTGGTTGTGCTATCGGCGGTCCTGCAGGTCGTTATCTTCCCGCTCGCCGATATGTACTGGTTGTCGTGGGTCGCGATCACGCCGCTGCTGATCGCGCTTTTGCGGGCTCGCCCGGCCGCGGAATTGCAATTGGACGCGCCCATGAAACTTGCGCCGGCGTCGCCCCGCCAGGGATTTCTGCTGGGCTACGTATGTGGGATTCTGTGGTCGGGCGGCACCTGTTATTGGGTTTTTGACACAATGCACCGCTATGGCGACCTGCCTGTCGCCGCGGCGGCATTTGTGCTCCTGTTGTTTTGCCTTTACATCGGCCTGTATCACGGTTTGTTTGGCTTGTTGGTAGCGCTGGTGGCGGCTACGGGTGCGCCCCTGCGCCGCGCATTGGCGGCGATTCCCTTTTTGTGGGTTGCAGTTGAACTGGCGCGGACGCGTGTGACAGCCTTTCCATGGGAATTATTGGGCTACTCGCAGACCTCGAACGTGGCGCTGACGCGGATGGCTACGTTCACGGGGGTGTACGGGTTGTCGTTCGAGATCGTGCTGGTCAATAGCGCGTTCGCGGCGGCGTTCGTAATCGCGAAACAACGCCGCAGACGGCTACTCGTGGCCGCCTTCGGTGCGGCACTGGCGCTGCAGGCTGGGCAATGGTTCATGAAGCCGCCCGCCGCTCTCTCTGATCGAGCGGCGCTGCTGGTGCAACCGAACATTCCAATCGTCGCCGAATGGACATCCGACTACTTTCAAACCACCATTCACGATCTCGCGCAGCTGAGCCTGAATTCCCAGGAAAAACAAGCACAGCACTACGATCTGATTGTCTGGCCGGAATCGCCGTCGCCTTTTTTTACGAACGACGCGCGCTTTCGCGATCCCGTCAGTGAGATGGCGCGGCAGTCAGGGAGTTGGGTGATAGCGGGTGCCATCGGAATCGCACCGCCCAAAGAAAACGGACGCCGCCGTTCCCAGATTTTCAATTCGGCGGCGCTTATCAGCCCGCAGGGCGAGTGGACCGCGCGCTACGATAAAGTTCATCTGGTCCCATTCGGCGAATATTTGCCTTTTCCCCAGATATTCGGCTTTGCCGGCGGATTGACCAAAGAAGTGGGCGAATTCCAGCAGGGCAGTTCCCGCGCTCCACTCGACGCCGGTGGAGAGCGATTGGGCACTTTCATCTGCTATGAATCGATTTTTCCCGACGAAGTAAGGAGGTTCGCGCGCGATGGCGCGCAGGCCCTGGTGAATATTTCAAACGATGGCTGGTACGGCGATAGCGGCGCATGGAAGCAGCACTTGCAGCAGACGCGTATGCGTGCCATCGAGAATAATCGCTGGCTGCTAAGCGCAACCAATACAGGTTTAACTGCGGCCATTGATCCGTGGGGGAGAGTGGCGGCTGAGATTCCGCGCAAAGAAAGAATGGTGCTTATTGCGCCCTACGCATTGATCTCGGGTACCACATTCTATACGCGCCATGGTGATTGGTTCGCTTGCCTGTGTGCGATAATTTCCCTGGGTGCGCTCGTGGCGCGCTTTGTATTTAAGCGGAGCGAAAAGATCAAGAATGTTGGATGAACTCGAACAGCAGTATTCCTCTTTAAAGACCAAGGTGCACGACCTGCGGGAGTATCTTTGACGCAGGCAAACTGCGCCAGCAATTAGCCGAAATTGAAAAACAGGCGGCCGATCCGGGCCTGTGGTCGAATCCCGAAAAATCGCAACAGGTGATGCGCGAGCGCAAGCGGCTAGAGAATGTGCTCACGCTCGAGGGCGATCTGGAGCGTCGAACCGACGATATCGCCGCTTATTTCGATCTCGGCAAAGAAGGCGAAGACGTCAGCGCCGACTTGCAACGCGAGCTGGACTCATTGCGCGAACTGGTGGATCGTGTCGAGACGGAGACACTTCTTTCAGGAGAGAACGACGCGCGCAATGCCATAGTGACCCTCCATCCCGGCGCGGGTGGCACCGAGTCCCAAGATTGGGCCGACATGCTCTTGCGCATGTATCTGCGCTGGGCCGAGCAACAAAGATTCAAAACCGAGATGTATGACTACCAGCCGGGCGAAGAAGCTGGAATCAAATCCGCAACCTTCGCTGTAAATGGCGACTACGCTTTCGGATTGCTGACCAGCGAGATCGGCGTTCATCGTCTGGTGCGTATTTCTCCATTCGATCAGGCGAAGCGGCGGCATACGTCATTTGCCAGTGTGTTCGTCTCTCCCGAGATTGATGACAGCATCGAAGTCAATATCAAGCCGGACGACATTCGTATCGATACCTATCGGTCCAGCGGCAAGGGCGGACAGCACGTTAACACAACAGATTCGGCCGTGCGCATCACACACATTCCCACCGGGCTTGTAGCAAGTTGCCAGAACGAGCGCTCGCAGCACAAGAACAAAGACAAGGCGATGAGCATGCTCCGTTCGAAGATCTATGAGTTCGAGATGGAGAAGAAACGCGAAGTCACCAAGAAGATCGAAGACTCCAAACTGGATATCGATTTTGGATCGCAGATTCGCTCCTATGTGCTGCAACCGTATCGGCTGATCAAGGACCATCGCACAAAGTTCGAAATGGGCGATGTGGATCGCGTCATTGACGGCGATCTGACACCGTTCATGCGGGCATATTTGCGCATGCGGCGGGATGAGAAAAAATAAGCGGGAAAAACTCATGATAGGGGCCACGTCCAACAAAGCTGGCGGTGGAAAGACTGTCCCCAAGCCTCCTGCGCTGGGTCCCCGCCTGCAGCGCGCCTTTCGCTATGCGGCGAGGTGGCATGCCGGGCAGGCGCGCAAATCGACTGCGGTGCCTTATCTTTCGCACTTGATGGCGGTGGCGTCGTTGGTGTTCGAAGCCGGCGGCGACGAAGACCTGGCGATTGCCGCACTCCTTCACGATGTTGTCGAAGATTGCGGCGGGATGCCCCGCCTGCGCGAGATTCGCCGCCAGTTCGGGCCACAGGTAGCAAAGATCGTCGAAGGCTGCACCGATAGCTTTATCCAGCCGAAGCCGGAGTGGCTGGAGCGGAAGAAGAGCTACCTCGCCGAAGTCAAGGACGCCGATAATGACACGCGGCTGGTTTCGGCGGCGGATAAGCTGCACAACGTCCGCACGACCCTGACTGACTATCGTAATGATGGCGATGCGATCTGGGTGCGCTTTAATGGGAAGAGGGAAGGGACGCTTTGGTATTACCGCGCGCTAAGCGATGAATTTGCGCGAAAGCCCAACCGCATCACGCGGGAACTTGAGATCGCACTAAATGAACTGGAAACAGTCTGCGGTGAGGGGACGCGTGGCAGTGAGGCAAAGCCGCGCAACAAACAGGGCAAACGACGAGGCCAAAACCAGTCCTGACATGCAATTCGTTCTCATTAGTCGATCCATTCCGTGCGCGGCAAGAGTTGGAGATCATCATGCCCCGGATGCTTGATCTAATCCGCAATTCGCAGGTTCCTTTGCACCTGATGCAGTCGGCTGCTCGGGGATCGCTTTCCGTGCCGCCCGACGAGACGATAGAAATTCTCGTTTATCTGGCGGATCACAATGTCTTCGGCGAACAGGCTCGCCTAACGCTGGCGGGTTGGGATGAAAACGCCAGTGTCGCCGCCGCCGCTAACCCGGCAACCAGTCCCGAGGTCCTGGCGTATTTTGTAGCCTTGGAGAACCTGCGGCCTCGATTGTTGGCAGCACTGGCGGAGAATCCATCGGTTTCCGAAGAGGCACTGAGCCAGGTGGCGGCGCGAGGATCACGCTCCTCCGTGGAGGCCTTATTGGCGAGTGCCCGCGTTATGAATTCGCAGGCGCTATTGACTGCCCTGCAATCAAATCCTATTCTGCGGCCAAACGAGGCGGCTGACGTTGTCAGCAAATTGGCCGGGATGCAACTCATCAACGATTCAGGCGCCGAAAACATTTCAACTGAAGCCGAAGAGCATTCAGCCGAAGAAAATGCGCAAAACTCTGCCGCCGAGGAGGTCTTGGCGGGCTTTCTGCAAGAAAATGCGGCGGAAGTGGAGTCGGAAAAAGACAAGCCGTTTCAGCCTATCGGCTCAATTCGCGACGAGGTAAGCGTCGGGACCACCGTACACCTCTCCGCGGTTCCGACGGCCACAAGCGGCAATCTTGTGCCCGGTTCTTCCTCCGCGGGAGTGAAAAATAAGCACGCGACAGCGCCCGCGACCACAGCTGCTCAAGCCAGGAAGCACGCGCCACCGGCTCACATCGAAAAACGCGACAGCACGCTGCAGAAAATCGCCAAACTCGATGTCAAAGGCCGTATCGCGCTTGCCGTTCGTGGCAGCAAGGAAGACCGTTCAATTCTGGTCCGCGACGGCACGAAGCTGGTCGCGCTGGCGGTGCTTGAATCTCCCAAAGTCAGCGACGGGGAGGTGGAAGGCTTTGCGCTGCAGAAGAATGTGCTCGAAGCTGTCTTGCGGCAGATTCCTCTGAAGCGCCGCTTTGCGAAGAACTACAACATTATGCGCAATCTGGTCTACAATCCGCGGACGCCCCTCGATCTGTCCCTCGGATTGATGAAGGGTTTACTCGTTCATGACCTAAAAAATTTGTCGGGGAATAAGGAAGTTTCCGAGACAATTCGCAAGCTGGCGCTGCGGATGTACAAACAGAAAATGGAGAAGAAGCAGTAGCCACCCTCCAGTATTGTTGATCCCGAATGAATCATCACGATCCAATCCACGAATTGCTGTCTCGCGTGAAAACAATCGCGGTGGTGGGGCTGTCGGATAGTCCGATGCGGGCAAGTCATGGCGTCTCAGCCTACATGCAGGCGCAGGGATACAAGATTATTCCCGTGAATCCCCAGATCCATGAAGCTCTGCGCGAGAAGTCGTATCCATCCTTACTGGACGTACCGGAGAAAATCGACCTTGTCGACGTTTTCCGTCGGCCCGAATTTGTGGATGAAATTGTGGAACAAACAATTCAACTAAAAATTCCCGCGATCTGGCTGCAGGAAGATGTGATCAATGAGCGAGCCGCGGAACGCGCGCGCAACGCCGGCATTTTTGTTGTGATGGACCGGTGCATTTTGAAAGAGCACCGCGCGCGATTCGGCTGAATAGTTCTAGTGAGAAAGCCGAATCGACGATTCATTCCTTAATCCTTTTTTACCTCGTGAGCCCTCGCCCGCTTGGCCTTGTTGATTTCCTCCAGCCGCTCGCGGATGCGCTTCTCCACGCCTTCGTTTGTCGGGTGATAGTAAACGCGGTTGCGCAGGCTATCGGGCAGGCACTGCATATCTGCAACTTTCTCCTCCACATTGTGAGCGTACTGGTAGCCCTTGCCATAGCCCAGGCCCTTCATCAGGCTGGTGGGCGCATTGCGCAGGTGCAGCGGGACAGGCTCGGCCGCCGTGGTTTCGACGTCCTGCTGCACGGCACCATAAGCCGTGTAGAGCGCGTTTGATTTTGGCGCGGCGCAGAGGTAGACGACCGCCTGCGCCAGCGCCAGGTTCCCTTCAGGCATGCCGATGAAATCCACCGCATCACGCGCAGCCATGCACAAGGCCAGCGCATTCGGTTCGGCCAATCCAATATCTTCCACCGCCATTCGTACAACGCGGCGCGCGATGTAGAGCGGGTCTTCTCCTGCTTCGAGCATGCGTCCGAGCCAATAAAGTGCGGCGTCGGGATCGCTGTTGCGCACCGATTTGTGCAGCGCCGAGATCAGGTTGTAGTGCTCTTCTCCCGTCTTGTCATAAAGAAGAACGCGCTTCTGTAGCGCTTCATAAACGATTTCGTCCGTGATTGTTCCGAGGACTGCGTTTTCGGTTTTGCTGGAAGCAGGGACCGGCGCGGCTGCCCCTCTGGCAAGCGACGCTGCGATGTCGAGAGCATTGTAGGCACTCCGTGCGTCGCCGCTGGAATATGAGGCAATCTTCCGCAGCACATCCTCGGAAGCCTGAAGATGAAGCTGACCGAGACCGCGTTCGCTATCGGAAAGCGCGCGGCGCAGCAACAGAACAATCTGCTCTTCCGTCAGTTGCTGCAGCACATAAACGCGACAGCGTGACAGCAGAGCGCCATTGATTTCAAACGAAGGATTTTCCGTGGTTGCGCCAATCAACCGTATGCTGCCTTTTTCCACGTGAGGGAGGAACGCATCCTGCTGCGCCTTGTTGAAGCGGTGGATCTCGTCGACGAAGACAATGGTGCGCGTACCATACTGGCGTGCGCGGTCGGCATCGGCCATTACCTGCTTGATTTCCTTGATGCCCGCAAGCACCGCGGAAAACTCAATGAATTCAGCCTTCGTAATACCCGCGATGATTTTCGCGAGCGTGGTCTTGCCCGTGCCCGGAGGTCCCCAGAAAATCATGGAGGCGGGATCGTCGCGCTCAATCTGTACTCGCAGCGGCTTGCCTGGGCCGACCAGATGCTCTTGCCCAACGAACTCTTCGAGCGTGCGCGGCCGCATGCGGTCCGCCAACGGGCGCGCGCCGGCTGCCGAGAAATCTGGATTCGGGATGGGAGCAAAGAGGCTCATGATGCTACTTGACTGCGCGTGCAATTCAGTTGGGCAGGGTCAAATGTTAGAGGTCAAATTGAAGAAGTAGAATATACAGAATTGATGAGCATTATAACGAGCATCCAAAGTCCAATTCTTCATGATTTTGCTTCTTCAATCTAACTTCTAACTTCTGACTTTTTTGCCGCTTCATAAAGCACAATGCTCGCCGCCACACCGGCGTTCAGCGATTCGACTGTGCCGGATTGGGGAATCACCAGCGTCTCATCCATCTGATGCACGATTTCAAGCGCCAGACCAGCTCCCTCATTGCCTATGAAGATGGCGAGCGGCAAACGCCAGTTGGCTTCCGCCAGCGGGGTTCCCTGGTGCGAAGACGTTGCCAGCAGCCGCACTCCCCGGTTGCGCAGAAGCGGAATCAGTTCCACGGAAGAAATCTGAACAAATGGCTGGCGAAAAATTGATCCTGCCGAGCCGCGAAGCACCTTCCAATTGTAAGGACTGACCGTACCCTCGAGCAGGAAGACTCCAGCCGCTCCAAAGGCCTCGGCCGACCGTAGAATCGTTCCCAGATTGCCTGGGTCCTGCAATCCAGCCGCAGCCAGAAGTGGACCTTCGGTCGCTCGATCGAGCAATTCGTTCGTGGAGAATTTCCGAAGCTTCAACAAAGCCGCCACGCCCTGTGGCGCTTCGCTGGGCACTATAGAGTTGAAAAGCGTCGCAGGCAAAATCAGCGCCTCCGTGCGTGCGCCAATTTGTGACATAAGTTTTTCCGCCAGCGGACGGGCCACTTCGCTAAAGAAAACGCTTTCCAGATGCTGCCCATTTCGCAAGGCTTCTTCCAGCAGTTTGACGCCCTCTATCGCGCACTCTCCCCGTTCCGTCAATTCCGCGCGACGGAAGGCGAGCCGCAGCTCTTTCAGCCGCGCATTGTGTCGGCCGGAGACGACGTGCAGGCGATCAAGCGGGGCGTGGCGGCGCGTATGGTTGGAGTGCGGCTTCACGGCATGTTTGCCAAATTG
>JBAWBR010000051.1:0-9911 GCA_049589875.1 Terriglobales bacterium
GTCCTCAGTGTCCTCCATGCTCTCCGTGGTTTATGCTCTTTGCTTCGGATCTCACATATCTTTCGCGTTCCAATTTTCCATGTGTGGCATCTTCGGCATCCTCGCCTCCGAGCGCGTCAACCGGGAAACCCTCGACACCGCTATCCAATCCCTGCGTCATCGCGGCCCTGACGATTCCGGCGCCACCACCATTCCCATCACCTCCGGTGGAGAACTCGCCTTCGCCCACACCCGCCTCTCCATCATCGATCTCTCACCGCTCGGCCATCAGCCCATGCGCGATCCCGCCACCGGCAATTGCATCGTCTTCAACGGCGAGATTTACAACTTCCGCGAACTTCGCGCGCAGCTCGAATCCACCGGTGCTCGCTTCGAAAGCCAGTCCGATACCGAGGTCATCCTCGCTGCCTACCGCGCCTGGGGAGAAGCCTCTTTCCAGCGCCTGCGCGGTATGTTCGCCTTCGCCCTCTGGGATGCCCATCGCCAGCGGCTGCTCCTCGTGCGCGATCCGCTCGGCATCAAGCCGCTCTACTACTTTCATTCCCGCAATTTTCATTCCGGCGACTTCGAGTCCGGCGCCAATTTCCTTTTCGCCTCCGAAGTTCGAACCCTCCTGCGCACCGGCCTCGTCCCGCGCCAGCTCGACCCCAACGGCCTCTTCACCTTTCTCGCCTTCGGCTCCGTCTCCGAGCCGCGCACCATCATCGAAGGAATTTCCGCCGTCCCTCCCGGCCAGGTTGTTTCCGTGGCTCCGCACATTCCAATGGATCGTGGCCGCCTCGAACTACGCCCGTTCTCGTCCCCACTAACCTCGCCGCCCCAGAATCGCGCCGCCAACAATCAAGCCAGCGAAAGCGCCCAATCCGCTGTAAAGGCCCTCCCCGATCTACTTAGCAACGCCGTTCTCTCGCATCTCGTCAGCGACGTCCCTATCGGCGTCTTTCTCTCCGGAGGCATTGATTCCAGCAGCCTAGTCGCGATAATGCACCAAGCCGGCATTCGCCCCACAACTTTTTCCCTCGTCTTTCGCGAAGATGAATTCAACGAAGCCGCTCACTCCCGCGCCATCGCCACGCGTTTCGCCACCGATCATCACGAAATCATGGTCTCGCAAGAAGACGCGCTCGCCAGCCTGCCCGAGGCCCTCAGCGCCATGGATCAGCCGACTATCGATGGCGTCAACACCTGGCTCATTTCATCCAAAGCGCGCGCCGAGGGCATCAAAGTCGCCCTAACCGGCCTCGGCGCTGACGAAATGTTCGCCGGCTATTCCAATTTCCGCCGCGTGCCTCGCATGGAGACGGCCGCCGCCCGCCTCGCAACCATCCCATCGTTCCTGCGCAAGCCAGTATCGGCATCGATTGCGCTGCTCGCTGATAAAAGTGACCGCATTCGAAAACTCTCTGCGCTCGCGCAGCCCCACCCCTCGCACCCTTATTTCCTTGCGCGCTCTCTTTTCACTTCGGACGAGCGTCACGCCCTCTTCGCCGGCGATAGCGATCCCGCCGCGCGCGAACTGGCAAACTTGGAACAGGCCTCCCTCGCCGCTTGTGCGGCCCTTGACCCCATCAATCAAGTTTCCTGGCTCGAAACCACATGCTACCTGCGCAACACCCTTCTTCGCGATTCCGACTTCATGAGCATGGTCCATGGCCTTGAACTGCGCGTCCCCTTTCTTGACCAGGCGCTCGTCCGGGCCTGCCTCTCCATCCCCGGCCAACTCAAATTGCAGGGCGCACCGCCAAAAAGCCTCTTGCTGAGGAGCCTCGGCCTCGAACTCCCCCCCGAAGTCGTCAATCGTCCCAAGCGCGGATTTACATTGCCTTGGGAGCGTTGGATGCGCGCCGATCTTAAGCCTCTGATCGAGCAGACCTTACAGGCTCAGCCAGTTCCAGGTCTCAACCCGCGCCCCGCCGCCGATGTTTGGCGCCGCTTCCTCGCCGGCCAGACCTCCTGGTCGCGTCCATGGTCCCTCTTTGTCCTCCAGCGCTGGTGCCGGCAAAATCTGTGATCGTGGCCCACCCCAAATCCCCCCGCCCCAAATTCCCCATTTTGGCCCCGAGACAACTGCTTTCAGCTATTCCGAATCTCAGCCACGCAAGCGTGAAAAAGCGCTAATTTCTTTTTCCCTTGTGTGCTAATATGCGCTCAGAGATGCTGTTGGGCCGGCCTTCTGTGGGGGCGGTTCGACATTCCGAGTAGGTCTTCGCACCGAGTTTCGCACTAAGCTTTGTAGGCCCTATGCCGTGCGGCAAACTGCTTTCGTTGTGGCTTCTCTGCTTGTCTTTGTTACTCCTGTCTGCCTGCTGCGCCTTCCCGCTCTATGCGCAGGATTCCTTTGCCCGCAATTCATCCGACGACGTCCACATTCAGCCCAGAATTCAACCTCACCCTCCCGCTCAGCCGGAAGGCGATCCCGCTCTGCGCACGCATACCAAGCCCTACAAGGTCGACGTTAATCTGGTCCTCGTCCCCGTCACCATCACCGATCCCATGAATCGCCTCGTCACCGGACTCGACCGCGAAAATTTCAATCTCTTCGAGGGCAGGGAAGCGCAGGAAATCAAAACCTTTTCCAGTGAGGATGCGCCGGTCTCCCTCGGCGTGATCTTCGATATGAGCGGCAGCATGGGCAGCAAAATCGATCGCGCCCGCGATGCGGTCATCGAGTTCTTCAAAACCGCCAATCCGCAGGACGAGTTCTTCATGATCACCTTCGCCGACAAGCCCGAGGAGATTGCCGACTTCACTAATTCAGTCGACGAAATCCAGAACAAGCTGATCTACTCGATCCCCAAAGGCCGCACCGCGCTGCTGGATGCGATCTATCTCGGCGTCACCAAAATGCGCCAGGCCAAATATCCCAAAAAGGCGCTCCTCATCATTTCCGATGGCGGCGATAACCACAGCCGCTATACCGAAGGCGAGATTCGTTCGGTCGTCAAGGAAGCCGACGTGCTCATCTATGCCATCGGCCTTTACGACCACTATTTCCCCACCGAGGAAGAGCGCCTCGGTCCCGCCCTGCTCAGCGATGTCACCGAACTGACCGGCGGCCGCGCCTTCACCATCGATAACCCGAACGATCTGGCCGACGTTTCCGCAAAAATAGGCATCGAGTTACGCAACCAATATGTGCTCGGATACCGTCCTAAGAACCCGGTCCATGACGGCAAATGGCGTAAAATTAAAGTAAAGTTGAATCCTCCAAAGGGATTGCCGCCGCTGCGGGTCTATGCGAAAACGGGTTACTATGCGCCGACGGAATGAAAATTTCCTGCCCCTTCTTCTCCTGCTGATCGTCTGCAGTTTTGTCGCTGCCGCTCAAACTACCCCGCCCGCCTCGCCGCCTCCTGCCCCTGCAACTCAATCCGCTTCACCTCAATCCACTTCGCCGCCTCCATCCACTTCAACTCAGTCCGCCCCAGCACCCGCGGCTCCGTCCAGTCAGCCTCCGGACACCGCATCGCCTGCTCCGCAAACGAATTCGCCCCAATCGAACTCCGCCCCGCCCCCGCAGGATTCCACCCAGCCTCCCGATTCCGCGGACAATAGCGGCGTCTTCGTCTTCAAGAAGGAAGTGGAAGAGGTTGTTCTTCACGCCACCGTCATTGATAACAAGCAGCACATCGTTACCAACCTCAATAAGGGCAGCTTCAGTGTTTTCGAGGATGGCCATCCCCAGCCCATCACCTCCTTCCGCCACGAGGATATCCCTGTCGCCATGTGCATCGTCATCGACAACTCCGGATCGATGCGCGAAAAACGCGACAAGGTGAACGCCGCCGCGCTGAATCTGGTGCGCGCCTCCAATCCCAACGATGAAGTCTGCGTCGTCAACTTCAACGACGAGTACTATCTCGATCAGGATTTCACCTCCAACATCAACAAGCTCAAAGAAGGACTGGACAAGATCGAAACCCGCGGCGGCACCGCGCTTTACGATGCCGTGGTCGCCTCCGCTACTCATTTAAAGGAGAGCGCAAAGCTCGAAAAGAAAGTCATTTTCGTGGTTACCGACGGTGACGACAACGAAAGCAGCGAGACGCTCGAGCAAGCCATCCGCCGCTTGCAGGCTGAGAACGGCCCTACCGTCTACGCCATCGGCATCCTGGATGAACACTCCAAACATGCCAAGCGTGCATTGCAGGTGATGTGCGATAAAACCGGCGGTATCGCCTTCCTGCCCAAAACCCTCGACGAGGTCGATGCCATCACTCGCACCATCGCCCACGACATTCGCAGCCAGTACACCATCGGCTACAAACCGACCACTCCCAAATCCCAGGGCGGATACCGCACCGTTCGCGTCGATGCCCGCTCCCCCAACAAAAATGACAAACTCACCGTCCGCACCAAGAGCGGCTACTACGCCGGCCCCGAACCTTCGGCCGGTGGCCACTAGTGAATTGACGCACTCCCATTCTTTTCATACCCTGTAGTGTGCCCACCGCGACCACCAACTCCCGCCTGCGCGTCAGCGACGACATCACCCAGCTTGTCGGCGAAACCCCCATGCTCCAGCTCAAAAAGCTGGCTCCCTCCGGCTCTGCCGACATCTTCGCCAAGCTTGAGTACCTGAATCCCGGAGGCAGCGTCAAAGACCGCGCCGCCATCGGCTTAATCGCCGAGGCCGAGCGCCACGGCAAGCTCAAGCCCGGCGGCACCATCGTCGAAGCTACCGCCGGCAACACCGGCATCGGCCTGGCCCTGATCGGCGTGAACCGCGGCTATAAAGTGCGGCTCTTCGTGCCCGAGAAATTTTCCGAAGAAAAGGTAATCATCATGCGGGCCTTCGGCGCTGAAGTAACTCGCACGCCCGATTCCGAAGGCATGCCCGGAGCCATCAGCCGCGCCCGCGATCTTGCCGCCTCCGATCCTTCCGCCTTCCTCGCCGCTCAATTCGATAATCCCGCCAACACCGATTTCCACTACGAGACCACCGCCCGCGAAATCTTCGAGCAGATGGAGGGCCGCATTGACGCCATCACCATCGGCTGTGGCACCGCCGGCACCTTCAGCGGCGTCGCCCGTTTCCTCAAGGAACGCATCGCCAAGGTTTATGCGGTGGCCGTCGAAACCCAGGGCTCGATTCTCGGCGGAGGCAAGCCCGGTCCGCATAAAGTCGAAGGCATCGGCAACAGCTTTGTCCCCGGCAATTTTGATCGCGCCGTTTGCGATGAAGTCTTCATGGTGACCGACCCGCAAGCGTTCGGCATGGTGAAGCAACTCGCCGCCCGCGAAGGCGTTCTCGGAGGATCAAGCTCGGGCGCAAACGTCTACGCGGCGGTCGAGATCGCCAAGCGCCTCGGCCCAGGCAAACGCGTCGTCACAATGATTCCCGACTCCGCCGAACGCTATCTATCCAAGAAAATCTTCGAAGGCGGGATTTAGACACTTTTTCATTGTCATCCTGAGCGAAGCGAAGGATCTATGCATTTTGTTCGCAGCGTCTATAGCCCGCGCGCCGCATAAAGCTTGCAGACTATGCCGCATATTTCCCGGACACAAAACTAACTCATCCATGTCGAAACGGGTGCCCTGGCCCCCCCAACCGAGCCGGCAACCCTCAAAATCCCGAGATGATTGCAGGGTCAATCAGCGCAATTGCGATGTTTCGCCAATGGACCGCACTCCGATCCACAATTTCAGAGCCTTCTGTGCCGCGCGTTCAGGACCTTTTCAAGTCGATGCAGGAGCGTAACATCACCGACGAAGAACAATTGGTTGTCGTGATCCAGAAAATAAATTCTCCGGGCGCTTCCGAATCGGTTTGTTGCCCACACCCGAGGCGTGCCGGCGAAGGTGTAGAGAAAGCCGCCATCCTCACGATGTTCCGTAATCTTGAAGTTGGCAAACGTCTGGGGCTTCGGCAGGAAGAAAGCCGTCGCGTCGCCGTAATTGGTATGAAAATTAGCCTCACCCTCAACCGTGCTATGCGTGAAACGGTCGTCTCCGTCTCCGACCCAAAAAACGCTCCACAACGTTGTGGGAAACACACAGTACACCACGAATCCATGATTTTCCAAGGTGCGTTTTAGCTCCATTGCGTCGGGATAAATGGGCTCCGTAGGAGAAAGCAGGGCTGCCTCCTTTGCACAAACATCCAGCTCCTGAGCGCGCACTCCGTAAGGACACGCCGTCAGGAACAGAAGGATGCCCATTAGAAGTCGAGCAAAACGGATTCTCATATTCTCTCCCTTCACGAACAGCCGCAGAATCCCTTGACGATTAGACACCGGGTGCCTGCTTTTTGGACACAGATGCTGTAATCAGGCACTCAAAACCTCGAAAAGAGGCGAACTGAAGATTTTCTCACTGCGAGCCCTCCCCCGACTCCGCCGAGCGCTACTTGTCCAAGAAAATCTTCGAAGGTGGTATCTAGTTGTAGCGCCCGCATCCTGCCGACTGGTCCAGAGCCTGCCATGAGACCCTCGAACGGGTGTCCCGCGAAAGTGTCTTGCCCCACCCCCACGCTATCCCCGCCGATTCTCTCACCTTGGTAACTTTAGATTTCCCAACCCGAAGGTGCAGCATTAAGCTGAACCGCCAAGTTCCCCACCATAGCGAGAAAGTTTCAGCGAGCGACTATGACCAGGCAAAAAGGATTCTCCCTTATCGAACTATTAGTTGTCATTGGGATCATCCTGGTCATCGCCGCCATTGCCGTCCCGAATCTGTTGCAGGCGAGGATCGCGGCCAACGAAGCATCGGCTGTAAGTGCGATCGCCACCATTAACACCGCCATGGTCTCCTACTACTCCACTTACCCAACCGTCGGTTATCCTTCCACCTTGGCGGCATTGGGCGGCACCTGCGATACTCCTGCTGAACTTCCCACATCTGCCGCCGCGTGCTTGATCGATTCCGCGCTGGCGCAGGGTACAAAAAGCGGATACATCTTTGTCGCCACCAGCGCGAGCACTCAACCAGCCAGCTCATACCAGACCTACGCAAATCCAGTAACGGCCAATGTCACCGGAGTCCATTCCTTCTGCTCCATTCAGGATGGCGTCGTCCGCACCACCGGTACCAGCGCCATCTCCTCCTGCAGCGGAACCGAGCCATCCTCGGGAGGTGGCTCTCCCATCGAAACCCTCAATCACTAGCCCCGCATGTATATGGCGGCGTTTCTTGCGGCAGTGAAACAATGGGCGCGGTAACTTGCTGGACCAATTCATTACCTCTCAAACCGCAACCATCTATCATGGCGTCATGGGAGAAGATCGCCGCCGCTTTCGGATCCATGAAACACATCGCATGCATGCCCTCGAGGGCGTCGCTCTGGCAAGCGTCGGGCAACGCATACTCGGTTATGTCATCGACATCGCTATAGCTTTGATATTGTGGGTTCCTCTCGAGTTTGTTTGGCGCCGCTACCTGCTGCACCAGCAACACATTGACCTTACCTGGAATTTTCATGAAGCCGGTAACCTTGTGGTGATGCTCCTCTATTGGGCGACCTGGAATTATTTCGGCAATGGCCAAACACCCGGCAAATTCGTAGCCCGCACCCGTGCCGTTTCCCTGACCAGCGAACGGCTCGGCTTGTGGCAATCCATTGAACGGGCGGTTGGATATGGAGCAGCCATTCTTGAGGGAGGTCTGGGGTTTGTGCAGGTTTTATGGGACAAGAACCGCATGTGCGCGCAAGATCGTTTGGCGGAGACAATTGTTGTTGATATAAGGCAACACAAATCGCGTGCGACAGCCCCCGACGCCGCCAGGACGAATGGAAAATCCGATCCCGCGCCGACCGATTGAATTCAAATGTCGCCGAAATCGCCCGCGCCAGTCTTCCCCCGGCCGAATCTTCCCCGCGTCAATCTCCTCCCGGCCGTTCGTCCCAAAGAGCTCGAATGGAGACGTCAACACCGCAACTAATCTTGCACCGGCTGCTAGAATGAGATTCCGCTCAAGCTCTCAATTTCGAGGACTCATTCTTGACCTCCAAACATTCCGAATCTGCTAAGCAAGGTTTCGCCACCCGCGCCATTCACGCCGGACAGGAACCCGATCCCCTCACTGGCGCAGTCAACGTCCCCATCTACGCCTCTTCCACCTACGTGCAGGAAGAGATCGGCAAGCACAAAGGCTACGAATATTCGCGCGTCTCGAATCCCACGCGCGATCGCCTGGAAACAAATCTCGCCGCGCTCGAAGGTGGAGTTGCAGCCAAGGTCTTTGCCAGCGGCATGGCCGCCATCAATGCGGTCGCAACCATGCTCAAAGCTGGAGACCACGTCATCGCCGGCCACAACCTCTACGGCGGAACGCCGCGCCTCTTCAATCAGGTTCTGGTGAATTTCGGACTCACATTCACCTACGTGAATACCACCGACCTGGCCGCCGTCGAGCGTGCTTTTCAGAAAAATACCCGCCTCGTTTTCCTGGAGACACCTACCAACCCGCTCATGGAACTCTGCGACCTGCGCGCCATCAGCGATCTAACCCACCAGCGCGGCGCGGAAGTCGTCGTTGACAACACCTTCATGTCGCCCTACTTTCAGCGCCCCATTGAACTCGGCGCCGATATGGTCATTCATTCCACTACCAAATTTCTCAACGGCCACAGCGATGGTTTAGGCGGAGTCGTCGTCTGCACCAAGCCCGAACAGGCGGAGAAGCTGGCCTTCCTGCAGAAATGCGCCGGCGCAATCATGTCTCCCTTTGAGTGCTGGCTGATTCTGCGCGGCGTAAAAACCCTCGCCGTCCGCATGTCGCAGCACGATAGCAATGGCCGCAAAGTCGCTGGCTATCTCGCGCAGCACAAGAAAGTGCAGAAAGTTTTCTATCCCGGATTGCCCGACCATCCCCAGCACGAACTGGCCAAGCGCCAAATGTCTGGTTTCGGAGCACTGATCTCGTTCGAAACCGGCTCGCTCTCCAACGCCAATAAAATGCTGCGCAAGGTCCGAGTCTGTTCGCTGGGTGAATCGCTGGGCGGAGTCGAAACGCTTATCTCCCATCCCGCGACCATGACGCACGCCGCCGTCGGCGAAGAAGGCCGCCGCAAAATCGGCATCACCGACGGCTTGGTCCGAATCTCCGTTGGCATAGAAGATATAGACGACATAATCGCCGACCTCGATCAAGCGCTCGATGCAATCTAGGGCGATGCTCCTCAGGTTCTGGCCAACGATAACAAACGATAACAAAGTAATCTGTCTTGAAAGGCGTCGGCTTTACCATTTGCTTCCGCCTCACAGTTTGCTGGAAAATTCGATTTCGCTTTTGCTTTTGGGTGGCGCAGCGCTTTCAGCGCTGCGGTCACCCCTATTTGTTACTGCCGGCTTTCGCCGCTGAGGGTAACGCGCGCTGCCGCCGGATGGCAACAACTTTACAGAGGACCCTATGATCAAACGTCGTGACTTCATCCGCAACACCGCCGCAACCGCGGCCGCACTCTTCACCGGATATTCACCATTCGCCAACGCACAAAGTTCCAGCACAGCCGATGCCCGTGTCGAAGTTCTCCTGGGAGAGCCTCTGGGAATCATCTCACCCAATATTTACGGCCATTTCGTGGAGAACCTGAGCGGCGTCGTCTACGACGGCGTCTGGGTAGGTCCAAATTCCAAGATTCCGAACGTGAACGGCATCCGCAAAGAGCTCATCGATGAACTGAAGAAGATCAAGCCGCCAATCGTCCGCTATCCGGGCGGCTGCTTCGCCGATAGTTATGACTGGCGCGACGGCATCGGCCCCGTCGATAAGCGTCCCCGCCGCACCAACTTCTGGCAGGATGGAGAACCTGCCGCGGCTCCCGACACTCATCGCTATGACCTGAATCAGTTCGGCACCAATGAGTTCATGCAATTCTGTAAATTGATTGGAAGCCAGGCCTATCTTGCCGCCAATGTGCGGAGCCTCCCCGCCGAAGCGTTCTATCGCTGGGTGGAATATTGCAA
>JBAWBR010000052.1:0-20111 GCA_049589875.1 Terriglobales bacterium
GCTTGGTTTTGGGTGGCTTTGGTTTTGGGTGGCGCAGCGCTTAAGCGCTGCGGTAATCGCCCGTCCACTCAACGGCTGTCATCCTGAGCGAAGCGGGGTAAGCGAAGCGCGCCCCCGCGCAGTCGAAGGATCCCTACTCCCTCAATCGCCGCTCGGGACACCGCAAGGCATCCTCCCCGCGCCCCACTCCCCGCCGCCCCAGCCAGCACCAAAGCAGCCTCTATATCTTCCCCGAGACTGGTGGATAATATTGCCGACCGAGGGGGGTCATGGGGAATCCAATGGCCGGGTGCCCCAGGTCTCGCGCTTTTCGAGACCTGGGATTCCACGGTCGCGTCCATCTCGGGATTTTGACGGGTGCCCCACCCTTCGATCTTTGAGGGTGGGATTCCACATCCGCCGTCATCTCAGCGTCTTCGTTCAGCAGCCCGATCTAGCTCTCGCGGTCGGCAACGACAGCAAATTTCACGCCAAGGGCGTGCAGAACGGAATTGATGGTTTCGAAGCGTGGGTGGGCGCCCGCGCTCAGAGTTTTGTACAGGCTCTCGCGGCCCAGGCCCGCGTCTTTCGCGATCTGGGCCATGCCTCGCGCTTTGGCCACCTCACCGAGCGCGGCGACGAATACCTCGGGGTTGGGATCTTCGGCAGCCGCCGATAGATAATCCGCAATGACTGCATCGTTATCGAGATACGCCGCCACGTCAAACGGTTTGTAAGTCGTTTTTCTCTTCATTGTTGTTTTCCCAGTTTCCCCTTTGTTCCGGCCCTCTCGAATCCGACGATCGCAGCAGCGTATTCAAGCGTTTTCATTGTATCCGAGTGGATACATCCTTGCAACGCGCAATCACCGGGGTTTGACTCGCCTTTTTTTCATCACATTCTCGCGGTGACCGCCGGCACAGACTTCCATCCCGATCGGTGCGAGAATATCTCATTACCGTTGCGGGCCGGAGGTGTCTCATCCCTCGGCACGCAACATTCAACGGGGTGAATCCAGCAAGCTTTGTAGGGCGTTGTGGAGACGCCGAACAGAAAACATGCACGTTGTGGAGCTAAGTCTTACGCGCTCAAGATTTTGACTGCTAACCCCTTGCGGCTCAAGATTTTGCAGGATATTTTGCGCCAAGGTCTTGATTCCAATAGATCGGGGGGGAGGGGGGGTAGTTACCCTTCAGTAAACACAAGGTCAAACTGTTTTCGTTCAACGGAATTTCGCAATAAGATGCTCAGCGGTTTACGCGAAGAGAACATCAGCTCTAGGTTCTTTTCGCTTTGGGATGAACGTAGCGATCCATTTCGCCAGTCCATTTCAGGAAGCGCCAGAGATTGCCGCGTTCGGTCCACAGAAATTCCCAGAATTCGAGGAAGCCGATCTGGGTCATTTTCACGCCAGTGTAGGTCTCGATGCGCCACAGAAGATAAGGACTGCGCCAGGGCGTTATGCGATGGCCCCGAGTTGAGTTCCAGAGAAAGCGCAGCATCGGCCGCATGGATTTCAGTATAGCGACTTTCAGACTTTGAGATTCAGTTCTCAGGTCCCAGACGAACCATAGTCGAGGATTCGAGCGGTTTCGTCTGAGACCTGAGAACGAAGAACCGGAAACTGAGAACTAACAATCGGCAACTGAGAATTATTTTTCGACGATCTCGACGCTGGCCCGCGTGTTCTCCCACTCCATGTGCAGATTGCACTTGCTGCCAGCCTGATCAAATGCGATGGTGAAATTTTCCACCGGACCTGAGGTCTTTGAAACGCTCATGGGCACGCGAGCAAAATCTTCTTTCGCGCCGGGATAGTTGGTTCCCCATTCTCCGGTCTTCTTGCTGATGACGAGCGTCCACGCATCGGCATTTGGGACGGTGAAGATGGTATAGCTGCCCGCCGGAACCTCGGTGCCGCCAACATTGACGCCGGTGCCGGCAACGAACGTTGTCGCCTCATTCGCGCCCGTGCGCCAGATTTCGCCGAAGGGCACAAGAGCGCTATCGCTCTTCGAGCCGAAAATTTTGCGGCCTTTGGCGCGCGGGCTGGAGTAATCGATCTTGACTGTCTTGCCATCGGAGAACTTGCACTCCGCGCTGGCTGCCGGACTGGCACGCTTCGACATGTCATGCCCTTGTGCGAATACGGCGGTTGAAGCGACCAACAACAATGCAATGAGTAGAGCGATTTTCTTCATGACCAGCTTCCTCCTGACGAACGATTGGACTCATCGAGCTTGCGAATCGTGCGCCTCGCAAACCTGCATCAGCGACACAACCGCTGAGGGCACAAGTCAACGATGAGAACGCGATACGAAGTTACGACCCCTGAGAATTATACGCACTTCGCGGGTACAATCTCTGCATGTCGGTCTTCAATGAGAAGCAGGAAGAGCTGGAACACTTCGAAACCCGCATAGGCGTTCCGCGCGGGCGCCTCGCCGTGACCATGGATCTGGTCACCGACGCGATGGCGCTAGTCGGCCAGCACGGCGTCTATTGCCAAAGCCAGCGCTGGCCCGGCAAACCGGTTATGGATGTGCAGCTCATCATGAAGAGCCTCACCGAAGCGAAAGAGCTGATTCAGAGCGTGATGGAGGAACTGAAGCCCAAAGCATGACGCGGCCTTTGATCCTGAGTCTTTCCCTACATTCCTTCAGCGAAGTTTTGCCGGACAGCCTTTCCGCCGAGGTCCTCACATAACCGAAGTTTGCTGGTAAGCGCAACGCCCGATTTACAAGGCGCGCAAACGAACTAGAATTTATACGATGGAGCGCAAGATCTTCTGGACTGTCTTCACCGTGCTCGGCATCCTCGCCGATGTCGTCCTGCCTGTCTGGTGGGCGCTGGGAGCGACCATCCCCATCGGATACGCCTCCTGGTGGATCGCCTATCGCAGCGGCTGGTTTGAGTAAGTCCGTCTGAGTAAATCCGCGCTATAATTGCGCCACTGCAACCAATTCACACGGGGATAATCTATGAAACTGCAATGGAAGTTTGCGGCAGTCCTGTGTCTAACTCTGGCGTTTTCTCTGTCCGCCATAGCCCAGACGACGACCACTCCGGCGCCCACAACGCTGTCACCCGCGGAGCGTGAAGCTGCTCTAAAAAGCCTGCAGGCCACTCACGACGCTTTCCTGCAGTCGATTGCCGGCCTCTCTGAAAAGCAATGGAAGTTCAAACCCGCGCCCGATCGCTGGTCGGTGGCGGAAGTCTCTGAACATATCGCCGTCTCCGAGTCCACAATTTTCGGACTCGTGCAAAGCAAATTCATGGCCGGCCCGCCCACGCCGGAGAAGCGAGCGGAAGTGAAAGTCACCGACGACATTATCATGCAAAGGATTCCCGACCGGAGTCACAAAGCGCAAGCTCCCGAATTTCTGAAACCGACGGGCCGCTGGGCAACCCGGGAGGAACTGACAAAAGCTTTTGAGGATTCGCGCAAGGCCACGATGGACTACGTCAGGACAACGAACGACGATCTGCGCGATCATTTTGGGCCGCATCCCGTGCTGGGCGAGATGGATGCCTATCAGTGGATTCTTCTCATCTCCGCACACAGTGAGCGCCACACGAAACAGATCGAAGAGGTGAAGGCGGACCCAAATTTTCCTAAAGAATAAGAACCACTCACTCACTTACGGTTCGTTCGTCATCGAGCTAAACAGTCATCCAAAATAAAACGGAGGATTCGCCGCGCGAATCCTCCGCAAAGTAAAAAGGCGGCGGGGTTTTACGCCAGGCTGTATTTCCCAGCTTCAATCGTCTTCTGCGCGATTTGCTGGCGGAGCGCAATGGTGTTGAACGGATCATGCTTCGCCAAGCGCCGGACAATTGCCAGTTGCGTGCGCAGCATATCGCCATCGGCCACGTCGGCGATGACTTTTCTGGCAGCCGCTTCAACTTTCTCGAAGGCCTGAGTCATATAGACGCGCGCCATCGCTATGGGCAGAGCCGCGACGGCTTCACCCTGCTGCTCGACCATCTTCTGCGCGCGCAGCACCGCGGATTCCATCGCGAATATCTCGATGGTCATGTCGGCGATCGCGCCCATCACTTCCTGCTGATCCTGAATTGCGGCCATATATTTTTGCGTGGCCGCGCCGGCGACGAACAAGCCAAGCTTCTTCGCGTTGGCCACCACCTTGCGTTCTTCAGCCAGCGGCCCTTCGATATCCTCTCCCATCGAGGGTCCGCTCAGCACTTCATCCATTAGCTTCTTGATCGCCGGCATCAGAGGCAACTGGCCGCTCATGGCGCGTTTCAGCAGAAAACCCGTAATTATGAGGCGGTTGATTTCATTCGTGCCTTCAAAGATGCGGTTGATGCGCGCGTCGCGGTAGGCACGTTCGGCGGGATACTCCTCTACGAAGCCGTAGCCGGCATGGATCTGCATCGTCTCATCGACAATATAGTCGATCATCTCCGATCCCCAGACCTTCAAGATCGAGCACTCGACCGCATACTCTTCGATGGCCTTGCGAATCTGTTTTGAGGCGTCTGGACTCGCGTGATCAATTTCTCCAAGCAATACGTCCATCATTCCAACCGTGCGATAGACCATCGACTCGCCCACATAAATGAGCGTGGCCATATTGGCGATCTTTTCGCGGATCAGGCCGAAATCGCTGATGGACTTGCCGAAGGCCTTGCGCTGTTTGGCATAGGCAACCGCGGACTCGATTGAAACACGCGCGCCGCCCAGGCACATTGCGCCGAGTTTAAAGCGGCCGACGTTGAGAATGTTGAACGCGATAGTTGCGCCTTTTCCGATCTCGCCTAGCAGATTCTCGACCGGCACATGGCAATCGTTGAGAATGACCGGGCAAGTTGAAGAACCGCGGATGCCCATCTTATGTTCTTCGGCGCCCGTGGAAATGCCAGGGAATGTGCGCTCAACCAGAAACGCAGAAAACTTTTCGCCGTCGATCTTGGCAAAGACCGTGAACAGGTCGGCGAAACCAGCATTGGTGATCCACATCTTCTCGCCGTTCAGGACGTAATGCTTACCATCCGGCGAAAGCACCGCGCGGGTGCGGCAGTTCAGCGCGTCCGATCCTGAGGTTGCTTCGGATAGGCAATACGCGCCGACAATTTCTCCAGCAGCCAGGCGCGGCAGATATTTTTTCTTCTGCTCCTCGGTGCCAAAATACACCAGCGGTAGCAGGCCGATGCCGCTGTGCGCGCCCCATGTTGTGGCGAAGCCGGCATACTTCGCGATATGGTCGGCAATGATTGCCGCCGTGACCTTATCCATTTCAAGGCCGCCGTAGGCTTCGGGAATTTCCACGCCGGCAAGACCGAGTTCCCCTGCCTTCTTGAGCAAATCGCGCGAGATGGAATAATCTTTGTGTTCCATCTTTTCGGCCTGCGGCAAAATCTCATTGATTGCGAACTCTTCGGTTGTCCGGCCAATCATGCGCTGCTGCTCGGAAAAATCCTCAGGCGTGAAAACGTCAACTGGCGCTCGCTCTTCCAGCAAAAAGCCGCCGCCAGGAATCTTAGTGTTAGGAATTACCGTTGTAGTCGCCATCGCTAGACCTCTTCAGAGGATTTAATTAATAACCAATTGTTGACTTGATAAAGCCGATCAGGGACAGCGGGAGTATCTGAACTATTCTACAGCGGAAGATTACGAATGAATATTGGCTTTCCGGCGGTCTGCTCCGAAGTCCCTCAATGCTTAAGGCAAGGCGAACAGGTTCCCCTCATCGAAAGCAAGGAAACCCAAACCATACGCTCCAAAGCGATAGCGATTCACACACTGCTCATACTGCGCCAACAGCGTTTGATAGATCAGAGTTTCGCTGGGATCGCTGTTTGTGATAAACCGCTGTTGTGAGGCAAGTTGGCCAGCCAACGCGTTACAGTCGTTGGACCAATACTGACCTCCGCAGGAGAAACCGTAAGCTGCCAGACAGGCATTCGTGACTGGCGCACAAGCGCCTTTTCCATTGCGAGCCTGCCCAGTAGGACAAATCGGGCACGGCCTTCTAACACACGTCCAAGTGGGAGTGAAGACCGCTGCTTGCTCTGGCTTCGACTTTCTAAAAGGATGGAGCAGGGAGTGCGAACTCTTTGCTTGTTGCGCACCGCTACCTTTGGCGAAACTTTTGGGTGCAGACGCGCTTGAAGTGCTGTGCGAAGACGAACTGGTAAAACTGTGGCTGCTCGCCATGCTGGTGGACGAAGCAGACCCTCCGCTATGCGAGCCTCCGCCCCCCGCACCGTGTTGCGCAAACAGAGCCACCGAAACTAACAGGACTGTAGTTACAAGGAAACTGGAGAGCCGCATAGAGCACCTCCAAACCGACTTAGGAGCCGGTCGCAAATTCTGGTCGTTCGCTTACTAGCCCAAAGCGCTGACCGGGTAAAAGGTTACCACAAAACGAACCATGTATCTTAGTAAGTTTTCTCCGCCGTTCCCAAGAATATCAGGACAAGTTTTCGAATATCCCTGCCGCGCCCATGCCCCCTCCGACGCACATGGTGACCATGCCATAGCGGCCTTTGCGGCGTTTCAACTCGCGGATCACACTGGCGGTTAACTTTGCTCCCGTGCAGCCCAGCGGATGCCCCAAGGCGATCGCGCCGCCGTTTGGATTCACGCGCTCCCGGTCGAGTCCGGCCTCTTTGATTACCGCGAGGGATTGGGCGGCGAAGGCCTCATTCAATTCGATCACGTCAATCTGGTCTAACTTCAGGCCTGCGAGCTTAAGCGCCTTCGGGATTGCAAATACCGGGCCGAGGCCCATTTCTTCGGGCTTGTAGCCGGCAGTCGCAAAGGAAACATAGCGCGCCAGCGGCGTGATGCCCAAAGCCTTAGCGCGATCCGCCGACATGACGACTGCAATCGCGGCTCCATCGGACATCTGTGAGGAGTTGCCCGCCGTGGTGACGCCCTTCACGTGGAACGCCGGTTTAAGAGCGCCCAGAGCTTCCAGCGAGGTGTCGGCGCGCGGGCCTTCATCCACTTTGAAAGTGATCTCCTGGCGCTTCGGCTTGGAGCCATTCGGCACCGCAAAACTGACGGGGACGGCCACAGTCTCATCGTCGAACTTGTTTGCCGCAATCGCGGCCAATGCTTTGTGATGGCTGTGCAGCGAGAACTCGTCGCACGCCTCTCGCGTAATATTGAAGCGCTGCGCAACGCGCTCGGCGGTCAGGCCCATGGAGAGATAGGAATCTGGATAGTGCTCAACTAACCAGGGATTAGGGGAAATCTTGTTGCCTCCCATTGGGATCATCGACATCGATTCGGTTCCGCCGGCAACCATCACTTCGGCGCCGCCGCTCATGATGCGCTCAGCCGCCATGGCAATTGCCTGAAGACCGGAAGAACAAAAGCGGTTGATGGTGACCGCTGAAACTTCTACGGGCAACCCGGCGCGCAGAGATGCGATGCGAGCGACGTTCATGCCCTGCTCAGCTTCCGGCATGGCGCAGCCCAGGATGACATCCTCAATTTCTTTGGGGTCGAGTCGAGGCACGCGTTCAAGCGCACCCTTGATGGCGACGGCGGCGAGTTCATCTGGACGCGTGGCGCGGAGTGTGCCTTTGAAGGCGCGGCCCACGGGGGTGCGGACGGAAGAAGCTATGACGACTTCACGCATGCGGTAATTCTACCTGAACCGAGAGTTCTGTTAGTCCTAATGAGTTAATCATTCACCGCGGCGTCTGTGATCTCAAGTCCGCGATCGATGATCGCAAATGCCTCTTGCATCTGTTGCTCGTTGATGCAAAGCGGAGGATTCGTGAAGAAAGTATTCCAGCGGACCAGCGTGTAGAGCCCATTTTCACGGAAGAATTTGCCCAGCGCGGTCATTTCCTCGGACGTGCCGTTGAATGACGCCATCGGCTGCCGCGATTTCTGGCTGCGCACTAGCTCGAGGATGCCGAACAATCCAATCGACCGAACGGCTCCAACTGAGCGATGCTTTTTCTGTAATCCGGCGCTAAGAGTTTTCATAACTGCGCCCATCTTCCGCGCGTTGTCGATCAAATGGTCTTCTTCGTACACGCCGATTGTCGCGAGCGCGGTCGCGCATCCCATGGGATGGGAGTTATACGTCAGCCCTCCATAGAAAACTTTGTCGTCGAAGTGGCGGGCAATGTGCTGCCGCATGCCGACCGCCCCCAACGGGATATAACTCGAAGTAAGTCCTTTCGCCATTGTCATAAGATCGGGAATAACCTTCCAATGGTCTACGGCAAACCACTCGCCGGTTCGTCCAAATCCCGACATGACCTCATCGGCAATCATCAGAATCCCGTATTTGTCGCACAATTTCCGCACGCCTTCAAGATATCCATCCGGAGGAATCAGAATACCGTTAGTTCCGGTAACAGGTTCGAGGATGAATGCCGCAATCGTGTGCGGGCCTTCCAGTTGAATGGTTTCTTCAAGCTGTGACAGCGAAGATTCAGCCGACTCCCATCCGCGCTCAATGCCATGATATGGATCGAGAACGTGCACCACGCCGGGCATTCCGGGCTCGGCGGCCCATCGGCGCGGATCGCCGGTCAACGAGATTGCGCCAGCGGTCGCACCGTGGTAAGAGCGGTAGCGTGCAATGATCTTATGGCGTCCGGTAAAAAAGCGGGCGAGTTTGATGGCGTTTTCGTTAGCTTCCGCGCCGCCATTCGTAAAGAAGAAAGTATCGATATCGCCGGGCGCAATTTCGGCAAGCTTCTGTCCAAGCCGCGCTCGAACTTCGGTTGCCATAAAAGGGTTGGCATAGGCCAAAGTCTGCGCCTGTTCGGCGATTGCGCGGATCACGCGCTCGTCGCCATGTCCTATATTGACCGACATGAGCTGGCTGTTAAAGTCTATGAAGCGCTTCCCTTCCGGCGTCCAGAAATAAATTCCTTTGGCGCGTGCGACAGGAATGGGATCGACTTTGGACTGCGCCGACCACTCATAGAGTGTGTGCTTCCTGGTTAGATTGACAATTTCCTGGCCCGTCATGGCTGGGTTGGCAGTGGTAGTCGTCATTTATTATTCGCTTTCACTTTTGTCTTGATTCTCGCAGGAGAAGCGCGCGCGACCGCCTATACAGGCTGTGCTGTCATCACGCCTTTCTTCTCCACAGCATGCGCCAGTCCCGCTTCCAGCACATCCATCGCCTCATCCATTTGTGCGTCGGTGATGACCAGCGGCATCAGCAGCCGGATCACATTGCCATAGGAACCCGCGGTGATTGTTACTACTCCGTGCTCGTAACAATATTGTGACACCAGCTTTGTCTCTTCGTCCGCCGGTTGACGAGTTGCTTTTGAGCGCACAAGTTCAAGCGCCTGCATTGCGCCGAGTCCGCGAACGTCGCCAACCAGTTCCCACTGCGACTGCCATTGTGCCGCGCGCTTGCGGAACCTTTCACCCAACTGGTTCGCGCGCGCGCACAAATTGTCTTTCTCGATTGTCTCCAGCACTGCGAGCGCAGCCACGCAGGACGCTGGATTTCCGGAAAACGTTCCGCCGAGTTGACCAGAGCCGGGAACATCCATAATATCGGCGCGCCCGGTGACTGCCGCCATAGGAAGACCGCCAGTCAGCGACTTTGCCATGGTGACCAAGTCGGGTTCAAGGCCGAGGCGGTCGCAGGCAAACATCGTCCCGGTGCGCGCGAAGCCTGTCTGCACTTCATCGGCGATTACTAGAATGCCATGCCTGCGGCAAATCTCTGTAAGCGTTGGATAAAACTCCGGCGGCGGTGTTACAAATCCGCCTTCGCCAAGAATCGGCTCGACAATTATGGCCGCCACAGTCTCAGCCGCGACTACGCGCTTGAATGTATCTTCAATATGTTTCGCGCAGTAAACGCCGCATGAGGGATACTGCAACGAGTATGAGCAGCGATAACAGTAAGCGTATGGGATCCGGTAAACCTCGGTTGGAAACGGCTCAAAACCCGCCTTGTAAGGGTGGGTCTTACTCGTCATGGCCATGGCCATGTAAGTCCGCCCGTGAAAGGCATCCTCAAAGGCAATGATTGCAGGCCGTCGCGTGTACGCACGCGCAATCTTGACCGCATTCTCTGTGGCCTCCGCGCCAGTATTGACCAGCAGCGTCTTCTTGGGCGCTTTGCCGGGAACAATCGCATTTAACCTTTCGCAGACCGCGATGTAGCTTTCGTAAGGCAGCACGTTGAAGCTGGTATGCAGGAAGCGGTCAAGTTGACGGCGAACAGCTTCGACCACCGCGGGCGCGCGATGTCCCGTATTAAGGCAGCCTATGCCGCCAGCAAGATCGATCAGCCGGTTGCCGTCAACGTCCTCAATAACCGCGCCTTCAGCCTTCTCGACAAAAACAGGCGTGGCATGAGACGCACCCTGCACCACGGCGGCATTGCGCCGTTTCATCAGCGCCTGCGAGCGCGGTCCGGGAATTGCCGTTCGAAGTTGGATAGTTGGCATAAGTAAAGCTCCAAGCTGTCAGTACAGTTCTCAGTAGAATCGGATCGCGTCTCGTCGCGCGGCACCTGCTTGAATGGGTCACTGAGCACTGGCTCTTAGTACCAGCCGATCGGCGACTCGTTCAGGTTGATATATACCTGTTTAGTCTCGAGATACTCCTCGATTCCCCACGGACCGAGTTCGCGGCCGAAGCCGGATTGCTTGTAGCCTCCCCAGGGCGCTTCAACGTACGTCGGCTGCATGTGATTCACCCACACAATGCCGGCACGCAGAGACTTTACCGTGCGCATGGCTTTGAATATATCGCGCGTCCAGACGGCCGCAGCCAAGCCGTAGGGCGAATCATTGGCAATCTTGAGTGCGTCTTTCTCGTCGTCGAACGGGATCACGGCTGCGACTGGCCCAAAAATTTCCTCGCGCGCAATGCGAGCGCTATTTGTTACGTCGTAGAAAATCGTTGGCTGGACGTAATAGCCCTTATCGAACTTCTCCGCGCGTCCTCCGCCTGATGCGACCTTCGCCTCTTTCTTGCCGATGTCGAGATAAGAGAGTACGCGGTCATATTGCTCTTTGCTGACCAGCGCGCCCATCTTTGTTTCCCGATCCATCGGTGGACCAATCTTTATTTTTTTCGCCTTTTCCGTCATGGCCTCGACAAATTTTTTGTAGATCGACTTCTGCACCAGGATGCGGCTGCCAGCAGAGCAAACTTCTCCCTGATTGATGAACACGCCGAAGAGCGCGCCGTCGATGGCAGCCTCGAAATCGGCATCGGCAAAGAAAATATTCGGCGACTTGCCGCCGAGTTCGAGCGTAACGCGTTTCACCGTGTCTGCTGCTTCCTTGACAATGATCTTGCCAACCGACGCAGATCCGGTGAATGCGATCTTGTTTACATCGGGATGCTTCACAAGAGGCGAGCCGCAGGCCTCGCCAAAGCCCGTGATCACATTCACCACGCCTTTCGGAAGGCCCACTTCCTCAAACCACTTCGCCATCTCAAGCGCAGTCAGCGGGGTTTGTTCGGCCGGCTTCAGTACGCAGGTACAACCGGCGGCCAGCGCCGGAGCCAACTTCCATGCGCCCATCAGCAGAGGATAGTTCCAGGGAATGATCTGCCCAGCAACTCCGACCGGCTCTTTCAGCGACAGGCTCATCGCGTTATCGGGGACGGGATTTACATAGCCCACAACCTTGGTTGCGAGTCCGCCATAGTATTCGAAGCAGGTTGCAACGTCGTTGATATCGAACTCGGCTTCGACAATTGGCTTGCCAGTATTGCGGCACTCAAGTTCGGCGAGCCCGGTGAGATTTTGCCGGACTTTTTCAGCCAAGCGGAAGAGCACGCGGCCGCGCTCCTGCGCCGTGCTCGCCGCCCATGGTCCTTCGTCAAAAGCAACTCTGGCCGCGGCTACTGCGCGATCCACATCGTTGGCGCTGGCATCCGAGACCTGCGCGATTACCTCTTCGGTTGAAGGATCATAGACGGGAAACGTCTTATCCGACTTACTCGCCACCCATTCGCCGTCAATAAACATCTGATAGGTTTTGACTTCGGCCTGAACTCCACTCGGCATAAGGACCTCCTGCAAATCAAATAGGCTTGACCACGGCAACGTGCGACGGCTTCAGTCTTCCGTATACGAAAAAGAAAAATGCCGCGAGCGCCAGAAAAAACAAAGTGAACCCGAACATCTTGCCTTCATACTTCCATACCGATGTGATCTGCTTGGCGGGAAAGAAGGCAAGCACAATTCCAAGCGCGGTAGTTACAAACCCGCACAAGCCGGCGAAAATCAAAGTTCCACGCTTGTAGCGGCCGTTTTCCAAATCACCCCGAAATACGAACTTAAGAAGCGCGGCGAATACATAAAGGAATGGAACGAGCTGGAGAACCACCGCCAGCGACAGCATGGTTTGAAACGCTTCCTGCACTCCGCCAGAGGCGTAAAAATTGATGACAATCAATACGAGCGAGACCACCGCCTGAACGACAAGCGCGGCGTAGGGGGTTGCATACTTCGGGTGCACCTTTCCGAGCCACGATGGCATATAAGAATCGAGGCCGGCGACAAATGGAATGCGCGCCGATCCGCCCATCCAAGCCGATCCAATCCCAGCTATTGATAAGCTCAGCATCAGCGCAAACGGCGTAATGATCCACGCCACCCCTACTCTGGCCGCCATATGATTCACCGCCTGCACGATTCCCTGCAGCACGCTGATGTCATTCTTACCGATGGCAACCAACAGCGTAAGCGTCGCGCCGATGTACAGCGCGCCTGAGACCAGGCCACCCCAGGCAACCGCTCCGGGCAGCGTTTTTTGCGGATCGCGGATCTCATCGCCCATCACTGATGCAAGTTCGAGTCCCACCAACCCGAAGCAAATTACGCCAAATGAATTGAGCACGAAACGCGGATCGGGCGGAATGCGAAAGTCGGCAGCGGTGACGCTGGTTCCGAAGCGCGAGCAGACGGTAACTCCAAGACCGATCAGAACCGCGGCTGCAACAAATGTTCCAATGGCTCCGATATTATTCAGCCACTTACCCACCCCCAATCCCACGATGTTAAGCACGGTGAGCAGGACTAGGAGAGCGACCGATGCCAGCATGGCAAAAGTCTTATTGTCGGCAAGCGCAGCGTGGTTCGGCCCCATCGCGAACACCGACACGCCGACGAAGTACAGCATCACCGTGGGCACATAGAGCATGTTATTCGTCCAGTAACACCAGCCTGAAAGGAACCCGTGGAAGTCGCCGAATACTTCCTTCGCCCACAAATACACACCGCCTTCACCGGGGTAACGATGAGCGAGTTCGAGAACCGCAATGCCCTGCGGCCAAAAAAAAAGCAGCAGCGAAATGATCCAGAGCCAGACCGTAACTCCGCCGTTCGCAGCGATCGACGGAACCACATTAAGATTGAATACGGCTACGACGAACAGCAACACCAGGTCAAAGCGTCCGAGGACGCGTTTAAGGTGTGGCTGATTATCGGCTGGCTGGGTCATTGAACAATCGAATTAATGAGTCATCACGTCGTTGAATCATCGAGTCATTGAAAACCGCTTGGCCTCCAATGACCCAATGAACCGGCTACATGATTCAACTCAGTGCGTCGCGACGGCTCCCATGCGCTCGTGCTGAGCGGCGGCCAGCGGCGTCGCGATATCCTCAAACGCCGCCAGATGCTTCTCGATATCGGCGTCGCTGTGTTGCACCGAGATCGTCCACTGTTCATCCCACCAGTAGGGTTGCGGCATAACTCCGCGGTTCACCATTCCAAACCAGTACTGGCGCCATAGGTCGGTATCAATCGCCAGCCAATCGCGGTAGTTCTTGATCTCCGCGGGATACAGCATCAGCGCGCCATTCACGCCCGCGCTCGCGATGTAGGCTTGCAGGCCGGACTTGGCGACGATCTTCCTGTAGCCATCGGTCAGTTTCTTACTCAACTTATCCGTATGCGCATAGTTTTCACGCGTCAGCACGTCGCGAAAGGTTGCCAGGCCCGCGGCCATCGAGATTGGATTCGTGTTGTACGTGCCGCCGTGAAATACCTTGTGATCGGAGATCAGCTGCATGACCCGCTTATGCGTGCCGAATGCGGCCAAGGGGAATCCGCCGCCAATCGACTTGGCCAGACAGATCATATCGGGCGTAACTCCGAAATATTCTGAGGCGCCTCCCCAGCACAGCTTTGCACCAGTCTTGACTTCGTCAAAAATCAGCAGCGCGCCATTCTTGTCGCAGAGCTCGCGCAGGCCTTCAAGGAAGCCCTTCTGCGGGATGCAAAGGCCGACGTTCATCATGATGGGCTCGAGGATGACGGCGGCGATTTCGTTTGGGTTCTCGCGAAAACGGCGCTCGACAGTTTCGAGATCGTTAAACGTCGCGATCTGGACGTTAGCCAGGCTCGCCTTCGGCACTCCTTTGCCGCCGGAGACTTGCTTAGGATTCTTGATGTCTCCAAAATCGTCGGCGGGCGGATGCGGTTTCACACTGACCAGCGCCGCGTCGTGCAATCCGTGGTAGCCGCCTTCAAATTTAATGATCTTGTCGCGGCCGGTGGCGGCACGCGCCAGCCGAATTGTGTGCATGGTGGCCTCGGTACCGCTGTTGCCGAAGCGGCACATCTCGACTGGAAAGCGAGTACAGATTTCTTCGGCAAGTTCCCACTCCATGTTGTGGGGCATGCCATAGGCGGTGCCTTTGTGTAGGCGGCCTTCGACGGCCTTGATCACTGCGGGGTGCGAGTGGCCGGCCATCAGCGTGCCGAAACAAAGGTTGTAATCGATGTATTCGTTGCCATCGAGGTCGCGAAACTTACTGCCCGAGGCTTCCGAAACAAAAATTGGATACGGGTCGTAAGCCCGGTAGTTACTGGCAACGCCGAGTGGAAGACGCTTCAGATTTTTCTTATGCGCCTCGGCGGACTTCGGGGTACGGCGCTCGAACGTGTCGAGCTCTTTTTGCAGTGCGGGATACATCGTGATCTCCAAAAATGCTCAGGCCGGAAGGGCCATTAGATTGGGTCCGGGCGGGTACGCCCAGTTTTAACAAATGCGTTCAGCAAAAATCAGAAGTAGAACTTCAAAGCAAACTGTACAAGACGGGGAGGTAGAACCTCCTGCACCTGACCGAAGGTCGAATCCGAAAAATTTCCGTCCGGGTTTACGAACTCCGTCCGATTAAACAGGTTAAAGATGTCGGTCCGGAACTCCACATACCTGGCTTCCGTGATCGAAAACTTCTTCATTACAGTGATATCCCACTGGTTCTCGCCAGGGCCGCAACAAATTGATCGCGGGGTGGTGGCAAAAGTACCAAGCGGAGGATCGGCAAATTGATTGGGGTTCAGGTAATAGAGTCCGGGTACGCCATTGATCGTTTGCTGTATCTTCGGATTTAGCAGTTGCGGCTTGGTGCCGGTCATCTGTGGTGCACCCGTTCCGAAGAAGAACAAGCTGCCAATCAGCTCATCATCGTCCTGAGTCTGCAACCGAATGGGGAAGCCGCTCTGGAACTGGGTAATTCCGGAGAATTGCCAGTCGTCGAGAACCTTGCCTTTGACTCCCGCATACTTCGGAACCGGAATATCCCAGACATAGTTAATGACAAATCGTTGCTTCGAGTTGAATAACGAAAGCGCACGGCTCTTTTTGAAGTCGAAGGGATTAAGAGTTTCCTCGAAAGAGGACGCCCAGTCGAGCGATTTGCTGAAGGTATAGGCCGCTTGGAATTGCAACCCATGCGAGAATTTTTTCTCGAGCATGGTCTGAAACGAATTATATGCAGATGTAGCGATCGTGTCTTCGGCGAAAATGTTGGTGAAGATTGGATTGCCTTCTGCAGGACAATTCAACCCTGCGTTCGGACCGCTAGTAACGCAATTAGGCGCGGAATAGGGCCTTGTCCCAGCCAGAAAAATCGGAGTTCCCCCGGCAGCGCCATTGATGACTTGCCCTGTAGGCATGTGTAACGTTTGTCCCTGAAGCAACGTGAACTGGTACGTGTTGTCTTCCGCAGTTGGCCCGCAGCCTTGCCCAAGGTTCGCAAGATCCAGGCAAGTCTGCGGATTGCCGGGATTGATATCGTGCGACGCCAACAAACGATGCCCCTGTGATCCTACATAGTTAATCTGCCACAGAAGGTCTTTGGCGAGTTCACGCTGAATGCTGAAATTGTATTGGGCTGTATATTGCGTCCGCAGGTGAGGCTGAAAGTCGCCATACATCAAGATGGGCGAGAAGTTTGCCCACCCCGGATCCTGACCTCTCGGAGGTGTAATGATGCCGTTGAAACCGTTGGGTGCAACGCTGCCGTCTTGTCCGATGAACGGAGTATTGAAGAAGGTACTGTAAAAACTGGGGCTGCTTCCAAAGGGCGGCTCGGCGCCGAACTGCTCAAGCACAAGTTGCTCCATCGGATTGTAGAAGAGACCCCAACCCGTGCGAATACTCGTCTTCCCACTGCCGCCGAACAGCTTGCCTAGGAAGCCGTGATCGAAGTTTGGACTGTAGGCGAGACCGATACGCGGGGCAAATGCCTTGTAGTAAGTTGAGGTCAAACCCGCGGGCACACCCGGATCGCCGGGAACAACCAGACCTGTAGGGCAATACGCGAGAGTGGAAGAATTACCCAAGGCATCTACACCAGGGATTGTGCACGGGAATGTCTTGCTGTTCTCGCCAGGACGGAAGGTCTGAACATGGGCTAGCGCGTCGGTCAGTGGTGTATCAAGTTCCCAGCGGAGTCCGTAATTCAAGGTCAGATTGCTTCTGATCTTCCAGCTGTCCTGCGCGAAGAGATAGAGGCCGGTGTTGCGTATATTCTCCCGCTGCGCCGAACCCTGCGAGTAGGTATCCACCAGACCGAGGAAATATCCAGGGTAGTTGTCTGTGGAACTAATGGCATTGTTGCCGGAACTGTCGAAGGTAAAGTTGCCGCTCACGTTGTAATACAGTGTCTGGTCAAAGCGATTACGCTCCACATCGGCGCCGACCTTAATTGTATGTTTGCCTTTGAGCCAGCTCAGATTATCCGAGAACTGGAACGAGTTCCCCACCTGCGGCAGTTCTCCCTCCCATCCATTGCCTATATTGAAACCACCCGAGACATCCACAAACGGCAACCCCGTGCGGTTTGATGGCAGCCCCGTAGTGATGCCGTATTGAGGACTCGTGCCCAGCTGCCCCTGGATTGAATTCGGCCCAACATTGGAATCGGACACACCTGTGAAACAATACGCGCTCGCTGTTCCGCTGCAGAAACTGGTTACAGCGCCGGTATTCTGCGGATGCTGGAATGTCAACTCACCTTCGCGGAGATAGGTAACCCGAAACTCATTGACCAGCGAATTGCTGATGGTCCAGGTATGACTGGGATTCCATTGCTGAAACCGCTGCTTTACATTGGTCCCATAGCCGGGAACGTTGGCGCCCGCAGCCTGGAAGTTATAAAAAGGATTCAGATCCCTCTCGTCATTGAAGTAGTAGTAGACGCTCAAATTCTGGCGATCATTGATTTTGTGATCAAAGCGGAACGTAAACTGATCAGCATCCGTTGAAGCGGTCGGCACGCCCTGATAAAGGCTTCCCGGAATATTTGAAGCAGGCAGATATTGCAGCAGGTTCACCGCAACCGGGTCCATGCATTGGGTCGGAATAACTCCCTGAGGGAAAATAGATTGCCACAAAACCCCCGAGGCTGGAGTAGCGCCGCCCTCAGTCTGAATGGCGGCTGTACATCCCGGCCTTCCATTCAAAGCGTCGGCGGTGAACTGATCATTGATCTGGTTCAGAGTTACCCCGTCAGAACGATACATGGGAAAGTTACCGCCAAAATTACCCCCAATCTCATCTGGCGTTGGCAATTGCACCAGCGGGCTGGCCAGGCCCTCGCGAATGCGCCGGCCCTCATAGGAAGCAAAGAAGAATGTCCGATCCTTCTTGATCGGTCCGCCCAACGTGCCCCCGAACTGGTTCTGATTGAATTGTGGTTTCGTAGTATTAAGAAATCCCTGGGCATTGAGAACCTTATTGCGGAAGTACTCGTATACATCGCCATGAAGCGCATTTGTGCCAGACTTAGTCACCACATTAACCACAGCACCGGAATTGCGTCCGTATTCGGCATCAAACGTGTTAGTGATAACACGAAACTCATCGATGGCATCCGGAGTAGGTTGCACAGCTGCTCCGTTGACAAACGTATCGTTGGCATCGCCACCGTTCACACTGAAGTTGTTGGCGCGACCTCTCCCGCCATTAACCGAGACGGACCCAGGGTCGTCGCTGCCATAAAACGTGCTGCCGCTCGATCCCAGCTGTGATTGCACGCCGGGCTGCAATTGCAAAAACTGATAGGTATCGCGGGCGTTCAGCGGTAGTTCATTCACCGACTTGTTATTGACGATTGCGCCCAACTGCGTGCTGGTCGTATCCACCAACGGAGCTTCGGACGTTACCTCGACCACCTCTTTGGTCTCCCCGACCTCCAACGTGGAATTGAACGTCACCACCTGGTTCAACTCGACAGTGATACCCTTCCGAACATTAGTCTTGAACCCTTGCAGATCGAACGACAGCGTGTATGTGCCGACCGGAACTTCCGGAAAACCATAATCGCCACTGCCGTTGGTTGCCGTCTCACGACTAATGCCGGTCGCCTCATTGGTAGCCGTTACTTTCACTCCGGCGAGCACGGCGCCGCTGGAATCGGCCACCCGGCCGATAATTCGTCCGCCGGTACCTTGTGCGAACAGCACTGTGGAACAGACGAGACACAGGCTCACCACGGTAAGCCAGAGAGTAAGCCGGGAAGGTTTCGGCAGCGGCATAAACAGGTCCTCCAGATCTCGCAGGTGGGTCGGATCCGTATTCGCGATTTTCGATGTTGTGCGCAACATGAACCTTGCTATAATCGCGTAAGGTTAGAGATTCGTCCAGCTCCTGTCAAGCGTAAAGTGGAACTTCCAGCACGGCCCGCAGTGCACATTCTGAAATCATGTCGAGAGACGCACAAGTCTATCTCAAAATCGGCGACGTGGCGCGGCTGGTTGGTATCTCTCCGTCGGCCATCAGGGGATGGGAGAACCTTGGCCTGACTCATCCGCAACGCAGCCAGAGCCGCTACCGTCTCTACACAAACGACGATGTTCGTGTGTTGAAGAAAGCTCGCTATTTGCGCAAGGTGCGCGGCCTGAATGCTCCGGCGATTGTCGAAATGCTGAAGCGCGACGGCGCCATTCGCCCGACTGCCGCCGCATCCTCCAGTTTAGGCTCCCGCCTGCGGCAGTTGCGCAGCAAGCGCGGACTAAGTTTGGCGGAAGTCGCGGCCGCCGCCGGCATCTCTGTGGGTTTTCTGAGCGCACTGGAGCGCTCACAAATGAGCGCGTCAGTGGGAACGCTGCTCAGGCTCGCGCGCTATTACCGCACCAACATTCTGGAGTTTTTCGATCCCGCCGAATCCAACCCCCGATTAGTGCGGCCCGCCAAACGGAAAGTGCTCGAAGCCGGACCCGGCGTCCATATGGAATTGCTCGCTTGGGGAAACACCGTCATGGAGCCGCATTTGTTTCGCATTAAGCCCCAAGCCGGCAGCGGCGAATCCTATGCGCATGAGGGGGAGGAATTCCTATTCGTGATTCGCGGGGAGCTGAAGATCGCGCTCGCTCATGAGGAATACCACCTGAAGCGCGGCGACAGTTTCTACTTCGAAAGCGCGACTCCGCATCGCTGGAGCAATCCCGGAACCCGCGAGACCTGGCTGCTGTGGGTAAATACCCCGCCCACATTTTAAGCGGTATTCGAACGGCCCGCAGTCTCCCAATCTATTTAATTCCGCTCTCCGCGGGCAGCTTTGCGCCTAAGTGTGCCAGGTGCGCATCTCCGGCGGGAGCGTCGCCGTGATCGTAGGGTCGAAACAGCGCGGCATATAGAAAACCAACCGCAAGCACAATGCCGGTGCCCACGATCATGCCGTAGTTGCGATACCAGGGATCTTGCGGGGCGCGCGGCCATACCATGTTAATGATTGCAAGGACACCATAGGCGAGCGCCGCCACATTGACTGGATAGGCCCAAATGCCCAGACGAAATGCTCCGCTGGGCTTCCATCCCCTGGCGCGCGCCACTAGCGCGCCCAAAACAATCATCTGGAAGGCGACATAAATTCCCGCCGATCCAAAGACGATGATGGTCTGAAT
>JBAWBR010000053.1:0-16997 GCA_049589875.1 Terriglobales bacterium
GTGCTGAGATTGAACGATCCCCGCAGTATCCGCACGTTCTCCGACTGATTACCAGGCAGCGCAATAGTGGTTTGGCTCATGCTTGGATAAAGGAAGAAGCTCTGCGTAAAAACCGTGCTCTTGCCGAGCTTGTGCATGAAGTTATCCCCCACAGTTAAAGATGCCGAGCCATGAGACGGTGAGTAACTCGTGGGAGGTGGATTTGGATTTACAAGATCCGAGAAGCTTTCATGCGTGTAATTCAAGCCGCCAAGTAGATCGAGGGTAGTATTGGCATTCTTGACCGCGTGATAACCAGCGCCGCCTCCTAGAATCGAACGCAGGCTTAGATCTTGTAGCGCGTTGGCAAAGAAGTCGCCACTCACAAACCCGAACGCGTGCGGGTTGAAATCGTGGTCGTAGCGGGCTCCGCCGCCGTTCGAGTTCGATGTGGTTTGAGCGGGCGACAGAGGAACGCCAGCGAGCTTGCCGGTAGCCGCGTAGACGGAGCTTTCATACAAACTGAGCTTGTCATGTAAGCCGGTACGCACCGCATTGAATGCGATATTGAGATTCTTGGTTTCGCTGTTACCCGCGGTTACCGCGAAGCCAAGATTCACGCCACCCACCCAGCCTTCTTCCCAGCCCGGATGCAAGCTCTTCTGATATGCGGCCTCTTCAGCCGGACTGCGCAGCGCAGTCACAGATGCGATCGGCGCTTCCACCGATGCGCCGGTCTTAGTCGCAACCTCAAGTTTGTCGCCTGCGGTAGTAACCGGACCGACCGCGGTCTTACCTCCCGCGGTAATATTGAGGTCTCCCGTGGAAGTCAGCGATTGGATCGCGTCGAATTTGATGGTTAAGTCGCCGGCATAGTCGGTCTTGAGCACAAGAGTCTTACCGTCGGATTTGACGATTGTGCCGGTCAACCTATCGCCATTTTTCAGCACGATCTGGTCGGCCAGCGCGGGCATTGTCAGCAAAATAAAAAGGCCAACGACAAATTTGCTACGCACACAAAAACTTCCTTTAAACACAGAACAGCCTCCTGATAATTTGAATCGCAAAATGGAATATCAGCTTTCAACGGCGAGGTAACAGGGATCCACGATTCGCCGAAATAGACACGACTTCGAACTCGCGCCTAAATTACGTACTCAGAGTTTTGGAAATTATATCGACGGTCCGGCGGAGTTGTCACGTTCTAGCGGCGAACGACCGGCCGAAGCTTCAACCGAGACTAGGCTTTATTCTCCGGCGTGGTTTCGGTCTTCGTTTCAGACTTGGCTTCTGTAGGCGTATCCGCCTTGGGAGCCGCCCCCTCTTTCATTCCATCTTTCAGCGCACGGAAGCCTTCGCCGATCCCCTTACCCAGTTCCGGCAGCTTCTTGGGACCGAAAAACAGCAGCGCAATGAAGAAGATGATGAGCAGGTGCATGGGTTGGAACAGGCCTTCCATCGAACCTCCGCAGGCTGTCCATCAGCGGGCAGCATTCGTTGCTGCCAATAGTGTATCGCATTTGGCCGCGTTGGTCTTGGGTATTGAGCTCTGGTCTGCCTCGCACAAGTGCTTGTTATCTGTCACACCTTGTTCACCCCAGCCTCGCCTTAGACCACCTGGCCCATTGGCCAATCGGACGTGCCAGCTGATTACTTCCGTGACCTATCGGTGGTGACGGCCTCGGACTATTTTTGCCGCAGGGCTATTTTCGCGCAAATGCCGCGCCGCAACTGCTTTTCGGCGTTTTGTCGCGCAAAGGCGGAGGCTTCTTGAGAAGCAGTTGGCTGGTGGGTTTCTTTGTACTCCTCGTGGCCGTAACTTTGTCGGCGGAGCAAGCGCCCGCGAACTCATGTCTCGACGATGTTTTCCTCTGGCTGGCCGGAGGCCTTTCCGGCGCGCGCGTACAACGGCTCGCGAGCGTGAATCTTGAAGCCGCGGATAAAAATGCAGGTCGTCCCAGATGCCGGCTCACTGCCCTATGCATTCGCGCGCTGCATAATGCAGGAGCGGATGCGAACCTGATCGAAGCACTTGGCGGCGCGAATGCTGACTCGGCTCGCGCACCTCGCCCGAAGGCCATGGAACACCCCTCTGCCGCAAATGCGGATTGCGAATGCTCGAGCGCGATCGCACAGATTGCCGCGCTGGTTCAGAGCAAGAATCTGGAGAGCGCCGAAGACAAAGTTCGAGCCCTCCTGCGTGACGACCCGAAAAATGCTAAACAGTTTTTTCTGCTGGGGACAATTCTGCGCGACCAGGATCGGTATGACGACGCGCTGGAGGCGTTCACCGAGGCGGCCCGCCTGGAGCCTGGTTTCCCGGAAACTCACAGCCAGCTTTCATACCTTTTCTATCGGACTGACGATCCCGACGATGCGCTCGCCGAGGCCCGCACTGCACTAAGTCTGGATCCCGCGAATGCGGAAGCCTATCGTTATCTTGGACTCGCACTCTACGTCGACGGACACTATGATGCGGCGCTGAATGCCTTCGAAAAGTCGCTCGATCGCGAGGCCGGGAACGCCGACGTGTACTTCGATATAGGGCTGACTGAGCGCGAACAGGGCCGGATGCGGCAATCCGCGGTGGCCTATCGGCATGCGCTGAAGCTGCGTCCCGATTTCTGGCAGGCTCATAGCAATCTAGGCGTTGTCCTGCATGATCAGGGAAAGCTCGACGATTCGATCGCCGAATACAGAGCCGCGCTCCGACTGCAGCCCGAGGAACCCAGCATCCGCAACAACCTTGGCAACGCGCTTTGCGATAAGGAGGATTTCGACGACGCGATCCAGGAGTTCAAAGCGCTGTTCAAAACCAATCCGGGGTGGGATGGCGGACACAACTGCCTGGCGCGCGCGTATATGTCAAAGCGCGACTATCCCGCCGCAATCCTTGAATTGCAGGAGGCAATTGCGTCCAATCCGGCCGGGGCAGTGGAGCACCGCGTACTCGGCCAGGCTCTGCTGCTGAGCGGCAAAGATCAGGAAGCCGCTGCTGAACTGCGCAAAGCGGTCGAACTCGGCCCCGACTCCGCTCTCGCTCATCGCTATCTTGGTACGGCGCTGGTGAACACCCAGCAACTTGGAGAAGCGGAAAAAGAATTTCGCACCGCTTTGCACCTGGAGCCAAGCGCACAAAATCATTACGCGCTCGCCGCTTGCCTGATGGCGCTCAACCGATATGAAGAAGCGCTCGGCGAGTTGGAGGTGGCATCGCGAATGGATCCAACGGAGAACCTTTATCGCGCGCGCATGCAGGAAGCGGCGCGCATGATCACGACTTCGAAGTAAGAAACGCGGCCGGGATCACCCCTGCCGCATAGCGTAGCAGTTGGTTTCGATGTGGAGCACACCTCGAATCAAGTCAAAAAGTGCGGGCCGGGTGCAGGCTCGCGGAATGGGAAATCGATATGGAAGCCACTGGGGTCAAGCAAGCGTTGGAGAAACATGCCGATCGGGGAGTTTTGAGAGAAAGTATCAATTCCGCAATAACAGGCGCGGGATTGGCGCCGGGTAGCGCCCGGGAGCCGAAACCGGCTGGCTATGGCATGCCTTGCGCAACTTGCCGTTCGTATTATCCAGCCGACATGCACACGTGTCCCATCTGTCAGTCGAAGGAACGAGTGTCCGCCAGAGCCGCCGCACGGGCCGCCGTTGCCCAGCCAGCGCCAACGCAAGCCCCCCAGTCACATTCCGAAGAAGCGAAGCGCCTGGCTGAAGAACGGGAGCGGCTGCGTGAGCTTAAGTCACAGATCTACGCCTCGCATCCGCCCTTAGCCCCCGCCCCATTCCGCTGCGCGCTCGACCAGAATCATGCAACCAGCGTGGAACCAGCTGCGGTCTGCCATAGCTGCTACAGCGCGGCTCTACAGACGGCCGAGCGCGCGGAATCGGCTTTGCGCATGGATGCCAAAGAAGCCGCCCGAATCGTTTATGACGCCGTGTGGGCCGACCCGTCGGATCCAAATAAGACCTACGTAAATGCGGCGAACGCACTGCTCACGGAACTGCGTAACCGCGCCGGCTTCGTGCTTACCTCCGGTGCGGGCCTGCCGCCGGCCTACTAGATTCGACTTCGCAACGGTCATGCTAAGCGAGGATTGAACTTCGCAAATGCGAAGTTCAATCGCAGTCGAATCATCTCTTCCCACTCTCCCACAACCGAAACAGTGGGATATAAAGCCTGGCCCATTCAGCTCTTAGTGCCGGCCTCTTACTCACTCTTCATTTCAACGTAATTTCGCCCCGCCCAAAGTTTGTATCCACCCTCGGTCTTTTCAAACCTCAGCGGCACAGGATGCTTCACTTGATCGTCTTTGTGGCTGGCGATTGAGAGCACTTCGGTCCCTGCCACATTCATCGCGATAAATTTCCCATCCCTGAAGCCAAATCCATAGGCGCCCGGATCGAGCGTCCCCCCATCGAAAATTAGCTTCGTCTCGGTAATCACGAACCCCTGGTATTTTTCGGCGATGGCCGTCGCATACCCGCTCGTATCCACCAGTCCGGCCACAGTGAGCTTGCCGGCCTCATTCTTGAAACCGCCGGCGTTGCGCACCTGCACGCTCGCCACCTGGCCGGAAAAAAAAACGACGTCGGAATCGCTTTTTTCAGTTGATCGGCGGCGAGAACCTGCGCGCTCGCGGACGCGGCGACCAGTGCCGCCAGTGCGATTAAAGAACCGGCGAATAATGCGACGCCCCTTCGATTTACTTTCATACCTGCTCCTCTGGAGGATTATTTGCGTGCCGTCATCTCTTCTACTTCAGTCCCGCCTCGCGAGCCTGAACCTTGGCGTGTGATAGTACACCGTTTCATAGGATTTAGCGGTGATCTCTTCGAGGACCTGCCATCGTGCGAATAACAAACTGAGCACGATCCCTTCGGTCATTCGACAAAGCGCATTTTGCCAAAGGCCTCCGGCACGTGAAAATTTGGCTGGGCAGTTCCGGTCGGTTGCCAGGCCGAATAGAAGCGCGGTTCCTGTTTACCTTCCACGCGGTAGAAATTGGCGCGCCAAACAGTCGCGGCGTCGAAACTGGAAGTGAGCGCACACATCGGGATTGCAAGTTCTGCCGCCCACATCTTCCTCTCCTCATCCAGCCAGACTGAGCGATGGAGGCCGCTTTTCAGCTCGCTCAGCCCTCCTGGAAAAATGTCCAGATCGATCCACATGCCGTTCGGGCTGACTTCAAACTCCCGGTAATAGCGCGGACGCGACGGATCGGGCTGAAGGAAAGCTTCGGCTACGTCGCGATCCCAAAGATGGTCGCGGCGTCCGTTCGCATCGGAATCATCAAAGACGAACAGTTCACGATAACGGCATTCGAAGCGCAGATAGAGAATGCCTGGAGTCCAGAGAGCGCGGACTTCGGTCTGGCGCGCGGGGTCGAAATTAAGGCCCTGCCAGTCCGCATTGAACGCGATCGGGGGTGCCTCTCGCCACTCCGCCGCGGAATGCCGCGCGGAGAGCGGAATCTCACGCGAAGTACGAACCGCGTAGATCGTATCGCTGGTTGAGCTGTCCGTCTTTCTCTGGTCCATAATCTTTCCCCGGACAAGAAGCAAGCTATCGCAATCGCCTGAATTCGCCTAGTGGCATAGCCGGGACAGCCGTGCTAGGGTCCGAAGTATCTCAGCAAAATCATCCCGCACGGTTATCCTGAGAACTCAGACCCGGACCTGGGAACTTGTTTTTTGAACGCAAGATTCGGATAGTCCACGCTTCGCCGTTGTCTTATGTTATCGGCATGACAACCAATGCGATACTTACAACCGACGAAGTCATCGAACAGCCACGCGAGATGAAATTCACCGCAAACTCGAGCGAAAGCCGCCGCTGGCAAGCTGTTCTGGAACGCGATGGCTCGCTCGACGGAGCCTTCGTGTTCGCCGTTTCAAGCACTGGCGTTTTCTGCCGGCCGTCCTGTCCGGCGCGGCGCCCGCGGCGCGAGAATGTGCATTTTTTTGATCATGCCATCGCAGCGGAGCAAGCCGGATATCGCGCCTGTCTGCGTTGCCGGCCCAAGGCCGTGGATGGCAATCCGCAGTCGGCGCTGGTGCGCGCGGTCTGCCGCTACATCGAGCGGCATATTGAAGACCGTCTCACACTCGCCAGTCTCGCTCGTGCGTTCCGTCGCAGCCCCTTTCATTTGCAGCGAACATTTAAGTCCGTGCTCGGTGTTTCGCCGAAGGCTTACATTGACGCCTGCCGGCTTCGGCAGGTGAAGCAGAATTTGCAGGCCGGACACGATGTGACTACGTCTCTCTATGCTGCTGGTTACGGCTCCAGTAGCCGGCTCTATGAGCGCACGGCCGCCCAGCTGGGCATGACCCCGGAAAAATATCGGCGCGGCGCGTTAGCAGCAGTGGTGCGCTACACCATTGCCCCGTCGCCGCTCGGGCACATGCTGATTGCCGCGACCGACAAGGGAGTTTGCGCCATTCAATTTGCCGATACCGAAGCCGCCTTGCAACAGGGATTGATGCGCGAATTTCCATTCGCAGTGCGGCGCCGCGACGATGCAGCTCTGGCGGAATGGAAAACAAATCTTGCTCGCTTGATGAACGGACAGGACGCGCATCCTTCCCTCCCACTCGACATTCGTGCAACCGCTTTTCAGCGCCGCGTGTGGGAGTGCCTGCAGACAATCCCTCGAGGAAAAACGCGCTCTTATTCCGCCGTGGCGAAGAAGGTCGGCATGCCGAAGGCAACGCGGGCAGTGGCGAGAGCGTGCGCCACCAATCCGGTGGCAATAGCAATTCCCTGCCACCGCGTGGTGCGCCAGGATGGCGACTTAGGCGGTTATCGCTGGGGCCTCGAGCGCAAGCAGAAATTACTCGCGATGGAGAAAGACCAGGAAGGGTAGTTACTTTGCCAAATCCTCGTACTTCTTTCGTGCTTCTTCAATCCTGTTCAGCACCGATTGCTTTTCCTTTTCCGTGTTCCACGACATGTTGCTCCGCGCGGCGGCCATCAGGCGGTCCATCCACGCGATGAAATAGCCAGCGTCGGCTGGGCTGTGAAGGGGAGCGCCTTCCACGGTTATATAGATCGGGCTTGTCGTCGCGTAGGGGTAGATATCAAGGATGGGATACTCAGCCTTGTCACTGAAGGCGCGCAGGACGCACCAGCCGCTGGTGTCGATGGGGATGGAGCCGTCGACGTTCGCGTATGTACGATCCTCGTGAGCGTATGGGTCGGCGCCGAGCGGGAGTTCGCGGACCACCTTGCCGTTGCAGACAATCTGCAGGTGATCGATAGGAACGATGGAATGCAACTGGGCGGAAAACGGGATGGTTTGTACCGGGACGTCCCCATGACTCTTCATCTTCACTTCGCCGCCGATGGGCTGACCTCCCAAGGAAAAATTCAGTAGTGGTCCGTTGGTGGCGAAGGTGCGGCCCGCTTTAATCGCCGCTAGCCAGGGCTCGATCTTCAGGGGTTCTTTCGGCGGCGTAACGGGAACTTCGGCATACACGCGATTGAGTCCGATAGGGCCACGCAACGACGCGTAGTTGCCCATGAAATCGGTACCGGCGGCGGTGGGCAGGTGGAATCCGCAGTTAAGGAGTTTGTACCAGACTTCGGCGGTCGATTTGTGATCGGAGAAACCCACGACTTCGATGTAGTCAACTTTGCCGAGGGCCACGTCCACGGGCAGTTCGTTGGTGAGAGATCCATCTTTGGCTGGATCCGGGAACGTGTCGAAGGGATGAACGTAGCCCACCAGCGCCCCTTGCGCATGAGCCATATCGGCTACGTCGGCGTTGGTCGGATAGAGACTGGCCGCGGCTGTGTTCGGGTAGGCTGCATATCCCGGGATCAGGAAGTGATTCGTCAGATTCAAAAGGCCAAGATGACCCCAGTAGCTTGTATGAAATTCCTGTCCATGAAGCAGTAAGTGATCGTTGGTCGAAACGGGGTCGATATTCGGAGAGAAATAAGAAATATCGGGGACGCGCTGCTCTTTGTTGACGATCAGATTCTCAACAATGGATAGATCTTCCGCCGCCGCCTGCTCGATCAGGTGCTGCGGCGTGTTGCGGTAAGTTCCTGCATAGTTCATATGCACGTGAACGTCCCCGCTAACCGAATGCGTTGAGCCCTCTCGCGGAGAAACTATGGGAACCATCCTGACGGCAAGCTCTGTGGTTTCACCAGCTTTAACATCCATTTTTCGCTGTTCGAAATGATTTTCAAAGCCCCGCATCACATCGACGTCCACTTCACCAGCCGGCACGGTAACCGTCGATTCGCCTCTGCTGTCGAAATAATGCGCTTCAAACTTTCGCTCGGAGCGGGTGAAACTGTCGTCCGCTTCCATCCACGCATCATCCGGAGCGTAAGCGCGGCCGTCCGCATCAGCCACGAAAACCCTTGCTGCGATGGGCTTTCCATCCGCATCGACAACTTTAAGTGCAATCCGGCCCATCGGCTTCAGATACTTCCGCTCTCGCGCCACCACTTCAGTTTGTGCACCGCCGGGAATAGTCTGAACCCACAGCGACGTATTGCCGCTTCGATTCGAAATGAAGGCGATCTTGGTCCCATCGGGCGACCACCGGGGATTCGTGTTGTCGTAATCTCCGTAGGAAATTGGAAATGCATCGCCGCCATCTGCGGGTATCAACCAGAGCTGATGCCAGGCCTGACCGAGATAAGATGCATAGACAAGCCGCTTGCCATCGGGAGAGAAATCGGGGCGCGCCCGCCAGTTTGTTTCTTCATAGTGAATCTCATGCCCTTCGTCTTTACTGTTAGGTTCGGCTTTTATGCGCCAAAACCCGCCGGTTCCATGAATGTGACCTCGATTGGAGATAAAGAGAATCTCCGAGCCGTCGCGCGACCACACAGGGCTGATCTCATGATCGACCTTACTATAGTAATAACGAGGCAGACCGCTAACATGCTCCTGAGTAAGTTGACGTATGTCACTAAGCAAACCATCTGCAAAGCGCGCCACAAAAATATGAAAGTGCCCTCCATGGGAAGTGGAAACGAAGGCCAGCATTCGTCCATCAGGCGAAAAACGCGGTTCCACATTCACTGCGCCGCCTGAAGTCATCTGCTGTGCGCCGCCATTCCTGAGGTCCAGCGACCAGAGCTCAATCGCATCATGATCGTAACGGGCAAACACGATCCAGCGGCCATCGCTCGACCAATCGGGCTGGTAGTCGTAACCGGGCCCGCTCGTCATTTGTTCCGCGCCAGTGCTGCCGGCTTCCTGCCGCCACAACGATCCGGCCATGGAATAGACCAGCGTCTTCGAATCCGGCGACCAGGCTACGGCGCTCGCTCCAGTAGTCAACTGCGGCAGATACATTTCCCGATAGTAGTACGAGTGCGGCAGGTCAATTTGCTTGAGCACGGGTTCACGCTGCCCGAAGCACGCAATCGAGGAAAGAAAGAGCGCAAACCAAAAGCGATGCATGAAAATTTCTCCGCAGGAAGTAAAGCACAAAATGCTCGTTGGCGCGACGTCGCAGTTCGCGACAACTGCACGCCTTCATCTCGGACTTTTCATACTCAAAGCGGTTGAGTTAAGGTCTTAGCCAAAGATGAAACATACGGTCCTGTGGTTCACTGTCGCCGGCATTGCTCTGAGTGTGAGTCTCAGCGCAGTCGGCATGTTTTTAATGCCGCTGCCGGTCACTCTCCTTTTGATCGTGCGGTGGATCGCGATCGCGTTGCTGGCAATCTCCGCTTTGTATAAACGGTCGCTCGCGTTTTGGATTTTGGTGGCAATGGTTGCGGGCGCCACCATTGGACATGACTGTCCCCGCCTGGCCGTCCAGCTGCAACCGCTGGGCGCGATTTTCCTGCGCTTGATAAAAACGATTATTGCTCCCCTTCTCTTCGCCACGCTTGTCGGCGGCATCGCCGGTCATTCGAACCTTAAGAAGGTCGGGCGTATGGGGATTAAGGCAATCGTTTACTTTGAGATCGTCACCACTCTCGCTCTGATTATTGGTCTGGCTGCAATCAATATCAGCAAAGCGGGCGTCGGTGTGCGGCTGCCGGCGCCCGCCGGCGAAATTCTACCGCTGCAAAAACTGACCGCAGCGGAAACCATCCTTCACATTTTCCCGGAGAACATTGCCAAGTCAATCGCTGAAGGGCAAGTGCTTCAAGTGGTCGTCTTTAGCATTCTTTTTGGCATGGCTCTCGCAATGGTCCCAGAGGAACGCCGCCGGCCTCTGCTGTCATTCACCGACAGCCTTGCCGCGACCATGTTCAAATTCACTAATCTGGTCATGTATTTCGCTCCGTTCGGCGTCGGCGCGGCGATTGCCTACACCGTGGGCAGCACCGGCATTGGAGTCTTGCTGAATTTGCTCAAACTGCTGGCGACCCTTTACGCCGCGCTTGTGGTTTTCATCGTTTGCGTTCTGCTACCGGTGGCAACATTGGCGCGCGTCCCATTGAAAGGGTTCATTGCCGCGGTTGCCGAACCGGTTTCGATCGCCTTCGGAACCTCGAGCTCCGAGGCGGCTTTGCCTCGCGCCATGGAGGCCATGGAAGGTCTTGGCGTGCCCCGCCAGGTCGTGGCCTTCGTTATGCCAACGGGATACAGCTTCAACCTCGACGGAAGTACCTTGTACCTGTCTCTGGCGGCAATCTTCGTGGCGCAAGCCGCGGGCGTGCATCTTAGCCTGGGACGTCAGTTGCTTTTGCTGTTTACCCTTATGCTAACAAGCAAAGGCGTCGCCGGCGTTTCGCGTGCCGCCATCGTGATTCTGCTCGGTACGGTGGGATCGTTTGGCTTGCCGGTCGAGCCTGTATTTATTCTCCTTGGAATTGATCCCCTGATGGATATGGCGCGCACCGCAATCAATGTATTGGGAAACTGCCTGGCTACCGTGGTCGTAGCACGTTGGGAAGGTGATTTCGAAGAGGCGGGCTCTGCCGCGCCCCTCTCCACCTGAACAGCCGCGCCAAAACACCCGAAAATGCCCGTCCAGCGGGCGTTTTGCACCTAAGGTAACTTCAATTACTGAAGCTCATGGACACGGGGAATCTTCCAGCTTCCAGCGAAAGATGTGATCTTGATCCAGCAGGACACGGTTAGTAGAGAGGATGGAGCCCCATGGATCAGGACAGCTGGCAGAGCATGGAAGACATTCACATGCGAATTATGCGGGTGACCGACGACTTACGGGTCATCCAAAGCGAACTGAATTGTGCCGCCATGCAGGCGCCCACCGATCCGGAATTACTCGAAACTCTAGCCACTCCGGCTCAGCTCGAATCGATTAAGGAACTCAAAACAGCGCTCGACCAGATGCGGCACTTTCTCTGGTTCTACATGCAGGTTGTAACCAGCGACTCTGAAATGGGAGAGAAATTCCGCCAAACCGTGCGCCAGGAAGCCGCTGTGCAAGCCTCCGAGATCGAGCAGCAATTTCAGAGCGCCACTGACGCTATTATGCTGCGCTATCTCGCGGACAGCCGTTATCGCAAACCGAACTAGAAATCCGGCCCGCACGCAATGTCCCGCCCGCCCTGCGGTAGAATCCACGATTAATGGATTCCTTCCCTATACGCTTCGCCGAAGCGTCTGAGGCTTCTCAGATCGCTCGCCTTATCAACATCGCCTTCCGCTCGGAGCGCTTCTTCATTGATGCAGATCGTACCGACGCCGCAAAAGTGGCTGATCTCTTTGACAAAGGGAAATTTCTATTGCTCTTTGCGGACTCTGTGCTTGCAGGCTGCGTCTACGCCGAATTGCGCGGAGAACGTGGTTACTTCGGGTTACTCGCAGTCGATCCCAGCCGCCAGCACTCTGGCTTGGGCGGTAAGTTGGTTACGGCTGCAGAAGACTACTGCCGGACCGCCGGTTGCAAGTTCATGGATCTCACCTTCGTGAACGTGCGCCTGGAACTCCCCGGCTATTACGCGCGCTTCGGCTACAGCGAGAACGGCACGCTTCCATTTCCCACCGACCAGGCGACACCGAAAATTCCCGTCCATCTTGTGCGGATGTCGAAGCCCTTATAGAAACAGCCCGTCAGCGGACGCCCAGCGGAAACCGGATGCCAATAAAAAAGGGCGCGCCGAAGCGCGCCCGTCAACTGGAGGAACAACATTCAATGAGCAACACTCAATAGACAACCGTGTTTCAGCAGGACAAAACTTGTTCTCACTTGCCAAATCCCGCCGACTGCATGGATTGCCGCGATATATCGGCGGTTGAGGCAATTCCCTGCATTCGGAGTTTGAACTCATCGGAGTTCGAAGCGTTCTCAAGAGCCGTATCGTAATTGACCAGACCAGCCTGGAATAGATCCCACAGCGACTGGTCGAATGTCTGCATGCCGTACTGCGAAGTGCCGGCGGAAATCGCCTCGCGGATGGCGCGGGTTTTTTCCGGCACCAGAATGCACTCGCGAATATAGGGCGTATTCACCATCACTTCGACCGCGGGCACGCGCCCCTCGGCATCCGAGCGCCGCACAAGCCGCTGGCTGACAATGGCGCGCAAAACGGCCGCCAGTTGCAGTCGTATCTGCTTCTGCTCCGGCGGCGGGAAAATCGCAATAATGCGGTTGATGCTTTCCACCGCGTCCAGCGTGTGCAGGGTGGAAAAAACCATATGGCCGGTTTCGGCTGCGTGGAGTGCCGTGCCAATCGTCTCCAGATCACGCATTTCGCCGACAAGTATGACGTCCGGGTCCTGGCGCAAACTCGATCGCAGGGCCGCCGAAAACGATGGCGTATCCACCTCCACTTCGCGCTGGTTGAGGTATCCCTTCTTGTCGCGATGCAGGAATTCGATCGGATCCTCGATGGTGATAATGTGCTCGGCGCGAGTCGAGTTGATGCGGTCCACCATGGCGGCAAGCGTGGTCGATTTACCCGACCCCGTGACGCCTGTTACCAGCACCAGACCGCGAGGCATATCGCAAATCTGTTCTACTACCTTCGGCAAATACAACTCATCGAGCGCCCGTATTTTCGTCGGAATCACGCGCAGCACCAGGCCGACATTGCCGCGCTGTTGAAACACGTTTACACGGAAGCGTCCCAGCCCGGCCACGCCATAGGCCATATCGATTTCCGTGATCTCTTTGAACTTTTGTTTCTGCCGGGCCGACATCATGCTGAACGCCATATTCAGCATGTCTTCGGCCGAAACACGAGGCTGGTCGGTTAAGGGAAATAGTTCGCCATCGATGCGCAGATGCGGATAGTTGCCAACCTTCAAGTGCAGGTCGGAGGCGCGTCGCTCCGTCGAAATTCGTAGCAAGTCGTCAATATTCATGCGGACAGGATTCCAGCCCCTATGGCTATCATGACCGGAAGCGAAGATGTCGGCGAGATGACGGAGGTAATTGGCCTTCGGCTCTGGGCTCGTTGTACTCGCTTCCGAGCCCCGATCGCGGGGAAGGCGGCTGCGCTTTGTTTTAGTACCCGGACGTGGCTGCCGCCGGAAATTCGCGAGACTACACAGCTACCGGCTGTTTTGAAGTGACCGGCACGGGCGTAAGCCAGCCGTAGCGATCTGCTTTCTTGCCGTGAACAATCCCGTAAAACTCTTCCTGGATCGCTTTGGTAATCGCGCCCATCTTCCCATCGCCCACCAGAATTTTGTCGACCGAGCGTATCGGCGTAATCTCGGCCGCAGTCCCGCTCAGGAAGGCCTCGTCCGCGATATAGAGCGACTCCCGCGGAATTGGCTGCTCCGCTACCTGCATCCCGAGATCGCGCGCAATCCGCAACACGGAATCGCGGGTTATGCCGGGCAACACAGAACACCCAAGCGGCGCAGTCCGCAAAATGCCGCCCCGCGCCACAAAAAGATTTTCTCCCGAGCCTTCGCTGACAGTACCGTTCACATCGAGCGCAATCCCCTCGGCATAGCCGTTGACGATCGCCTCCATCTTAATAAGCTGCGAGTTCATGTAGTTCGCGCCGGCTTTGGCCATCGTGGGCAGCGTATTGGGAGCAATTCGTGTCCATGACGAGATGCACACATCCACCCCCTCGCTCGCGTCGGCGCCAAGATATTTCCCCCACGGGTAATTGCAAATGTAGACTTCCACCGGCAACTTGAGCGGATTGACTCCCACATCCCCATAGCCCCGCAGAATCACTGGCCGCACATAGCACGGCCACACCCCATTCCGCTTGACCAGTTCAAGCATCGCGGAAACTACTTCGTCACGAGTGAAAGGAATCTCCGTGCGATAGATGCGCGCCGAATCAAGAAGCCGCTGAATATGCTCGTTGGCACGGAAAATGGCCGGTCCGGCAGGCGGCGCGTAGCAGCGTATGCCTTCAAATACCGAAGACCCGTAGTGCACCACGTGCGACATTACGTGAATCTTGGCATCGTCCCAGGCAATGAATTTCCCGTTGTGCCAGACCTTTTCCGTCTTCTGAATGGGCATGAACGCTCCTTGTGGTGTTTCAGGACTCACTGGAAGCGGCTTCCATTCGGAACGGCCACACCGGTCCGTCCCAAGTCCGGGCGGGATACTCGCTCGCTCTCCCCGGCCCAAGCCCCGGCGTCGATACTACACGCTGCCGATTGGCTCAGCCAACAGAAGAGCCTCTTCCTTGTGAATTATAACGTGGGGTGGAGCAGGAGCAATGACCCAAAACGGGGATATTCTGCCATGGCAGCACTGTAATAAAGCGCGTGGCGATTTGTGAAGTGTCCCCTTGCTGGCTCGCCTCGCTAGGGTTTCGCTGCCTCGGCTGTGGCGCGGGGCGCGCCAGCAGAGAAATTGACTGTAGCGCCTGCGGAAATGACCCCCGTCGGCGTACCGGCGCTGGCCAACCCCGCATCCGGCTTCCCGCCGACTTCATCTCCCCGGAAGTATTGGCCTTTGGCCGCGCGCATTTCGGGCATGGCAGCGTAGGGTTTCGAGTAGTCGTTATTGGCATTCCAGAAGAGAAATCCAACCCCTCCCTTCTGTTTCGCGACCTCGACCTGCACCTCGACATACTTAGGCGAGTAAGTTTTCGTGCGCCATGCAAAAGCCTGCAGCCACGGACGAATGACCACACTGCTGTCTTTCGTGATCAGTTTGAACCGGTCCATCGACTCGCCGATGAAGTGCTCCGGCGCATCGCCCGGCTTCTCATACCCATCCATGCCGAAAAAGTGCGACGGATAGATCATGGGCGAGAGCACATCGCAGTGCTTTGCCATCGCCACAATGTCCTGCCCCGTATGTGCCAGGTCAACCGGTCGCTGCCACGCCATCACTCCAAACACGTCGAGCGACAGCAATACGCCGGTGGGATGAATTTGCGCATAAGCGCGCTTTAGGAAGTCTGCAATCACTTCTGAGCGCTGCATCTTCGCCGTGCCATCTGCCTGCTCGCCCTGGTAATTGAAGGCCGCATCTTTCTGGTCGCCCTCCGCCGGGAAACGCACATAGTCAAACTGCACTTCGTCCACGCCCAGCCCAGCCACGAACTTCGCCAGCGCAATGTCATAGTCCTGCACTTTGACATTCGAAGGATCAGTCCATACCAGCTTGCCATTCTCGCGCCAGGGTTCGCCGCTGCGCCGCGATTTCACCGCCAATTCCGGATGAGTCGTCACCAGGTGCTCGTCGCGAAAGATCGCAATGCGCGCAATCGCATGCATGTTCTGCGAATGCAAAAAGCGTATGAACTTCGGCAGATCGGAAATGTAGTGCCGTTGTCCGCTGGCCAGCGGGTGATCGAACGCAATATTGACAATGCCGTCGCTGTCCTTGATATCGAACACCACCGCGTTTCCCCCCACTTCACGCCAATGTCGGATAATGCGCTCTCCATGCTCGCTCCCCGCCATGACACCCGTTAAATAAATAGCTCGCACTTCGAAATCTCTTGCAACTGGCACCGGCTTCTCTACAATAGGCGATTCCAGAATTCCAGGGATCAGAATTTGCTCTCCCGGCTTGAGCAGAACGCCGGCCCGGTTGCCGTTGGCCATACGGATTGCCTGTACAAGCTCCACGGAGTTTAGGTACGTAGTTTTTTTGAGATACTTTCGCGCCACCGACGGAATACTGTCGCCGCGCTGCGCTTGGTACAGGTCGTTTCCAGGCGGCACAAATACAGGTGCCGGCGGCTGCAGTTTCTTCGAGGCATCGGCCTTGACCGGGATCAATTGCCCCGCATGCGTTCCCTGAGCATGCGCGACGGTAGGTGAGGAAAGGCTCACGGCCGCTAAAGCCAGCCTGCACAATAAACCGGCAGCGGTTGCGAACGAGTATCTGGGCAAAGTTAGGAACGAGAATCGATACAAGGTTCTTCTCCGGAAGAGGTTTGCTTCAATTTTGGCGGGGTAACGTGTGACCTGCTAGTTACGTAGGGCTGGGCGGGTCCGGCCTGTAGGACACCAGCAGGTGGGTACTGGACAAGATGGAAAGGTTCCCCATCCCACTCTGCAAATAATTTCTCTTGGGCAGACTGCGCCGCCCTGCGGAGACCTCACAACACGGTTCCTATACGCATCTAACGCGATGAGAAACATGGGAATATTGCATTCCCGCCAGATGGCGAGCGGCTTGCACCATGGGATAGCGCAAGGGCGGTAAACAGGGGTTTCCGCCCAGGTGACAAAAATGAGCAGTTTCCCAAAAGACATGCAGCAATTCCCGGAAAGGAACCAAGGGCCTGAATTAATGAGAACGAATCTTGCAACCGTGCTCGACCCCACTCGCCGCAGCAGCGATGCGTGCGAATTTGAAACGAGCTTAAGCCGCAAAATCGTCGGCCAGGACCAGGCGCTTGAAAAAGTCGCCGAGATCTATCAGATGTTCCTGGCTGGTATGAACGCCCCTGGCCGTCCCGTCGGCAATCTCCTTTTCCTGGGCCCCACCGGGTCCGGCAAAACTCGCGTCGTCGAAGCCGTGGCCGAGTCCCTTTTCGGCGATGCTCACGCCTGCATCAAAATCGATTGCGCTGAATTCCAGCACTCGCACGAAATTGCCAAGCTCATCGGCTCGCCTCCGGGATACCTGGGCCATCGGGAGACGCATCCCCTGCTCACCCAGGAAGCGCTCAACCA
>JBAWBR010000054.1:0-27483 GCA_049589875.1 Terriglobales bacterium
ACCCGTCCCCGTGCACTTGCCTAAGGTCAAATTATTGGTCTCCGCCGTCGTGCCCGAATCGGACGCGCATTTCGGCGCTGCGGTCTTCCCATTCGTCACCGCGATATTCACCGTCACCGACGAACCCGAATTGAACGTCGCTTCCGATCCGTCGCCGTCGCCGATAATGTTGAACTCCGATTCTTTCCACGCCGTAGCCAGATAGACGACGTTATCCGATCCCGTGGTGCTGTAAGCTTTCGTTCCCACGGTAAATACCAGTGTATCGATGCCACCCTTCTTCGCCGCGCCCGATAGCTTAAACGTCTTGAGCTTGGTGATCGCTTCCTTGGGCACGTTCACGCCATTGCTGTTCGTGTAGCAATCGTTGCCGTCGCTGTACCACCCGTTGGGGCACACGTTATTCCAGTTGATCAGCCAATACTGCATGAATGCCACCTTGTAACCCGACGAATAGACGAATTGCTCCCAGTCCAGGCACTTCGAAGGAACCGTGGCGCCTTTGCAGGTTGCCGTGTTCATGAAATTGGAATTGAGCTGCAGCGAGTAATCGTTTGCGCCCAGCGAGCCCGTTTCCGTCTTAACTCCCGAGTCGGTGGGGAAGGTGCCGACGGTGGTGTTGATAAACCCACTCGTGACTTCGGCGGCATAATCGGTGCCGTCTCCTACCGTAAGACTTGTGCGCCCGCTTCGTGGCCTGTAGGGAACGTTAGGCGCAACCGCGCATTCGACCTTGCTCCACATCAGGCTCGGATAGGACGCCTCAAAGCATCCCTCCGCCGGTACTTCGGTATGCGTGATCGCTTCGCGCCAAGTCTCCTGGTTGCGCGCTTCCACATCGGCACCCACTTGTCCCGCGAAAGCGGCGGGAAGCGAGATCGCACCCAGCACACCGGCCGCAATCGCGATCCGGAAAATTTGAGGCAGAAGAATTCTTTTCATGGTTTTCCCTCTTTTGAAGATCTGGTATCCCCGGAGTACCCACCCTTGCCCGAGGCTCGTATACCGTAGGTTTCGCGCTGAAAAATCAAATGTGGAACGACGCCCGAATTGTACCCCGAATTTTCTTTTTCTCCACCAAAAACCGCACCAGGTGACGCGTTTGCATCTCCGTACCACTCCAAAACAGCTCATCCCTGAGCCGGTTGCCGCTCAAGCCTTGTTTCTGCCTTGAGGGGGGACATTGGAAGCCATCGCAACCTCGAAGCTATGAGCCCTGTAACTCGGCGTCTTTGCGGAAGATTTCCCTCACCGCACCAGCCACGACGAGCACGCGACCGCCACTCCGCCCGCCGCCAGCACGATACCTATGTACCAGTAATATCGCTTCCCTGAAAGCAGCGTGATCGATGTAATCACCAGTGCTATCTCCAGAAACACCTCGGCCAGGTCCAACCTGTCCGCCTTGCGGTGCGTAACCGCGAATTCCTGTTCCAGTTCGTGCCCCTTCGACTCCAACTCCTTTTCATCATCCTTGTAGCGGTCCGCTTCGCCGCGCGCCTTCTCCTGCAGCTTCGCCGCCGACTCCGCATCTTTCGCGCTCACCACGCCCGCCAGATCGGCAAACAACTCATCTGTATGCTGCCGGATTTTCTTCGCCTGGTAATAGCTCCACTGGTCGGTGACTTTGTTCTGCAGGATGATCTCTTCGGTATGCGTCCGATGCCCCAACAGAGACGCCGTCGCCACCAGCACCGCCAGCACTGCCATGGTGAGCGTGACCGGCGCCAGATCGGGATGCTCTCGGGCGTGTTCGGCGTGCTCGTGTAATTCGTTCAGTTCTTCGCTCATATCGTCTGGCTCCAGGTGTTGACTCATGGGAAATGGTTTTCAGCGGCTGCCTTCGACATTCGGCATTTGCCGCGCAACGAGAATAAACTAATCAGTCGTTTTCAGCCTACTGCCAGGCTCTGAGATTCCTTTGCATCACTCGCCCATCACTTTGATGATCACCCGCTTGTCGCGCTGGCCGTCGAACTCTGCGTAGAAGATCTGCTGCCAGGTGCCGAAATCGAGCTTCCCGCCGGTCACCGGCACCATCACTTCATGATGCACCAGCATCGATTTCAAATGCGCGTCCCCATTGTCTTCGCCAGTCTGGTGATGCTTGTAATTACGGTCGAAAGGAGCAAGCTTCTCCAGCCACCGGTCGATATCTTCAATCAGTCCGCTCTCATTGTCGTTGACATAGACTCCGGCTGTGATGTGCATCGCGGATACAAGGATCATTCCTTCCTTGATGCCTGACTTCTTCAGCGCCGCTTCCACCTGCGGCGTGATCCGCACATACGCCCGTTTGGTCTTTGTGTGGAGAACGATGTATTCAGTATGAAATTTCATGCTTTTCCCATTTTGGCGCTATGTGACGTGGTCGCCAGTGTGAGATGGATCACGCGACAGGCCACCCCAGCACACTGTGCCGCCTTCCAAGCTATTGTAAAAGGTGTTCTATGGGCACCCGCACGTTTGATGAAATCGCAGGTGAAGTGATTGGGCTGCTCGACCGGCAGATGGAATCCATCACCGGCCGGAATTTCAATGACCTGCCACGGAGGGAAAAGCTCGCTTACGAAAACCGGAGACGCCGGATTTTGGAATTGCGGTCGGCGCTCACACGGCTTCAAAGGCCGCATTAGCCAGGGTTCTTCTTTGTTGAGGACTTTGGCGAGATTTTGCGATCACCCTTGCGACCAGACTCCTTCTCCAACCCGTCGCCGGACGTCTTCTCGTACTCCGTGAGCAGCGCATTCATCTCATCGATGATCTTCGCGAGTTCGGTGGGATCTTTCGTTCTCCGCGCCCGTTCCTGAAGATCCGCCCAACCTGGTGGTGGTGAGAGCATTTTCCCTGGATCAAGAAAAACCGCAAGCCAGCATTATGCATGAAATCGCCCTCTCGGGCGAGCAGAACTTGACGCACTTTGGCGCAAATTCTAAATACTCCGTGCCTCATCAGCCCAAGGCCAAAATCGGTCACATCCTACCCACGGCTGCAAGCCGCACTCTTTCAGCCGCACTCTTTCAAAAGAGAACTTGGACTGACAAAAGAAAACTTGGACTGAGCCTGCCAGGCGCCGGTTACCGCATCGATTCTTCCACCTCGGAAATCCAGTCGGGGCGCTTGAGAACCTCCCGTGGCTTCGGCCCATCGGCCGCTCCGACAATGCCGTCGCGCTCCATCAGATCGATAAGATGCGCCGCGCGCCCATAGCCAATTCGCAAGCGCCGCTGCAAGAGTGACGTCGAGGCCTTGCCGAACTCGATCACCAGGCGCACCGCATCGTTGTACAGTGGATCGTTGTCGTCCTCGGAAATCTCCTCGCCCGTCTGCCCGTCGATGCGCGTCTCGCGCTCTTCCTGCGGCGTCTCAAGGAAATGCTGCTGATATTGCGCTAGCCCCTGCGCCTTCCAGAACTCAACCACCGCGGCAATCTCTTTCTCCGTGACAAACGGCGCATGCAACCGGTGAACGCGCGCCGAGCCCGAAGGCAGATAAAGCATATCGCCGCGTCCCAGCAGCGACTCCGCGCCATTGGCATCGAGAATCGTGCGCGAGTCCACCTTTGTCGCCACCCGGAAAGACACGCGCGCCGGGAAATTGGCCTTGATCAATCCTGTGATGACATCCACCGACGGCCGCTGCGTCGCCAGCACAAGATGTATGCCCACCGCGCGCGCCATCTGCGCCAGCCGCGTAATCGACTCTTCCACATTGTGCCCGTCGAGCATCATCAAATCTGCCAGTTCGTCGATGATGATGACGATATAAGGAATCGGCCCCTCATCCGGCTGCTCACTGGCAAACAGGCTCGGCGTGTCGTCAAACAGGCTGTTGTAGCTGGCAATGTTGCGAACGCCTTTCGCCGCCAGCAGCTTCAACCGGCGTTCCATCTCGCGCACGGCGTTGCGCAGCGCATTCGCCGCCAGCTTGGGTTCGGTGATGATCGGCGTGTAAAGATGCGGCACGCCCTCATAATTGCCCAGCTCCAGCCGCTTTGGATCGACCAGCACAAGCCTCACCTGGTCGGGCGTCGACTTATACAGAATCGACATGATCATGGCGTTGATGGCCACGCTCTTCCCGGTTCCAGTCGATCCCGCAATCAGCAGGTGCGGCATCCCCGCCAGGTCGGCAACCGCCAGACGCCCGTTGATGTCCTTCCCCATGGCAAGCGTCAGCTTTGATTTCGACCCCAGGAATTCCTGCGATTCGATATTCTCGCGCAGCCAGATAATCTCGCGCTCGCGGTTCGGCACCTGTATGCCCACAGTACTCTTCCCCGGCATGCGCTCGACCAGAATGCTCTCCGCCCGCAGCGCCAGGCATAAGTCATCGGTCAGTCCAATGATGCGGCTGTATTTGATCCCGGCCTCGGGCTTGTATTCGAAGGTCGTCACCACCGGGCCGGGGTTGATCTGCGTGACCTGCCCATGCACGTCGAATTCGGCATAGCGGTCCGTAAGCACGGACGCGAGTAACTTGAGTTCGTCTTCGTGCACCGCTTGCTGTTCATCCGGACGATGCAACAAGCTCGATGGTGGCAGCTTGTAGCTGCCTGCAATCTTCGGCAACGTGGTCTTGGCTTTGCGCTCGGTGTCGGCGCGGTCCGTCACCTCGATCTCGACCACCGGCGCGGATTCCGGCGAAGTTGCATCGCCGCCATATTCTTCTTCCGCCATTCGCTCAATGCCGGTTGACGCGCGGTCCGCACTCTGGAGGTTCGGCGTCTCAAGGTCAGTGCCCCCGACCTGTTCTTCCCGCCGCTGTGCTTGCTGAGGCACAACCTCCGGACGTGGCGCAGGCGGTCGCGCCGGTACAAGCTGCGCGCTGACCACCGGCTTCTGCGCGCGCCGCTTTTCCAGTTCTTTCTGCTGCCGCTGGCGCTCCCGCTCGTCCTGCCAGTCCCGCCAGCGATCGCGCAACGCCACCACAAACGCAAAGCGCGTGGGAGCCCACACCTGAATCGCCGAGAACGAAAATGCCGTGGTCAGGTAAAGCGCTACCGCAAGAACCGTTGTGCAGACGATATAAGCGCCCGCGACGTTCAAGTAATGAATCAGCGCATCTCCCAATATCCGTCCGACCAGGCCTTCGATAGGGATCGCGCCCATCCAGTGCAGATGTCCCGGCAAAATGGCGAGCAGCGCTGGCACAAACATCAGCAGCCAGATCGCTCCCAGAGTCTTGGCGATCGGAGCCTGCACCGTCCGTGAACGGAACCAGCGCGCTCCCAACAGGCCCAGGAAAACAGGAAGCAGGAACGCGCCAACTCCAAGCGCTTGCAGAACGATATCCGAAAGGTAAGCGCCGAGAATGCCGATCCAGTTGCGCGCGGCATGCGAGCCGGTCAGCAGGGAAGCGCTGTTCAGCGATGGGTCGAGCGGTGAATACGACGCCAGCGCAAGGAAAAGAAGGAGCGCGGAGATGCACAGCAGGAATCCGATCAGCTCGTTCAGCCGCTTATTCCTGGTGGGCTCGAAAATTTTCGAGAAAAATTTCATGGGGCAGCGCCCGGCTGCAAGCGAGACAAATCCCCCGCCACTCGCCGGAAACGGAGCCAGAGCCTGTTAATTATGACAAGAACTCGCACGCCCGACAACGGAGGGAAATGGCCAGGGGTGGCGAGTTGGGTACGGCGCTTCGATGCCTTATGCGGACAGAGGCGTTGCGAAAGCTCCGCGCGTGATAGCGGCCTCCGTGCTTTAGGTGGTCAGTGCCAGACCGTCCCGGCACAAGAAACGGAACCTTGCATGCGGCCGGAAGACTACAACGTATCGTGCTGCAAAATCCTTGGCAGATCGCGCGCGCCGTGAACGATTCGAAGAATCTCCACGCCAGTTGGATGTGGAAGATACAGTATGAGCATCCGCTCAAAACCGGAAACGCGAAACGCTCGCAAACCCAGAGTGCCCGGATATCTGCTGCGAAAATGCCAGCCCATTTCTGGCTGAGTTGCCAGAAGAGCAAAGCTCTCGTGAGCAGCTACAAGGAAACGGTGACCGGCATCCGGACTGCCTTGTTGGGCCAGATAGCGGGAGTGTTCATCCAGATCCTGATCCGCTTTTGGGCGAAGCGAATAGCGAGGCTTCACTGAGCGGAACTTCGTAGCCATTCATCAAGCCGGCGGTGCTTCGCTTCCCAATATTCCGGGCCAACCTCAATCGGATCACCGGAATTTAGCCCCTCGATCGCCAGCGCTTGCAGTCTCTCTTCGGCATCCTGTTCCGCTTGGATAAGCCGCTCCAGATACTTTTCGACGGAGATTCCCTCTGCTGCCGCCAAAGCCCGGAGCTTGCCTTCAAACTCAGGATGGATCGTGATGCTCACAGTGCGCCTGCCATAATTCTACCCTTACCGCAATCTGATTGGGCATCTTTGTCAAGGCCAAGCCCAGTCACCGTCCGATCATTCCCGCCGCCCAGGCCAGCACAACCGCTCCCAGAATAATCCGGTAAAGCGCAAACGGAGCGAAGCCGCGCTTGCGCACCCAGCTCATGAACCACGCCACCGCCCCATACGCCACGATGAAGGAAACCACGAATCCGATCCCCAGAATCACCCAATCGTGCTGCGTCAGTTCGCTGACGCCAATTGGGTTGTCGTCTTTGCCGGAAAGCGATTTGTACAGCGTGTAGAGCGTCGCCACCGTCATGGTCGGCATCGAGAGAAAAAAAGAAAATTCCAGCGCTGCCGAGCGCGACATACCTACCAGTTGTCCCGCCGCAATCGTCGACATCGAGCGCGACGTGCCCGGAAAAACGGCGGAAAGAATCTGCCACGCCCCAATCCAAACCGCCTGCCCGCCGTAAATATCGTCCATCTTCCAGGTGCGAATCGGTGAACCCGGAGCGCCTTTTCCCGCCTGCTCCCACGGCGCTTTCATCGCGTCGATCACCCACATAACGATCCCGCCCAACAGCAGCGCCGTCCCCATGACCCAAATGCTCTCCAGATTTTTGCCAATCACCTTGGTCAGGAGGAACGCCGGTACCGCTGTCACTACAAACGCGATCATCACCAGGCTTAGCGGATGCGTCATCATATCGCAGTCGTGCTTCTCGCCCTCTGGCCACGTCGAGATCAGTTTCGCAATGTGCTTCCTGAAATAAATAGGAAGCACCAGAATCGCGCCCAGCTGGATCACAATGGAATACATCTTCCAGTATCCGCTCGAAAGCGGGACGTGCATTATTAGTTCGGCGATGCGCAGGTGTGCGGTCGAGCTGACGGGTAGAAATTCAGTTAAGCCTTCAACAATCCCTAGGATGACGGACAAAAGATAGTCGCTCAAGGTTCCTCTCTGATAGCTTCTGTTAGCTGTAGCTGGGAGAACGATCAGTATCGCAGAAAAATCATTAAGGGAAAGTTAGAAACCCTGATTCCACGTTACTTGTGGTGAGCGGATTTTTTTGGAGGAGCTGGGGGACCAAAGAAAGTGCGTGCGGTGAAATAATTCGCCAAACCTCGCTCCTGCCGCCCAACCGCGGCCTGGCTGGATTCTTGGCTCATCAAGGGACGATTCCAGCGCCTTGCTGGCTCATCCACAAGCAGTTTGATTGAATACGTTTCGCACAATAACTGCTGTGATATCTGCCACTTAGATCGTGGCACTTTCGGGGTATCTATTTGGCACCCGCGTGCCATTTTCAGATTTCTGGAGCAGGCTTACCTTGTCCTTGAGCAGTTCTGGGGGAGGGCTGCCCGGGCGCCCCGATTCGAAAGAATCAGGACGCCCGTTTTATTTTGCCCATCAATTTTCTCGCCGCAATTTCTCCCTTGCCCGCCAATTTCCTTCTGCATAGGCTGCTTCTTCAAAATCTTCGATTAAAAAGTTGCTGGCGTGAGCTTCTTGCTGCCACTTTTCTTTCACCGCCCAAATCGCCCCATCCACTCCGCGTGCCCTAGGATGTGTCCCTGCATAGCGCGCTCCACGTCGGCCTTCGTCGCTCCCGCTCCAAGAGACAGTTCGCCATCCAGCGCATAAAGCTTAAGAAAATAACGATGCGGCTTTCCCGGAGGCGGGCAGGGTCCGTTGTATCCCACTTTGTCGAAATCGTTGCGTCCCTGGCGCGTTCCATCCGCGAGTTGATCCTTCTTTTCAATTCCTCCGCCCAGCGAATGCGCAGCGCTCGGAATATTAAAGATCACCCAATGCACCCAGACCCCGGCAGGCGCGTCGGGATCGTCGGCGACCAGAGCAAATGACTTCGTTCCCGCCGGCGCGCCGCTCCATTCCATCGTCGGCGAGCGGTCTTCTCCACTACATGTAAATTGTTTCGGAATGTCTCCGTGATTAGAAAAATCAGGACTGGTGAGACTGAAAGCCATAGCTGCACCCCCTCGCCCTCCCCTTCCTCCCACAGCCAACAGAGGTGCTTGAGCGAATAAGCACAGCAGGAGACATGCCGCTACAACAGGGAAGTGGCTCGCGAAGCGCCCAGCAAAAGTAATTTCTGTAGCCGGCTGCTGAAAAACTCGGTCTGCGATTGCTTTTCGGTGGCGCAGCGCTTTCAGCGCTGCGATAAGCCGATTGTCTTCAGTGCCGGCTTTAGCCGCTGAGGCCAGATTGACGTCCGGAAAATGCTCTTTCTGCCTGCTAGCCGGCTCGCTACCGCTCCTTCGGATTCGATCCGCTTCGCTCACAGCTCGTAGCTCGAATCTCGAATCTAGTTCGTGGAGATCGTGAAGTTCACCGTGATTTTGGCCTGCGTTTCCACCGGCTGGCCATTCTGCAGGTAGGGTTTGAAGTGCCACTGTTTAACCGCCTCGCGCGCCGCGGTCGCCAGAATTTCCGGACCGCTCAGAATCTGCAATTCCTGAATCGTCCCATCGCGCGCAATCAGCGCTTGCAGGCTCACCGCGCCCTGCACCTTCATCTGCCGCGCCAATAAAGGATAATCCGGCGGCACCGAAACGCTTAACCTCTGCTGAATCTGCGGCGAAATTTCCACGTGATCGGCGCCGACAATGTCATTCCCGCCCCGCCCGGTCGGCGTCGTTCCCCCTTCGCCCACGTCCACGTGAATCGCGGGATTTTTTCCCGGCACGCTAACCCGCTGGTTGCCCGCAACCACCTCCACCTGCAAAGGAGGCAGTACCGTTCGCTGCGTCGTGGCCGCCATCGGAGGAGCATTGTCCGCAAGTTGCTCCGCCGGTTCAGACGGCTTTGACGCCGGACGAGGATGAGAAACGGGAGACTCTGCCGCGGTCTGTTCCGCCAGCATCTTCGCCTTCCGCTCGGCAACTACTTCCGGCGAATCGGGCCGGCTCGGAAACCAGAAATCCCAATCTCTTATAATGACGGCCGCTAGCGCCATCAACAGAATCCCCAGCGCGATGAGCATGCGCTTGCGCTGAGCGTCGGCATCGGGCTGCTCAGTGGCCATGCGCCGGCTCGGCCGCTCCAGATGTTCCGGGGATTGGGTTTCGTCAGAAAAAATAGACACCGCTCATATCCTTAATATGTCGAGTTTCAGAGGCCCGCTTTCCTCTTCAGTATGCCTTGAAAATCAAGCGAAGGCTAGCATTTCCCTGCGCTTAGGGCTGTCTTTTCAAGTCCCTGCCCCCTTGTGATTCATATCACAACTACTTGTGCCTCTGGTCACCGCTGCAAGTAAGTCGGGGACGCACACTGAAGTCGTGACATTCGTCACAGGCCCTGGGTCTTGAATGGACGGCCTGCGAGCGGAAGCACACTGGGGGTTTCAATGCTCTCACCATACGGTCTCGACATTATCGAAAGCTGTCTTACGTGCAAAATGCGCGCCGACCGCCTTTTCTGCGATCTGCCCACCGCCGCCCTGCAATCGTTTGAGAGCATCAAGTACGCCACCGCCTACCCCAAAGGCGCCGTTCTGTTTGTCGAAGGCCAGGCGCCCCGCGGAATCTTCGTTCTCTGCAAAGGCCGCGTGAAGCTTTCCATCTGCGCCAGCGATGGAAAGACCCTCATCCTGAAAATCGCCGAGCCCGGCGAAGTGCTCGGCTTGAGCGCCGCTGTCTCCGGCAAGGCCTATGAACTCACCGCCGAAACCATCGACCCCTGCCAGGTCAATTTCGTCAAGCGCGACGATTTTCTCCGCTTCCTAAAAGAACATAGCGACGCCTGCTTCAAGGTCGCCGAGCAGTTGAGCGAAAAGTATAACGTCGCCTGCCACGAAGTCCGGTCCCTCGGGCTCTCTCATTCCGCCGCTGAAAAACTGGCCAAGCTGCTTATGGAATGGAGTTCCCGGAATGGCGAAGCCCTGAAGCAGGAGCCGCGTCTCAAACTCGCATTGACCCACGAAGAGATCGCGCAAATGATTGGGACCTCGCGCGAGACTGTGACCCGCCTCTTTGCGGACTTGAAAAAACGTCAGATCCTCCAGGCCAAGGGATCAACTCTCGTCATCCGCAACAAGGCCGCTCTACGCTCGCTCGCCACCACCGGCTAAATCGGCCACAACGCTTGTGGCAAGGGTCACGATTTTGGGTGATTCGAGTCACTGTTTTCATTTCTTTCTACGCGTATGACACACGTAGGAGAGAATTTCCATGTTGCAGAACTGCAGCGATTGCACGCAGCGCTCGGATGGAATTTTCTGCGACCTGAGACCGGACGTTTCCCCCGAGTTCGAAGCCATCAAATCCATTCAGTCCTACCCCCGCGGTACTGTTTTATTCGACGAAGGCCAGCAGGCGCGCAGCGTGTTCATGATCTGCGAGGGCCGGGTTCGCCTGTGGGTATGTTCGGAAAACGGACACCGGCTGGTTTTGCATGTTGCCTCGGCGGGCGAAATCCTCGGCCTCAGCGCCGCGCTCTCGGGCAGGACCTATGAGGTCACCGCCGAAGCGATCGAGCGCGTCCAGGCCGCCGAGGTGCAGCGCAAGGATCTCTTGCACTTTCTGCAAGGGCATTGCGACGTCTGTATGCAGGTCGTTCATCTCATCAGCGAAAACTTGCATGAAGCTTACGACCGCATCCGCGCGGTTGGGCTCACGCGCATTCGCCACCACCACACCGTCTAACATGCTGCCGAAAAACTCCAGAATCAGGCAGCAACAGGAAGGGCACGAGTTCCAGAGGCTCCGGAAAAACCCCGCTTCGCCTTCGATCTTAAGTGGCGCAGCGGTTTACCGCTGCGATAAGCCCTGGATAAATCAATGGCGGCTTCCAGCCGCTGAAGGGACTGCCAGCCCGTGAGATGACTTTTCCGCAACTGTCTAACAGGCAGGATTGCCCGTCTCGGCAAATCCTTGCCGTCCTTGTTGTTTCCCTGCCCACCATGGGGTATCTCCCTTGGAGCACTTGCCTTCAACACCAGCTAGCTCGATATTGAAAAGTTATCCGCTTCCGCATCGCAGCCAGGCCTGCATGCCGCTATATGAGCGGATCAACAATCTTCATTTTCGGAAGGTGAGCAATATTGAACAGCATCGGCAATGCGAATCGTGTATTTCTGTTTTTTCGCTAGCGCTGTCGCACACCGCTGGCATTGGTCTTGGTTTTTACACGGGTTCCCCACGGTTCAAAAACGGGAAGTAACTGCGCCAGTTGTCGTCTCTTCGGCGCAATTGTTGTCGACATCGTCTGACTGCACGAAGGATGAGATCTAGGATCGCGTGCCACAAGTAACTTGGGTTCTGTAACACATGCTGGATAAACCGCAGTCGAGGGAGCGTACGAATGCGAATACCGGGAAATTGGAAGGCGTCTCGGATTCTTCCGTCTCTTAGTTTATTTATTGTCGCGAGCCTGTCAGTTGTTCCTGCCCAGACCAGCCCGCCACCGCCGGCCAGGAGCGTTCACTCCAGTAACGCACCGGCCGCCACTGCGCCTTCCCCTGAAGCCTCCAAGTATGTGGGAGCGGAAACCTGTAAGACCTGTCACGAGGAAATTTACAACGCCTGGGAGAAAACGCCGCACTGGAAGACCACATTAAACACAAAAGGTGGTCCGTCAATGCAAGGTTGCGAGGGCTGCCATGGGCCGGGAGCCGAGCACGTGGCGGGCGGCGGCGACGTAACCAGGATATTCAATCCCGCCAAGCACTCCGCTAAAGAGGTGGATGCCAAGTGCCTGACCTGTCACGCGGGAGCGCACCCGAACTTTGACCGCTCACCCCACGCCAAGGCGAACGTCGGCTGCATTAGCTGCCACAGCGTTCATCAGAGCAAGGAAGAAGACACGCTGCTCAAGGCTCCGCAGCCCGCGCTCTGCTTCCAGTGCCACGCCGACACCAAGCCGGCGTTCAGTATGCCGTTCCACCACAAGGTGAATGAAGGCTTGATCACGTGCAGCGATTGCCACGATGTGCACGGCACCTTCGGAGCCAACAACCTGAAGTCCACGGCTGACCAGAACATGATCTGCACCAAGTGCCACACCGAGACGCGCGGGCCGTTCGTCTATGAACACGTCGCGGTCAAGGCCGAGGGGTGTTTGGGATGCCACACTCCGCACGGTTCCCAGAACGCCCGCCTGCTGAACATGCCGGCCATCAACCCGCTCTGCAACCAGTGCCACAGCGGCGTAGCTGCCAACACGGTTCACGGAATGAGCGCGGGGTCGTCGGAGACCATAACGTGTACGAACTGCCATACCTATATTCATGGTTCGAACATGAATGCGGCGTTCCTCAGGTAGATGTCATGAATGGCAGCGCTGCCTGGAGAATTGCGCAGGCGCGGCCGCGTTTCGACCGGGCCTAGGGACTCAAGATCTCGACGAGCAATGTTTTTCAAGTGAGGCTTTCAAGATGATGAACCGAGGATGGATTTCCCGGCGGTTGAGTGAAAAGCATTCTCCTGCGGCGGTGCGATGCATTGTCGTGGGCATGGCCGCAGCCATTTTGGGTTTGACAACGGGCACTGCCGTCGCGCAGATTCCAATATTCGTGTCTCACCAAGCCGCTCCGGACGGCTACACGCTTCATGAGTCCATCGATCTCGGCGGACATGTGGCCAATATAGATGGCAGCGGTGACATGTACGACACTCTGGTCGACCAGCACTCCGGTCCGCGCATACTGGAAGAGACCTATGAGTTGCGCGCGCTGCCAGGCACTAAGAACACCCTCGTCGATCGCTTGAAAGCTTTTGCCAGCGGGTTCGGCGGCGATCCAGACAACGTTGCCAAGCTGGATTTTTCCAAAGGCAAACTCTACGAGTTCTCCGGCTTGTTCCGCCGTGACCGCCAGCACTTCGACTACAACCTGCTGGGCAATCCGAACCTTCCGCCCGGCCAGTCGATTCCAATCGGTCCCCCTGCCGCGCCGACGGGTTCCTACGCCTGGCCGCAGGTGACGGAGTCGCCGTTTCTGAACAACTCGGTGCGCCGCATGACGGACACCAACCTCACACTCCTTCCGCTGTCGAAGGTAACCTTCCGCGCCGGCTACTCCCAGAACGTATTCCAGGGCCCGAGCCTGACCCCCAGCGGTTTTTTTGTTGGCGGCTACAACGACGTGCTGCTCCAGGAGTATCAGCGCAACAGCACCGACGACTGGACGGGATCGGTCGAGTGGAAGCCGGTATCGCAAACCCGGCTCACCTATGAAGAGCAGGTCACCCACTACAAGGGCGATTCCTCTTTTAGCATGGCGCCCCAGTATTTCAACCTGCAGGAAGCAAACGGACTCAAGGTCGCAGTGCTCCAGAGCTACGACAATCCGGTCAACAGTCCGGTCGGCATCACCTGTAATGCCGGCGTTGGACCCTCCCCAATTTCCCCGCCGCAGACTCCGAACGGCCTGCCCGTCGTCGATCCGGCCTGCAATGTGATTACCAGCTATTCGCGTTCCCAGCCAACCCGCGAAATCTTCCCCACCGAAATCGTCCGGTTTCAAAGCTCCAGCATCAAGAACGTTACGATGAACGGCAACATTCGCTACACCAAGGCGAACATGAGCCTGCCGAACTACTACGAGGATTTCCAGGGCCTGGCGGGAAGGAACCGTGAAACCACGTATGCCGGCAACGCCCGCGCCAAACGGGAAGCCATCGCCACCGACTACGGCGTCACCTGGCAGCCGCTGAAAAAGCTCAGCATCTCCGAGCAGATCGACTATTCGAATGTGCACCAGCCGGGAGTTGCCAACATGACGAGTCTGACCACCGTGACTTCCGCAACCCCAAGCATCAACAGCACGACGTTAACCACCACGGTGATCAACACTCAGACCACGCCGCCCACGGGCACGTTTGAAGGCAGTCCGAGCGTCGCCACGCCGCTGTTTGATTTCTTCGGCCAGAAGTTCATCACGAACAATCTCACAGCGGCCTACGACCTTACAGATCGCGCCGTGTTGACGCTCACCTGGCGCCATCAGCAGCACAACATCGGCGAAGGTGCCGCAAACACCATGGGATACCTGTCCGGCATCTCCAACTTCACCATCAACGAGAACGGCGGTACCTTCGGCGTCGCTGTGCAGCCGGCGAACAACTGGCGCATCAACGGTTCGGTCGAGGTTCTGTACGCCGACAATGTCCTCACCCCGGTCGCACCCCGCGAGCTTCAGCATTACAGAATTCACACCACGTACCGGCCGAAGACCTGGGCGACGTTCTCCGGCGCGTACAATGACCTCGAGCGCCACAACAATACGAACAATACAGGCACAGCGTCCGTCGATGGCCCGCTCCAGCACGTCGATCATAGCCGCATCTTGAGCTTCAACGCCGACTTGATGCCGAACCAGCACTACGGCTTCGACATCGGCTATGCCTACAGCGGCGTCTACACGGCCACCAACATCTGCTTCCTCGGCACGGCCTCAAGCCCCACCATACCGGGCGCCGCCACACCCACCGGCACGGCTTGTCCGTCTCCGCCTCCCCGCGGGGGAAGTGGCCCTTATACCTTTGGTCCGGCTAAGGACTTCATGAACGCTCCCACCCAGTACGCCTCCGTGGCCCTGGCTCTTTCGCCGGTCGAGAAGTTCCACGCCAACCTCGGCTACCGGATAAGTTCAGTCAACGGTAGCCGCTTTTTCAACGATCCGCGCGATGTGAACGGATCGCTGGTCTCTAACTACCAGACGCCTTTTGTGAATCTCTCCTATGCCATGCGAAAGAATCTGGTCTGGAAGGGCGAGTATGACTACTACGGCTACGGCGAGGGTGGTCCTTCGGGAGCACAGTATTGCAATCCATCCAGCGCGCTCCCCACGCCGGGTAGCCCGGCTCCGGTCGTGCCCTGCAGCACGCTGCCAAACACTGCCATGAGCGGTCCGGCCTACGGCTTCACCGCTCCTCGCGCCTTCCATGCAAACAACGTAACCCTTGGAGTGCATTACGACTTCTAGAAACATCCGTTAACCTTGCTCACTGCCTCCCTCGCGCAACACGCCCGCTTTGGAGGCGGCGCCTACGACTTCAACAGCATTTTAGGCATTCGCCGCAACTGCTTTCAGTCGAAGGCCAAACTCGTATCCGGGAGCTCCCTTTAAGCGGCCTGCGATATCGACGCGTCTGTATCCCTAAAGCGATATACAAAGTCGGGTTTTGCAAGCCGCTGGCTCAGTCCACTATGCCGCCCTGTTTTCATGACTTTTTTTCATAAATTTTCTTGCCTCACTCGCTCCGCGCGCCCTGCGTAACCCCATTGCTTACTGCCGTTTCTCGATGTCCGCCCGCATTGTGACACCAGTCACGCGCGCGCGTGCTGTGCCTCACTGCCCCAATGTTCTTCCACCGCGAAGATGGAATGTCGTTTAGGGCTCTCGATGCCAGTGAGGAGGCTGTCCCCAATGTCAACAACGCTACGCCGCTGGGCTGGAATGCTCCTGTGGGCAGCGCTGTTGCTGTTCGTCTCGGGTTCGCCGAACCTTCGCGCAGCCGCCCCCGGCCCCGCCAATGACGACTGCCTGGCCTGCCACGGCGACAAAACCCTGACTGCCTCGCACGGCGGAAAAACCGTCTCCCGCTTCGTCGATGCCAAAAAATTCGCCTCTTCGGTTCACGGCTCGCTCTCCTGCACCAACTGCCACGCCGACCTCGATGGCAAGGATTTGCCGCACAATGTGCCTCTGGCCAGAGTGCAATGCGGCACTTGCCACACCGACGAATTCAAGCAGCACTCCGCCTCGCTCCACGGCAAAGCCATCGCCCGCGGCGACGCGCTCGCCCCGCACTGTGTCGATTGCCACGGCAACCACGATATTCTTCCGGTCAAGGACAAGCGCTCCGCCGTCGCTGCTCTAAATATTCCTTTCGTTTGCGGCCGCTGCCATCGCGAAGGCACGCCGGTTCAGATGAACCGCAACATCGACCAGCACAACATTCTCGAAAACTATTCCGAGAGCATTCACGGCGAAGCAGTCCTCAAGAAGGGACTGATCGTCGCCGCCACCTGCGTCTCCTGCCACACGCCGCACAATATCCTGCCCCACACCGATCCCAATTCATCAATTAACCGGCGCAACATCGCGGCCACCTGCACCAAGTGCCATGCCGAAATCGAAATGGTGCACCGCAAAACCATCAGGGGCGAGCTTTGGCAGAAAGAGGCCAATGTCCTCCCCGCGTGCGTGGATTGCCACCAGCCGCACAAAGTCCGAAACGTGTTTTATTCGCAGGGCATGGCCGATGCCGATTGCATGCGCTGCCACGCCGATCAGCGCCTGAAGGCCGCCGATGGCCGCACCATGTTCGTCAGCGCCGCTGAAATCGCGGGCTCGCGCCACGGCGCGAAAGGCGTTGCCTGCAGTCAGTGCCACTCCGAGGTCAATGTCTCGCACGTGCGCCCCTGCGAAACCATCACTCATCCTGTCGATTGCAGCAAGTGCCACGAGGAGACAGGCCAGCAGTATCAGCGCAGCAAGCACGGACAGCTTCAGGCCGCCGGCGATCAGAATGCTCCAAACTGCAAAGACTGCCACGGCACGCACCACATCCTCGGCAAGCACGATCCCGAGTCTAAGACCTTCCCCACCAACGTCCCCCAACTCTGCGGCGGCTGCCACCGCGAGGGCATGAAAGCTGCCTTGCGCTACACCGGACGCCAGCATGACATCATTCAAAATTATACGGAGAGCATCCACGGCAAAGGCCTGATGAACAGCGGCCTGACCGTGACGGCCACCTGTACCAGTTGTCATACCGCGCACCTGATTCTGCCCCGCAGCGATCCCGATTCCACCGTGAATCCCAGGAATGTTCCCGCCACCTGCGGCGCATGCCATCACGGAATTCAGGAGCAGTTCGTCCAGAGCGTGCACTCGGCTTCCGTCACTAAGACCGATAAGGCACTGCCAGTTTGCAGCGATTGCCATACCGCACACCAGATTCGCCGCACCGATGAGACCGGCTTCAAACTCGAGATCATGGATAAGTGCGGCAAGTGCCATGGCGAAATTGCCAAGACATATTTTGAGACCTATCACGGCAAAGTCTCGCGCCTCGGCTATGCCGGAACCGCCAAGTGTTTCGATTGCCATGGCTCGCATGACATTCTGCCGGTGACCGACCCCCGTTCCCATCTCAGCCGCGCCAACGTCGTTCAGACCTGCCAGAAATGCCATGCCAACGCCACCCGCCGTTTCGCCGGCTATCTGACGCATGCCACCCACCACGACCCCAAAAAATATCCATTCCTGTTCTGGACGTTCTGGGGCATGACGGCATTACTAGTGAGCACCTTCGTATTCGGAGGCATTCACACGTTGCTGTGGCTGCCGAAAGCACTCGAGATGCGCCGCGAATTGCGCGCCGAAGAAGCCAGGGAAGCAGCTGGGTTAGCGGAACCGAACGCCGATTCCAAGGATGACACTCATGCCCACTGATCTTCAAAAGCCGGGTACAAACGGAGCTGGGCTTGCCTCCGAAGTTCCTTACAGCGGAACCGAACGCCGCTCTGGCCTCCATGATCGCGTGCGCCCGGAGCGCGAATTCGTTCGCTTCACCCGGCTCCAGCGCGCGCTTCACGCCTGCATGATCGTCGCTTTCATCAGCCTGGCCACGACTGGATTGACTCTCAAATTTTCCTACACCCCGTGGGCCGCCACCGTTTCCCGCTTTCTCGGCGGATTCCAGACTGCGGGCTTCATCCACCGCTCGGCTGCGGTTTTAATGTTCGGCGTTTTCTGCACTCATCTCTACGATCTGGTGCGCCACATGAAGCGCGAGCGCAAATCGCTGCTGTCCCTGATCTTTGGCGCCGACAGCATGATGTTCAACCGCGCCGATCTCCACCAGTTCATCGCCACCATGAAGTGGTTCGTCGGACGCGGCCCGCGGCCGCAATACGGCCGCTGGACCTACTGGGAAAAATTCGATTACTTCGCCGTGTTCTGGGGCATCGCCGTCATCGGTTCGACCGGCCTCACCCTGTGGTTCCCGGTAGTCTTCACGCGCCTGTTACCCGGCTCGTTCATCAATATCGCCACCATCATCCACAGCGACGAGGCCTTGCTCGCCACCGGCTTTATCTTTACCGTGCACTTTTTCAATACGCACCTGCGGCCGGAAAAATTCCCCATGGATACGGTCGTATTCACCGGTCACATGCCCGTCGCCGAACTGAAGCGCGATAAGCCCCTCGAATACGAAGCGCTCGTCGCCAGCGGCGAGCTTGAAGATCATCTCGAAGAGCCCCAGCCCGAAGTCGTCGTGCGCACCATCCGTGGCTTTGCCTGGGTCGCTCTCAGCATCGGTTTTTGCATCGTCATCTGGATTATTTACGCCATGATCTTCGCCTACAAGTGAGGCTGGATGTTGCGGCACGGTCGAGATTTGCTGGTTTGGACACAACGGGGTCTTAGGAAGGGCAAGGTTTTGAAGGCTACGGAAAAACTTCGGGATTGGGCACGTAAGGGAAGGGCACGAGCGGGGTCCCCAGGAAGCCCGCTTTTGGCTTGCTGGGGTGGAGGAGTTCCACTCGTGCCGCAACTGACGTCAAATCAACGCCGGCTTCCAGCCGCTGGGGGACCGCCAGCCCGCGAAACTGGTTTTTTCTGCAACCTCTTGAGCCCAGCCATAACAGCCAGAAAAATGCGGGCTGTACAGTTTGCTGGAAAACTCGATTCGGACTCGCCTTCACAGCCGTCCCCATCTGGGCAGTTTGCTTTTGGGTGGCGCAGCGCTTTCAGCGCTGCGGTAAAGCCGTTCTTTTTTCCCGGGGCTTTAGCCCCTGAGGGACTCAGCAGGAGGAATTCGTCGTGAAGTCCGCGAAACAACTCGGAGTGCTGTTCGGGATCGTCCTCATATTTGCGATTGCCGGCCCGTCGCCGGCCGTGGCGGCGGACAAAGACTGTCTCGCCTGTCATAGCGATCCCACCATGAAGTCCGAGTCCGGCAAGAGCCTGCACGTTGATCCCGCCAAACACAAAAGCAGCGTTCACGGCGACCTCGGCTGCACCACCTGCCACGAAGGCGTAAAGGAATATCCGCATCCCAAAAACATGAAGATGCCCGCCTGCGCCACCTGCCACTCCGATGAAGTTGCGCAGGTTCCGCAAAGCGTGCACTCCATTCTCGGCAAGGAGGCTTGCGCCAGTTGCCACGGCGGCACGCACGAAGTGCAGCCGGCCAATAAACTCGTGCCCCAGCAATGCGCCACTTGCCACGAGGATGCCGTCAAGGGTTTCGAGCAGGGCGTCCATGCCGCCGCCGCAAAAAGTGGCGAGAAGCAAGCGCCCACCTGCCTGGCATGTCACGGCGGCCCGCATCAGATCGTCGCTGCCGACGATCCCAGGTCCCCCGTTCATCACAACAACATTCCCGCTACCTGCGGCACTTGTCATGGCCAGAAGATCGTCATGGAGAGCGTCGGCCAAAGCACGCAGGAATTTCATTCCTACGAGGAGAGCGTGCACGGCCGCGCAGTCGCCAACGGATCCACCAAGGCCGCCGTTTGCACCGATTGCCACGGCGTGCATGAGATCCGCCGCGCCAGCGACGATAAATCGTCGATATTCAAATTCAATATTCCCCAGACCTGCGCCAAGTGCCATGAGTCGGTAAAAACCGAATTCATGCAGAGCATTCACGGTCAGGCCGTCAGCAAGGGAAATTCGCTTGCTCCGGTCTGCACCGATTGTCACGGCATTCACTCCATCAAATCGCATCTTGATCCCAACTCCTCGGTCGCCGCGAAAAATCTCGCTCGCACAACTTGCGCGCGCTGCCACGAAGGCGTGCGCCTCTCGCAGGAGTTCGGGGTCGAAGGCGGACGCGCCAGCACTTACCTCGCCAGCTATCATGGACTGGCCTCCGAGTTAGGCTCGACCGTCGTCGCCAATTGCGCCAGTTGCCACGGCGTCCACAACATTCTGCCCTCGAGCGATCCCCGCTCCACCATTAACCGCGCCAACCTTGTTAAGACCTGCGGACAATGCCATCCCGGCGTGACCGAAAAATTCGTTGTTGGCAAAGTGCACGTGGATACGCCTCTCTCCGCCGATATCGGCAGCAAGGCCGTGCGCTGGATTCGAGGCTTTTACCTCAGCATGATCCTCGCCGTCATCGGCGGCATGGTGCTCCACAATCTCATCATCTGGCGCCGCAAAGCCATCCAGCGCCGTGACATGTATCCCCGCACCATCACCCGCATGAACCGCAGCCAGCGCTGGCAACATTTCATTCTGCTCACTTCATTCATCACCCTGGTCGTCACCGGATTCGCGCTCAAGTATCCCGACTCCTTCCTCTCCATGATCCCCGGCATGGGAGAAAAGGCCCGCGGCATCATTCACCGCATCGCCGCCGTTTGCATGATTGGCGCAAGCGTCTATCACCTCATCTATCTCTTCCTGACTCGCGATGGCCGCCGCATGGTCAAAGACATGTTGCCCGAGCCCAAGGACGCCTTCGATGCCATCGGCACCATGCGCTACTATCTCGGCCTCGGCGGCTCCAAACCCGAATTCAAGCGTTTCACTTACGCCGAAAAAGCCGAATACTGGGCCCTGGTTTGGGGCGTGATTGTGATGGCTGTAACTGGCACCGCTCTCTGGGCCAAAGTCTGGGTCGGGCACCTGCTCCCGCGCTGGTGGCTCGATATCGCCACCTCCATCCATCTTTACGAGGCTATCCTCGCGTCGCTCGCCATTGTCGTCTGGCACTTCTACCAGATCTTTATCGATCCCGACGTTTATCCTATGAACTGGGCATGGTGGGACGGTAAAGTCTCCGAGCATCACTATCAGGAAGAACACGGCCTCGATAGCGAAACGCTGCTGGCCGCCGCGCGCGAGGATGCGAATTCAAGCCATGCCGCCGCAGGCAATGGCAATGGCAAAGCCCACGGCCGCGCCACTGAGGAAGAGACGGCTACGCATAGTTAGGACTGCTGGTTAGAGATTCACTGTGTTTTGTGAAGGGCACGAGTTCCACTCGTACCGCCGCAATCTGTTATAAGCAACTGTTCCCGATCCCGTAAGCTGGAGGACTGTCCTCGCCATGGCCGATTCTGATTCCAACCCACAACTTTCCGGTTTCGCGCGCATCCGGGAAATGGTCAGCAACCCGGTCTCGATCATCGGCCTTGCTTTAGCGGTCGTCGCCTTTGGCAACATCCTGTTCCTGTTCTTCATCGACTTCACCTCGCCCCACCCCAGTCCCTATATCGGCATTCTTGCCTACATGGTCGCGCCCGCCATCCTCGCACTCGGCTTGCTGCTGGCCATCTTCGGAGCCGTTTACTATCGCCGCCGGCGTCTCCAATCTACCGGCGCAGCACCCTACGTCCGCCTCGATTTTTCCGATCCATCGCAGCGCGGCGCGGTCGCATTTTTCCTTGCCTTCGTCGTCGTCTTCGTGGGAATGAGCGTGATTGGCAGCTACAAGGCCTACACCTTCACCGATTCAGTTGGCTTCTGCGGACAGCTCTGCCACTCCGTCATGAACCCCGAGTTCACCGCTTATCAGCAATCGCCCCACGCCCGCGTCGCTTGCGTCGATTGCCACGTCGGAGCCGGTGCAACCTGGTATGTGAAGTCCAAGCTCTCCGGCGCGCGCCAGGTCTTCAAGACCGCCCTCAATACCTTCCCCCGCCCCATCCCGACGCCCGTCCACAATCTGCGCCCCGCGGCCGAAACCTGCGAAACCTGCCACTGGCCGAAAAAGTTTTACGGAGCGCAGCTCAAGGTCTTCAATCATTTTTCCAGCGATGAGAAGAACACTCCCCGCCAGATTCGCCTGCTCATCAAGACCGGCGGCGGCGATCCCTCCACCGGCGAGCCCGAGGGCATTCACTGGCACATGAATATCGCCAACGAAATGACCTATCTCGCCACCGACGAGCAGCGGCAGACAATTGTCTATGTACGCGCAAAAGACCTTCAGGGCCGCGTCACCGAATATTTCGCCAAGGATTCCTCGCTCAGCAAAGACCAGATCGCCAAGGCCGGTAAGCGCCGCATGGATTGCATCGACTGCCACAATCGTCCCACCCACATTTACACTTCGCCCGATACCTCCGTCGATCGCTCCTTCGCCGCTCACCGTCTCGATATCAATCTGCCCTTCCTGAAGCAGCAGTCGATCGTCGCATTGACTGCGAAGTACGACACCACCGACGCCGCCACCCAAGGCATTGCCAAGACCATCGAGAGTTTCTACGAGACGAAATACCCAGATATCTCAAAATCGAAACAGCCCGAAATTCGCAACGCCGTCGAGGAACTCCAGCGCATCTACAAGCTCACATTCTTCCCTGAGATGAAGCTCGACTGGAAAACTCACCCTAACAACATCGGGCATTTTATTTTTCCTGGATGCTTCCGCTGCCACGATGGCAATCACGTCAGCGCCGAAGGTAAGGTCATTCCGAAGGACTGCGACACCTGCCACACCGTTTTAGGCCAGCAGGAAAACGACGTTAACATCGCCTCCGCGCCCGGCCTGACCTTCAAACATCCAGTCGACTTGGGAGACATGACCGCAGTAAATTGCGCCGACTGCCACAGCGGAGGAGTAAGCCCGTAAGCGCGGACATTGCGCCAGATTTCAGGCGCGCCGGGGGCAGTCAAGATCGGCACCGAGCACAGCGGGTTCCGGGGTTTTCAAACGGTTTCGTTATGGGAAAGGCGGGTGCCCCGTCCTATCGCGAAGCGAAGGGCGGGATTTTCAGGCTTCGTCGAAAATTGAACAATTCCACGGTTCGATCGTCACCGTTTGACCCTGTCATCCTGAGTGGAGCAGAAACTTCACAACGTGAAGTTCTTCGGAGTCGAAGGACCCCTATCTCTCCGGCACTTCAATGAAGCATCAAGGCATTCTCTCTGCGATTTTGGATGGCGCAACGCTTCACCGCTGCGATTTTGGGTGGCGCAGCGGTTCACCGCTGCGATTACTGGCTAGCTCTAAAAGTCCGGCTTCAGCCGCTGAGGTAAAGCTTGATCTCCTCACGGAAGCCTGGCGGTGGAGCAGCTTTCGTCACTACCAAACAGGGGAAGAAGACGTGGTCGAGATCGAGTCGCATTGGACTGCAAGCAAACGGGAGAAGTTAGGAATCCATCCCACGATCCGTCGCCGCGCCTGAAACCCGCCCTTCGCTTCGCGATAGGACGGGCCACCCGCCCTCAATTTTTTGTTCATATGCCATTATCTCTAGTTTTATGTGCTAGTTAGTGGCGACATAAAAAGTAAGGCGCTCGCCACGGGCAGGCTATTGACCGCAAGGATCGCTTTGTCTCAATATGGACGCGTTTCGACCACATTCGGGAAAGAACTCCAGCGCAACTTCAACTGAGGAGACAATTCCATGTTCCGTACTGCCGTCCGCTTCGCTATTTGCCTCGCGCTTTCCCTGGTTTTCTCGACCTTATTTTCTCTCCCGGCGTCTGCCCAGCATTTCCAGCAGGTAAAAGGCACGCTCGTTAGTGTCGCCGCAGGACGGAACGAGGTCTTTGGTATCGGTCCTAGTGGTCTGCCATGGCGATACAACGCTACCTCGAAATCGTTCGCGAAAGTAACGGGGGCGACCGGGCTTGCCCAGGTTGCAGTTGGCGGCGGCACCGTCTCCCAGCTTGACGAGGTTTGGGCCGTAGCCGCCAGTGGCAAGGTTTTTCGATTCAACTTCACCACCAAGAGCTTCGATCAAATCACGGGTGTCCTGTCGCAGATCACTGTCGGTCCGGGCTACGAGGACAATTGCCATCCCTATGAAGTCTGGGGCGTTAACTCTGTCCAATCCATCTTCAGATATAACTACTGCACAAGTGAGTGGGAGCAGGCCGTCGGTTCGCTGACTGTGGTCGCAACCGGCGGAGGCGACGTATGGGGGATCAACGTCAATGGCCAAGTCTTCCACTTTCTTGGAAATACCAGTTTCCACCAAGTTACTGGCCTCTACAACACTCCAACACAGCTTGCCGTGGGAGTGAATGACGTGTGGGTGATCGACAACACCGCTCAGGTTTATCGCTATGATCCCTCCACCGGGCAGTTCAACGCCATCAACGATTTGTTCTTGCTTCAAATTGCGGCTGGCGGGGATGGAGTCTGGGCAACGTGGGACGGCACCCTCGCTCGCTTTGACCCCGAGGACAATGGCGGTAGCGGTGAATTTATCGCGGTGAGCCTCGACGGCTCGTGTTCTGACGTTGCCGTCGGCTCCGGGGCCGGCGTCTTCGCAGTCAATTCTTCCCATCAGATCTTCACCCTTGTACGGCCATAACAGAGCTGTCGAATCTGCGGGTGCCCCGGCGGGTGGCCCGTCCTATCGCGAAGCGAAGGCGGGGACTTTCAGGCTTCGTCGAAAATTGAACAATTCCACGGTTCGATCGTCACCGTTTGACCCTGTCATCCTGAGTGGAGCAGAAACTTCACAACGTGAAGTTCTTCGGAGTCGAAGGACCCCTACCCCTCCGGCACTTCAATGAAGCATCAAGGCATTCTCTCTGCGATTTTGGATGGCGCAAAGCTTCACCGCTGCGATTTTGGGTGGCGCAGCGGTTCACCGCTGCGATTACTGGCTAGCTCCCCAAGCCGGCTTCAGCCGCTTCAATTTTGGGTGGTGCAACGCTTCACCGCTCGATTTTGGGTGGCGCAGCGGTTCACCGCTGCGATTACTGGCTAGCTCTCAAAGTCCGGCTTCAGCCGCTGAGGTAAAGCTTGATCTCCTCACGGAATGGTCAACACAATCGTCGCCGAACTCGCCTTAAATGGAAAGGCAGCGTCATACGTCGCTTTGATCGTGTGGGCCACAGCCGAAAGCGAGCTCGCACTCAAAGTCCTGCCACAAACCCATCCCAACCCAGACAACGATTCATCGCGGCCTGGTCAAGCGTTCACCTTGGTCGAGCGAATCGCGCTTGGTTCGAGCATTACGAAGCCTGGCGGTGGAGCAGCTACCGTCACTACCAATAGATTTGAGTCATAAAGTCATCTCAGCGAACAACCAAGATCCCGCGCGTCTGGATTTTTCTTCGCGGTTTAGCGGACGGTGAAAGTTACGGGCTCCTTGTAGATGTTGTCGAAAGTATCAACAGCAATGAATGTCGCGGTATGGGTGCCGGCGCTTAACGTCGTTCTGATCTTCAGCTGATCTTCGAGGTTCTCCCCGATTTTCGTGCCGTCAATCCAGAGCTCCATGCGTTTGCAAATTCCGTTGAAGGCATTGCCTGCGGCCTTGAATGTGTATGTGGGAGAGATCGTTTCGCCGCTCATCGGAGCGCAGACGTTGACGCCAAGCACATTCGCCGGCGGAGGATCGCAATTCGGCGTCGCGTTCTGGTTCAGAAGAACCAGGATGCCGCTGGGCTTCGGATAGTCATCTGACCACCCGATGCCGACGTCGTGGCGGGAATCCAGGTTGAGATCGCGGACAAACCCCAAGCCATCGGAGTTTCCGCGAGAGGGCAACGTTACCATGGAATCGAAAGTCCCTTTGCCAGTGCCAAGCATATATCCATTGAGCGGAATGCCTTTGCTTGACTGCGCGGTGGAGTACGATCCGGAAAGGACGAGATCGTCCTTGAAGTCTCCGTTGAGATCGCCATGGTCGAGAGAGAATCCGATCAGGCCGCCAGCTTCGGCGACGTACTGCGGTTTCGTAGAGAGAAGCTGTCCATTCGAATACCGGACAGTATCGACATAAACCTTCTGCCCCGGTTTTCCATTCACCACGTTCTCAACTGCTATCGATTGAATGCGGTCGTCGTAGAAGTCGCCGACCGCAAGGGTTTTGGCGGATTGCTGGCTGACGGTAATCGGAGTCTGGAATTGACCGTTACCCTCGCCGAGATAAACGGCAACATCGTCGGTTTCGGCGATGACGATGTCCTGGTATCCATCGCCGTTGAAGTCGCCCACAGCAATGTTGGAAACTCCGGTCGGATTTAATGTCGCCGAAAGCGTAAAGTTGCCATTTCCTTGCCCAAGATACACCGGGACACCGCAGGATTGCTCAGGCTGGCAGGTGATAAGGGCCATATCGGGGATGTGATCGCCATTGAAATCGGCGAGCACAATGCCGAAGGCGTTTGCGGAAAGGTTAATGGTAGGGCCGGCCGTGAAGGTTCCATCGCCATTGCCGAGAAGGGTTTTGATCCCGCCCTGCAGGTAAGCGATGTCCAACTTCCCATCACCATTCAAATCGGCAACCGCTGCGCTGGTCACCGGTCCGCTAAATGAACTGTTAACGGGCGCGGCAAACTTGCCTTTTCCCAAGCCTCTGTAGAAGGAGATGGTGGAGTCGTTGATGGAAACGATATCGAGAATGCCATCATTGTTAAAGTCGCCGGAGAGAGTGGCGCAATTAAGTGTGTCTCCTGAGGTTTTGGCCTCGGCAGAGAAGCTGACTTCGGCCGCAGCGGGCAATCCGAAAAGGAGCGTGGATGCGAGGATTACAAACGCGCAGGGTTGTAGCAGAAAAGACTGCTTACGGCTGATCTCAGCAAAGTGGCGAACCAACATACATCCTCCAGCGTTCGCTATAGATGCACTGCGAGGATTAGCCGTTGGAAGCGCAGGGAACTAAAGCTCTGTCCGTTGGCGGGTGCCCCGTCCTATCGCGAAGCGAAGGGCGGGGACTTTACACGCGCAGCATCGCCGTGCTGGCGAGTGCCCCAGCCTTCGCCAGCAGACCATGAAATTGGTGCCCATCCTTCGCGGCTTTTTGGGAACGGCTTTTCAGACTGAGGGCACTCTACCTCCGCCCTCTCATTCGGACGGTGCCGAACAACAAAATCTTCCTCTAGCCGGAGACGTCGGGAGCAAACCTGGGATTACGAGTGAAAAACAAGCGGGTGAAAAACCAACGAGGGGAAAACCAACGAGGGGAAAACCAGCAAGAGAAGAAAGGGAAGAGCCCACGGGAAACCATCGCCCTCCCGTGATCCATACAATAGAATGTCATGGAAACGCTCAAACACCTACGAAATTCTGAGCCCGTTTTGTCTACTTTCGTGCCCCCGAAACTGTCCTTCAAACCTCCACCTTAGTACCCTCTACTAAAGTAGACACTTTGCACCTCACGCAGCCCTATTGACTGCCCGCAATAGACTGCCCCCCAATAAACTGCCCCCCCGAATAGACTGCCCTCTTCCAGCCATCGGACAT
>JBAWBR010000055.1:0-94431 GCA_049589875.1 Terriglobales bacterium
CTGAAAAGTCGCAGGAGATGCGACGAAGCATCTAATCATCGCGGCACTGTTGAGTTGACCCGGTTAGCGCCCGCAGCCTAACATTGGGCGCGATGGCTTTGAGGCCTTCGGAATGATCGGCCAGACAGTCTCCCACTATCGCATCCTCGGAAAACTGGGCGGTGGTGGCATGGGCGAAGTTTATGAGGCGGAAGACACACGTCTGGCGCGCCGCGTCGCCCTGAAATTCATTCCGGAGGACATGGCCAAGGACGACAAGTCCCTGGACCGCTTCATGCGTGAAGCGCGGGCCGCCTCGCAGCTGAATCATCCCGGCATCTGCACAATCCACGACATTGAAGACAACGGCGGCCATCCGTTCATTGTGATGGAGAAGCTTGAGGGGACCAGCCTGAAAGATATTCTCCGCACGCGGCGGATGGAGGTCGACGAAATTCTGGACGTTGGCGTGCAGGCGGCCGATGCGCTGGCTGCTTCGCACGCCAAGGGAATCATTCATCGCGACATCAAGCCGGCAAATATTTTTGTTGCGCAGAACGGGCAGACGAAGATCCTCGACTTTGGGTTGGCGAAGATGGTGCACGACCCAAATTCCAGCGAAGCCGCGCTGGAAGATTCCCTGACCGCAATGGGGATAATTCCAGGGACGGCTATTTATATGGCTCCGGAGCAGGCGCGGGGCGAGGAGCTGGATGCGCGCTGCGACTTGTTCTCATTGGGAGTCGTGCTCTACGAAATGGCAACGGGCAAAAAACCGTTCGCCACCGGCAACATCATCACTTCGCTCGATGCCGTGTTGAATCACAAGCCGGTCGCGCCGTTGCAACTCAATCCAAAGTTGCCTCCGGATCTGGAAGGTATTATCGGCCGGGCCATGGAGAAGGAGCGCGGGCATCGCTATCCGACCGCGCTGGCAATGAAGGGCGATCTGCAGTCGCTGCGGAAGGAATCGGAGTCAGGCGGAAGCAGAGGCGCGCGCCTGCGGTCGGCATTGCCATACCGCATTGCGACGAATACATTCCAGGCGAGCACGCGGTGGTCGACTTATGTTTTGCTGGGCGTGAGCTTATTGTTGTTGACCGTGCTGATCGCTGTGGGAGCATGGTGGATCAAACACAGAGGCGCGATTCCTGGCGGAGCGGCCAAGAACACTATTGCAGTGCTCCCTTTGCAGAATATCAACGGTGATATCAGCGTCGATTTTCTGCGCTTTGCTCTTTCCGATGAAATCGCGAACACGCTGACATACACTCGCAGCCTGGACGTTCGTCCTTCGTCGATCACGCGAAAGTTTTCCGGCAACGATGTCGATCCGCAGAAGGCGGGGCGCGAGGTCCACGTTGCTAACGTGATTGCCGGCCATTTTTTGAAACAGGGAAACCTGCTGCGCATCACGATTGAAGCTATTCAGGTGAACGGCGACCGGCTGTTGTGGCAAACAAATGTGCTTGCGCCAGCCGACGATTTGATCGCCATGCAAGCGCAGATTGCGGCTCAGATGCGGCAAGGGCTACTGCCCGCGCTGGGCGCCGCGGGAGGCTTTTTGGATACCGGGACGCGGCCGAAAAATGCGGAAGCGTACGACTTATATCTGCACAGTCTGGCGCTGCCGCACGATCCAGGACCTAATAAGGATGCGATTGCCGTGCTCGAACACGTAGTGCAGGTTGATCCTAACTACGCTCCGGCGTGGGAGCAGCTCGGGCTGCGCTGTTACTTTGACGCGGACTATTCCGATGGTGGCGAAGCTATGTTTCAGCGTTCGAATCAGGCATGCGAACGCGCGGTGGCGCTCGACCCCAACCGTATTGTTGCGGCCAGCCAGTTGATTGCAAATCACGTAGAGCGAGGTGAACTGAGCAAGGCATATCAGGCGGCGCAGGAGCTGGTGAAACGGCGCCCCGACAGCGCGCAGGCTCATTTTGCGATGAGTTATGTTTACCGCTACGCGGGCCTGTTGGAGCAGGCGGCGGGTGAATGCGATACGGCTATGGCGCTTGATCCGGGCAACTATGCTTTCCGTTCTTGCGCGTGGACGTTTGCCGAACTCGGAAAAACGGATCGAGCAATGGATTTTGTCCGCCTGGATGCGGGCTCGGAGTGGGCCGCGTATGCAACGCCGTCAATTCTTCTGCGCGAAGGAAAAATCGCAGAGGCGCGCGAAGCTGTCAAGCATATGCCGAGCACGCCGCGCTACCATCGCGATCTGCTGGAAGCGTGCTTGCAGCTTCGGCCGGCATCGGATCTGGACCGTATCGCGCATGAAGATGAAACCAATCTACCCGCCGATCCCGATCCTGAACTTTGGTATTACCAGGGCGCGATTCTGGCATACTGCGGCAAGAAGCAGGCGGCGTTGCACATGCTTGAAAGCGCAGTGGAACAAAACTACTGCGCTTATTCGGGCCTGCTATCCGATCCGCTACTGGCGAAGCTCCGCACAGAGACAGCATTTGACAAAGTGTTGACCGCCGCGAGCGCATGCCAGCGGGCGGTGCGCGCGCCGGAGAGCCCGAGCGCTCAGTAAAGATTCTGTTTTCGACGGATTATTTTAAATAATGGGCTGCTTGAGCGCTGCGCGGGGTTGGCAAGCTGATACAATCCCCGGTTGCGTACTATGACTTTTCCTTTTGCCAGTCCTTTCGGAACCACTTTCCCTTAAATCAGGAGCCCATCATGATTTCCTTGAGAAACTTTTTCGCTCTGGCGATTCTTTCTTGTACCTGCCTGCTCGCAGCCGCGGAGACGCCGGAAGGCCGGTTGTTGCTTTTTCCCGACATTCACAAAGACAAAATCGCTTTCGTATATGGCGGCGACTTGTGGGTGACGACGACCGCAGGTGGAAACGCGCGACGGGTTACAACGAATGCGGGGCGGGAGTTATTTCCAAAGTTTTCACCGGATGGGCAGTGGCTGGCATTTACCGGCCAGTACGATGGGAACTTTAATGTGTATGTCATGCCCTCTGACGGCGGCCAACCCAAGCAACTTACTTTTTTTCAGGGACAGGCGCAGCCGCTCAGCGATCGTATGGGAGTTTTGAATGAGGTTATCGGCTGGACGCCGGATGGAAAGAACATTGTTTTTCTTTCGCGCCGCGACGCCTCCAATGGCTGGACGAAACGTCCTTTCATGGTGAGCGCAAATGGCGGATTGCCGCAGCCGCTGCCAATGGACGAGGGCGGGCTGCTCTCTTATTCACCGGATGGAACGAAGGTCGCCTATAACCGGATCTTCCGCAATTTCCGCCAATGGAAGCGTTACACCGGGGGACTGGCGCAGGATATTACGATCTACGATCTGAAGAATAATGTCGTGGATCAAGTCGTGCCGCACACGGAATACACCGATACGTTTCCCATGTGGCATGGGGACACCATTTTCTTCACATCCGATCGCGGGCCCGAACATCGGCTGAATCTTTACAGCTTCGATCTCGGCAGCAAGCAGGTACAGCAACTGACTAAGTTCGATCAGTTTGACATCATGTGGCCGAGCTTAGGGCCGGATTCGATCGTTTTTGAAAATGGCGGCTATCTCTATACGTTCGATCTCGAAACGCGGCAACCGAAGAAGCTGACGATTTATGTGAACGGCGAGCGCGACCAGGCGATGAAGCATTGGACCGATGCCAGCCGTCACATTACGGATTTCGACATTGCGCCGGATGGAAAGCGCGCTGTGTTTGCCGCGCGCGGCGAAGTGTTCACTGTTCCCGCCAAGGAAGGCAGTGTTCGCAATCTTACGAATTCTCCGGGAGTGCGGGAACAAAAAGTCGCCTGGTCGCCCAACGGCCAGTGGATCGCCTACGTCTCCGACCGGACGGGAGAGGATGAGATTTATATTGTTCCGCAGGATGGATTAGGGCCGGAAGAGGCGATCACGACGGGGCACAAAGGGTTTATGTTCCAGCCGCAATGGTCGCCCGATAGTTCGAAGATCGCGTGGGCGGATCAGGAGCTGAGGCTGTGGTACGTTGACATGAAAGCGAAGCAGCCGGTGCAGGTTGACCGCGCCAAGTATGGAGAGATACACAGCTACAACTGGTCTCCCGACAGCCAGTGGCTGGCGTACGATAAGCCGGAGCAGACGGGTTATGGCGTCGTCTACTTATACGGATTAGGCGATCGCAAAATTACACCTGTTACTTCGCCTCTCAACAACAGTTTCGATCCAGTGTTCGATCCGGATAAGCGCTATCTCTATTTCCTGTCCGACCGCGACTTCAACGAGGTTCTGGGCAATGTCGATTTTGAATTCGCAAATCCTAAAACAACACGCGTATATCTGGTCACGCTGACCGCGGACGAACCTTCTCCGTTTCCGGCACTGAGCGATGAAACGAAGGTGAAGAGCGCCGAGCCTGAAGCTACTCCGCTCGCTCCCGAACCTAAGGAAGGCAAGAATCCAAAGCAGCCGTCGACTAAAAAAGAAAATAAGAAAGAAGAGAAGAGCGAGGAAAAAGCCGTCGAGCCGGAGACGAAGAAGCCACCTCGGGCATTCAAAATCGATCTCGATGGAATTCAGAATCGAATTGTAGCGCTGGCGGTTCCACCGTCTGTTATTCAAAGTTTCGATGCATCGAAGGATGCGATTTACTACGGGACTTCGCCAGTGAACGGTCTTTCAGGGCCAATTCCCGGGGAAGAGCCTGCGATTCACGCTTACGATCTGAAGGATCGCAAGGACAAGCCTCTGATTGAAGGCGCAACTCATTTTCAGCTTTCGAGCGATGGTTCCAAGCTCCTCTACCGAACCGAGGGCGGCGACGGGCCGGCTAAGTACGGCATCATCGATGCCAAACCGGTCGATTCGCCACACAAAGCGGGCGATGGGGCTCTGAACGTTGGCGGCATGCGTGCGGAAGTGGATCCTCCCGCGGAGTGGAAAGAGATGTACAACGAGGTGTACCGGCAGGAGCGCGATTACTTCTTTGAAGCTTCGATGAACGGGAACGACTGGCAGAAGATTCGCGATCAGTATGCCCAGTTACTTCCCTATGTCGCCGACCGCTATTCACTGACTTACATCATGGGACAGATGATCGGAGAGCTTTCAAACTCGCACACTTATGTAGGTGGCGGCGATTTTCCGCCGCTACATCCGGTGAATGTTGGATTGCTGGGAGCAGATTATGAAGTGGATTCCGCCAGTGGTATGTACCGCTTCAAGAAAATCTATGCCGGAGAAAACTGGGATGCTCATACCCGGTCGCCCTTAACCGAACCGGGTGTGAACGTAAAAGAGGGCGATTATCTAGTCTCCATCAACGGCCGTGCGCTGCGTGCACCTGAGACGCCGGATGAAATGCTGGTCAATGCCGCTAACGAAGTTGTGGCACTTAGTGTCAACTCGAAGCCCAGCGTGGATGGCGCGCGCAAGGTTGTGGTGAAGCCGATTGGCGACGAATTCGGCTTGCGCGAGTTAAACATGATCACGACCAACCGCAACAAAGTGGATGCGGCGAGCGGCGGGCGCATCGGCTACGTCTACATTCCTGATATGGGCGATGAAGGACTCAATCAGTTCGTGAAGCAGTTCTTCCCTCAAATTCGCAAAGAGGGAATCATCTTTGACGTTCGCTATAACGGCGGCGGCTTCGTCGATCAGTTGATCTTCGAGCGGCTGCGCCGGGTGCTGGCTGGAATGGATTCCGCGCGTAACTGGGAGTCAGGCACGGTTCCCGACGTGGTATTTCATGGCCACATGATCTGCATCACGAATCACTACGCGGCTTCGGATGGCGATATCTTCAGTTACTTTTTCAAGTATTACAAGATAGGGCCGCTTATCGGCGAGCGCACCTGGGGCGGCGTGCGAGGCATACGCGGCATGATACCGCTGATGGATGGGGGCTACATCACTCGGCCGGAGTTTGCGCGCTACGGTCTTGACAGTAAGTGGGTGGTCGAGAACCGCGGCGTCGAGCCTGATGTGGTGGTTGACAATCCACCGGATCTGGTTGTTAAAGGACAAGATCCGCAGCTGGAGAAAGCCATTGACATGGTGATGCAGCAGATCAAGGCCGATCCCAAGAAACTGCCGGCGCGGCCTCCCGATTTGCCTGCGTATCCCGAGGGGCCCGGCCTCTAAGTGTAGTTACTAGCAGCGTACGAAAGACCTTAGGGCTTCGGTTACTGGCGATGAGTTACTCGCCGGTGGCCGGAGCCTTTTCTTTTTCTGGAGGTTGTTTTTCTGGGGCGTTCTTTTTCTGCGGCACGGGGTCACCAAGCACTTGAATGACTCGATACTTCCGTGCTTAACCGGGTTGTGTACGGGGCCGATGGAGACTGTGACCCACTATGAGTGATAACGACGACATTGTAAAAGAGTTTCTCGCCGAGAGCCGCGAGAATCTGGACCGGCTCGACCGGGAGGTGGTTGAACTGGAGAAGCATCCCTCGGATGAGGAGATTCTCGCCAGCGTATTCCGGACGATCCATACCATCAAAGGCACTTCGGGATTTCTTGGATTTGGCAGGCTGGAGGCGGTGACGCATGTGGGGGAGAGCCTGCTGGCTCGACTTCGCGATGGACAGCTGGTTCTGAATCCGGAGCGGACGACCGCATTGCTGGCCATGATCGATGCGGTTCGGCAGATGCTCGTCGAAGTCCAGACGAACGGAACGGACGGGAGCACCGACCATACCGCGCTGGTCGCCGAATTGACGCGCCTGCAGCAACCCTCAGCCGGTGGCAATGGAGAAAGCGCGCCCGCCGAGTCAGATGAGTTCATCGAACCGCTTGTCCAGACCTGTACTGCGCCGCCCTCATTGACATCGTCCCCTTCTTTGCCGAACGAGGCAGCCACCGTTGTGGGCGTGAAAGAAACGGCAGTGGATGACAGTGCAGAAAAACCGGCGGAGAAAACAAGAGAGGCCGAAGCCCAGTCGGCGAGCCCATTCAGGCCAGGACGCGAGGCTCTGGCGGAGAAAGACTCTACCGAGCCCCGGCCAAAGTCAGGCGAAGCCGACACCATCCGGGTGGATGTGGGACTGCTCGACAAGCTGATGAACCTGGTCGGCGAACTGGTGCTGGCGCGGAATCAGATTCTGCAGTTTACCCGGAATAATGAAGAGACAAGTCTGGTGAATACCGGACAGCGCCTGAACCTGATTGCGACCGAACTACAGGAAAGTGTCATGAAGACGCGCATGCAGCCGATCGGCAGCATCTGGAGCCGCTTCCCGCGCACGGTTCGCGATGTCGCGGTGACGTGTGGCAAGGAGGTTCGGATTCAAATGGAGGGCCAGGAGACCGAACTGGACAAGACCTTGATTGAGGCAATCAAGGACCCGATGACGCATCTCGTCCGCAACGCCGTCGATCACGGGATTGAGCGTGCGGAAGTGCGCATTGCCCTAGGCAAAGATCCGGCGGGACTGTTGTTGCTTCGCGCGTATCACGAAGGCGGGCAGGTCAATATTGAAATCTCCGATGACGGCGCCGGACTGAACATTGCAAAGGTGGTCGAAAAGGCGGTGAAAAAAGGCCTGATCGGGGCGGAGCAGGCCGAGCGCCTAAGCGACCGTGAAGCCGCCAACCTGATTTTTCTTCCGGGGCTTTCGACGGCGGAAAAAGTGACCAATGTTTCCGGCCGGGGCGTTGGCATGGACGTGGTCAAAACCAATATTGAACGCATCGGCGGCACCGTGGATCTGCAATCGGCGCCCGGCCAAGGCACAACCGTCAAGGTGAAAATTCCGCTGACGCTCGCCATTGTGCCCGCGCTGATCGTCTCTACCGGAGGGCAGCGCTTTGCCATTCCCCAGGTCAGCCTGCTGGAGCTGGTCGGCCTCGAAGGGGAGGAAGCGTGCAAACGAATTGAAATGGTGCATGGCGCGCCTGTTTACCGGCTGCGCGGGTCACTGCTGCCGCTCGTCAACCTAAACCGGGCGCTGAAGATCGGAGAGAGCACATTTGAAAGCGTTGGCGCTGCTCCTCAGCGGGCTGGACCGACGGATCACAAACAGCCGTTTGCGAGTTTGGGGTGTGCCGCCGGCAATGGCGGCTCACGCGTGAACATTGTGGTGCTGCAGGCCGACAGCCAGAAATTCGGGCTTATTGTCGACGACATTTCCGATACCGAGGAAATTGTCGTGAAGCCCCTGGGCAAGCACCTGAAAAACATCAGCGTCTTTGCGGGAGCCACCATCATGGGCGACGGCAAAGTGGCGCTCATTCTCGACGTGCTTGGCCTTGCCCAGCAGGCTCACGTTGTGGCGGAGAACCGGGAACGTCCCTCGGTCGAAGCCAGGGAAGACGGCGCGCGCGCCAAGGACCGGCATCCCGTCCTTCTGTTCCGCCTCGGCGAGAGCGGAACCATGGCGGTGGATTTGTCGGCGGTGGCGAGGCTCGAAGAGTTTCCGCCTGAATCACTGGAACGGGCGGGCGGACGGGAGACGGTGCAGTACCGCGGGCAGATCATGCCGCTGGTGCGGCTGTCGAACGCGATTGGCGGCAGGCGCGAGCCGGTCTCCGGCGAAGGGGCCGCTCTGCAGGTAGTCGTTGTGTACGGCGGAGAGGGACACAACGTCGGTCTGGTGGTCGATCACATCCTCGATATCGTCGATGAAACTTACGCGCTCGATCCCAAGACGGCGCGGCCGGGAGTGGTTGGATCGGCCGTCATTCAACAACACATTACCGACATCGTCGACGTCGCGGGCCTGCTCGCGATGGGGGCATAAGGAACAGCCAATGAAGGGACAGCGATGAAAGACGCACAACAGTTCTGCACATTTTTCCTGAAGAAGCATTTCTTTGGCGTGCCGGTGCAACAGGTGCAGGAGGTTATCCGGTATCAGGAAATGACGCGCGTGCCGCTGGTATCGGATGTGGTGCGCGGCCTTATCAATTTGCGCGGGCAGATTGTGACCGCCATCGACCTGCGGCGCTGTCTGGATATGCCGGAGCGCGCTCCCGGCGAGTTGCCGATGAATGTAGTGGTGCGCACGCCGGAAGGAGCGATCAGTCTGCTGGTGGATGAAATCGGCGACGTGATCGAAGTGGACCAGGGAGTATTCGAGCCGCCGCCCGAAACTTTGCAGGGGCCGACGCGGGAGATGGTGCGCGGAGTTTATAAGCTGGCGGGGCAACTGCTGCTCGATCTCGATATCACCCGCGCTATCGCGGCTGCGGATTCGGTGAAAGAGCCCCGGCATGCCGCTGTTTAACGAGCAAGGCGGCGAATCGTGAAAAGTAGAAGGGCTGCTCCAGCCGCGCGTTCCTGCCTCTTGACGATTGTTTGTTTGTCTTTGAAGGCCGCGGTCTGTGGCGCCGACGAAGGGAGCTGCTTGAACAGACATGCAGCTTCGGTGATCAGCCGGCCCACCTTGTCGAACGCAACCGATACCACGCGGTGTGGGGTTGCCGAGGTGGAGTACGGAGTTGAACGGCAATGGCCGGGCGCGGGTGCGAGCCGCAGCGATATACGGCTTTGAATGCGGCCACTGCATTGAAAGAGCGGAAAAACTGGGAAAATTTTCAGAAGGAGTTATTCATGGTCAGCCTTAGGGATTTAAGAATTGCAACCAAACTCCATATTCTCGTCGGAGTGGCCGCCATCGGGCTGGCCGTCGTAGGCGCTTTATCGTACATGACCATCAGCAAGGTGAAGGTAGGTGGCCCGATCGCGCAGCAGGTGCAGTTCTATAACGATCTAACGGGCGATCTGGTTCCCGCGGCGCTCGACCTGGAGCCTGTCCGCTATTCTGCGCGCAGATTGCTATTGGCGCCGCCGGACAAATTTCCCTCCGAAGTTGCCCAATACCAGGCGCGAAAAAAAGCATACGAAGACGCCGTTGCCACATGGGCAAGACGCCTGCCGGAGGGCAAGCTGAAAGACCTGATCACGGTACAGGGATATGACCTCGACGAAAAGTATATGGAAGGCATTGAGGGGAAAGTGATTCCGGCGCTCGAACGAGGCGACCATAAAACGGCCGTGGCTGGAGTGGCCGAGGTTCAGGCGGTGGGCGACGAGGGGAGCGCTACCTTAGAAGTCGCTAGGAAGTTAGTTCAGGACGAACAGAACCAGACCAATCTGGATGCGGCGTCGAGCGTGCGGAATAGTCTACTCATGCTCCTTGGGCTGGGAGTCTTAGTCGCGGTACTGGTAAGTATTCTGGGCCTCACGACCAGCCGAAGCGTTGCCCGGGGCACGCAGAATGCACTGCGTTTTGCAAACACGATCGCGGACGGCAATCTCTCGCAAGGGGACATGGAGGTAATGGGAAAGGATGAACTGGCTGAACTGGGCAACACACTGAACAAGATGAAGGCCAGCCTGCGCGCTAAAGAGGCGGCCACTGCGCGCATGGTGGGATTGGCGGATAAGACGCCGGTCAACATCATGTTCGCCGACAACGACCTGAAGATCCAGTACCTGAATCCCGCCTCTATCAAAGCGATTGAAGGCCTGGAAAAATATCTTCCGGTAAAGGCCTCTCAAGTAATCGGCCAGTCGATTGACACCTTCCACAAGAATCCCGCACTGCAACGGCGCATCCTGTCCGATCCCAAAGCACTGCCTTACACGACCACGTTCATGATCGGGCCTGAAACCATCAGTCTGGTGGCCGATGCCGTCTATGACGCGCAGATGAACGCCATTGGCACGTTGGCAACGTGGGAGGTCGTCACCGAAAAAATCAAGATCGAGGCCCAGAATGCGGATTACTCGGGCCAAATCATGGCCATCGGACGCTCGCAGGCGGTAATCGAGTTCGAGATGGACGGAACCATAATCTCAGCCAACGAAAACTTCCTGAAGACGCTGGGATACACGTTGGACGAGATCAAAGGCAAGCACCACAGCATATTTCTGGAACCAGCGGAGCGCCAAAGCGCCGACTATAAAGAGTTTTGGGCGAAGCTCAACCGCGGCGAACACGTTGCCTCGGAGTTCCGGCGCTTCACCAAGAGCGGCAAGGAAGTCTGGATTCAGGGTTCGTACAATTCGATTCTTGATCGCAGCGGCAAGTTGTTCAAAGTGGTTAAGTATGCCAGCGATGTGACCGAGCGCAGGGTGGTAGTAAATACGGTTGGCGACTATCTCGACAAGATCAGCAAGGGCACGATTCCGGCCAAGATCACAGATACATACAGCGGCGATTTCAACCTCATGAAAAACAATCTGAACACCTGCATCGACAACGTGAATGCGCTCGTCGCCGATACGGGGATGCTGGCCAAGGCTGGGGTGGAAGGGAAGCTCTCGACGCGAACCGACGCCACGAAGCACGGGGGCGACTTCCGAAAGATTGTCGAAGGCGTCAATCACACGCTCGATGCGGTCATCGGGCCGCTGAATGTGGCCGCCGATTATGTCGCCAAAATCGGTAAGGGAGAGATTCCCGCGAAGATCACGGAAAATTACAACGGCGACTTCAACCTGATTAAGAACAACCTGAACGCCTGCATTGACGGTCTCGGCGGCCTGCAGGAGGCGACCGCCGTGAGCCAGAAAATGGACAAAAACGATTATGGCGTTCGCATAAACGGAAACTACGTGGGCATTTTTGCCGAGTTGGCGCGCGGAGTGAATGGCGTCAACGACCGGATTCAGCATTTAACAAGTACGCTCAAGAACATTGCGGCAGGCAATCTGGAAGATCTGCCCGATTACAAAAAAATTGGGCGGCGGTCCGCGGAAGATGAGCTCACGCCGTCGGTGATCCTGGTAATGGAAAACCTGAACGCTTTGGTGACCGACACAGCGATGCTGGCCAATGCGGCGGTCGATGGCAAACTCTCCATGCGCGCCGATACCTCGAAGCACGACGGGGATTACCGCAAGATCGTAGAAGGTGTAAACGAGACGCTCGATGCCGTGATTACGCCGGTTCGGGATGTGGGACGCATTCTTGGCAAGATGGCGGCCGGAGACCTGACGGTGCGCATGGAAGGAATCTATGCGGGCGATTTCAAACAGCTTTCGGACGCTGTGAACGCGACCGGCAATCAGATGCAGTCGGCGCTCGAAGAGATTGGGAACAGCGCACGTTCGTTGGCCGCCTCGTCCGAAGAGCTCTCGGCGACGAGCCAGCAGATCACGACTAATTCGGAGGAGACGACGGCACAGGCGCGCACCGTGGCTGAGGCCGGCACGCAGGTCAACACCAACCTGCAGACACTTTCCTCGGGCGCCGAGGAGATGAACGCGACCATCGGCGACATTGCGAAGAATGCAACCGAGGCGGCCAGAGTGGCGGCCGATGCGGTCGCAGCAGCGGAATCGACCAATCATACGGTCGGCAAGCTGGGAGAATCGAGCGCGGAAATCGGCAAAGTGATCGAAGTGATCACCTCGATTGCTCAGCAAACCAACCTGCTCGCACTGAACGCGACCATTGAAGCGGCGCGCGCCGGAGAAGCGGGTAAGGGCTTCGCGGTCGTGGCCAACGAGGTAAAGGAACTGGCCAAGCAGACCGCCAAGGCGACCGAGGAGATCAAAGGCAAGATCATGGTCATTCAGGAGAATACAACCGGAGCGGTCAGCGCGATTGGCGGCATTCGGGACGTGATCGATAAGATCAGCCACATCTCCACCGTAATCGCGACAGCCGTTGAAGAGCAGAGCGCGACCACGGGAGAGATGGCGCGCAACGTTTCCGAAGCGGCTCGGGGCGCGAACACGATTGCAAGCAACATCAACGGCGTGGCGCAGGCGGCGCAAAACACCACCAATAATGTCAACCAGACGCAGACCGCAGTCGAGCAACTGGCGAAGATGGCGACCCAACTGCGCGAACTGGTCGGCCGGTTCAAGGTAGACCGCAGCCGCGAGGCGGAGTCAACCGCGCCATTTGCGCGGTCGGCATCGGCGGGGCATTCCTAACGGACAGGAAGCGAAGTCAGGAAGCGAGAGCCGCGAAGCGACGCCGGAAGAAGTGAGCGGCGCTCAGATCGGTCGGTGGGAGCGAAATAAAGGGAGTTGAGTCGTGCAGCCAATACGGGTATTGATCGTTGACGATTCCGCCGTGGTTCGCCGCTGCCTGAGTAATATCATGGAGGCTGACCCGGAGATGGCGGTCGCGGGAACGGCCGGGACGGGCGAAATCGCGCTCAGCCGGATTGCGGAATTAAATCCGAGTCTGGTTACCCTGGATGTGGAAATGCCGGGTTTAGACGGCATTGAAACGCTAGTCGAAATTCGAAAGCGTTATCCCCGCTTGCCGGTAATCATGTTCAGTTCGTTAACCGGGCCGGGGGCGGCGGCGACAGTGGAAGCGCTGGCACGTGGAGCGAGCGACTACTGCGTCAAACGGGGCGCGGGTTCTGCGGGTGGCGTAAACGAATATATTCAGCAGGAACTGATTCCGAAAATCAAGGCGCTGTGCGCCACGCCGGCCTTTGCGGTAAGCGCGCCGCTTCCGGCCCCAGTCGTCCACCACCCTCACCCAGCGGTTCTGCTGCAGAAGCAGGCACGGGTTGAAGTGCTCGCCATTGGCACCTCCACCGGCGGACCGAACGCCCTTGCCGCCTTGATACCTACCTTTCCGCGGGACTTCCCGGTACCGGTGGTGATGGTGCAACATATGCCGCCGATGTTCACGAACCTGCTTGCGGGCCGGCTCGACTTGCTCACGACTCTTAATGTTCAGGAAGCGAAGGCGGGGGAAAAACTGGAGCCGGGCTATGTATGGATTGCGCCAGGGGATTATCACATGACGGTGGTGCGGAGAGGCAGCGATTGCATGATTGAACTCAATCAGGATCCGCCGGAAAATTCCTGCCGCCCAGCCGTTGATGTGCTTTTCCGCTCGGTGGCGCACGCGTATGGCGGTCATGCTCTGGCGGTAGTACTGACTGGGATGGGCTCGGATGGGACGCGGGGTGCGGGCGCGATTCGGGAAGCTGGCGGAGCGATCATCGTTCAGGACGAAGCGTCGTCGGTGGTCTGGGGCATGCCAGGGAGCATAGTAGCCGCCAATCTGGCGGACCGCGTGTGTCCCCTGAACGAGATTATGACCGAGGTTGTGCGGCGTGTGTCCTCGCACAGAAGTCACGCGACTGGAGTTGGAGGATGAGCGGGAAAAACTCGCAGAATCGCGCCGGAACCGATCCCGGTGAAAGAAATTGAATGGCTATTGAAACCACAAGAGAAAAAGCTCCGGGGCCTGTGGTAACAAGTCCGGCCGATCCCGCGTACATGAAGATACGAGATCTGGTTTATAAGATTTCCGGGATCTATCATGCGGAGCAGAAGCTGTACCTGCTGGTCTCCAGCACGGAGCGCCGCCTGGCGCAATGTGGCGTGGCTACGCCCGCGCAATACTTCGACTATCTGACGACGAGCGCGCAGCGCGACAGTGAACTGCGCTTGCTGCTCAACGAAATCACGATTGGCGAAACCTACATGTTCCGCCATCCGCCGCAACTCGAAGCATTGCACAACATCGTGCTTCCGCAAGTTATGCAGGGCAAAGCTGCCATTGGGGTAAAGCGTCTTCGTTTTTGGTCGGCTGGATGCTCGACCGGCGAGGAGCCTTATACCCTCGCCATGTTTCTGACGGAAGAAAAGCTGCTAGAGGGATGGAACTTCGATATTCTGGCGACCGACTTAAACACGAACTCTCTCGAATCCGCGCGCGCCGGCATCTACGGAGACTACGCGCTGCGCAATGTCAGCGATGCCATGCGGCGGAAGTATTTCCGCGACGCTGGCAATAATAAGCTTCAGGCCAACGATGTGCTGAAATCGCGCATTCGTTTCGAACGCGTCAACCTCTCCGACGACAGCAAGATGCTTTTCCTAAAAGGAATCGACGTCGTGTTCTGCTGCAACGTTCTTATCTACTTCGACCTGACTTCCAAGCGCCGCGTGGTCCAGCATTTTTTCAGCAACCTGGTCGCGGGAGGCTATCTCTTTCTGGGGCACGCCGAATCTCTGTTTCACGTCCACGACGCATTTCGGTTGGTTCATCTTCCCGCCACCACGGCCTACATGAAGCCGCCCGTTGGCGCAGCCGCCGGGGGTAAACCATGAACGAAAAGCGGGCAACGCTGCTCGATGCGCAGATAGCGAAAATGGAATCTGTCTGGACCGCTCCCGTCATCCTGGGCCCTCTGCTCGAGATGATGCGGCTGCCGTTGGATAAGGTCCGTGTCGAAAAAGTTGTCGACATGATTTCGCGGGACAGCGGAATTGCCGCGCAGTGCTTGCGGCTCGCCAACTCTCCTCTTTTCGGCCGCCGCACGGTCGAAACCATTCGCTCCGCCATCATGGCCCTGGGTCTGGCGAAGATCCGCTCCCTCCTCTTTGGATTATGCATGCACCAGACGGTGCCCAAGAGCAAATGGGTACTCGATCCCAATGCTTTCTGGAGACATTCGCTCGGGTGCGCGCTCGTGACGCAGAGAATGGCGCAAAGAGTTGGGTATGAAGAGCCGGAAAAGGCTTATCTTGCTGGCCTGATCCATGACATCGGGTTTCTGGTGAACAGTGTTCTCTATACAGCCGAGCTTGGGGAATGCCTGAAACAATCGGTTGCGAACCAATGTCCTCTTCATGTTTCAGAGCAAAGGATACTTGGCTTCACTCACGAAGACGCTGGCCGCCTGCTTTGCAAACGTTGGGGTATGTCGGAAGAACTGATTGAAGTTGCGGGGTGGCATCACCAGGTCGATTCCGCGTCAAGCGCTGGCCCGCTGGTCTGCCTGGTTCACCTCGGCGACCTGCTTTGCCGTTTACGAAATCTGGGTTATGGATATAGCGAAATTCTGGCGGTCACGATGGCAGAGGACGCGGCATGGAAGCACCTGGTTCCCGCTTATCCGGCGCTCGCCGATGTGGATCTTGTGCCATTCGCGCTCGATATCGACGGATCGATGGAACAAATCGCCACGCTCGTCGATTCGGTCTTTTCTCCTGTGCCTTATGCTCCTATGCATCACGCGGCCGCGCCGTCCGTCTAGGCTCCATATAGGAAATTAGTAACGCCGTGTGTTACCAACTTGCACCGTCGAATATTACGGTAGTGACATTCACACATTTTGATGGCGGGGATACGATGAGTTTGTAGTCAGGCAGTTCTGGGGGAGGGCTGCCAAAAACGCTCTGGGCATGCCCAGAGCGTTTTTTATTGGAATGAGAGGCATTCGCCGTCAGGGGAGCTATCTGCGGTCAGCACGTTGTTGCAGCCGGAAACTCGCGATGCGACGAGCATGGTTCCTCTCGAAACTTGATGAATCGAAATCCCGCTGGTCACTTTTTCTGCCAGCTCTGACCGCTATCGCTGCTGCTCCAGGTCTGGTGATTGGCGGTTTCGAGCACGATGCCGGCTGGGTTTTGCAAGTCAATCTGGATGACATCCGAGCGCAACGATTCGCCCGCGCCCGCGACCACGATCGTGTTCCAGGTCGAGCCACCATCGGTGGAACGCTCAAGAGCGCCGTTCGCGCCGCCGGCCCAAACTTCCTGGCCGCGGGCGGCATAACAGCGCCAGGTGTGTTTCCCCCGGAGAACCGTTTTCCAATTCTGTCCGCCATCCAGGGAGCGCTTTAACACGCCCGCTGAAATCGTCCAGAAGGCCGATTCATCGAGCGCAGGTTTCGCTTTTTCGACTGCCGGCGCAGAGGCGCGGTCCGTCAGGTTGCCAGCGGACGCCACCTCCACGCTTTCTGTATCGGCCGTACGATTTGCGATCGGTCTCTCATCAGGATTTTTCTGGGGTTCGGTCAACTGTGAGCCTTGATCCTGTGCTACTTGTTGGCTGGCAGTGATAGTCCTTCGAGGAATTGGCGGCGCCGACGTAGGCGCGGCCGCAGCCGAAGTGCTTTCGGAGGGAGATGAGATGGAATTGCCGGCTGCGTTCGCGACGGCGGTGCTAGCTACGACTGAGTGATCGCCTTCCGGTGGCAATCCAGCGACCTGGGTCGGAGGCTTTGGTTCAGCTTGCATTCGCGCTTGATTCGCAGCTGCCGGCGGTTTCTCTAAATGCCCCCCTCCTGGACGCATCACGAACACGGCCACAGCAATGCCCGCCGCCAGGGCTGCCCAGCGGAGGCTGCCCCAACCCAGCCCGCCCGAGCTAAACCATGCCAAGCCGCCCGTCGAAGAAACTCGCTGGCTGAAACCGTTTGCGCCCACAGTTTCCGCTTCAAGGGGCGCAGGTGGGATTGTCGCGTCCGCCATGAGAGGAGGAAGCGCGAGCAAGGCAACCTCGCGGCAATCGGCGCACAGTGCCAGGTGTGCGAGGACACTCTCGCGCTCGGAAGGCAGGAGCGATTGCTCGGAAAATGCAATCAGCAGATCCGCTTCCGGATGCGTTGTCTCCGCGGTCTGCCCCGCGGCCCAGAGTCGGGAATGTACGATATTTGGCACTTCTGTCATTAGATATTCAATACGAGTTAATTCAATACGATTTACTTAAAACGCTTTTCAATCTGGTCAATCAATTCGCTCAATCCGAGCGAATCCGGTTAAGTCGAACATCAATCGGGTAACTTAAGAATGAGTTACCCTCGGGTCTTACCCGGGCCATCCCGTGTGGGAGTCGGCCTACTAGGGAACGTCGTTGCTCCCGAATCTTGCGTCAAACGTGAGCGCAAATCCAGGGCAATATCCCGCACGTCTGTTTCCATTGCATCCACGGCCTGGGCATGGCTCATGCCACGCTCGCGAAGGCCCGCCAAAATGCTCTTCCGCAGGCCGGATGAGAGCCGGTCCAGTCGGCGGCTTACGCTTGATTCATGCAGGCCGAGCGAACGCGCTATCTCCGCCAGAGTTCGTCCATCCAAATAATAAGAGGCCAGCGTGAAGCGGTCTTCCGCCGAAAGCTGGCCAAGCGCTTCATCGGTGGCCGCATCCAGGCGAGGATCGGAGCTACTGGCAGGCTCCGGCACGGTGGCCACAAACTGCACACCTTCTTCGGTCTGTTCATCAAGGCTGACAGTGCGTTTCTGTTTGCGATAGCGATTGACGAACTCCTGCGCCATGACCGTGCGCAACCAGCCTTCGAGCGAGCCGCGTCCCGTATAGAAGGAGAGCTTGGAGTTACGGACACCAGCGCGCGCATTCAGGCCATACAGCTCGGCAAACATGGAATCGGCGAGTTCGGCCGCCTGCGCCGCTTCGCGCGTGATCTGCATCGCCATACCCTGAAGCTTGGGGCGATAGCGGCTGATGAAGTCTTCCCATGCGCGCTCATTACCTGCGGCACAAGCGCGAGCAAGCGCCAGTTCTTCCAGACGCAGCCCCGCGCAAAACTCAATTTTCTCGCGGGCCGCTACGGTGGGAACATATTTCCGCTGGATCGCTTCAAGGATCCCGGCGAATTGCTCCGCACTCATGCCATAGGCCGCAGCTCCGCTGCGGGCATATAAATCCGCAATGGCGCCTGCTTCGGATTGGGCGCGTGACGACATCTCCCAGAAGATGCTAGCAATTTATTAGACGCAAGTCTGGGGAAATCGTACGTTCTCAACCCAGCGAGAAAACCAAACACTCTCCTGGAAGACTCGCAAATGCATTCCCGGCGCGCTCCATCTCGGCGCGCCGGCTGGGTTGGGCGGACGGAACAGGAAAGGCAGAAGTTTCGCTGCATCGGCGGTGTCAGCGGCCTAATCCTTTTCTTACGACGTCGTCCGCGTCGTAAGCCAGATTCAGCGCGGGCAATTCCTCTGGGCGAAACCATCCGACTTCCGCCGCATCGCTTGCCGCCACAATTTCTCCTGCTACTGGACGGCACAGAAAATCGATCAGCACATAGTGATACTGCACGCGTCCATCGCCGGCGCGAATCACGCGTTCGTACACGCCAAGCATTTCGCCTACTTCGACAGTCAATCCGGTTTCTTCGCGCGCTTCGCGAATCGCGGCCTCGCGCAGAGTTTCGCCGCATTCGAGCACACCTCCGGGCAACGACCACTCGCCTAATAGCGGCGGTGTCGCGCGCCGGATCAGCAGAGCGCGACCGTTTTCGATGATGACGGCTCCGACTCCGATGAGAGGGCCGTCGGGGAATTCGCGTTTCATGGGCATAGTTGTTACTTATAGTGGATCATGAATAGAACGCGTGCATCCTCCTTCGCAATTCGAATCTCAGCCGTTCCTCCAGCGCAGGAAGTTGCCATATCACCTTTCTCATCGCGGCAGTGTAATGTGCCGTCAACCGTCCATACACCATCTTTCAGGCGTGCGACAAAAGGCCGTTCCGATTTAATTTGTTTCTCACCGTAGACTGGGATCAACACGGCCTCGGCAATCTTTACGGCAGTTTGCGAATCGGGTACATATCCCGACTTTGGTTTGTACCCTTGGCCGAAGCTAGAGACCGACAAAATGGCGCACAGTAGAATGATCCGACTCTTCATTTCCAACCTCCAACTCTACGAGCGGGCAATACGATCGAGCATGCACAGAAATAGTGCACTTCGTGATCATCTTTTTTCTTTGCTCCTACGTGTATTGCTCAGCCTTTCCGTCGGGCATAATCCGGTACTCATCTCGGCATTTTGTCTCGCGGAGCGATCCGACCTTTCCGGAAGCGGCTTTAGTATAACGGCGTGATCCCTGCCGTAAGCCCTTACAATAAGCCCATGTCCCTCGACGAGTACAAGCGAAAACGGCATTTCGAAGCGACGCCCGAACCTCCGCCGAAAGTTGAGAAACAGTCGAAGCATCGCTTCGTGGTGCAACGGCACCGCGCCACGCGACTGCATTACGACTTCCGGCTGGAGATGGACGGCGTGCTGAAATCGTGGGCTGTGCCAAAAGGGCCTTCGCTCGATCCCGCCGACAAACGGCTTGCGATGCAGGTTGAGGATCATCCGGTTTCGTATTTCGATTTCGAGGGCACGATTCCCGAGGGCAACTACGGCGCTGGCGCGGTGATGGTCTGGGACGTGGGGACGTGGGAACCGCTTTCGCCGGTTCCTGTTAATGGAGAGTACATTCGCGGGACTGATGCGGAAGCGGCGGCGATGCTCGAAAAAGGCGATCTCAAGTTTCGCTTGAAAGGAAACCGCCTGAACGGAGACTTTGGGCTTATTCATATCAAATCCCGGCGGTCGGGCAGCAAGGGAAATGAATGGCTGCTGATCAAGAAGAAAGACGACCAAGTTGTCGCCGGATTCGATATTGAGAAATATGACAAATCCGTGCTGAGCGATCGGACGATGGGGCAGATCGCGGGAGACGAGGAGTCGGCGCAATGGAATAGCAGTCGTCCTGCTGCGCGAGGCAAGGTGAAAGCAGCGTGGCTGGCCGATGCCATCGCGCGAGCCGATGGAAAAAAAGCGGCGAGTAAAAAAAAAGCGTTGACCGCGGAGAACGCAGAGGACGCAAATAGAGGTAAGCAATCAAGTGACATAGAGCGCGCCGCGAAAACGACTTCGTTAAATGGGCGATCGAAGTCGAAAGCGTCGAATGCAAAATTAACGACAGCAAAATCGACGACAGCAAAATCGACGGCAGCGAAATCGAAGTCGGACTCAGCATCGTCCGCGGTAATCGCGGGCAAGAAACCGGAAGAAACAAGCAAGCCCTCCGCGAACGCCGCGTCCTCTGCGGTTAAAGGTATTACTGGCGCGGTGCATAAGCCGATGCCGTCTGCGATTCATCCCATGCTGGCGACTGCGGTTGAGAAACCGTTCGATAATCCGGAATGGCTGTTTGAGATCAAGTGGGATGGTTATCGCGCAGTGGCATTTATCGACGACGGCAAGGTGCGTCTGGTTTCGCGGAATCAAAATGATCTGACCGCGCAGTTTCAGGAGCTTGCTTCGTTGCCGAAATTTGTTAAGGCGCGGCGCGCAATTCTGGATGGCGAAATTGTTGCGCTCGACGACGAGGGTCGTCCATCGTTCAGCCTGATGCAGCAAAGGACGGGGTTTCGGCCGGGCAAGGCGCGGCTGGCGCGGCGTGACGGGGTGCCAGTCGTGTATTACGCGTTTGACCTGCTTTATCTTGACGACTTCGATCTGCGGCGGGTTCCGCTTGAGCAGCGCAAACAATTGTTGCAGGAGCGCATTGTTTCGGGCGATATCGTTCGCTTCTCCGATCATTATCCCGAGAAGGGATTGGCATTGTTTGACGCGGCGGGACAGAAGGGCCTGGAGGGAATCGTCGCCAAAAAACGGGCGAGCCTTTATGACGAGACGCGTTCGCGCGAGTGGCTGAAGATCAAAATCACACGGCGGCAGGAGTGCATCATAGGAGGTTATACCGATCCCGAGGGCAGCCGCGCTTATTTCGGATCGCTGGTGCTGGGCCTTTATAACAAGAAAGGTCAACTCATCCATGTGGGACAGGTTGGGACGGGTTTCGATCAGCGCGGGCTTAAAGAAATGTTTGCGCGCTTGCAGCCGCTGGCGAGCGGCAAGAATCCTTTCCATGGGGAGATCGGCGGGCTGAGGAAAGTGCATTTTGTTCGTCCCGAACTGGTTGGCGAGATCAAGTTCTCGGAGTGGACTCATGAGACGGCGGAAGGCGGCCCAAAGCTGCGCGCGCCAGTGTTTTTGGGATTGCGCGAAGATAAGTCAGCTCAAGAATGCACACTGGAAGACGCAGGCGTGAAATAGCCCAAGTGATACTCCCGGCTGAGTTTGTGCTGCCGTTTTGACTGAATTATTTCTTTTTTGGGGGGTCCCCCCCCTCGAAATGAGTTAAGTTGTTGACAAGACAGCTAGTTAATTCCAAAGTATTCAAAAGATGAGACTTAGCCATTAATTTTCTCATTTGGCGTGTACTTGCGGGCACGCTCATCGGGGCGATTTGCTGTAAAAAGAGGCAAAAATCAAGCTTTCTGCCCGAAAACAGCGTCTGGCATTTTCAAAGTCGATTTCAAAGATCCATTCCGCAATGCGCGGGCCCCCTGGGGGGTGTTTTCGATGCAAAAGAGCGTTTAGACCGGCCGGGGCAGTGCAAGGGGTGTCTGGGTAAAGGCACACCTTCGGCTCTGCAACAGGTCAATTTGCAATTATGGCGCAACTTAAGTGAAGAAGTCTGTGATGGTGGGCACGGCGGGATTGTGATGAATCGATATCTCGACGCAGCGGCTAAAACCGAGATTCATCTCGGATACTTATGGCACGACTGACAGCCGCGCGGAATTATCACCTTCACAAACCAAGTGGGGAAACTCGCGGGGAGGTTCCCGGTGACTAGAATTCCGCAATCCGGACAAGTTCAGATTTACTTTACCATTGTGCCTCGGAAGCATACGCTATTCCGTTCACTCTCTGCGGACATAGGGAACAATGGTACTCACGAAGCGCAAAGTGCTGGCATTCGCTGCCCTGTACCTTCTCATCGCTGTTGCAGTGCTGTGCGGAATCAGATGGGAAATTTATCCCTACTGGAACGACGTTAAACTCGTTAACTTTTTGGCCGCATGGATTCCGTTCGTGCTCTCAATCCTCATTGCCTTTGTCCCGGAGCACGCCATGAGTTCGAGAAGCAAACTATTGTGGCGGAGTGGAGTCATTTTAATCGGTTTCGTTTGGAGCGTGGTTTTATGGCATCAACAGGTAGTCACTGAAGTATCCGCTAGGCTTGACCAGCAGAGCATCGTTCAGAGTGCCGTCAATCAATCGAACCAGCACTCAGATAAAAAGATTGGAGCGGTTCAAGACGACCTGAAGGGTGTGAAGACGGACATACACGGCATACAAGCGGACGTTCAGGGCGTGAAAAACGCAGTTTCTCAATCTACATCGACCTTAAGTGAAAGTATAGGGAAAGTCGGGAAGCCGGCACCTCCAGAATTAGCCAAGCTGCAGTTCACCATCGCCGATGATTCGACCACGAACCTTCCGGTTTTGGAGAGAGATATCCCTAAGGACAAAGATGGCAATGTCTCGGTTGAAGTAACCTTTACAAATACTTCTGATGTTTCCGCTGACACCGTTGATGTTTGGCTAGTGATATGTACATTGTGCTCTTTTGTAACGGAACCTTTAGGCTTCGACAAGCCAAAGGGGATATCAGAACAGATGAGGCACAAATCAATACCTGTACTCAATCCCGGTACTACGTTTGAGAAAACTACACTTGTTATAAAACCGCCCAATGTTCCATTCGACGGACTTGAGGTAGGATTCAGATATTCATGTAAAACCTGTGGAAAACCGCTTGAACCTCAGAAAATAAGACTCAATGTAATATCCGCAGGTCAGAACAACCCCGGTTGATAGCAATACTTTCCCGAGTCTACGCCGAAGCGCTCTTTGGTTCCCGTAGCGTCAGCCGCTTTCCTTCCGTGGCCTTGAGAGCGATGATTGTTCGCTCCGAATCGCTGACCTTTCGGGCGTTGTACCTGAAATCAAATTTCTCGCAGCCGCGCCTTTCAAAACACGCTCAGGTCAAAAAAAATCAAACTGACTACCTACGCTGTTCAGCAATCAGTCAACACGAGACCATTCGCGGGCCACTTACTCGGCTACTTGATTTCTTTCATGGGCAGCAGGGAGCCGTAGTCCTCGCCGGAGGGAGCAACGGCTCGGGCGACTACTCCGGCAAAGGCTGTTTTTAGTTCCGGAAACTTCGCTACCACGGCTTTGATCACCTGCATGTTTTCTTCGAATGTTTTTGGGGTGTTGGAGATATCCGCGGCGGAATACTTCACAACCACGTCAAGGTCGTCGCTCACGGCCAGAGGAAAGATTGCTGTCCAACGATAGGTTTTGCCGCCGGCGGCGAGGTCGAAGGTTTTGCCATCGGCCGGCATATCGGCGGGTTGGACGGACTGTACTTCGTCATACAGTTTGTCGGTGGCCTGGGTGCTCATGAAATCCACGGGCGAGGCCAGTGCGATCGCTTCGCGGAAATAAAGCCAGGCATTGTGGTTTTGCGACTTGGATTTGAAATCGCGCGCCTGTTGCGCGAACCAGGCACTGTCATGACCGGAGGCCTGCAGTGACCGGGAATAATAGCCGGCGAGTTTCCAATCGGAGCCGACCTGCTGAAGGATGAAGGTGAGGGTCAAAGGCTTTTTGGCCCCGCTGGCGTCGATGATGGTAACTCCATATTTGCCGGGCGGAAGATTGTTCAATACGAATACGGCGCTGTGGGTGGTTTGGCCGGATGGGCCAAAAACTCCACATAGGAACTCGGCGCGTGAGAGCGGTTGCTGGCCTTCGGCTGTGAGCAGAAATGGCGGACGAACGGAAGCGGTGGCTCCGGCGAGGGCGGGCTGGTTATCCTTAAGGGCACCTTCGACGCCGCTGAAATTCGCGGCCAGCGATGAAATGGAATTCTGTTTGAGAGCGGCGGCGTCTCCCTGGGCCGACATATCGAAGTAACGCCTGGCGGCGCCTTCGAGGGCTGTGCGCGTTGTGTCCGGCATATCAGCCGCGCTCAGGCATGTTTGAGCGTGGAGGGAGCCGCTGGTAAGCAGCAGCAGGATCAGGTATTTTGGCCAGATGTTCGACGGACTGCTTTGTCCTGGAAGAATGCTTAGAGAAGCCTTTCTCACGTGAGAAGCCTCCGGCTGGTATTTTACGCGCCATGACCCAGATGCGCGGTGAATGAACAAGACCAATCACGGGCAAAGGACCGGAATGGTGAGCCGCTTCACTTCAAAAACGGGCACTACAGTGCAAAACATTGCAAGAACTGGGGGCCAGCCTCGTTCTATGGGGTGGTAAAATGAGTGTAAGGACGCCGAATAGGCCATGCGGCCGATTGGTGCGGGTCGGGGATCGTGTTTTTGATGCTGCGCAAAAGTAAAGTTTACGTGTCGCTAGGGGCTGGGTTGCGACTGGCAGTCCTTGTGTTGCCAGGCTTTGTGCTGGCAAGCTTTGTGTTGGCATTTCCTGTTTTGCCCGCGTACGCGCAAGATGCTGCGATCACTCCGGCTGCGACGCCATCCGCAGCTACTCCCGCGACCGCTTCGGTGCGGCACCATCATCTGCATAAGAAGCCCGAGCCTCCTCCACTCGCGCTTCCACCATTGCCCGCTGGTCCGCTGAGCCAGATTCCGATGGACCAGCTTCCCGAGGTGGCTCCGAAGGTGACCTACGAAAATGGGAAGCTCGCGATAGCGGCGCAGAACGCGACGCTGGCGGAGATTTTGAAGCAGGTTCGAAAACTGACCGGGGCATCGATTGAGATTCCACCCAGCGGAGCGAACGAGCGGGTGGTGGCGCAGATTGGGCCGGGAGCGCCGAGGGACGTTCTGGCAACTCTACTCAACGGGACAGCATTTAACTATGTGATGTTGGGATCGAGTACCGATCCGGCTTCGGTTGCGTCTGTGATGTTAACGGCCAAGCCGGGGTCGGGCGAGGCGCAGAATCAAGTGGCGGCGAACAATATACAGCAAAATGTGCCTACTCCGACAATGGGAGGAGTCGTGGCACCCCAGCCCTTCCGGCAGCAGATGATTGCGGCGACCGCGCCGCCGGAGCCCGCTCCAGCCGAGGTAGACGACAACACCGGGGCCGAGGCGACGGACGACGACGAGAATGCGGAGGATGCACAACCGGTGGCTCCTGCGAACGATCCGGCGGGTCAACCGAATGCCGGGCCCAGAACCCCGGAGCAGCTTTTGCAGATGATGCGGCAAGGACAGCAGCCACAGCAGGGGGGCTTGATTCCTCCGCCGACCCAGCAGCCGCCGCAACAATAAAAAAGGAAGCCAAGATTGGGCGCTAAGGTGTGCCTGAGGCGTGCTGCGCCAGGGGACGCGGCAGTTAATCGCCGCTGGCTTGGGCCTGCGACTCAGTTAGGGCGGGGATAAGGTGCGATGGCCGAGTTGGGTTAAAGGCGGCCAGGATGGCGGCAATAGCGTAATAAGCGCCTAAAACGCCCAGGGTAACCGATAGAATCGCCGTTGCCGAGATGAGGAAAGCTGCGAAGAGTGCGTCCACTTTAGGATTGCCCTTGTAACGATGATTGGATGCAAATAACTTACTTTACGCGCATTTGACCCCCGTTATTATTAGCAACTAAGATACGGGAGTAGCACTGCGTACCTTCACTCTCCAACATTTCAGTGGGCCCGTCGATATTACGGAAGTCCAAAACTGTCTTCGCAGATGGCCATATCCAAAATTTCGGTGCGTGGGGCGCGCCAGCACAATCTGAAGAATATCGACGTTGAGATCCCACGCAACGCCTTGACGGTGATTACCGGGTTGAGCGGGTCGGGGAAGTCATCGCTCGCTTTCGACACGATTTATGCGGAAGGACAACGGCGGTATGTGGAGACGCTTTCGGCCTACGCGCGGCAGTTTCTAGATCAGATGGAACGTCCGGATGTGGACTCGATTGATGGGCTGAGTCCGGCCATTTCGATTGAGCAGAAGACGACCAGCCGCAGTCCGCGCTCGACGGTGGGGACGATCACGGAAATCTACGATTACCTGCGGCTGCTCTATTCGTCGATTGGCGTGCCGCATTGTCCGAAGTGCGGCAAGCCGATTACGCGGCAATCGGCCGATCAGATTGTGCAGCGTGTGCTGGCGCTCACGCCGGACGATCGGGTGATGATCATGGCGCCGATTGTGCGCGGGCGCAAAGGCGAATTCAAGAAAGAGATGGAAAAGCTGGTGCAGCACGGCTTCACGCGAGCGCGCGTGGATGGCGAACTGGTCAGCCTGGAAGACGATATCCAACTCAGCAAGCGCAAGAATCACACCATTGAAGTGGTCGTTGACCGGTTGCTGGTGAAGCCAGGAATTGAGCATCGGCTGGAACTTTCAGTTTCGCTGGCGATGAAGCTGGGCGGCGGGCTGGTACTGGTGGGAGTGGTGAATGGCGAGGAAACGCTGTATTCGTCAGTGCTGGCGTGCCCGGATTGCGGTGTGAGCGTGCCGCAACTGGAACCGCGGTCGTTTTCGTTTAACAGCACGTACGGAGCGTGTCCAGAGTGCCATGGGCTGGGGAGCCGCTATGATTTCGATCCGGCGAAATTGATTGTGGATTGGTCGAAGCCTCTGCTGGATGGAGGATTGGGGCCGGGGTCGTCGTCGCAGAATCTGGTTCGCGGACTGGAACTGGTATCGCGCGCGTATGGAATTGACCTGAGCACGCCGTTTGAGAAGCTGCCAGAAAAAATTCAGAGCATTCTGCTTTACGGGGAACCGGCGCGGGGAGGGAAGACTGGATTCCTTGGAGTCATTGGACATCTCAGGCAGAATCTGGAATCGTCGAGCTCGGATAATTACCGGGAATATCTGCTGGATTATATGTCGGCTGCGGAATGCCCTGTGTGCGGCGGGCGGCGGCTGCGTCCCGAAAGCCTGGCGGTGAAAGTAAGCGGCATGTCGATTGCCGATTTCACCGCTCTGCCGATTGCGCGAGCACTTGAGGCCGCGCGCAAGATCAAACTGGCGGGGCGGGAAGCGGCTATCGCCGGGCGCATCCTGCATGAGATTGTGGAGCGTTTGGAATTTCTGCACGCGGTGGGACTGGGATATTTGTCGCTGGGGCGGTCTGCGGCGACGCTCTCCGGGGGCGAGGGACAGCGAATTCGCCTGGCGACGCAGATTGGATCGAAGCTGCGCGGCGTGCTCTATGTGCTCGACGAGCCTTCGATTGGGCTGCACTCGCGCGACAATGGGCGGCTGCTTTCAGCGCTGGAAAATCTTCGCGATCTGGGCAACACGGTGCTAGTGGTGGAGCATGACGAAGAAACCATACGGCGCGCCGACTATGTGATTGACCTGGGACCGGGCGCTGGACGGCATGGCGGCGCTCTGGTGGCGAGCGGGACGCCCGAGGAAATCATGAATGCGCCGGCTTCGCTTACGGGAGCTTACATGGCGGGGCGGGAGCGGATTGCGATGCTGCCCGAGCGGCGGAGTCCGAATGGCAAGGCAATTACGATTCTGGGCGCACGCGAGCACAACCTGAAGAATGTGGATGCGGTGTTTCCGCTGGGCGTGATGACGGTTGTGACGGGCGTTTCCGGCTCGGGCAAATCGACATTGGTAAATGACATTCTTTATCGGGCGCTGGCGAAGCAGCTTTATCGATCGCGCGAGGAGCCTGGAGCGCACAAGTCGATTGCGGGCGCGGAGCTGATCGATAAGGTCATTCGCATCGATCAATCGCCAATTGGGCGCACGCCGCGTTCGAATCCGGCGACATATACGGGAATTTTTTCGGTGGTGCGCGACTTTTTCGCGATGCTGCCGGAGGCGCGGGAGCGGGGCTACAAGCCGGGGCGTTTCTCTTTCAATGTTCCGGGCGGGCGGTGCGAGGCGTGCCAGGGGGAAGGGCAGCGGCGAATCGAAATGAATTTTCTGCCCGACGTGTACGTACAATGCGAGGTGTGCGGCGGGCATCGCTATAACCACGAGACGCTTTCGGTGCGCTTCAACGGCTACTCGATTGCGGATCTTTTGGAAATGCCGGTCTCCGATGTGTTGCAGATACTGGAAAATATTCCGCAGGTGCGGCAAAAGCTGCAAACGCTGGCGGATGTGGGGTTGGGATACATTCACCTCGGTCAATCCGCAGTCACGCTTTCGGGAGGCGAGGCGCAGCGCATCAAGCTGGCGCGCGAACTGAGCAAGCGGCAGACGGGCAAGACGATTTACCTGCTGGATGAGCCGACGACTGGTTTGCACTTTGACGATGTGAGAAAGCTGCTCGACGTGCTGCACAGGCTCACCGATCTTGGCAACACGGTGATCATCATCGAACACAATCTGGACGTGATTCGCAACGCGGATTGGATTCTTGACTTGGGCCCGGAGGGCGGCGAGGACGGCGGCCGGATCGTGGCGCAGGGAACTCCCGAGCAAGTCTCGCGACTTAGAAAATCGTATACGGGGCAGGAACTGGCTACCTATTTCAACGGCGGCGTTGGGGATGGTCTAGTGAGGAATGGCTCGGCGGGGAAGAGCGAGCCGGAAAAATGCCGCCAGGAATCCGCGTGAACGCATTTCCCGAACAACCGGAGGAGCAGGGGCCGCAGGAGAACTCCAGTGGCCAAGCATCGCAAATCATAGGTCCGGACGGAGCGCTTGAGTCCTCGCCTTCTCTCGTATTTAGGGCCAACGATGCAGGGACCGGTTCGCAGGAAAATGTGGGCTCTCCAATTCAGGCGCTGCGCGATCCCGCATGGAGCGCCCTGGACGTGCTTCGGCTGACGTTTATCGCGATCGTGGCTCTGTTCGCGGGAGTGTTCATCATCCTGTTCGCGACGCATTTTTTAGTGCGGCCGCATTCCTCTTTGGGCAGCCTGGCGCGGGTTCCGCTCGTGATCGTGGCGGGGCAAGCGCTTTCCTACTTGCTGGTGCTGGGTTATATGTACGTGCTGGTGACGCGCGAGCGGGGGCGGCGGGATTTTCTGACCGCGATACATTGGAACTGGCCGCGCGTAATTGCTCCTTATGTGCTGGGGGGCGTGACACTCTCGCTTGCGCTGCAACTTCTGGCGCATGTGCTGCCCATGCCGAAAAATCTACCGATTGATACTTTTTTCACCACTCCAGCGGAGGCGTGGGCGCTTACGATTTTCGGCGTCACGCTGGCGCCCCTGATGGAAGAGATGTTCTTCCGCGGATTTCTTTATCCGGTCCTGGCGCGGGGGATTGGAATGACGGCGGCCATTCTTGTTACCGCATTCGCGTTTGCGATGCTCCATGGATCGCAGCTTAAGTTTTCGTGGGGCCCGGTGCTGGTTATTTTTCTGGTGGGCACGGTGCTGACGATGGTGCGAGCTTATAAGAACTCGGTTGCAGCTGGGCTTCTTATTCATATTGCGTATAACGGATCGCTTTCCGTGTTGATGTTTGTAGCGACCGATGGATTTCGACATCTGGAGAAACTCGGCAGCCAGTAGCCAGTTGCTAGTATCTAGTTGCTGGTAACTAGTTGCTCGTTCCAGTTGCTCGTATTTAGTTGCTCGTTCCAGTTGCTGTATCGGGGTCGACTGCATTTTTTTCGGTAGATTGGGTTCACTGAACTAATGGCTACTGGCTATTGGCTATTGAATACTGGGTACTGACTACCAGGTACTGGGTACTGAGTACTGAGAGTACTCTGTTAAATTAGAAATTTATGTCTGACACTCGAAAAGAACTGCTGCAGATGCTGGCTCGCAAATCGTTCCGGCTGGGGGAATTCAAGCTCTCGTCGGGCGGGACGAGCGACTATTACGTTGATTGCCGCACGACGACGCTTGATGCGCGCGGCGCGCAACTTGTGGGTCAGGTTTTTTTTGACGAAATGCGCCGGCAGGGCTGGCATGCGGACGCCGTTGGTGGATTGACCATGGGCGCCGATCCCATTGTGGTGGCGGTTTCGGTGGTTAGCGGCACGCTGCACGGTTTTCTGGTGCGCAAGGCGGAGAAGCAGCACGGGACGGGACAGCGCATCGAGGGTTTCCGCGAAAAGGGCGCGCGGGTGGTGATCGTGGACGATGTCTGCACGACAGGCGGCTCCACGGTGCAGGCGATCGAAGCGGCGCGCGAGTTCGGATTTACGGTTGCCGGCGTGATGTGCCTGGTGGAGCGCGAAGAGGCTCAGGGCCGGCCCAACGTGGAGAAGGCGGCTGCGCCTGCGCCGTTCGTCGCAATGTTTACGGCGAATGACGTGCGCCGAGAACATGTGGCGCAACGCGAGGCAAGCGCGGGCAAATGATTCCGGATGGATACACGGATCTGACGCCGGGAAAAATTGCGTCGGTCGTGACCTATCTTGAGATGACGGCACGGCCTGCGATGCCGGATGTTTCCGGTAGCGGCGTGAGCGTGCGGCGTGTCGCGAACCCGCAGCTCGATTGGTATCGCGCAATCTACCGGCGAGCGGGCGAGCAGTGGTTGTGGTTCAGCCGGTTGGAGATGACCGGCGAACAACTGGCAGCGCTGATAAATCGTTCGACAACAGAGTTGTTTGTTGCTGAGTGGGATGGAAGGGAAATGGGGATGGCGGAACTCGACCGGTCCAAGGTAACGGATGTGGAGATCACGAGCTTCGCTCTCTTCGCCGACGCGATTGGCAAAGGGCTAGGCCGAGCATTTATGACGAAGTTGCTCGAGCGGGCATGGAGCGGCACGACGGCGCGCGTATGGTTGCACACATGCACGCTGGATAGTCCGGCGGCGCTGGGGTTTTATCAGAAGTGCGGCTTTCGCGCGTATAAGAGGGCGATTGAAGTGGTGGACGATCCGCGAATCCGTGGCATTTTGCCGGAGGGCGTGGCGCCGCAGGTGCCGATTATTCGATGAGGTGATGAGACTGGCAATTTCGCATCCTCAGCGGCTAAAGCCTCCGGTGAAATCGTCGCGATTACCGCAGCGCTGAAGCGCTGCGCCACCCAAAACCAGAGTGTGAAATCTGTAAACCCAGACACTCAGTACGAAAACAGCGCGATCGGGCGACCGACGACGAACGACGAACGACTAAGACCTACAATGATTCAAACTCTTGAATGGACTGACCGCGGCGTAGTCTTTATCGACCAGACGAAGTTGCCGACTGAAGAAACCTATGTGACCTGCACGACGCACGAGCAGGTCGCAGATGTGATCCGCAACATGGTGGTGCGCGGAGCGCCGGCCATTGGCGTGGCTGCGGCCATGGGCATTGCGCTCGGCGTGCAGAATTCGAAAGCCGAAGACATCGGCGGCCTCAAAAAAGAATTCGATCAGATCTGCGAAGCCATCCGCCAGACGCGGCCGACGGCGGTAAATCTTTTTTGGGCCATCCAGCGCATGCAGGAGAAATTTGAAACTCTGCGGGCCCTGCCGATCGCGCAAATCAAGCGGGCACTCATTGAAGAAGGGCAGCGGATGCACGCCGAAGACATCGCGGCCAATCAGGCGATGGGGCGGCACGGAGCAGCGCTCATGCCGGCGAGTGGCGGCGTACTCACGCATTGCAATGCGGGAGCTCTGGCCACGGCCGGCTATGGCACCGCGTTGGGCGTGATTCGCGCAGCCGTAGAACAGGGAAAGAAGATTCACGTGTTCGCGGACGAGACGCGGCCGTTTCTGCAAGGCTCGCGTTTAACTGCATGGGAGCTGATGAAGGACGGAATTCCGACGACTGTGATCTCCGACAACATGGCGGGCGCGATGATGCGGCAGGGGAAGATTGGAGCGATTGTTGTGGGCGCGGACCGGATTGCCGCGAATGGTGACGTGGCGAATAAGATCGGCACGTACACTGTTGCTGTCTTGGCTAAGGAACATGGGATTCCGTTCTATGTGGCCGCGCCGCTTTCCACCGTCGATCTCGCCTGCCCCGACGGCAGCCAGATTCCCATTGAGCAGCGCAATGCGCGAGAGGTGACGCACATTGCGGGGAAGCAGATGGTGCCGGATGGCGTGAGCGTTGAGAATCCGGCGTTCGATGTGACGCCGGCAAAATATGTGGCGGCGATTATCACGGAGAAGGGTGTGGCGCGCGCGCCGTATGGGGAGTCGTTAGCAGCGCTGGCGAAACAGCCTTGCTCGTAGAGACGAGGCGCAGCGCTGCTCGCGGGATGCATCCTTAGATACGGCACCGTGATCGAGAGCATGATCAAAAGCTTACGTGGACCCAATTACTCAGTCACAGCTCACATTCGATAGCGGAGGCAAGGCCATTCGCCTGGATGCCTACTTGCCTGCCGCCGCAACTTCTCCCGCAGTGATTGCTCTTTACGGATCGGGCGGCGATGTCAAAGGGATGCACAAGTACGCTTCGCTGCTGGCGGAGCAGGGATTCGCGGTGTATGTTCTCCATTACTTTGACCGGACCGAGACGCAATTTGCCGACAAGCAGATTATCTTTCGAAATTTTCCGGTGTGGATGAAGACGCTGTGGGATGCGGTGAGTTTTGTCGAAAGCCAGCCGGGCGTGGATCGGGAGCGGATCGCACTACTGGGATTTTCACTGGGCGCTTATCTTTCGCTGGCAAATTCGGCGATCGACGATCGAGTGCAGGCGGTTGTGGAATTTTTTGGCGGCCTGCCGCGTGAAATGAAGCTGTTCATGAAGCGGCTCTGTCCCACCCTCATTCTGCACGGCGAAGAGGATACGACAGTCCCGGTTTCAGAGGCCTACCAGTTGCGTGATTTGCTGGAGAAGAAAAAAATTCCCTACGAGTTACAGATTTATCCTGGAACCGGGCATGGATTTGACAATGAAGTCTGGCACGACGCGGGCTTGCGGGCTCTGCACTTCCTGCAAAAGTATCTGGCCGCGCCTGAGCAATAGATTTTCTGCCGGCTTTCGAGTTGGTCAGCTTTCAGGAGGGAACTTCTTTCCCGGCTCCTCCGTATGATTTGTTGAGGAGGTTTTTATGTTCGCCTTCCTGCTGTGGTGCGTACTGTTCGTTCTCTGCTGGCCGGTGGCCCTGGTTGCCCTCGTACTTTATCCGTTGGTGTGGCTGGTGTTGCTGCCATTTCGCATTCTTGGGATCGCCGTGCATGGAGTGCTGGCGCTGGTGCGGGAGGTGTTGTTTCTTCCCGTGCGGCTGATGCGGGCGCCGTTTCGGGTGTGAGCTGCAGAACGATGGGCCATGCGCGTTCTTAGGCCGCGCCTCTCGCGGACGTAGGCGCGAAACAGCGTAATCCACTCGCGCAGTTCGTCCGGGCTCGGATCGAACTCCTTGGCCGCCGCGACGAAGGCATCCTCATCCAGGTATTCGGCTATCAACTCCAGTTGTTCACGAAACCTCTGTTCCTTTTTGCGCTTCTCGCTTGCGGTTCCTACCCCTCCATTGTTTTCAGTGTAGGGCTGACGATCAGCTTCGCTTCGGTGACTTGCTGAACGTCATCGGCGGAGAGGCCGGGCGCGAGCTCCTCCAGCAGCAGGCCTTGCGGCGTGACTCGGATGTAGGCCATCTCGGTGACGATGGTGTCTACGACTTTGACGCCGGTCAGTGGGAGCGTGCATTTTTTCAGGATTTTCGGCTGGCCATCTTTCGTAGCGTGCTCCATGGCGATGATGACGCGGCGCGCACCGGCGACCAGGTCCATCGCTCCGCCCATGCCTTTCACCATTTTGCCGGGGATCATCCAATTGGCGAGGTTGCCCTGTTCGTCGACTTCCATCGCGCCCAGCACGCTGAGATCGACGTGGCCGCCGCGAATCATGCCGAAGGAATCGGAACTGGAAAAATATGCGGTGCCGGGGAGTTCGCTGACAGTTTCCTTGCCGGCGTTGATGAGGTCGGCATCTTCTGCGCCTTCGACGGGATATGGGCCGATGCCGAGCATGCCATTTTCGCTTTGGAGAATGACGTCCAACCCCGGGGGAACATGGTTGGCAATCAGCGTGGGCAGGCCGATGCCGAGGTTGACGTAGAATCCGTCGCGCAGTTCGCGGGCGATGCGTTTGACGATGCGTTCGCGCTTATCGAGGTCTTTGGCGGGTTTGGTATGGGATGGCATAGGATTTCAACTTCTTCGTCTTCCGTCGTTGGCCGTTTTTCTTTGGACGTTCGTCGTTGGTGGTCAGTTGTGCGGCGAGCAAGGCAGAGAGCGGCAGCACAGAGATTCGAGCGACTAACGACTAACGACCGACGACTTCTTTTCTGACCGTGCGCTTCTCAATTCTCTTCTCAAACAGGTTGCCCTGGAAGATTCTTTTCACGAAAACGCTAGGCGTGTGAACCATGTCCGGATCAAGTTCCCCTGGTTCGACGAGATGCTCGACTTCGGCGATCGTGATTTTGGCCGCGGTTGCCATCATGGGATTGAAATTGCGCGCGGTTTTGCGATAGACGAGATTGCCCCAGCGGTCGCCCTTCCAGGCTTTAACGAATGCGAAGTCGGCTTTGAGCGCGCGCTCCATGATATAAGTGCGGCCATCGAATTCGCGGGATTCTTTCCCCTCGGCGACAACCGTGCCGACGCCAGTGGGAGTGAAGAACGCGGGGATGCCCGCGCCACCGGCGCGAATGCGTTCGGAGAACGTTCCCTGGGGAACGAGGTCGAGTTGCAGGCGGCCGTCGAGGACCATCGTCTCCAACAATTTGTTTTCGCCTACGTAGGTTCCGATATGACGGCGAATCTGGCCATTGGCGAGGAGAAGGCCGAGACCCAGGCCATCGACGCCGGCGTTGTTGCTGATGGTTGTGAGATTCTTCGTGCCTTTGGCGGCGAGCGCGCGGATGAGATTCTCTGGATTCCCGCAGAGCCCGAATCCGCCGAACATGATGGTTGCGCCGTCGAACACGTCGTTAATGGCCTCTTCGGCGGTTGAAACAACCTTGTGCATGGCGTTGAGATTGTAAATCAAAACGCGACGGCGAGGTTTGTCAGGCTCACTCGCCGTTCCATTTCGGCCGCTTCATCTCGAACCGATCGTGGGTGCGGACGTACGTCGGTCCGCCCATGCGCCCGATCGCGTTGAGTTGATGCGGGTCGATTTTGTAACCATCGAGCAACTCCTGTTGGATGTGGAAGCGCAACACGTCGCCCAGAATCAGGCTACCGCCTCCGGGCTTCTCGCTCACCTGCACGATTTGGCGCAGCCGGCATTCCATGTGAATGCGGCTTTCCGCCACGCGCGGTGGCGCGACAAGATCGCTGGCTATCGGCGTCAGCCCAGCCAGATCGAACTCATCGATTTCCGGAGGAGCTTCCACCGAGGCGGCGTTCATCTTTTCGGCGAAATCTTCGGAGACGATGTTCACCACGAATTCGCCCGTAGCCTCGATGTTGAAGAGCGTGTCTTTGTGCGGACGCGGTCCCTTGCGCACGGCTGCACAGAAGCAAACGACAGGAGGATTCGCGCTGCATCCGGTGAAATAGCTGAAGGGCGCCAGATTGCGAATGCCGCGTGCATCCACGGTGGAAACAAAGGCAATCGGGCGAGGCACAATCATCCCGATCATCAGCTTGTAGATATTGTCGGGAGCTTCGGCGGATGGATCAAAGGATTGCATCTGCATGACGGTTTGGATGAGCACTCTTTCGGAAAGTTCCAGCGCGTGTCTTTGTTGGCCTACTTTGTTGGCCTACTTTGATGGCCTACTTCGACGGCCTACTTCTTCAATTTGAATTCAGTCTTGGCAATTTTTCTTAGTTGATGGGCGCGCTCAAATTCCTCGGCGAGCTGCCTGGAATCAAGATTCTCGCGGATGTGGGCCAACCGCTGTTCGAGTTTGCCGAGGGCCGCGCCGAGATTTTTCTTATTGGTAATCGCGATGTCGCGCCACATGGAATAGGGTGAACCGGCGATGCGGGTAAGGTCATGAAGGGCACGGCCCCCGATTTCGAGCAGCGGCGCATCGTGCCCGAACTCATCCACCAGCGTGGCTGCGAGCGCGGTCGAGATCATTTGCGGCAGATGGCTGATCCAGGCGCAGAAGCGGTCGTGTTCGGCGGGATCGAACAGGGCGATGCGCGCGCCCATCTTTTCCACGCATTGAATGAACTCTCCGCAGCGTCCGGCGTGGGGGTTCTGGCGGGGAAGCGGGGTAAAGAGCCAGGCCGCACCCTCGAACAGATCGGGGTCGGCGGACTCGACGCCAGCGACCTCCTTGCCGGCCATGGGATGGCCGGCGAGAAAACGTTGTCCTGCCGCACGACCGAACGACTTGGCAGCATGATCAACGATTTCGGCTTTGGTGCTGCCGACATCGGTGACGAGCACGCGTGGGGGAAGCGAAGGGCCGAGGCGGCCGATGAGATCAAGAATGGAGAGAACCGGGGTGGCAAGAATGACAAGATCGCTGCCGTGGACGGCGTCGGCTGGATTGGTTGAGCCGGAATCGATGGCACCGCGCTCCTCTGCAAGCTCAAGCACAGGGGCACGGTCGCAGCCTACGATGCGGCGCGCGAGATGGCGTTTGCGGAGGGCGAGGCCGAGCGAGCCTCCGATAAGGCCGGTGCCGATGATGGTGACCTGAGTGAAGGACATTTGTAATTGTGACTGGTGATTGTAATTGGCAATTTGTAATTGCCCCGAAATTACCAATTACAAATCGTAAATTACAAATTGTCTTTTAGGCGATTGTACGGCTAGGCGATTGTACGGCCTATCGCCGGGGCAATCATGCGAATGCTGTCCATCAGCTCGGAGAATTGCTGGGGATAGAGCGACTGGGCGCCGTCGGAAAGCGCCTTATCCGGCTGATGATGCACCTCAATGAGCAGAGCGTCGGCTCCGGCGGCAACGGAGGCGCGAGCCATCGGGGTGACCTTGTCGCGGCGGCCGGTGCCGTGCGAAGGATCTGCGGTGATGGGGAGGTGCGAGAGCTTGTGAACAATGGGGATCGCGGAGATATCCATGGTGTTGCGGGTGTAAGTTTCGAAAGTGCGGATGCCGCGCTCGCAGAGAATGATGTCATAGTTGCCGCCGGCGAGGAGGTATTCGGCGGAGCACAGTAACTCTTCGATGGTGGCGGCGATGCCGCGTTTGAGCAGGATCGGCTTGCGGACTTTGCCGAGTTCGCGCAGCAGATTGAAGTTCTGCATGTTGCGCGCGCCGACCTGAAAGATATCGATAAAGGGCAGCATGAGTTCGATCTGCGAGATTTCCATAACCTCGCTGATGACGAGCAGATTGAATCGATCGCCGGCTTCGCGGAGAAGCTTGAGTCCCTCGAGGCCCATGCCCTGAAAAGAATAAGGAGAAGAACGCGGCTTAAACGCGCCGCCACGGAGGATGCGAGCGCCAGCCTTGGCGATCAATCCGGAGACGGCGAAAAGTTGTTCGCGCGATTCCACGGAACACGGCCCTGCCATCACGACAATGCTTTTGCCGCCGATCTCTATGCCGTTGCCGAGCTTGACGATTGTGCCCTCCGGGCGGAAGTTGCGGCCGGCGAGCCGGTAAGGCGAGGTGATGCGATGAACTTCCTGCACGCCGGGGAGCATTTCGATTTCGCGCGTGTCGAAATCGGTGCGTGCGCCCACGCCACCGAGCACGGTTTTAAGCGCGCCCGTAGAGCGGTGGACTTCGAAGCCCATCTGGACCAGCGAATCGATCACATGCTGAATCTGATCTTCGCTGGCGCTGTCTTGCATGGCAACGATCATGTTTTATTTCACTCCATTACCCGGGAAGATAGAGATCCTTCGGATGCGTTCGGCGTCCCGCTTCGCAGGTGTTTGAAAACAGCTGATTCTTCTCAGTCCTCAAATTGCGCGTCGAGCTCCGTTTCGCGCCCCTTGCCACTGCCGGCATCGGGAACGATCTCATTTTTTTGGATACTCCGCATCACATCGATGATGCGTTCGTAGATCTGGGCCAAATCGCGCGGGGACAGCGGTCCCTTGCTCGATTGCTGGACGTTGGCGACAACCTCTTTCTCGCGCTGAGGCTCGTAAACAGGCAAGCGGGCTGTGCGCTTCAGGCGGCCGATTTCCACGGCAGCGGTCGCTCGTTCGTTGAGCAGAGCCACGAGCCTGCGGTCGAGGTCGTCGATCTTATCGCGCCAGCCGGAAATATCCATAGGAGCTATCAGTTATCAGTCGTCAGCTCTCAGTAAAATCTGCGCCGGCCAGCCCTTCGGTTCATTGTTCGTGCTGACTGGCATAGCCGTTATCGCTTCTTTTTCCTGAAAGCTGAGAGCTGGCCGATGTGAGCTGTCTTACGAATTCTCCCACAGACGCGGCTTCCCGTCCTTTATTTTGTTCGACGATGTGGACGATTGCGCTACCCACGACGGCTGCGTCGGCAAATTTGCCGACGGCGGCAAACTGGGCGGGCGTGGAAATTCCGAAGCCGACGGCAATCGGCAGCTTTGAGAATTGGCGCAGGCGTTTGACGAGAGCGGGCGCGTCTCCGGTCATTTGGTCGCGAGCGCCGGTGACACCGGTGCGCGAGACGGCATAAATAAACCCGGTGGAGATTTCGGCGAGTTGCTTCAGGCGCAGATCGGTGCTGGTCGGTGCGGCGAGAAAAATTGTGGCGAGGTCGTTCTGGCGAGTTTCGCGCAGATAGTCAGTCGACTCCTCAATGGGGAGATCGGTGATCAGGGTTCCGTCGATTCCGGCGTGACGTGCGATCCTGCAGAATTTAGCGAGTCCCATGCGCAGAATTGGATTGAAATAGGAAAAGACGACCAAGCCAACGGATTGGGAATGCTCGCGAATTTCGGCGGCGAGCTTAAGAACATGCTCAAGGTTTGTGCCGTGCCTGAGAGCGCGCTCGCTGGCGCGCTGGATGACGGGACCATCGGCGAGCGGATCGCTGAAGGGCACGCCGAGTTCGATGATGCTGGCTCCAGATGCAATGGCCGCGAGAATCACTTCGCGCGTAGTGGCGAGATCGGGATCGCCGCAGGTCACGTAGGCAACGAGCGCGGGCTTGCGGTCAAAGTGAAAGGGCATGGAGCACCAATTGTAGATTGTGCCGAGATTGTTGGAAGAAGAACAGTGTTAAGCATGAGGTAGCGCAAGACATTTTGTGCAACAATATTTTCGCGGACTGAATCGATCAGCTCGCCAGATGGGCCCGTAGCTCAAGTGGATAGAGCATCGGATTTCTAATCCGGTGGTTGCAGGTTCGAGTCCTGCCGGGCCTACCAGCGTGTCGGTTGTAAATTGAATCAGTGGAGCGATCGAATCCAGCGGCATTGTTGAGAATGGCGATACTCACGGCCAGTTCGAACGTGAAGAGCCGCGCGGCAGGTTTTACTATGGAGTGCAGCCGCCCTCGGCGGCGCACCCTGTGGTATGGAAGTTGAGCGCATATTTACCCTCATAGCCGCCACTACCCTGATAGACGAATTCCGTTTCCCCACCACCACCTTGATCAAACATAGTCAGAATCAGCGTCGAACTTGTCTGCGAGCCTGCATCGAAGAGACCGCCGCTGCCGGTTAGCGCACTGGCCTCATCGAAGAAGACGGCGGCGGTATTCGCCAACGGAAAGGGATCGGAAGCTGCAGTACAGCACGGAGTAAAGACAAGCCAGTCGACGTTGTGTCCGACCAGGCCGGGCGTGGAGATGGAATAGCTCGCGTAGACTTGGGTTGTAAGGTCTTCAAGATAGACAGAGCCACTCGAACCTCCGGAAGCCTGCACAAATGCCCAAAATACATCTCCAGGATTGACGGCGAATCCCCTGCTCAATGGATACATCCACCCAAACTCGGCGTAGTAGAACGGAGTTCCCGCCGTTCCATCGCTGCATGGAACATCTCCGTACACACCGGCCTGCAATCCGGGGGTCAGGGTGTCAAAGGTGCTATTGAGACTTGGATACGAGCTGTCAATGCCGGCGAAGCTGAATTCTTTGTAGTCAGATGTGCAGCTGCCGTAGCTGGACGGTGCTTGAGCCTTCGACACGCTCATAATGCTTTCAACCTGGTTGAAGGAAGCCTTGTCGCTCCATTTGGTTAGTTTGTTGGTGAGGATGACTCCGGCAGCGTTCACGTTCGACTGATACTGGGGACCATTTGGCGGTGTGTCCTCCGGCAAAGGCGAGGATAGGGCCGGGACGGTTACGTGTTGGGTGCGCACGCTCGGCGAGACAGATACCGGTTCCACCTCTCCGTTCCAGCGGATCCTGGCGGATGCCATGGCTTGCGCCCAGGAGGCGTAGCGATCGGGATCGGCTTGCTTGTCGGGCCGGGGCGGAAAGCCATAGGTCGCCAACTCCACGGCGGTCGCGGTTAAAGGATTGAAGCCCTGGGGAGGCTGGATATAAGTGCGGACACCGGGGACGCTGGTAGGAACGGTAGCGGCGGATACATTCAGGGGGCTTGCTTTATCAGCTTCCGCTTTCGCCGATGTCGAGATGCCGATCAGCAGGCTCCCGGCAATTACTACCGCCAGCTTTGCGAATTTGTCTTGAATATGCATTTGTTCATTCTCCCGATCGCTTTTCCTGGGTGATTTGTTCTGCCCTGTTCTTCTTTATTCTTTGCTGCGACTATGGAGTGCAGCCCCCTTTTTGGGCACAGCCGGTCGTAGAGAAGAGAAGCGCACCCGAGCCCTCAATACCGGTGGAACCCTGACTCACTGTCTCGATGCTCTGGTCCAAGCCGTCGTCCAGCATGGAGACGACTTCCGCCAGAGTGGGGGATTGCGAGCCCGGCCAAAACAATTTGCCGGCGCCGTTTTCGGCTTCTCCCCCGCTGAGGAAAATGTGGGTTGTGTTGGCTAACGGCCACTCCCCATTCGGGCCAGGGCCTTCGCAGCAACCACGACTTACTGTCCATCCGGCAGTTCGGCCGCGCAGGTTAGTGCAAACTCCGGCCTCGCAGGTGCTGATCGCGTAGGACTCCAATGTTCCGGTCGTGAGGTCTTCAAGATACACATATCCATCATTCGCATCGAGAATCTCTATTTCCGCCCAGAAGACATCTCCCGGGTCGACTGCAAACGTGGCAAGGAGGGCCAACGGCGCCCAACCGAACGCAGCCTGGTACGTGGTTTGATTGGGGTTACACCAAACGGCCGTCTGGATACCTCCTACCATTCCCGGTTGGAAGACGTCGGCGTTATTGGCGCCGACATAAAACGAATCGTCAATCCCGATGAACGTGAACTCGTTCGCATAATCCTGACTGCAGTTACTGTCGAGGGGAAACTGCGTTACCGGTACCGAAAATTCGGCGAGAATCAGGTTGAAGGATTTCTTGCTGCTCCAGGCAGTTTGAGTGTTAGAGAGAACCACGCCACTCGCATTGGTAGAGTTGAGCTGAGACGGTCCAGTTTCGGGGCGGACGGCCTCCGCCAATTGCGAAGAAGCGGAGGAGATCGGCTCCTGCTCACTGGAGGACAGAATCTTTAGCTCGCCGTTCCACCGAATTTTGGCGGCTTTCATGGCTCGCTCCCACTCCACATAGTAAGCGGGATCGGCTTGCTTTTCGGGCCGAGGAGGAAAGCCGTAAGTAGCCAGGGCCGCGTCGGTAGCGATCAGCGGATTGAAGCCTTTTGGCGGCGCGGCGTAGGCGCGAATGCCCGGGATATTGGTGGGCACGTTGGCCGCCGACAGATACAGGGCACGAACGACGTCACTCTGTGCCATAGCCAACGCAGTGAAACTAAGCAGCAAGGTCCCGGTCGTGATTACAAGGGGCGCCAGCTTTTTGAATTTGCTGTGTGCTTTCATTTGCCCAACTCCCGTCTTCAGATTTCTTGATCGCCCTCCGAAGTACTTCGCCTTGTCTCTACGGCGAAAAAGCGGCGAGAAATTGTGTTAACAACCATTGAATGTTACTGAGTACAGCCGTTAACAGCAGCGCAGTTCTTGGTTTCAAACCAAAGACCACTCTGGCCTTGAAAGCCGGTGCTGCCCTGGGTCACTTGCTCAATGGTCTGGTCACCGGCGTCATCGGTCATGTTCAGGACTTCTGTGGTACTGGCCTGCGAGCCGGGGTAGAAGAACTTGCCAGCCTCGGATTCAGCGAACCCGTCACCGATCGCGATGTTCGTGGTATTGGCTAGCGCCGATGGCTCGTTATCGGTGCAGCATATCCGTTCGACCATCCAGTTTGCGGTGTGCCCCACAATGCCCGATGTTGTGATGGAATAGCTGCCGTAGACACCGCTCGTTATATCTTCAAGAAACGCACCACTGTTCGACCCTCCGAAGGTGTATGCGGCTGCATAGAGCACATCCCCGGGATTGACGTTGAAGGCTACGCTGTAGCCCCCCTGCCATCCGGCGACGGCGAAATAGTACAGGTCTCCGCTGCACGAAACTTGCTCGTAGATTCCTGCCTCCAGTTGCGGATCGAATCCATAGCCATTGCCGGTATCGAAGACAAACCCGTCAATCCCGACCGAACTGATTGCGATATAACCTTCCCCGCTGCACGCTCTGGTGTTGCTGGGGAACTCGGCCGTTGGCACAATAATCTCGCAGATAACATCCTCGATCGAATTTTTGTTGAAGGTCTTTTGACCGCTCGTGACCACGGCTCCGCTCGCATTGTTTGTTTGTATGTCCTTGGGGCCGCCGGTTTCCGGCTGGATGGCCTCGGGCAAAGGCGCCGAGCCAGAGGGGATCTTCAAGCCTCCGCCAGGCAGCGCTTTAAGCTCTCCGTTCCGGTGAATCCTGGCGAGTCTCATGGCGCGTTCCCACTGGACGTACTGGGCGGGATGGGCCTCTTTGTCAGGGCGAGCGGGGAAGCCGTAGGTAGCTAGATCTTCATCTGTAGCGGTGACAGGGTTGAAGCCTTTCGGGGGCTCGGCATAGCTGCGAATTCCGGGGATATTGGTAGGTATAGTGGCGGCCGAAGCGCGGATTGCGCGCGCGGCGTCACTCTCCGCTGCTGCCAATGTGCCCAGACTTAAAAACAGGGTCATGATGACTGTCAGAACAGCCCGCTTTCCGCCGATGCCATTTCTTCTCCGCATTTTCTTGTCCTCCGTTCGGAAATTCTGTCGTCGGGGTGTCAGGTTTTTTTCCTATATCTGTAACAGCGCAAAGGCGCGGCAAATCCGATCATCGGCCGTGATATTTTTTTTCACTTGCGAAGGGAGAGGTTAACTACCAATTTTTCAATTAGTTCCCATCGACATCTGCAACCCCTCGCGGCTTTAATTGCCGAAATGCGGTCGTTCCCGATGAAGCTGCAGGAATGGGTTTGGATCACGCGGCTGAGAGAAAATAGGTGCGGCGCTACTGTAGCTTTTGGTACTCGGCTTGAACCGTCTTCAGGAGGGGAAGGTTCTGGTGGTCGGCGTCTTTCCAGAGTGTAAGGAAGTCCTTATAAGAAGTGAGCGCTCGCACGCGGGCCGCATCCGAGCTGGCACCGCGTGAAGTTCCCGCCTCTAACGCATTGGCGCGGGCAATGCCCAGGCGTGCAAGCGTTCCCGTCCAGCAGTTCCAGACGATGCCGTTGTGACCGATAATTTTCTGAAATTCTGCTGCGGCGGCTTGGCCCTGTCCTGCGGCGAGGTAAGCCTGACCGCGGACATAAACAGGGTAAAGACACGAGATGTTGTTAACGAATGGAATTTGCCCTAATTCGACGGGAGAAGATGCTTTGAGGTCATTTAGAGCGGAAGCCGGATTCTGTCTCTGTAAAGCCAATTGGGCTTGGATCGCGGGCAACCAAATCGACTGCATTTGAGTATCGAGCGGGAAGCGTTTTTTCAGGTCTTGCGCAATTAAGCCGGCGCGGGTGGTATCGCCCGCCATGCCAAACGCGAGCGCCGACTCGGCAGCTGCGCCTGGACTGGCGGGAGCGAGCGCAAGAGCTTCCGAGGCCAAACGCCGGGCTTGCGCAAAATTGCCGTATGCTGCTTCTCGCTGAGACGCTATCGCCTTCACTATTGCGGCAGCCTCTTTATTGTCGGCTCGGATGGCAGAATCCACGGCTCTATTACTTAGCTCTCGCGCTTTGCCAATGTGACCTGCATTCGCCTCTGTGTCGGACGCGAGAGCCAATCCCCAATTTTCATATTCCGGCTTATCCGCAAACCAATTTTGCTGCTCCGCCATTGCCGAAGAGTCGGCCGCCAGGAACGCGAGCGCATAGAGAGCATTGTGGAACGTCCCGCTGTCCAGTTTTCGTGCCTGCGCGTCGCGGATGATCTTTCTAGTTTCATCGAAGTGTTGCAGCGCCAGCTCATAGTTGGCGAGGTTCGCATTTGCATAAACCATGGAATCCGGCGTCAGGCGCAAGGCCTGTCGCGTGAGATCCGCGGCCTTGGCGTATTGACCTTGATTGCCATATAAGGACGCCAAAATCGAATGGGCAAAGGGCTTTCGCGGATAGTTCTCAATTTCCTCCTCATAGGCCTGAGCCGCTTTGTCGAGTTCTCCAGTCACATGCATGTAGTAGAAGGCCACAATGTCGAGCTTCTCGCCCTCGCTGGCATGGTCCTTCAACTGGAAGGCCTCGGTATAGTATTCGCTTGCGCGGCCGAACTGGCCGAGTTCGGAATAATCTCCGCCGACCGCCCAATATCCCATGGCAAATTCCGGATCCAATTCGATGGCACGCGTTGTGTAGGGCAAGGCTGCCGCCGCGCCTTTTTCCGCATACGCCTTTCCGCCGAGGCTGTATGCTCTCAGAGCTTCCAGAGAAGATGTGGTGGCCTGGTAGAGCGGGACATCAAATTTTTGCAATGTGGTGAGCGATTCGCCGAGTTCGCTACGCATCCTGGAGGCCGTTCTGCCGAGGGCTTCGAGCACCTTTTCCTTTGATTTGGCGGTCTCCTGCTCCTCAGCGAGCGTGTCGCCACTGGCGCAACTCACTGTCTTCAATCCCACCACGTATTGGCTTCCAAGATTTGCAATCGACCCGGCGACATAGGCCTTGCTGCCGGCACGCTGGCAAACCTCGCTGGCCACTTCTGGCGTCAGTTTTGTGCTCGTGGGAAGGGTCATCAATTTCAGGGTCTTTGCGACTTGGCGGTCGGGAAGTACGTTGAGAAAAGGCGATTGCCGCAGGGAAATGGTAAGCGCAGTTTTCAGCGTATCGTCGAAGATCGCATCCCCAGTTGTGTTTGTGAAATCAGCGAGTACGATGCTGTCTTTTTCCGTGAGCCTGCGGGCAATTCGCACCTGCCGATACCACAGCCCCGACGCGATGAGGGCGGACACAAGAACAATAATAATAAGGACGACGCCACGGTTTGCGCGAATGAAGGAGCGCGGCTGCCTTGAGACAGTGTTGTGGCCGGTTACCGGCGGCATCGCGAGGATGGGACTTATTCCAGAACTCATCCCAATCCCATGCCCCCGTGTAGTTCCTCCGAGGGCAGCGATGAAACGATCATGGGATTCCCGGGTCAAAAGCTCCAGGTCGGCTCGCATGTCTGCCGCGCTCTGATACCTCTGTTCGCGATCTTTTGTGAGCGCCTTTGCAATGATGACTCCCCAGGCTTCCGGCAATTCCGGATTTACACGACATAGCGGAACTGGATCCTCGTTCAAAATGGCGTTCATCAACAACACATGATTTTTCCCGATGAAAGGTTGCTGGCCAGCCGCGGCTTCATAGAGCAACACGCCTAAGGAAAACAGATCGCTTCGAACATCGATCTCTTCTCCTCGCAACTGTTCGGGAGACATATAAGCAGTTGTGCCGACAATGACGCCTTCGCCGGTGAGCGATTGGTCAGGGACTGACTCTGCCTGAGGGAGGGAGATTGCTTTGGCCACTCCAAAATCCAGAATCTTCGCCCGACCCTGAGATGTGATGAAAATGTTGGCCGGTTTTATATCCCGGTGAATGATGCCCTGGGCGTGAGCTGCGGCCAATGCGTCCGAAATCTGAAGACTAAGATCGAGAAGTTCAGCGGAGTTAAGGGGCCCATTAGAAAGCCGTTCTTGCAGGGTTTCGCCTTCCAGCAACTCCATGACGATGACCGGTTGCCCCTCATGCTCTTCGACTTCAAAAATCGTGCAGATGCCAGGGTGATTCAAGGAGGAAGCAGCATAGGCCTCCCATCGGAAGCGCTGCAGGGCTTTTGGGTCGCGTGCCACATCATCGGGAAGAAATTTCAGCGCCACATAGCGTTGTAAGCGGATATCCTCCGCTTTATAAACAACGCCCATACCGCCGGCTCCGAGTTTCTCGATGACCCGGTAATGGGAGATGGTTTCGCCGTTCCGGAATAACTTCGTGCCGGAGGCGTTTGTTCCGTGAAGTAATGAGGATTGCAAAAAGCTGGAGTGTGCTTCTGCACCAGAAGGCAGCAAGACATCAACCTCTTGCCGCAATAGTGGGTCGGATGAACAGGCTTGTTCCAGGAAGTTGGAACGTTCCTCAGGCGCCAGCTCCAGAGCTTTCTCCAGCAAGCTACGAATCTGCTGCCAGCGCTCCGGCGTCATGTTCAGCTTGCCTTACTTATTTCATGATGTAGCCATAGCTTCGCCGTTGCCCAGTGTCTTTTCACCGTAGTGGGTGAAAGATCTAATGCCTGGGCCGTCTCTTCGATGGAAAGGCCGCCAAAAAATCTTAGTTCCACGATATGGCTTTGCTGCGGGTCAAGTTTGGCCAGTTCCTTTAGAGCGTCGTCGAGGGCCACCATGTCCATACTCTGAACTCTAAAATCCAGGTTTTCATCCAGTTCCAGTCTGACCCCTCCATCCCGTTTTGCCGCAGCCCGGCTGCGCGCGTGTTCGACCAGAATCTGCCGCATCAATTGAGCGCAGATCGCCAGAAAATGTTCGCGGTTCTTGATTTCAGTTGCGCCCTGCTTCTCCAGACGGAGATAAGCTTCATGCACAAGGGCGGTGCCTTGGAGGGTGTGACCGGGGCGTTCCTGTCTTAAATAATGGCGCGCCACTTTCCTGAGCTCTTCATAAACCAGAGGAAGCGCCGCACGCAGTCCCTGGTCGTCACCGGCATGCCAGTTAGCCAGTAACTCGCTGATCGTATTGGGTGAAAGTTCCGACAAGCTGGACCACCAAATCGGGCCCGAGAAATCTTGGCTGACAAGTTAGCCTCTACCGAAACGTATGTCAATGAGGTTGCCGCCCGTTAGAAGCGCCATTCCGGCGTGCCGCCAAACAAACGCCCCGCGAATCATCACCCCGCGAATCATCGCCCCGCCTACAATCAAAAATATTTTTTTGCTCCCTGGGCCAGTTTTCCGAATTATTTCGCTTTACCAAGTGACCGAAACTTAGACGCCCTGCGGCGCGGCAGTCGCGGGACTCAACGCTCCGGTGCATGAATTCAATCGGCACTAAGTTGCCGAAAATAAAGGAGACTACAATGAAACGCACAGCTAATTCACTTTTTCTGGGACTTTGCCTCGCCATCCTGGCCGTAGCAGCCAGTCCTGCCTATGCGCGGTCGACCACAGCTTTCAGCGCTTTCCATGTGGAAGGCCCAATTGGCTCCGACCCTTATAGCTGCCTCAGCGAAAACAACGGGGCGGTCGTCAATAACTGCACGTATTCGGTCAGCCTTGAGTTCAATCTGCCCATCGATGTCAAGGGGACGAAGACGATCACCGTGCAGGATTACTGGACCGGGTCCGATGCGGAAAACACGTTTAGCTGCCAGTCCTTCGCCTATACCGGCAGTGAGGGGTCTTCCACGACGGGTTCGACCATTGATTTCACGGGGCCTCTCCAATCGAAGAGCGGCACGGTCACCGCTTCGACCGACATGAGCATTCAGCTGATCTGTTGGAACGTGCCGGCGGGTGGCGGGGTGGCCAACTTGAATTGGACCAAGTAACCGGGATCAATCTTAAACCAGGATCGACTTCACAACAGAGCACGCCGACGAGGTTGCCGCGGGGATCGGGGCGCAAACCAGCGCCTTGACCCCGCGGTCCTTTTTGCGGTCGACCTTGAACCTTGGTTTTCTCAATCGCCGCGTCGGCAAGAGCCACCATAAATTTTCCTCGGGGCGCGCGACCAATTTTCCCGGAAATTTCGCTTTAGAAGATAAGCGCCTTGACCGCCAGCATGGCCTGTGGAGTTAAGGACGGCCAGAGATTTCGGCATCGACATTCAAAAGCCAACATAGGAGACTACGATGAAACCCACAAAAGTTCAGACGCACGCAAAGTATGTAGCGCTAGCAATTGCCTCAACCGTGTTCTTCGCATTGGCCGCCGGATCGGCGGCTGCCCAATCGTTAGGCGGTAACAACAATTACTTGCTCTCCAACAACTGCAACAGCATTCAGGGTCTATCGGTTTCGTTGCACGTCACGAAAGACATGGTTGCAGAAGTAACTCCCGGCAGTGGTGGGGTCGGCACGCCGAATGGGGGTTTCGCCATGCAGCTGAATGCCAATCCACCAGCCGGAGAGCCCGTCTTCTGGATGCAGTACGGCATCATCATCGAGAACAACCAGGCGCTGGGTTTTATCCAGTACTGGAACGACACGGGAGTGAATAACCATAACCAGCCCACCATCGTTACCCTGCCATCGAACACAATCGCCGCTGGCTCAATGCTGACGATTCAGCTCACGAACGATAGCAATGGGAATGTAACGGCAACCACCTTCAGCGTGACTGGCAATGATGGAACCGTTTCTACGCTGGACATGCCCATGCCGACTTATCCCAACACCAATACGCCGGTTCTGTCTCCGATTCAGACCTTCCAGCTGGATGTTGTAGGCCCCATCGATTGGGAAAGATCGACATTTTCTTCCGGCGATGGGTATCTCACCTACCAGGTTTCAAACGGCCAGCTAGGGACCGACACGGCCGATTGTCCGAGTAGCAACGGCACGGGGGAAACATCGAACACGTTCTATGGGAAATTGACGCCCCGTTCCGGCTCGCCGATAACTCAGCCTTTCACGACTCCAAAGTATGGACGCGCCACAACCGCTTTCAGCGCTCATCGTGTGGAGAGCCCGATCAGCTCCAACCCCCGAACCTGCCTCAGTGAAGACAACGGAGCGGTGTTTAATAATTGCACCTACGCTGTCAGCCTCGAATTCGACCTGCCTATCGACACGAAGGGAACGAAGTCGGTGCTCGTACAAGACTATTGGTCGGGTACAAATCAGCAGAATACTTTCTCCTGCCAGACCTACGCCTATACGGGTACCGAAGGGTCGTCCACTGGCGGGACGGGAATTAGCTTCAGCGCGCCGCTTCAGATCTACAACAGCGTTGTCGACGTTGCGGCTGCTGGAGATAGTATTCAGCTGATCTGTTGGAACGTACCGCCGGGAGGGGGAGTCGCGAACCTGAACTGGACCCCGTAACTGCACCTGAGACGCCGCCAAGACAGACTCTTCGGCTGGCCACTATGGGGGCTCCCGCAGCACAAGTCGGACCAGAACTGGCGCTGCGGTTGTCTCCGTAGCACGACTTACATAAACGAAAGGATGTGGGGGAACACCGCATTTTGAGCCTCAACCCGTCATTGACAATGCCGAGGTTGCTGGACATAATACCCCGCACTTAACTTTCACCTCGGTAATGTGGGATGCCGGGGAAACTTCCCATACCGGTTGGACTGATCCACTTCGGTTCACGTCATTGTATTCCGTCTTCTCATAAGCAAGTGGGCCCGTAGCAGAACCCAGGATGAAATCGAAAACAAGGAGCGTTATATGAAACAAGCGCGTGTGTTATTGCTCTCGTCGTTGACGGTGCTGCTTTGCAGCTGGCCAGCTCAGGCGCAACCGAGCGCGGCTAAAGCTGCCGACGGGATGGTGCCGCCACTGATTCAGTTCTCCAGTGTGGCCACAGATGAGGCCGGCAATTCGCTGAGCGGCGTTGCTACGATCATATTTTCGCTCTATGACCGCCAACAAGAGGGCGAGGCTCTGTGGACGGAGATACAGAATGTCCAACTCGATTCAACTGGACACTACTCTGTTCAATTGGGGATGACTAAACCTGCGGGTATGCCGGCCACTTTGTTTACCAGGGGCGAAACTCGATGGCTGGGAGTACGTATCGGCGAACAGGCGGAACAGCCGCGTGTGATGCTCGTGAGTGTACCGTACGCTCTAAAGGCGGGTGATGCCGCAACCATTGATGGATTACCCCCCTCGGCTTTCGCACGGGCAGTTCCGGAGACGGGCCAGAGTGAGGTTGCGGTTGGGAATAGCGCCAGCCCCCAAAGCGTCCGTCCGGCGGTTACTGGCACCGGCACTGTGGACTACATTCCACTGTGGTTGAGCTCCACGAAGCTGGGGAGTTCGAAGCTATATCAGACAGGGGGTAACGTAGGGGTGGGGACGAAGACTCCCGGTGCGGCCCTGGATGTCAATGGGGCGATCAATGCCGCGAGTGGGTATAACATTGCGGGCACAACCTTCGCGTTTGGTTTCGATGGCAATGCATTCCTCGGCTTCGCGGGGAACCCTACGATTTCTGATACCGGCGAAACCGGCAACACCGGCGTCGGGTCGGGGGCATTCCGCTTCGTCACCTACGGAAGTTCTAACACCGCTCTGGGCGCTGAAACCTTAGAATCCAATGCCGGCAACGGAAACACAGCCACCGGTTGGGCAGCGCTCTTTAGCAATACCGAGGGCAACTACAACACGGGCATTGGCCTCGAGGCGCTCCAGTACAGCACCCAGGGGAGCTACAACTCCGCACTGGGTTTTAATGCGGGGCAAATTCCCGGAATTACGTCCGGCACGACGGGAAACAATAACACGGCTCTGGGTTCGAATACTGAATTTGGATCCGGGTCGATTTCGAACGCCACCGCAATCGGCGCTAACGCGGAAGTCGCATCCAGTAACGCAATTGTGCTTGGCAGTATTAAGGGATTGAATGGAGCCACAGCCAGTGTCGCCGTGGGCGTCGGTACCACGGCTCCCGTGGGAACCCTGGATGTAGTCGATAACGGTTCGGGCGGCAATACCATCACGGCGAGCGCAGCGGCCACGGGTGCATCGGCGGTCTTCGCCACCAACTCGGCAACATCGGGCAGCGCAAACGGAGGATTCTTCACTACCAAAAGCCCAGCGGGGAGCGCCGTCGTGGGCATTAACTATGGCAGCGGAGGCGCTGACTCCGCCGGATATTTTCAAGGCAACGTTTCCATTACAGGTTCCCTTAGTAAGGGCAGCGGCTCCTTCAAGATCGACCATCCCCTCGACCCCGCCAACAAGTACCTCTATCACTCCTTCGTCGAATCGCCCGACATGATGAATATTTACAACGGTGTCGCGCAACTCGATGCACGAGGCTCAATCTGGATCACGCTTCCCAACTATTTTGAGGCGCTCAATCAGGATTTTCGTTATCAGCTGACGTCGATCGGCAGGCCGCAACCGAGTCTTTATGTGGCCAAAGAGATCTCCCACAACCGCTTCAGGATTTCCGGCGGCAAGCCCGGAGGAAAAGTTTCCTGGCAAGTGACTGGTATTCGGCATGATGCTTACGCCGATGCACACCGCATTCAGGTGGAAGAAGAAAAGCCGCCGCAGGAACAAGGACACTACCTGCATCCCGAGCTGTTCGGAGCACCCGCCGAAAGGGCAGTCGGGTATCAGGCGCCGCCAGTTACGGGGAATCTTCCGACGCAAGGCGAGACGGCGCATGCGCGCCGCTAGCGTGCCGCGGTTCCGCCGAGGATAAGAGAGGAGCATGAGCGAAATCTTAGGGCGGGACGGGGGGCGTGGGGCGTGACGTGGGGCGCGACGTAGGACGTGACACCGCGCGCGACGCCCAATTCGATCAGAAATCTTCAGTCGTTGACTCGGGAAATAGTTTTAATCCGGTGGTTGCAGGTTCGAGTCCTGCGGGGTTGTCTTTGTAGCCGACGAAGTGGCACGAAGAGCAACAGCAGGGGAACAACCCGTCTCAATCAGAGACAAACATGAGCTTCTACCTTCCGCCGGATGCGATTGTCAGGGAGCGGGTCCTTACTCCTACCCCAGAACCTGCAACCGAAATACCGCCTCATCCCGCATGACTTGTTCTCCGGGTGCGCCATCTCATGGTCGATGACACTAGAAGAACGAGAACGCATGCATCAACTGTGCGGGATGATTGAGAAAGAAAAGGATCCAAAGACATTCCTCCGATTGATTCGAGAACTTAACGAACTGCTGGAGCGCCAGCAGCAACGGCTGGAAGGCGGCAACTACGCGCGAAGCAGTTCCGAGGTATGAATCGCTCTGGGCGCAACCATCCTCTTGAGAAGCTCGTGGCTCGCCTTGCATGAAAGCTGCAAACGGACCTTTCGGCGGTTTGAATGTGGATGGACTTTTCTTTGTATCGATTCAACCAGGTTGCGACTGGCCGTGCAGTTCTTCAAACTCCTGGAACTGGTTATCGAATTCCGCTTGCAGGGTACGTAAACTGTTGAGCGCATCATCGATCATCATTTGCTCATAGGCGGGCATGATAGTGGGAGTGAGCTTGATGCGCTCCATAATAGCCCGGCGGGCGACTGCAATTCTCCGTTGCAATTTTCGAGGATGGGTTTCAGTGAGAGCTCGCCGGTAAGCTTCATTCCAATTTGGAGTCGACGGCATAGCGTGCCCCCTCCGTAGTTCTTGCGAGTGTTTCCGCATGCACGGATGGCACTGAGTATTGCGGGAAAAGCAGGCGGTGTCGGTACGGTTGCAAACCGGGAAATGTTCGGAGGCGTACAGAACTAGTTTGTTTCCGTTTCCCAATCGCGCAATTGCCGCTGCACGATGCGATAGCAGTCGCATGCCGCCCGTTCCAGTTTTGGACGGCTCAATATCTTGACGCTCCCCCGGGTATAAGAAATCAATCCGGCTTTTTGCAGGATGCCGGCAGCCACGGTGACGCTGGCGCGGCGGGTGCCGAGCATCTGCGCCAGGAATTCCTGGGTGAGAGGAAGAGTGTCTGAGGCGATGCGGTCCTGGCTCATCAGGATCCAGCGCGCCAGCCGTTCCTCGACTTCATGAAGGCGGTTACAGGCGGCGATCTGAGTAGTCTGCATTGAGAGCCGTTGCACAAAACGTTGTAACTGTAGTTCGAGCCGGGGACACTTCCGGACAAACTGCAGGAGCGTTTCCGCGTCACAGCGGTAAGCGGTGCCATCGCCCTGGGTAATCAGGCGGGTAGGACTGCGCCGATATCCCACCAGGAGCGGCATTCCTGTAAACCCTTCGCTGCCTATAAGGCCGACTTCAACACTCTTACCGTCGGGTTGAACCGAGAGCACGGAAATCAACCCCGTATTGATGAAGTATCCAGACTTGATAGTTTCGCCTGCTTCATGAAGAACCTGGTGAAGTTTGAGGCGGATGAATTCCAATTTGGGGAGCACAAGGTTAAGTTCTTCCGGCGGGAGGCTAAGCAGAATCTTGTTGCGAACGGTATTTCCGTCTGAATCAGTGGGTGGCTGCGCGGCGAGGTTTGGGGTCTTTTTTACCATGACGGCTCCTTCGTACAGCGCAAGACGCTGTCTGTTTTCGCAAGGAACCGTCACCCCGGAGGGCGCGGCGGAAGGTTGCTAGAAGAGACACCTTAAGACTACTCCTTTTATTCGCCCAGCGTTTATCCAGCGTCGTACAAACAACAGTACGCTAGCGTACAGCCTTCGCCCGATGTGCAATTTAACGCCGGCTCTTTAAAATCACCGAGAGATTCACTTTAGCCGTGAGCGACCCTCCCGCTGATCTCTAGCCTGGCTCGCCGCCCCTCCTACAGTCCATCTCGCAGAGGGACGGGATGAATGAAATTCTTATTGTCGATGACAGTCCTATTCTCCGGAAAAAACTGCGAGCTTTTCTGGAGCTGGACAGTTGGGAAGTGTGCGGCGAGGCGGAGAATGGTGAGATTGCGATTGAACAGGTCAGGAAGTTGAAGCCGGCGATCGTCATTATGGATTTAGCTATGCCTGTGATGAATGGGCTTGATGCCGCGCGGAGGATTGCATCCATTGCCCCGGAGACCATCACGGTGCTGTTCACCATGCACGACTGCCGCGGACTTGCGCGGGAAATGAAGGCGGCGGGGATCAAGGATGTTCTTTCAAAAGCAGAGGGCCCGGATAAGTTGCTTACTTCCCTGAAGACTTTGATGCAGTGAATTCGGCGCTCGAAGGAGCGCCTCTAGGGCCGGGGTGGCGCATTTCCCGGCTTTCCCGGCTTCATGCGTCCCCACTCATCTTCCGTAAGCTGGCGTCCAAGCGCGGTGAACTCGCCGGCACCCTGCAACCATTCGCCGCCATCCATGGTGACGACTTCGCCGTTGATGTAGCCCGCGCCATCACTGACGAGAAAGGCGGCCAGATTGGCAAACTCTTCGACGGTACCGAATCGTCCCAGCGGATTGCGGTTCTTGGCGGCTTGTTCGAGCTCGGGGCGAGGCAACAGCCGCGAGAACGCGCCTTCGGTGGGAATCGGTCCCGGTGCGATGGCATTCATGCGAATGCCACGATCTCCCCACTCGACGGCGAGGCTGCGGGTGAGGGCCTGGACTCCAGCCTTCGCCACCGCAGAGGGCACGACGTAGGCGGAGCCGGTGGTTGTATAGGTGGTGGTCACATTGAGCACGACGGCTTTATGCTTGGCGGCGATCCAACGTTTTCCGCAGGCCAAAGTTGCGTGCAGCGATCCCATGAGGACGATGCCGATGACGGATTGAAATGCTCCGAGGGAAAGATCTTCTGTGCGGGCGAGAAAATTTCCGGCGGCGTTGTTCATGAGGACATCGAGCGGACCGCCGGCCCAGATCGTGCCAATCATCTCCTCAACGGCCGCGGCATCGCGGACATCGCAGCGGCGCGAGTGAATACGACCTCGGGTACGCTCGTGGAGTTCGCGGACGGTTGCCGCCAGAACCTCCTCGCGCCGCCCGCAGATATAGACTTCGGCGCCGAGTTCGAGGAACTTCTGCGCGGTTGCTTTGCCGAGGCCGGTGCCGCCGCCGGTAATAAGGATGCGCTTATTGAGAAGAAGGTCGGATTGAAACATGGGAGGGATTGTAAATGGTGGGAGCGGCGTTGGCCGTTCGGTGTTGGTTCATCGTTAGAGAGCGTTTCACAAATACCCGTTCGCGTTGTTTTGCTTTGCGAGTTTTGCGGTCTTACTTTACTTGCGGGGAATTTATGCGATCAAGCGCCCAGCGGGCATGTTCCGCCACGACGGGGTCGGAATCTTCGGCTAGTTTTTCCAGCGCCCGCAGGAACTTTTCGTCGCCGCTATTGCCCATTGCGATCGCGGCATTCCGGCGCAGGCCGGAGAGTTTTGCCCGCCGCACGGGCGATCCGCGAAAGACTTCGCGGAATTCTTCGGGCTTCATTTCCGCGAGCCAATCGAGCGCGGGATTGACCAAGCCCTCGCGCGGCTGGAATTCCGCGGCTGTCGTCACCGGCGCTTTGCGATTCCAAGGGCAGACGTCCTGACAGATGTCACATCCGAAGACGTGGCGGCCCATTTCTGCGCGCAGTTCTTGGGGAATCCCGCCGCGCTTCTCGATTGTCAGATAGGAGATACACAGGCGTGCATCGAGCTCGCCGGGAGCGGTGATCGCCTGTGTGGGACAGGCCACGATGCAACGAGTGCAGGTGCCGCAGCGATCGGGTGCAGGGACATCGGGAAAAAGAAGTTCGGGCGGAGCATTGGAGGATGGCGGATTTGGCGCGTGCGCGTCCGGTGAAAGAGAATCCACGAGCTCGATCGAGGTCAGGATGACTCCCAGAAAGAGCCACGAGCCCAGTTTCTGATTAATGATGCAGGTATTTTTTCCAATCCATCCGATGCCCGCGTATTTCGCATAGACGCGTTCCACGAGCGGACCGGTATCGACATAAGAGCGGGTTTGGAGGCCGTTGTCAGTTGCAAGAGGGCCGGCCTGCTGTGCGTTTGCGAAAATCAAAGCGTCGTGAAGTTTCGATTCAACCGCGCGCAGCCGGCGCAATACGGCGTCGTGGTAGTCTTCGCGGCTCCAGGCGTAGCGGGAGATCCAGCCACGGCTGGCGTCGTCCGTTTGGATGGAATAGGGCTGCGCCGTGTTGTAGTTGATGGCGCAAACAATCACGCTGCGCGCCCAGGGAGCGACCCGTGACAGTGCAGCGCGCTTGAGTTCTCCCGCGTCGTCGCGCGCCTCCATATACTTCATCTCGCCGTGGCGGCCATCGGCGATCCACTCGGGAAAGACAGTCAGTTCGCTGAATTCGCGAACGGCGGCCAAGCCGCACAGGTCAAAGCCAGCGTCGCGGGCCATCTCCTTGACCTGGGCTGAAAGGCCGGGAGGGCGCTGGTGTGCGATCTGTGGCTCATGATTCGTCATTTGCTGCCGGGCCCATGCGGTCAAACCCCTGTAAAGGCTATCATTTCCGCGCGTGCTACTCTCATGGCGCCGCTCGTCAAACCAGGGCATACACTGCGACGATTCCACCCGTGGTCACGGCGCACTCTTCCTCGTGATCCCCATCACATCCCCATGTCACAGCCCACGTGACAATACTTTCGGAATTCCACGGAGCACTCTCGTGTTCAAAATCGTCAATGCCCAGTTTATCGCCCCCGGAATCAAGCGTTTCGTGATTGAAGCGCCCCGCATTGCGCGCAAGCAGCGGGCGGGCCAGTTTGTCATTATTCGCGTCAACGACAAAGGCGAACGCATTCCACTCACCATTGAAAAATCGGACCCAGAAAAGGGCACGGTCAATATCGTCGTGCAATCCATCGGAAAGACCACGAACATGCTCAACGCGCTGGAGACGGGCGACAGCATTCTCGACATCGTGGGCCCGCTCGGCAAGCCCTCCGAAATTGATAAATTCGGCACCGTGGTGGTGATGGGTGGAGGGGTGGGCACGGCGATGGCCTATCCCACGGCAGCCGCGATGAAGCGCGCGGGAAATCGCGTGATCACCATAATTGGCGGCCGCAATAAGGATCTGGTTATTCTTGAGCCCGAGATGCGCGAGGTAAGCGACACCGTATTTGTTACCACCGACGATGGCACGTCCGGCGATAAGGGACTGGTGACGGACAGGCTACGGCAACTGCTGGAGAATGGGACGCGGGTGGATCTGGTGCTGGCGGTGGGGCCGATCCCGATGATGCGGGCGGTCGCGGACATGACGCGCAAAGAGAAAATCCGCACGATGGTCAGCCTGAACCCGATCATGATCGACGGCACTGGAATGTGCGGGGGCTGCCGCGTTCTGGTTGAGGGCAAGAGCGAATTTGCGTGCGTCGATGGCCCTGAGTTTGACGCGCATCGCGTCGATTTCGCCGTGCTGGTGCAGCGGAACGCGATGTACCGCGACGCTGAGAAGCGCTCCATGGAAGAGTATCAACACCAGTGCCAGCTCGAAAAACAGAAAGCCGCAGCTTCCAGCGAAGACGAAGCGGTCTGCGCGCTGGAGGAGAAGAAATGAGCACGCCGACCACACCGAGCAAGAAGTCGAGCAATCCCATCCCGAACAAAGAGCGCGCCAAGATGCCGCGGCAGCACATGCCCGAAGCTCCGCCGCAAGTGCGCAACAAACAGTTCACCGAGGTCAATCTTGGTTATTCGCCTGAGTTGGCGCGTCAGGAAGCGCTGCGTTGCATCGAGTGCGCCAAGCCAAGCTGCACGAAGGATTGCCCGGTGGGCGTGAAGGTCAAGGAATTCGTACAGTTGATCGTGGATGGGGACTTCATGGGGGCGGCCGCGAAAATTCGCGAAGACAACGTTCTACCGGCGATCACAGGCCGCGTCTGTCCGCAGGAAGACCATTGCGAAGGCGCTTGCCTGCTCTGTAAAACGACCGAGTCGCTGGGGATTGGTTATCTGGAACGCTTTGTCGCCGACTATGAGCAGAAGCATTTCGACGTGACAAAGATTGTGAAGGCTCCGCCGACCGGGAAGAAAGTGGCTATCGTGGGCAGCGGTCCTTCGGGCCTCACGGCAGCGGGCGATCTGGTGCAAAAAGGACACTCGGTGCATGTTTTTGAGGCACTGCATGAAATCGGCGGCGTGCTCGTATATGGCATCCCCGAATTTCGCCTGCCGAAACAGATCATCCGCGAGCAGGTCGATATCATGCGTGCAATGGGAGTCGTGTTTGAGACCGACGTGGTTGTCGGGCGCACGGTTACCATCGACGAACTGGTGACTGAGGAAGGCTACGACGCGGTGTTCATCGGCACGGGCGCGGGGTTGCCACAGTTCATGGGCATTCCGGGCGAACATCTCAACGGCGTTTACTCCGCCAACGAATTTCTTACGCGCATCAACCTGATGCATGCCTACGAGTTCCCGAAATTCGACGAGCCAATGGTCGATTTCCGAGGCAAGAACGTGGCGGTGATTGGCGGCGGCAATACAGCGCTCGATGCGATTCGATCTTCATTGAGGCTGGGGGCGGGCCACGCCTTCATTCTCTATCGGCGCAGCGAGGCTGAGATGCCGGCGCGTCTGGAAGAAGTCAAACACGCCAAAGAGGAAGGCGTGGAATTACAGGTGCTGGCCGCGCCTCTGGAGTTCATCGACGATGGCAAGGGATGGCTGAAGGCAGCGCGTTGCCAGAAGATGGCACTGGGCGAGCCGGATTCGTCGGGACGGCGGCGGCCGGTGCCGATCGAAGGCTCGGAGTATGAACTTCCGCTGGCGGTGGCGATTATGGCGATTGGAACCACTGCCAATCCGATTATCCAAACCACCACGCCGGGACTGGCGACTACGAAGAAAGGTTACATACAGGCCGACGACACCACGCAGAAGACATCGCGACGGGGCGTGTTTGCGGGCGGCGACATCGTAACCGGCGGAGCGACGGTGATTCTGGCAATGGGCGCGGGACGCCGCGCGGCCAAAAGCATTCACGAATTTCTGGAATCGGGAGTGTGGTAGGAAGAAGCGTTACTGCGCTGCTGTAGCTTTGGCTTCAGCTGGAGTCAGCTCTTCGGAGTTCGCGAGGAATTCTACGCGGTTGCGGCCCTTCTCTTTGGCACGATAGAGGGCCGTATCGGCCCGGCTGAGCAGGGTTTCAACTCCCTTAATCCCGGTGCCCTCCGAGACCGCGACTCCCATGCTCATGGTGATTGACCGTTCCACGTTTCCAGAGACGATGGGCGTGGCGGCAATTATCTCGCGAAGTTCGTTGGCGCGGACGAGAGCATATTCCAGGTCGCAGGTGGGCAGGACCAGCAGAAATTCCTCTCCGCCATATCGTCCCACGCCGTCATAAACGCGCAGGCGGGAATGCAACCGGCGGGAGATCTCCTGCAATACCTCGTCGCCAAAAAGGTGGCCGTGGGTGTCGTTCACTTTCTTGAAGTGATCGATATCGGAAAGAATGACGGAGACTGGCCTGTTTTCACGGCGAGAACGTTCCAGTTCGCGTTCGAGCATGGCGAAGATCTCGCCGCGATTGAGCAGACCCGTTAAGGAATCGTGGGTGGCAGCGTGGCGCATCGACTCGCGAGCGGCGACTAGTTCATCCTGCAGATCGAGAATGCGCTTGCCGACCAACAGGCGAGCCTTAAGTTCAGACGCGTCGAAGGGCTTTACCAGATAATCGTCCGCTCCCGCATTCATCGCGTCGAGCATATTCTGGCGGCCTTCTTTACCGGTAAGGAGAATGACGTAAACGTAATGTCCGGTGCTGCAGTTATGCCGAATGCGCTGGCAGACTTCAATTCCTTCGAGGTCCGGAAGTACCCAATCGAGGAGGACCAACTTAGGCGCATCCTGCTGGGCGAGGATTTTCCACGCCTCTTCGCCGGTCTCGGCCTGGATAAAACCGAACCCCCAGCTCTGAAGATGATCGCCGATCAGCTTCCGGTAAACGGCGGAATCATCGACCAACAAAATCTGCATTCGCTGCTAAAACTCCTGTTCGAAAAACGAGACACGCCACATGGACGTCGGGGAACCTGTTTATGCGTTACCCTGAGTCATGATAAGTCCGAAACGGGGTCGGGGGATGAGGAATACAGGGTTTCGGGTACTCCAAAGTACTCAGCGTTTCCGGGATAGTTTCCATTCCGGGGAGGGATGTTTCGTTCCGGTTAAATGCTTGAAACTAAAGGGTAAATTTGTAAACCATTGACGATTAATGGGGTTGGAGGGGTCGCGCAGGATTTGCCCTTGTGCAGCGAGACGAAGATATCCGGATGTACTTCGACACCCTCTATGGTGCCTGGGGACGCCAGCATTGGTGGCCGGCTCAGTCCGCGTTCGAGGTAGTCGTGGGCGCCTATCTTACGCAAAATACCTCGTGGACGAATGTGGAACGCGCGTTGAGCAACATGCGCAAGGCGCGAATCCTGAGCATTCAGGGCATTCGGCGAACACCGTTGCACAAGCTGGAGCGTCTGATTCGATCCGCAGGCTACTTTCGGCAAAAGGCCCGCCGGCTGAAGACTTTTGTTCGCTTTCTGGACGAGCGTTACGGCGGATCACTGGCACGCATGTTTAGGGAGCCAACGGCCTTACTGCGCGAGGAGTTGCTGGCTCTCAACGGCATTGGACCGGAGACGGCCGATTCTATTCTGCTTTATGCGGGGAATCATCCGGTGTTCGTAGTGGATGCCTATACGCGCCGGATTATCGAGCGGCATGAGTTAGTTCATGCTCGCGCGAGTTATGAAGAAATTCGCGCACTGTTTGAAGGAGCGCTCGCGCCGCTGGCGGAAAGACTATTCGAGGCAGAGAAAGTGTTGGAAGTGACCAGAGGGTCGCAACCCCAGTTAGACGCTCGGCTCGACCCTCGGACCAATCCGGCTTCCCGAACCAATGGCATGGCCGATCAGCGCGGGGCGTCTCATCCGCCGTCGCGTATGAGCCTGGCCAAGCGAACGGCTGCGGCTCAGGTCTTCAACGAAATGCACGGGCTGATCGTCGGCGTGGGAAAGAATTTTTGCAAAAAGTCACAACCGGAGTGTGAGCGGTGTCCTTTGCGGAAATTTTTGCCGGGAGCAAAGTAAATGCATTATGCGTCGCGAAGGTGCAGGTAAATTACGGGCGGTCCTAAGTTTCAGGGCCGCGACGGTCGTGCTATTTCTAATCGCGGCCTTCGCGGTGGAGGGGCCCCACACCCTGCGCGGTGCGGCCGAGCGTTCGCAGATGCTTATTGGCGCATCAGTGCGGCCGGCGCAACTTTCCGAGGCAGCTTACTCGGCAACGCTGGCGCGCGAGTTCAACATGGTTGAGCCGGAGGATGCGCTGAAATGGGAGGTACTGCGGCCCGATCCGCAGTCGTTCGATTTTTCCCAGGCCGATCAACTTGTCGACTTCGCCGCCCGCCACAATATGAAAGTGCGCGGGCACACGCTGGTCTGGCACAAGCAAAATCCGGCATGGTTAACGGCAGCGCACTACACGCCGCAACAACTTTCCAATTTGCTCGAAACCCACATCAGGACCGTGGTCGGGCATTATCGTGGAAAGATATTTGCCTGGGATGTTGGCAATGAAGCCTTCGACGAGGGCAGGAATGCGGGGAAGCTGCGGAGCACACTTTGGTACGACCAACCGGGAATTGGCTTTGCGGGGCAGGGTACGGCCTATCTCGCGCAGTGTTTTCGCTGGGCGCATGAGGCCGATCCGCGCGCGCTGCTCTTCTACAACGAGGCCGAGGCTGAGGAGATCAATCCCAAGTCCGATGCCATCTATGCCATGGCGCGCGCGTTCCGGCACGATGGCGTTCCGATCGACGGCATAGGATTCCAGATGCACATTGCCAATCTTCGCGCGGATGTCGCGTCCATCTCCGCCAACATCGCACGCTTCACCGCGCTCGGGCTGCAAGTGCATATCACGGAAATGGATGTCGCTCTTCCCGTCGACGCCAGCGGCAACGCCAGTCCCGCCGATCTCCAACGCCAGGCGGATATCTATGGCCAGGTTGCCGAGGCCTGCCTTGCCCATACCGGCTGCACCGCGATCCAGACATGGGGATTCACCGACAAGTATTCGTGGATCGGATCGCACTCGAAGCACAGGCAGGGCGCGGGGTTGCTGTTTGACCGCGAGTATCGGGCGAAGCCGGCTCGCGAGGCGGTGCGCGATGCGCTGGATACTCGGCACGCCGCAACTGGCCATTAGATTGATTGTCATAAATGCTTTAGCACGAATTGAGAATTAGCGAGACAGGGGTACAATATGTCGTTTTCACGTTCAATAAGTAAATCTGTCTAAGCAGCAAACGTAAGATCTAGTGAAACCTTGCTATCCAACTCGTACGCATCGTCGGCGAAAAGGAAGTGCGCTGTCGACTTTATCCTCAACGTCAATTCAGCTGGTAATCTTATTCTCCCTGAGCTTCGTTTCGTTAGTGACTGCCCAGATTGGAGAAGCTCAAACAGATGACACGGGCGTTGACGCGCATCGGCATACGGTCACCGGTATGGTTATTAATTCTGTGACGGGAACGCCAATCGCTCGCGCGTTAGTAGATCTGGACATGCAAAATACTCGTCACGCGATGACGGATGGCAATGGCGTCTTCGGATTCGAAGGTGTGCCGGAAGGTGCAGCAACGCTAGAAGCGGAAAGGCCGGGTTTCTTCACACAGTCCGACGGGACCCCGATGGGTATTCAAGTCGCGGGCGATATGGATGGCATTGTTTTGAAACTTGTGCCAGAAGCCCAAATGGAAGGATATGTCCGATCCATTCAGGGAACACCAATAGAGGGATTTCCAGTCCGTCTGTACCGCCGAAACGTCGTGGATGGCAGCGTTCAATGGGAACTGCGCGCTGAGGTAAACTCGCGTGAGGACGGACACTTCCGGGTCTTTCGTATGCCCGCAGAGTCTGTTATTGTTTCGGTTGGTCCTGAGTATTGGCGATCCCGTCCTCCTAAGGGAAAGCGTCTCGGGTATCCGCTAGCCTTTTACCCTAATGGCCGAGACTTTTCCGCGGCAAATGTGATTTCTGTCTCACCCGGACAGCAGTTGGAAGTCGATTTTTCCCTGAATCAGGAACCCCTATTTGAGATTTCAGGAGAAATAATTGGTGTTCCGAGAACCGTTGACGCGAAAATTGAGTTGAGCAATAGTTCGTGCGAATCTCTCCCTTTGGTGCAACCACATCCCGGCCAACACGATTTTTCCGCGTATGTTACCGAGGGCGAGTATACGCTGCGAGCATCCGCTGATGTGGACGGTCAGACGTTGCAAGCAACCGTGCCGCTAAACGTCAGCTCGGATACGTCCGGAATTCAAGTTGTACTGAAAGAGCGTCCCGCAATCCCAGTGAAGGTGCTAACAGATTTTGATACGAGTCACAATCAAGTTGTAAGTAGCGCTCGCGTCACGTTAGTTTCGAAGAATGCTTCCCTCGGCCACGTCAAGTTCATTGCCAGGCGAGTCCAAAATGCGGATCAAACCGTTATGAACATTACAGGCGTGGTGCCGGGGAACTATTCCGTCGAAATCAGCCCCTATGGCGCATACGTAAAGTCGGCAACTTCGGCAACCACGAACGTCTTGCAAGATGATTTTCTGGTGCCAGAGAATGGCACGGTGGCACCTATCGAGATCGTGCTCAGCAATGATGGAGGTACTCTGAAAGGAAAGGTTAAATTGCCCGATCAGAGTAGTGCGGCCACCGTTCTGTTGGTGCCAGGGCACGAATCGGCGAAAGAAATAAGGACCACAATGACAGAAGCGGGCCAGTTTGAGTTCGAGCAAGTTCGCCCGGGCGACTATGTTTTACTCGCTTTCAATAGTGTCGATGGCCTCGAATACCGGAATCCGGACGTGCTGAGCCGTTACTTGTCGCGTGGCACTCATGTCAGCGTGCAACCGAGCCAGGCAGTAACGGCCACTTTGATACCGATCGCTTTGGATAATTGAGTCTTATGTTACGCAAATGGCTTCTCGTAATTGTTGTAACAGTCTCTGCAGCAGCTCAGTCCACGCCTCCCGAAGCCCCAAAACAGTTTTATCTCAGTGGGACGGTGGTCGATTCTGTGCACGGCGATGTGCTGCCCGACATTGAGGTTTCCCTTGAAATAAGTAACACGGACAGCGTTCTACAAACCGTCGTTACCGGGCCAGATGGGCGGTTTAACTTTCCGGGGTTGGCCTCGGCTAAGTATGCGCTTTCCGCCCGCGGGCCGGGGTACTTGCCACAAATGTACGAGGAACACCATTCGTTTTCTACCGGCATCGTCGCGGGACCAGATTTTGAGACTGATAGGTTGATTTTTCGGTTGAAACCGGAGGCTTCAATCTCCGGAACGGTGACGGATGAGTTTGGTGACCCGGTTCCAAGCGCTGAGGTCATGCTCTTTGGAGGTGCACCAGAGGCCGCACAGGCGATTGTCTTCAAGGATAAGGCTTTTGCTGACGACGCGGGCTTCTTCCGGGTCTTTCATTTACGAGAAGGAAAGTATTACTTGGCGGTGAGAGCACATCCCTGGTATGCCCGGAACGACCTTGATGAGGGAGACGAGGCACCGTCTGAAACGTCTGAAGATACTCGAGAAGAAAGGCCGGCCGGAGCGAACACGGCATCTTCTGCTGTACGTCGTCACTCCGAGTTCGATGTTGCCTTCCAGACCAGATACTATCCGAACGCGACCGACCCGGAACTTGCGACGCCGATTGTTTTAAAACCGGGTGAGCGAGCGACAACCAACTTCCGTCTTTCCGCGGTACCGGCGGTGAGTCTGAAAGTTCGTGGTAAACCTTCCTTCGTCAGAGCGGAAGGATCAGTGGTGTTAAGGGAGCAAATACTCTCCACCTTGCGTCAGGTAGCTACCCAAAATATTGGAGAAGAGGGGACAGAATTTGATGGCCTCCCACCGGGGCACTACCAACTGGAAATACCTTCGCCAGGGCCCGGAATATTGCCAGAAAAACGCCCCCTTGACTTGGTTTCCGATACGGAAGTAGTTCCTGGCGAGGGCGACGGCTCCGTTGCCACAGTGACGGGGACAATACGAGTGGAAGGGGCTGACCTACCATGCCTGCCGTGCAATGTCCGGTTTCTGAAGATGCCATCTGGGGAACAGTTTCTCGTTGAAAATACGCCCAAGGGATTCGAGGTCAAGGGGGGCGTGCGCCCAGGAACCTACCATCTCTGGGCATTCAATCGGGAACATTATTTGGTTAAAGAAATTTCGGCAGTAGGAGCCAAGGTTATAGGAGAACAAATCGAAATACAGGCCGGTACTGCTGTCAAACTGTCAATTGTGATGACCAAGGATTCCGGCGCAATTGAAGGCGTGGCACTGTGGCAGGGTAAGCCAGTCAGCCAAGCCGCGGTATTCCTTATACCGGACGATCCGGCGCACAATCTAAGCATTTTCTGGGAGGATCAGAGCGATAGCGACGGGACATTTGGCATGCGCTGGATCCTTCCCGGGGAATATACGCTCGTTGCGATCTCCGAAGGATGGGACCTAGAGTTGACAAATCCAGCGGCACTTGCGCCTTATCTGCGCAAAGGAATCAGAATCCATATTCGGCCCGGAAACAAAGAGCGGGTCGAGGTGGCGGTACAACCGCTGGGAGGTGCGCCGAAATAGTATCTCACTCCGTTCCAGCTTAGGTCCGCGAGATTAAGCAAGGCCTACAGGTGTAGGAGATCTTTACTTTGCCACTCCTGGCCTTCAAGCGATTGCACACAGAGCAATCATGGCGTCCCTCCCCGCAGTTCTATAATGACTCCAACTACCGGCCCCACCTGCCGGCATACTGGCCTTGGCCGCTCCTAGCCCAATTCGCGACGCTGAAACTAAGACCTCCGGACGGCGGAAAGCTGTCATTGCGCTCGCCATCGGCTCGTTTCTTTTGCTTGCATTGCTCGTCGCGCAGGCATCGTTCAACCTGAAGTTCATCAGCCCCGACAGCAATCAGCAGCTTTTCTTTTTTGCCACGCTGACGGGGATGATCTTCTTCACGTTTATCGCCTTGTCGCTGGTGTTGGGACGCAATCTGCTGAAGCTCTATGCCGAACGCCGCCAGGGAGTGGCCGGATCGAAATTCCGTACTCGCCTGGTGGTGGTGCATCTTCTTTTATCGTTCCTGCCGGTGATCGCGATGTTCTGGTTCTCTTACGGGCTGATGAACCGGTCCATCGATAAGTGGTTCTCGCAGCCGGTCGAGGAAGTGCGCGCGGATACGGCGGCCTTATCCGCTGAGCTTTATGACTACGCCGCCTTGAATGCCACGTCAGAGGCCGTTTCTATTTCGGAGTCGGATGAGTTCCTGCGAAACTTTAATTCGGGCAACTTCAAAGCGGCGGATGAAGAGTTGCGCGAGCACCTGCCCACGCTTCAGGGCGGATTCGTGCTGGGCTTATCCGGAGGCGAAGCTCAGGTGACCCTGAATACGCCGGCTTCATGGCCAGAGATGAAAAACCTCTTTCCTCTGACGAGGGCGCTGCATGGCGATCATCCTCAATTTCAGTGGGGGAAAACGAGTTACATCGTAGGGGCCGCGCCGGCTGGAGAGGGCTCAGTTATCGTAGCTATACCGCTGCCTCCGAAGTTTGCGGAGACGGCGCGCCAGATGCAGGAGAGCCAGCAGCGTTACTTTGAGTTAGCGCGGCAACGGAAGTTAGTACGCCGGATTTATCTCGGATTTCTTCTTCTGCTTACAGTGCTGGTGCTTTTTGCCTCGACCTGGCTGGCGCTGTTCTTGTCGAAGCTGGTCAACCGTCCGGTGGCGGCGATTGCGGCGGGGACGGAGGCGATCTCAAAAGGCCAGCTCGATTATCGAGTTGATATTCGCGCCACGGACGAATTGGCGGAGCTTGTGCAATCGTTCAACAGCATGGCCGAGCAACTCGAATCCAGCCGTCACCAGATTGAGGCATCCAGCCGTGAACTGGGCGCAGCGAATGAGGCGCTGGAAGGCCGCCGCCGTTATATCGAAACAATATTGGAGAGTATTCCGACCGGCGTGATCTCGATCGATGGGGTGCGGCGAGTCACTCTAGCGAACGCCGCTTTTTCGCGAATGTTTCATCCCGAGCGCCCTGAGTTTGCTACGCCAGCGGTGCTGGTGGGATGCCGCTTGTCCGATCTGCTGCCTGCCGACGTGATGACCGATCTGGAGCCGCTTTTGCGCCGTGCCGATCGCATGGGCCTTACCGCCGCGAACATGGAAGTCAATCTCCCACAAGCCAGGGTAAATGCCGCGGTGACGGTTGCGGCGATTGAGTATCCGGCAGCGCGGTCGGGCTACGTGCTGGTGTTCGAAGATCTATCCGACTTACTGCGTGCGCAGAAGCAGGCGGCATGGCGCGAAGTGGCGCGGCGGGTGGCGCATGAAATCAAAAATCCACTGACGCCGATCGCTCTTTCCGCCGAGCGCATTCACCGTCATCTGGCGCGCGGCGCCACGCCGGATGCCGCGTCACTCGAAATCATTCGAACATGCGCGGACACGATCAACAACGCGGTCGAAACTGTGCGCGCCCTGGTTGATGAGTTCTCCGTTCTGGCGCGCTTTCCCGCATCGCATCCTTCTCCCGCGAATCTGAATACGCTGGTGGAAGGCGCGCTCGTTCTTTTTAACGGACGGCTGGAGGGAATAAACCTGCGCACTGAACTTTCACCCGGACTGCCGCAAGTGATGGCCGACCCGGAAGCCATTAAGCGAGCCGTCGCCAACTTGGTGGATAATGCCGCCGAGTCGATGCAGGATGCAGTTCACAAGGAGATCACCATCTCAACCGTGCTGCTGGCGAGCCGCGACGCGGTCGAGTTATGTGTCTCCGATACGGGCCACGGCGTTTCGCGCGAGGTTAAAGAGCGGTTGTTTTTGCCTTATTTCTCAACCAAGCAGCGCGGCACCGGCCTGGGATTGGCGATCGTAAGCAGGATTGTGGAGGATCACAACGGCTCCATCCGCGTGGAGGAGAACAAGCCGGTCGGCAGCCGCTTTGTAATTGAGCTGCCGGTTGCGGTGGAAACGCTAAGTACACCGGCGGCAAGCTAACATATCAAATGGATCACACTGAATAGAGCAATGGCCAACATCCTTATCGTCGACGACGAAGCCTCCATCCGAGAATCATTGCAGGGCATTCTAGAGGACGAAGGCTACACAGCAACCGTCAGCCCGAGCGGCGAGGATTGCCTGATTCAGCTGCGCAAGTCGAACGTCGATGTGGTGCTGCTTGATGTGTGGCTGACCGGGATTGACGGCCTCGAAGTGCTGGAGAAAATCCGAGCGCTCGAAGACCCGCCTGAAGTCATCATGATTTCCGGCCATGGCACGATTGAAACCGCGGTGCGGGCGACCAAGCTGGGCGCCTACGATTTCGCCGAAAAGCCGCTTTCACTGGCGAAAACTCTGATCCTGGTAAAGAATGCCATTGAAGCTCGCCGGCTGCGCAACGACAATCGCGACCTGCGCAAGCAACTGCAATCGAAAAGCGTGATCGCGGGCGACAGCGTCCCCATGAAGGCTCTGCGGCAGCAGATCGCACTGATGGCGCCGACCAACGGCCGCGTACTCATTTATGGTGAATCCGGCACGGGAAAAGAGCTGGTAGCGAATGCGATCCATACGCAGAGCCTGCGTAAGGGGCAGATGTTCGTGGAGATCAACTGCGCCGCGCTGCCCGAGGATTTGATCGACAGCGAACTTTTTGGTCATCGCAAATCGTCGTTTCCCGGAGCGACGGCCGACAAGGAAGGCAAATTCCAAAAGGCCGATCATGGGACGCTGTTTCTAGATGAAGTGGGCGACATGAGCCTGAAGACGCAGGCCAAGGTTTTGCGCACGCTCGAACAGCAGCGCTTTGTGCCTGTGGGGAGCGACGATCCGGTTACTGTGGATGTGCGTGTGATCGCTTCCACTAACAAAGACCTGGAAGAAGAAATTGCCAAGGGAAATTTTCGCGAAGATCTTTTCTACCGTTTGAATGTAATTCCATTCGTTGTGCCTCCGCTGCGCGAGCGCAAGGAAGACATTCCTCTCCTGGCGCGGCATTTCCTCAAGGAATTTGCGTCCGCCTACGGACGACGCCCACGCGAAATCACGGACGATGCGGTTGAATCGCTTATGCGCTATTCATGGCCGGGGAATGTGCGCGAATTGCGGAATGTGATCGAGCGCATCGTGATCATGAATCCCACGACTACGCGCTTTGAACGCAAGCATCTTCCGCCGCTTCTGCATCGCGACGGCAGCCGTCGCGTCGGAGGAGGCGAAGGCTCCACGCTGCACCAGGCTCGCGCTGCCTACGAGCGCGACTTCATCCTCAAAAAGCTAGACGAGAACCACGGCAATGTGAGCCGCACCGCGGAAGCGCTGGGTCTTGAGCGCAGCCACTTGTATCGAAAGATGAAGACGCTGGGGATTGCAGTGAAAGAGTAGGTCGCTCTACTTCTTAATCATGCGAATCTCAGTTCCGTTCTTATGAAACTGGACCTCGTCCATCAGTTGGTTGATAAGGAAAATTCCGCGGCCATGATCGGAAAAAATATTATCTCCGGCACAGGGGTCGGCGATTTTGGCGGGATTGAATCCGGGTCCGGGATCACGCACGACTATCAGAAGGCTGCCCCTCTCATTGCAGGCCACATCGCATTCCACGGTTTTGGAGGCGTCGTTTTTGGCGCCGTGAACCACGGCATTGGCAAGGGCTTCGGCGAGCGCCAGCTCCACATCGTCTTCGCGGCCGGGAGAGCACTTCGTATCGCGCACCACTTCCATCACGCTGCGCACAACCTGATCGACCGCTTTTTGATCGGCGCTGAGCGACACGCTTAGCTTCAGCTCAACTTTTCCTGTGCTGAAATGCGAGGCTGATTGCGGGTTTTCAGACGATAAGGAAGATTCGGTCATAGTGCGGCGGGAGCCGTTTCCGTTTTCGGCAGGTTTGCTATCCCCATTTTACCTTGGTTTAGATGCGGCGAGACGCTGAGAGATTGTAGGGATTTCCCCGGCTGGATGCAACATGAATCTCGGGCTGAAAGCTGAGTCTGCGGCGTGAAGAGGGCAAACCCCGCGTGAATGGTGGGGCTGGCGTGGTTCGCGCTTGCTATTGCCGCCATCTAAGCCCCGCGGGCGGCCAACTGGCGGCGCCAATCCAGCTCTTCCACAAACTGCCGGGAATCGCGCCATCCAGGCTGAACCTTCACGAACAGCTCTAGAAACACTTTTGTCCCTACCATTTTTTCGATGGCCAACCGTGCAGCGGTGCCGATCTTCTTCAGCATCTGGCCGCCTTTGCCGAGCAGGATTGCTTTGTGGCCGTCGCGTTCGCAAAAAATCACGGCGGCAATTCTTGTGAGGCGCGGACTCTCTTCGAACTGCTCGATCATTATCGAAACTGCATGCGGAACTTCTTCCTGGGTCTGCATCAGGACATGCTCGCGAATCAGCTCCGCCGCCATGAAGCGCACGGGCTGATCGGTGATCTGATCCTCGGGAAAATAACGCGGGCCATTGGGCAGAGCTTTCACCACGCAAGCCAGCAGTTCGTCGAGGCCTTTCTTTTTGAGCGCAGAGATTGGGACGACCTCCTGAAAACTGTGGAGCGACTGAAACTGCGTGATTAGCGGCAGCAGGGCGCGCTTGTCCGAGATGAGATCGATTTTATTGAGCAGCAGAAATGCGGGCGTGCCCGATTTCTTCACCATGTCGAGAGAATAGGAATCGGTTTCGTCCCACTTCTTCTTGGCATCGACGATGAGCAGAATCAGGGCACAGCCTTCGAGCGCTTCGCGCACTTCAGCCATCATCTTGCGGCCAAGCGAGGAGCCGGACTTATGCACGCCGGGTGTATCGATGAGCACGATCTGCCCACTCTCGCGTCCTTTCTGCTTGGCGACATTGATGATTCCAAGGATGCGATTGCGGGTGGTTTGCGGCTTGGGAGAAATGATGGCCAGCTTCTCGCCGACCAGCGCATTGAGCAGCGTGCTCTTGCCAGCGTTGGGACGGCCGAGAATGCAAACGAATCCGGAATGAAAGGACATGGAGTTAGGGTACTAGTGTTGACGGCTGGTAGCTAGCCGAGCCGCGTGACTACGAACGAGACTTCCTCTTTAATTGGCAAGGGCTCAGTTTGCATTTGCGCTAAAAAAGCCTGTTCTTTTTTCCTGCAATCTATTCATTCGATTGTGGATGCATGGTCCGGCGCTGGATTTGTTGGGGGTACCCCCCCCTAAAATCATTTAAGTCGCTGATAATAAAGTGTTTATAGGCAAAGTATTCAAAAGATGCGACTTAGCGCCGCATTTTGTACTTTGGCGTGCATTGGAGGGGTGCGCGCCGCGGCCATATTTGTCAAAAGAACGACATTTTTCACGATTTCTTCCAGTGTTTCTTCGGCAGTCTGTTTCCGGCACTCTGGCTGGTTCGTACTCTGGAGACGGGCAGAGTTCTCGATGGTCAACTGTCGAGGTATCCTGGCATCGATTGGGATATAAGTCAGTGATAGGCGTACAGGAAAAATGTGATGAAAAAAGGACGGTCTGAGCTATGAACTGCTCGCACTCGCCAGATCATCGGAGGACGTGGATGCGCACGCCGACTTTCAGATTCTTCCACGAACGATCCGTCGTATAGACAGGCGCGTTGGAAGCGATGCCGAGCGCCAGGCATGCGCGGTCGCCCAGCGATAAACCGAGCGAGCGAGTCTGCGCCACGAGACCGCCTGCAATCTTTGCGTGCTCTTCTGTGAACGGCATGGGCTCTTGAATGGAGCTAAGGGCGTCTTCCCATGCGTCGTCGGCGGCTTCGCCGCGGCTCACCAGTTTTGTTTGGACCTCGGCCAGATTTACCGTGCTGCCGATCGAGTGGTTCAACATCTCGAGAGTCAGTTTCTCGGAGCCCGGCTCCTCATTCAGCACGGCGAGCATGGCGGAGGCGTCGAGTACGATTTTCCTCACAATTTGCTCTTCCACTCTTTACTCTTTAACTCTTTACTCTTCACTCTTCACTCTTCACTCTTCACTCTTTACTCTTCCACTCTTTACTTTCCACTCTTTACTCTTCGCGCTCGCGTTTGGCGGCCTCGCGCCGTTCGGCAATGAGTTCGTCGGCCAGAGACACGCCCGGCTTGACGTGCTTCCGAACGCGCTGCCGTGCCCGCTCCAGACGCAGTTTCATCGTCGTGATGCGCAGTTCGTCGTCTTCCATGCGCAGGATCACTTCGTCTCCGGCCTTGATGCCGAGGGCCTTGCGGTAGGAGGCTGGGATGACGACTCGTCCGTTTTGGTTAACGCGGGTTCGGGTTTCAGGAGGCATGTGTCATGCTCTTTGCACTGTGACATCATTATATCATGATGTCATATTGTAACTGTTGTGACATTGCGCTGGACTGTGACTGTTCTCAGAAGGAAGGCCTCGGAAGCGGGCTGGCGCACGGGCGGGCTTAGACGGCTCACTTCCGCTTTGGCAGCCGTCGACGAACACCCGGTTTCTGCGCGCTGGAGCGGGGCTCTTGCGGGCGGACGTCTCCTATTCTCAGAACGGTCCGGTAGCTGGGGTGGATTTCCCACGGAAGGCCGTCGTCCCGATTCTGATTGCTAGAGAGTAGGTGCGGCCTGTCCTCAAACCGGATGAACCCGAGAGGGCCATCGTCGATGTTCTCGTCACGCGCGTTGACAAAGCCAATCCTGAAAAGGAAATGCGCCACCGCCAGTTCGCGTGGCAAGATCGAAATGCCATCCAGAGCGGGCATCCCGTACTTAGCGATGATGTTTGTCCTCATTCGTTCCAAAAGTTGGTCTGTGGTGAACTGGGCGGGGCCACCGGCGAAGGTCTCAACCAGGATCTCGACCTCGGCGCATTGGTGGCGATGTTCCTTGTATAGGTCGGATAGTCGAGATTGCCCGTACTCTTTCAGGCTGTTGTTAATGTCGCCGATGCCTATCCGGTCACGGCGTAACTGGTACGCGTGTCCCCCGGCGATACGGCAAAGTTGTGTAGCCCAGCGCGGCCGACCCGCGCTCAAGATGTGTATGGGCCTAAAAGCGGCCAGCCGCCTTCGCCCCCACGGGAACGGTTCCTGGAAAACTAGGTTTGTAGTGTATCGGGCTGCGGGAATCTTCCCATACGTTCGCAGATAGAAGGCTGCGATCTTTTTCTCGATGATCCGACCGGAATCCTCGGTACTCCACTTTAGGTCCAGCATGTACTGTTCGCACTTGTCCAAAGCCTCATCGTACTGCTTGAGGATTGACCAAACGTCGGTACGAACCGACGCTCGAATGTTGAGCCCCTCCACGGTGTTTGCCAAGTTACGGCAGGCGCTAAAGAATGTGCTCACCTTCAGTCGCTCAGCATCTGTATTTAGGAACGTGGCATCGACATCGTCGACGTATAGCCAAGCCTTAATATCCTTGTTTTCAGAAAATCGGCGCAGGAGAGCCTGGGAGTCGCCAATGCCGACGCGCTCCCGGCTTAGTTCGAAACCGGCCGCCTTTATCTTGAGTCGATCAAGGAGGGCCCCGATAAGGTTTCTTCCCCTAAACCCGGTCACCTCAGCGCCCTCCACGAGACTCGTAGCGTCATCGGAAACCGCGAATCGGAGTGTCGAGCCGAGTTCCAAGTTTATCCGGGAGCACATCCGCTGCTGCCAGCCGTGTACGAGGGCAGCGGGCGAGGATATGTCTACCACCTGCAGAGCAATTAGGTCAGAGGCTTTTACGTATAAGAGCAACTCGCCTTCATTGGATAGCTTGCGCCTGTATAGCGCCTCACGTAGGAGCGCAGATTTGCCCATCCCCTTCCTTGATCGAACGAAGCCGAGCCTCCTGTCAGGATTGAAAAAAGAGAGGAACTCTGGTTTTTCGAAGAAATAGCTGTTTAAGACCTCGGGGTGTTCATCTTCCCCTGCGTCATTTCCAAATAGGTCTGGATTTATTAAATCCTGCTTCAAGGGTACTCCCTGTGCTGCCGATTCGCTGGTCTTCGACGTCGGTCGCCGGTTATTTTGTGATCCCCGCTGTACCATGCCAGGGCAAAGAAAGGGTTGTGGTTACTCCCGAGGAGAAACGGGATTGTATACGTTCTACTCCCGCTGGTCGGCTTTGTCTAGCAGGGCTCGTGATCCGACCTTGCTCCGATGTTCTGGAAACCAAATGGCATTCTCCGATCGTCACATCGCCTTCATCTGCTTCTGCTCGTCTTTCTGCTCGGCTGTTGTGATGCGCACGCGCTCTACTCGGCGGTCGGTTGAGTCCAGGACCTCGAACCTGAGGCCATCGTCTTCGATCACTTCGCCTTTTTTCGGAATGCGTCCGGCTAACTCACTTACTAAGCCGGCGATGGTCGAGGACTCATGACCCTCCGGACGCTTGCCGAATAATTCATCGAGACGGTCCACATCCATGTTGCCGGGAACGATGTAGGAGTTTTCATTCTCCTGCACAAGCTGCGCTTTTTCGTGCTCGTCGCCGATTTCACCGACGATCTCTTCGACGAGATCTTCAATCGTTACCAGTCCGGCCACGCCGCCGTATTCATCGACAACGATCGCCATGCGTATGTTGCTCTTCTGCATTTCGCGGAGTAAGTCACTTACTAACTTGCTCTCCGGAACAAAGTGGACCTCCTTGCGCATCACGGTGGCGACCGTGCGCGTGTGCGCCTCGGAATCGGCGACCTGCAACACATCCTGCGTGTGCAGAATTCCCTTGATGTTATGAATGGAGCCTTCATAGACGGGAATGCGCGAGAACGGCTTCACGCGAAGTAATTCGACCACCTGCTCGACTGTGAACTCGGCAGGGACGGCGACCATCTCCGGGCGCGGCTTCATCGCCTCACGCACGGTCTTGCCGCTGAACTCGACCACAGATTGGATGAGTTCGCGGTCGCCTTCCTGAATAATGCCTTCTTCCTGTCCGGCTTCAATCAGGGCATCGACGGCTTCGGCGGGAGTTTCCGGCTCGGCATCGGCATGCTCGCGCGTGAGCGCCGCGACCGACTGGCAGAATCCGAGAACCAGCGTGACGGGCATGACGAGATAGATGAGAAGGCGGAGAACGAGCGACCAGCGGGCCAGCCAGCGTCCGGAGGTGCGCGAGAAAAATACAAACGGGATCAGGCGGTTCAACAGAATGATGATGAGGATGAGACTGAGCGTGGCTTCGAGTACTTCGTAGACGCTCCAGGCGCGGTCGCGAAAGACGGTGAAGCCGACGATCATGGCGATGGCTGCGGTGACCAGTTGCGTGAGAATCGCCATGGAAAGGGAGGCGCGGTCGCGAGTTACTCCTAGGCGCGGCTCGACGAGTTGCTCAAAGGCGTCAATGTTGGCCTGGAAATCGCGGGAGAGGAATTTTCCGATTTCCTGATAAAGACGGTCGACGTAGGAGACCAGCGTGAGCAGGCCGAAGAGCAGGATCATCGCTAGGCTGGCGCCGATCATTTATGGACCTTCTGTGTATGGACCCTTCGCGGGCGCTTACTTTGGGCTGGCCCGCTTTGCCTTCGCTCACTTTGAGTTCGTTCAATCAGGCCATCGGGCAAATGCAGTTGGGCGCGCAGTCGTTTCTCGCGTCGCGCCATCTGGCCGTGGTCGTGCTCATGATTGTATCCGCGCAAATGAAGGATGCCGTGCAGCACGAGAATTTTTACCTCCTGCGCAGCGGTGTGGCCGAGCGAGCGAGCGTTGTGCGCGGCGATTTCGGAGGAGAGTGCGATCTCGCCGGCGAAATTATTTCGCGGATTGTCGAGCGCTGCCGGAAAGGAAAGCACGTCGGTCGGTTTATCTTGTCCGCGAAAACGCTGATTAAGCGATTTCATCTCCGCATTCGAAGTCACGAGCACGTCCACAATTCCTTTCAGGCCAGCCGCGCGCCGCGCGCGGGCAATGAAGCGTTCCAGAGCCAGCTCGCTCAGATCCGTCACACGCTTTTGAAAGATGACCACCCCGGGTCTCCTACTCCGCTGGTGTAGTGAGCTCCATTTTCACGAAATCGGCGCAAAAGCGAAAGGAGGGATGCGATCCCTCCTCTGGCGTTTCCAGATCAAGTTAGTTGCGCACGTGCGGTTTATCCATCGAAATGTCTGGCGGCCGCGACCTGGAAGTAGCGGCATCGGCCTCGCTGCCTTCGAGGCTGTCGCCGTTCTCTTTGCCCGCATCTTTGCTCGACCCGTTGCCGGCGGTTCTGGCGGGCTGCGGGTTATCCGGTGACTTCGTTTCCAGCAGAGACATCTGTTGTTCGGCGAGCCGCGCCTTGTGTTCATCGTAGGCGCGGATGATTCTCTGGACCAGATGATGGCGCACCACGTCGCTTTCGTCGAAATGCACGAATGCCAAGCCGTTCACGCCTTGCAGAATGTCGATGGCCTCGAGCAGACCGCTGCGGCGGGCATTGGGCAAATCGATCTGGGTGACGTCGCCGGTGATAACCGCTTTCGAATTGAAGCCAAGGCGCGTGACAAACATTTTCATCTGCTCGGAGGTGGTGTTCTGCGCCTCGTCGAGGATGACAAACGAGTCGTTCAGCGTGCGTCCGCGCATGAAGGCGATGGGCGCGATTTCAATGATATTTTTTTCGAGATAACGCTCGACACGCTCGGCATCAAGCATATCGAAGAGCGCGTCGTAGAGCGGGCGCAGATAAGGATCGATTTTTTCCTGCAAAGTGCCGGGTAGAAAGCCGAGGCGCTCGCCGGCTTCGACTGCGGGGCGCGCCAGAATGATGCGGTTCACCTGTTTATTGAGGAGCGCGGAAATTGCCATGGCGACGGCGAGATAAGTTTTGCCTGTGCCGGCGGGACCGACGCCGAAAACCATGTCGTGCTGTTCGATGGCTTCGAGATAGCGGCGCTGGTTGGGACTTTTCGGCTGCACGGTGCGGCGGCCGAAAGAACGCTGGCGTCCAGCTTCGGCGAGGCCGCGCAGGGTGACGTTGGGGTCGCCGACCAGCACGCGCAGCATACTGTTCAGATCGCCATTCTGGAATTGGTAGCCGGTTTTGCGGAGATGATCGAAGTCGGTGAAAAGCTGCTCGGCGCGGGCAACGTCGCGCGGCGCGCCTTCGAGTTCGAGGTGATCGGAGCGCATGTCAACGTTGATGTTCAGGCCGGCTTCGAGCACGTGCAGGTTTTCATCGCGCGTGCCAAACAGGGTTTCTATATTCGGGCTGAGGTCAATATTTTTCTTCATTCGGTTTTATCGGGAAGAACAAGGCGCTGCCTCCCACAGCTTTCTGGGGGCCCATGTTGGATGCGGCACGGATGGCGGATGGAGAGCGGCGGCCGGATTTTGCAGGCAAGAATTGTCTCTTGGAGTGAAATGTTCCGGGACGCGCGCCAGCGTGGCGCGGACAGCCATCATTTGATTAAAGCGTAGCGCGGGGCGGGTGGGGGAGTCAATGGGAGGGCTACAGCGACCTTCATTCCCATGAACTTTCCCATGACTTTCCCATGAACTTTCCCATGAACGCCGAGTGTGGCGCGATGAGAAATTGGATCGAGTCTGGCGGGAGCCGGGTGGCCTGGAGCCGAGGATTGCAAATTGAATGCACCGTGCCTACAATGTAATTACAGAGGTATTCTGGACATGCGAACAGAGCTGATTCGGATCGGAAATTCCCGCGGCATCCGTATTCCGAAGCCACTCATCGAGCAGTGTGGATTGAGTGAGACGGTGGACGTGCGGATAGAAAACAATTGTCTGGTCGTCTCGCCCGAACGCAAAACCCGGCAGGGCTGGAGCGATGCCTTCCGCGCGGCGGGTCACGTCAAAAACGATGGACTGCTGCTGGAAAAAATGGAACCGAACCGGTTCGACCATGAGGAATGGCAGTGGTAAGAGCCCCGCTGCGCGATGAGGTTTGGCTGGTCATTCTCGATCCTACGCGTGGAGTTGAGATTCAAAAGACGCGTCCCTGCCTGGTCGTGTCGCCAGATGAAATGAACCAGCATCTGCAAACCGTGATTGTCGCTCCCATGACCACGGTCACGCGTTCTTATCCCACGAGGATTCCGGTCCGGTTTCAAGGAAAGAGTGGGCAAGTGGCGCTGGATCAACTGCGAGCGGTTGACCGGGAGCGCCTGGTGAAGAGGCTAGGAAAGGTTTCGGGGAGGACGGCGGAGGACGCGGCCGAGACGCTGGTGGAGATGTTCAGGCGGGAGTGAGTCGGGGCAAATGGCATGTTAAGAGCGCGTACTAACCTTTGGGGCATAACGGACACCAGTCCGGAGGCTCGGGCTAAGCAGGATGAGATTCTGCGCGCGATACCGGGAGAGCAGCGGACAACCCTCGCCTGTGAGATGAGCATGTTCGTGCGTGAACTGGAAGAAACCGAGGGCGTGGCATGCGTCGACATAGAACCTTGCGTGGGGTGGCATTAGGCCAGAGAAGGCTGTCACACCGCTTGCAACGTCTATCCACTTAAGATACAAGAACGCCAAGGTTTCTTTATGAATGTGTGCCAAGCCCTATTCGTTGGTCTTTTCTCGTTGCTTCTAAGTTCGTCATCATTCCTTAATGCCGAATCAGCTTTCGCTGCAGCGTCCGTTCAGGATCAGGCTGGACAGCAGTCTCCATCGAGCAGTCCGAACGCCGAAGGAAGCGGTAAAGCGGCGGGAGCGGAAAAAGCGGATACCAAGGCAAGCAGCTTGAAATTCAGCCTCTCCATCAACACGCATTGACCAACCTGGGCATTACTTACCTCGAAAGACACAAGTATCAGGAGGCGTTGCCAAGCCTGGAGAAAGCCGCTTCACTGGCGCCAGACGATGCGAGTTGCCAAGTAAGGATTGGGCAGGCATATCTGAACCTTGAGCAAGATGACAAGGCGATGGCGGCTTTCGAGAAAGCTATCAAGATTTCCGCAACCCCTTCGATCTGGAACGACATCGCTTACCAGCTGGCGCTCAAGGGTTCGCATCTGGATTTAGCGCGACGCTATGCCGAATCTGCGGTTTCTGGGACAGCCGCCCGATTAAGAAATGTATCGCTCTCCCAGCTGAGCCAGCGGGATTTGGGGCTTGTAATCTCCCTGGGGAGTTATTGGGATACGCTCGGGTGGGTTGCATTCAGCGAAGGCAAGCTTGATTTGGCCGAGACGTATGTCTCCGCTGCGTGGCAATTGGGAAGACGGGGGGACGAAGGCGATCACCTGGGACAGATCTACGAGAAGCAAGGCAAGAAACAGGAGGCGGAGCGCATGTATGCTCTGGCGCTGAATGCGCGCCGGCCCGAACCTGAGACGCGCGCCCGGCTGGCAGCGCTGGTAGGCGGTGAGAATAAAGTGGACGCGGCGGTCGAAGAACATCGCACTGACCTGCATCAAGAGCGGACGTTCAAGATGGCCAATTCTTCCAAACTCGAGGGCAGTGCCGATTTTTTCATTCTGCAAGGTGTGGGGCCGGACTTGGGGGCGATACTGGAAGACGTGGCATTCGTGAACGGGAACGAAAAATTGAAAGCGCTTACGGATGAAGTTCGAAGCGCCAAACTTAGCCAGAAATTTCCCGAACAAGAGCCTGTGAAGATCGTGCGGCGAGGGATTCTATCCTGCAAAGCGAACTCCGACTGCGAATTCGAGCTCATGCTGCCGGACGACGTCAGGTCAGTGGATTGACCAGGGCGCTGGCGGCACTGATTTGACCCCGTGCAACTTGCTCCCGTAGAATACTAGCTTCGGTTCCCACCGGAATATTCTCCTGGCGAATCCAGGACAAGTGAAGGTAATTGAAGCTCCATGGCTAACCATTTTTCGGCGCTGAAGCGCGCCCGACAGACAGAGAAGCGAACCACCCGCAACCGGGCCAACTCCTCGCAATTGCGCACCGCTCTGCGGAACATACGCGAGAGCCTGGAAAAAGGCGACAAGGCGGCGGCCAGCCAGGTTTATCGTGAAACCGTCTCCACGCTCGACAAGGCGATCAAAAAGGGCGTGCTGCACCAGAATACCGGGTCGCGCTACAAGTCGCGCCTGTCGGCGCGGCTGAGCGCGCTGAAGTAAGCCGGTTCGGTTCAGCAGGAAGGGCCGGTGCCGGAATCGGCCGTCCGTATCAATCCAGCTCCTGGCGCCAGGCAGACTCGTCCCTCGCAGAGTTTCGTACCCCTTCATTTGGCTCAAGTCGGAAATCCAGGACAAACTTGAGCTTTGCTTTGCGGCGCCCATGGCAGCGGTGAAGTCGCTGCGCCACCCAAAATTGTGGTGTCCCGTCGAATATAGCTCTGGCGCTTATGTGACCTAACACAGGCATACAAAAGGTCAACTGGGCGGGGTTGAGATTATGCTTGACCAGTCCTAAAGGTTTGTTATACTTAGGCGTTCTCAGGGAAGATATTGACTGTCTAGGCCCCCGGGAGCGCCTCTGTCCGCGTGGTCGTAACTCCAAAGAATTGAGCAACTTTCGGGTCGGACGAGGCATCTATTTGGGTAAATCTGGCAAATCCTGTCTCATCCCAGCCTGAATGTTGGCTTGGTCGCGTGGCGACCATTTAACTGGTAGAGCGGTGGGATTCGCGGGCTTGACATCCCTGAGTGAGGAGAAATACCGAATATGCGTTCTGATAGAGTTTTTGAAGCGCTTCATACTTTGCGCAACCGTTATATGCTGTGCCAGCTGGCATCCAAGGCAACACGTAAATTTCATAGGCCGAACACCCGGATCCAGGAAACCATGAACGAGGTGTTCGACAAGATCGCGGATGCCGAACGCACCGACATTTTGAGTGAACCAGAAAACTTTGCCGAAGCACAACGGCGGGCTGCTTAAGCAGCTCCGCCGTGTGCCCACACGGCGGCAAACTTCCCCGAGAGAATCCTTCCCGAAAAATCCAACCGTAGGTGAATATGACCATCGCAGAATTGAAAGAAAAGAACATTACGGAGCTAACCAAGATCGCCCGATCGTTGGAACTCCCCGGCGCCAGCGGCCTCCGCAAACAGGATCTGATCTTTAAGATCCTCCAGGCGCAAAGTGAAAAAGAAGGACACATCTTCGCCGAAGGCGTATTGGAGATCCTGCCTGACGGCTATGGATTCCTGCGCTCTCCCGATTACAACTATTTGCCGGGCCCCGACGACATTTATGTGTCGCCGTCGCAGATCCGGAAGTTCGATCTGAAGACTGGCGACACGATCAGTGGACAGGTGCGGCCTCCGCATGAGGGGGAGAAGTATTTCGCGCTGGTGAAGATCGAGGCGGTGAACTTCGAATCGCCCGACGAGGCGCGCAACAAGATTTTGTTCGACAACCTGACGCCGCTGTATCCGCAGGAGCGGTTGAAGCTGGAAACGGTGCGCGAGAATATCAGCGCGCGGGTCATGGATTTATTGACGCCGCTTGGCAAAGGACAGCGCGGGTTGATTGTTTCTCCGCCGCGCGCGGGCAAGACCATGCTGCTGCAGAATGTGGCGAACTCGATCACGGCGAATCATCCGGAAGTGGTGTTGATGGTGCTGCTAATCGACGAGCGCCCGGAAGAAGTGACGGACATGCAGCGGTCGGTGAAGGGCGAGGTTATTTCTTCGACGTTTGACGAGCCCGCCGCCCGGCACGTGCAGGTTGCGGAGATGGTCATTGAGAAGGCGAAGCGGCTGGTCGAGCACAAGCGCGACGTGGTGATTCTGCTTGATTCGATCACACGTCTGGCGCGCGCGTATAACACGATTGTTCCGCCCTCGGGGAAAGTGCTTTCTGGCGGCGTGGATTCGAACGCGTTGCAGAGGCCGAAGCGGTTCTTTGGATCGGCCCGTAACATCGAAGAAGGCGGGTCTTTGACGATTATTGCGACGGCTTTGATTGACACTGGGTCGCGCATGGACGACGTGATCTTCGAAGAATTCAAAGGCACGGGCAATTCGGAAATTATTCTGGAACGCAAGCTGGTGGATAAACGGACATTCCCGGCGATTGACATTCAGCGCTCGGGGACACGAAAAGAAGAGCTGCTGATTCCGAAGGAAGACTTGCAACGCATCTGGGTGCTGCGCAAGGTGCTGAACCCGCTGTCTCCGGTTGAAGCGATGGAACTGCTGATTGATAAGCTCAGCAAGACCACAGCGAACAGCCAGTTTTTGTCGAATATGAGTTCGCTGTAAGAGTAGCGCCGGCAGTCCGGACGGGCGCCCTCGCCCGTCCGAGTCCGCACCAAGCCGCCCGCCCGCCTTTCCCAAAATACAGGTTGACAGTCTGTATAGTATAACTATACACTATACACGATGATCAAGAGCTTCCGGCACAAAGGTGTCGAGCAGTTCTTCAAAACTGGATCGAAGGCGAAAATCCAGCCCCATCATGCGGACAGACTGACATTGCAGTTGGCCGCACTGGACAATGCCAGATCCGAGAAGGACATGAACGCCCCCGGCTGGAGGCTCCATCCCTTGCGCGGCGATCTCGAAGACCACTGGTCGGTGGATGTCAGCGGCAACTGGCGGCTGACGTTTACCTTCGAGGGAGAAGATGCCGTGTTGGTGGACTATCGCGATTACCACTGAGAGGTTTCTATGCGCATGCACAATCCGCCACATCCGGGAAGAGTTCTACGAGAGTATCTGGGGGCTAGGTCGGTCACAGACACGGCCCAACATCTTGGGGTAACCCGAGTCGCCCTGTCGCGCATCCTGAACGGCAGCGCGGGAATTTCGGCGGACATGGCGCTGAAGCTGGCGGACGCCCTTGGCACCAGTCCAGAACTATGGACTGGCATGCAGACACAGTACGATCTTTGGCAAGCATCCCAGCGCCGACGCAAGAAGGTGTCGCCGCTCTTCGTGGGAGCAGGGCGCACGGCAGTGTCGCGCTAGAATGGCAAAGCAGTGGAATCCCAGCGGACCGTCTTTTTCGGCACCGCTACAAGCGTTCGCTGAGACAATCGACAATCTCCTTCTTTATCAGGTGGCCGCCAAGGAAGGACACTATGCCAAACCACGCGGCACAGGCGATTCCAATGAACAAGATCGCGCCCCCCGGCTCCGGCATGGCTTGCGCCGCAAGAGAGCTGCACGTAATCCAGAATACGACCCACAGAAGTGCTCGGAGTCGGTTGACGCGAACCGTCACTCTAGTAAAGCCACTTTCATTTTCTTTGAAATGTAGGTCGACGCCGCTGACAAACACGAACGGATTTAGGCCAACCCAGTTGCTGCGACTATATAACTTCGGCTGAATCCCAAGCACAGCAATTGGAGTGCTCACCGAGGAAATAGAAAAATCGGCAACCGTATATCTAACGCCCTCTTTTGATAACAGGCCTTCGATTCGTTCCGACGCTATGTGGGCAGGCAACTGGCAGATGAATTTGTAGGTTTTATGCATCGCTGTTGTTTGCCCCTGGCTGGCGAGGCCGCTAATCAAACGCGAAAGTATAACTCCGTCGATGAGCTTGACGCGATTTCGGGCTACATCGCCAGCCTGCGTAAGCACAAAGATCCCATCCCCTCCGACGGCACGCTCGTAGCCTCGCTTGATCTAGAGTATTGGCGGCAAGAAAAGCGCGATCAAAAAACCGACGTTCGACGCAACGGCGAATTTTTTTTGTGCTAGTATGCGCGCAAATGCCGGGCCAGCAGCAAAGCCGGATCTCATCGCCTTGAGTCGGCTATCACGCCGGACTTGTACACGTAGCGCTTGCCAATTGGAATCAGCATAGGGACCCCCCGCTTATATTCGAGGCAAAAGTCGCCGTAGGCCCGGACCAGGTCCCTCTCTGCAAAGTAGACTCCGACCAGGATGTATCCGGTTGTCGCAGCCGAGAACAGTAAATGCCCGGCCGTCATCAAAGCCCCACACCACCAGGTTCGCCCCACGGTGTTTTTGAGGCAAAACTATACGCGTCTCTTGGGTCGAACGAAAACCCTCTTTTCAGGCGAGGGAAATGTACGCTGGCGTTGTGCAAAATAAAAACGCCATCCGGCAAGCCGGATGGCGTTTGGTGTTTTTTGCCGGCGAGCCGGCGCTACTTACTTGCTTACTCCGAGCCGATCCGCATGCCGTAGAAGGACCGGTAGACGAAGAAGAAGCTCACGGCGAAGAAGGCCAGCGCCAGCACCATCGTCAGGCCGGTGGCATGGCCTTCGGGTTTGAGTGTTTCCGCCAGTTCGACGGCCAGCAAGCCAAACAGCGTAGTGAACTTGATGACCGGGTTCATGGCGACGGACGACGTGTCCTTGAAAGGATCGCCTACTGTATCGCCGATGACGGTGGCGTCGTGCAGCGGGGTGCCCTTTTGTTTGAGTTTGGTCTCGACGATCTTCTTCGCGTTGTCCCATGCAGCGCCAGCATTGGCCATGAAGATGGCCTGATAGAGACCGGAGATGGCAATCGAGATCAGGTAACCGATAAAGAAGAAGGGCTCGACGAAGGCGAATGTGAGGGTTCCGAAAAACACGGCGAGAAAGATGTTGAACATGCCCTTCTGCGCATACTTCGTGCAGATTTCAACGACTTTCTTGCTGTCGGCGACCGACGCCTTCTCCGATCCTTCGAGCTTGATATTGGCTTTGATGAACTCGACGGCGCGGTAGGCGCCGGTGGTCACGGCTTGCGTGGATGCTCCTGTAAACCAGTAGATCATCGCGCCGCCAGTGATCAGGCCGAGGAAGAACGGCGCGTGCAGCAGGGAAAGACCTTCCTTGTTCACAGTTAGTCCGTGAGTAAGTGCCATGATGATCGAAAAAATCATCGTGGTGGCGCCCACAACGGCGGTTCCAATGAGCACTGGCTTCGCCGTAGCTTTGAAGGTGTTACCCGCACCGTCGTTTTCTTCCAGCAGATCCTTGGCACGATCAAAATTAACGTCGAGGTTGAAGTCTTTCTTGATTTCTGCGTGAACATTGGGTACGTGCTCGATGAGAGAAAGCTCGTAGACGGACTGCGCGTTGTCGGTGACCGGGCCGTAGGAATCGACGGCAATAGTTACCGGGCCCATGCCAAGAAATCCGAAAGCGACGAGTCCGAAGGCGAATACCGCTGGTGCGAGCATGCCTGCGGCCAACTCCAGGCCCATCGTGCTCATGTAGTAAGCGAGCGCCATCAGGCCCATCATAGAAAGGCCCAGGTAGTAGCAGGAGAAGTTGCCGGCGACGAATCCGGACAAGATGCCCAGGGACGCGCCGCCTTCTTTCGCCGAAGTTACAACTTCATTTACATGGCGCGAGTTCACCGAAGTAAATACTTTGACTAACTCGGGAATCAGCGCTCCCGCCAATGTACCGCAGGAGATGATGGTGGCCAGCTTCCACCACTGCGTCATATCTTCACCCAGGTTGGGGATGATGAGATAGGAAATGAAGTAAGTGGCAGCGATCGAAACGATGGAGGTGAGCCAGACGAGTGAAGTTAGTGGAACCTCGAAATCCATGTGATCGGCCTTGCCATATTTGGCTTTGGCGAATGCGCCATTGACGAAATAGGCGAGCGCGCTGGAGACGAGCATCATGATACGCATGACGAAGATCCAGACCAGCAATTGGACCTGGACCATGGGACTCTTCACGCCCAACAGGATGAAAGTGATCAACGCGACGCCGGTTACGCCGTAGGTCTCGAATCCGTCCGCCGAGGGTCCAACCGAATCGCCGGCATTGTCGCCGGTGCAATCGGCGATGACGCCGGGGTTGCGCGCGTCGTCTTCTTTAATCTTGAAAACGATCTTCATCAGATCGGAGCCGATGTCGGCGATCTTGGTGAAGATGCCGCCCGCGATGCGGAGAGCTGCCGCGCCGAGCGACTCGCCGATGGCGAATCCGATAAAGCACGGACCAGCATAATCCGCGGGGATGAAGAGCAGGATGAAGAGCATGATGAGGAGTTCGACAGAAATCAGCATCATGCCAATGGACATACCGGCTTCGAGCGGAATCTGGTAGACGGGATAGGGCTTGCCGGGAAGCGAGGCAAACGCCGTTCGCGAGTTGGCGAAGGTGTTTACGCGAATGCCGAACCAGGCAACGCCATAGCTGCCGACGATGCCCACTATGCTGAAGAGCAAAATGACGGGCAGCGTGAGCGCGACCGACTTGCCCGGCACAGGCTTCAACACGCCGAAGTAGATGCCAATGATAACGGCGATGAATGCCCACAGCAGCATCAGGAACTTGCCCTGGGTGACGAGATAAGTTTTGCAGGTTTCGTAGATCAGCTCGGAGATATCGAGCATTGCGCGATGGACAGGCAGCTTCTTCAGGCGCATGTAAATGGCCAGGCCGAAGAGGAGTCCGAAGACGCAAAACAGGAGTCCGATCAGCAGTAGTTTGTGGCCATCGATTGAATTGTTCAGAAAGCTGACGGACGAGAGATCGGGGAGTTTAAGGGCAGCTTCGCCACCAGCCTCCTCGGGGGTTTGGGCAAAAGCGGAGGCAGTGGTCAGGAGCAACAAAGTCGCCAATGCGGCGGATATTTTCGCAATCGCACGGCTGGCGGACACAAAAGGGGCGGTGAAAGTGCGCATCATCATTCTCCTCAGAATCTCATCAGGGGTCACGGTGTGTACTCGCTCCAGCGGCCGGGTCGCCCAGCGCCATGGCAGGGCAAGCCGCGCTTACCAGAGTTCCGACCACGCTTCCACCGCAACGCAAAAGATAAAGGAGTGCTGATTTGGCCGCGTCGGAATATCAATTGCCGTTGTGCCAGCCAAAACTACCTAGCACAAAGCAAATGTTTATAGCATCTTGCGAAAGCCGGGTCAACGACGGCGGTCACCATGCGCGCGGCCGGTTCTGGGGAATTCGGGGCTTTTCCTGAAAACAAGGGTGCATCCACTACACTGCCAGCATGCTTTTCATGGCGATTGAAACGTTCAAACAAGGCGACCCGCGTGCCGTTGGGGAGCGGTTTAAGGCGCATGGCCGGATGCTGCCCGATGGCGTCACCTATCAGAACAGCTGGATGGATGCAGATGGTTCACGCTGCTTCCAGATTATGGAAGCGCCCGATCAAGCAGCGTTTGATCCCTGGGTGCGCTTCTGGGAGGATCTGGTGGATTTTGAGATTGTGCCCATTCTGACTTCCGCGGATTTCTGGGCTGGCAGGACCGCTTAGCACATCGGCTTAGCACATCGGCGCAGAATTGTCAGCCGCCGCGCACACGATTCAAGGCGACCTCTCACCCCGGCGACGGCGGAATCCGTGCTTCCTTCCGTATAATTGCTTGTTGAAGTGATAGCACGTTGAATCATGCCCGCCTCCCTCGACTCCATTCTTGCGGCAACGCGCCGACGCCTATCCCAAAGGCGGGGGGGTGCCGACATCTCCGCGCTGGAGCGAGCTGCCGAGGAGCACAGGCCGCGCGGATTTCGCAGGCAGCTTGAACTTGTTTCGCGGGAAGGGATGGCGGTGATTGCGGAACTCAAGAAAGCATCGCCTTCAAAGGGATTGATCCGCGCCGATTTTGAGCCCGCCGGGCTGGCCCGCGAACTAGCGCAATCGGGCGCTGCCGCGCTCTCCGTGCTTACCGACGAAGAGTTTTTTCAAGGCTCGCTCGCCAACCTGCGCGAGGCGTCGGCGGCTACGACTCTGCCATGCCTGCGCAAGGATTTCATAGTCGATGAGTTTCAGATCGTGGAAGCGCGCGCAAACGCAGCCGATGCCATCTTGCTGATCGTTGCCGCGCTTGACCAAAAGGAACTTGTGGGGCTTTCGAAATGCGCTCGGGCCCAACATCTCGATGTGTTGTGCGAAACGCACGATGAACGCGAGATCGAACGCGCGCTCGATGCAGGCTGCGATTTGATTGGCGTGAACAGCCGCGACCTGCGAACGTTTGAAGTGAACTTAAAAACTGCGGTGCGGCTGGCCGAGCACATTCCTGAAAACTGCCTTGCCGTGGCCGAAAGTGGCATCTCTTGCGGCGTGGACGTAGCCAATCTGCGGGATGCGGGCTACGACGCATTTCTGATCGGCGAATCGTTAATGACAGAAAAGGATCCGGGAGAGGCGCTGGCGAAATTGCTGCGAGATGGCGACTTGGAGATTGAAAGCTCCAAGCTTGCGGCTCGCGGTTCGAAACCTTCATGAGAGCTGAAAATCGGTAGCTGACGGCTGTTTCTATGACGTGGGTTAAGATTTGCGGGATCACGAACCTGGACGACGCGCTGGCCGCCATCGACGCCGGCGCAGATGCCGTGGGCTTCGTGTTCTATCCGAAGAGCCCACGCTACATTACGCCAGAGGCGGCGCAACAGATTGTCTCTCAGCTACCGCCGCGAATGGAAAAAATCGGCGTCTTCGTTGACGAAACGGTTGAGCAGATCCACAGCACACTCAAGGTCAGCGGACTGACTGCGGTTCAGTTGCATGGAGCCGAGGATAAGCAATTTTCACACATTCTCTTCAAGACGCTTGCCAATGGCGGCAATCGCCCCGTCATCTTCCGCTCGTGCCCGGCGCAGATTTTCGATAAGCCGGCGCAAGAGCACGTGGGTTGGGATCCGGTTGATGTCGGCCTGGTCGAGCCGGATGAAGCGTACAAGGGCAAGCGTGTGCACAAACTTCATGTCGCGCAGAATGGAGATCTGTTTCTGGAGACGCACGGTTTTCGGCCAGGAGTGATTTCCGGCGTGCTGCTGGATTCCTCGACGGCGACGGCTACTGGCGGCAGCGGGCGGACCTTCGACTGGGAGCGAGTGCAGCCCTGGGCGGGAGTTATCAACAGTATCAGCAAGCTCGTGGTAGCCGGCGGGCTTCATCCCGGCAACGTGCAAAACGCGATTCACATACTGCGGCCCTGGGGCGTGGACGTTTCCACGGGCGTGGAACGCGAACACGGCAAAAAAGACCAGCGCAAGATGCGCGCCTTCATCGAAGCCGTGCGCGCCATGGACGAGGCCAGCTGATGATGCCCGAGGTTCGGGCGCGTACTTTGCGCGCTAACCCGGGCTTGCGAAAAGCCTGATTTCGATTGCCCTGGGCGCTTCCGCGCTGCGATGGGGCTTTGCTCTGCACGGCGGGTGAGCTCTTTGAGGTTCGTACTTCGATTGAATCATGTTTTATGGCAACCGCAACCATCTCAGAGAAATCAGTGGGCCGGATGAATAAACCCGTTACGGGCCGATTCGGCGCCTACGGCGGACGCTATGTCCCCGAAACGCTGATGGCCGCACTTCAGGAACTGGAGCGCGAATATGAAAGAGCAAAGCGCGATCCAAAGTTTCAGCAGAGACTCGATCTGCTGCTGAAAACTTATGCTGGACGTCCCACACCTCTATTCTTTGCTCAGCGGCTTACGAAAAAGCTCGGCGGCGCAAGAATTTATCTCAAGCGCGAAGACCTGCTGCACACGGGCGCGCACAAAATCAACAACTGCCTGGGACAAGGATTGCTGGTCGAGCGCATGGGCAAGAAGCGTGTGATCGCCGAAACTGGCGCAGGACAGCATGGAGTCGCCACGGCTACGGTATGCGCGCTGCTCGGATTCGAATGCGTCGTTTATATGGGCACCGAAGACATGCGGCGGCAGGAACTTAATGTTTTCCGCATGAGACTGCTGGGCGCGGAAGTTCGCGGCGTGAGTTCCGGATCATGCACTTTGAAAGATGCGATTAACGAAGCCATGCGGGATTGGGTGACCAACGTCCGGACGACGCATTATTTGCTGGGCAGCGTGCTCGGAGCGCATCCGTATCCGACGATGGTTCGCGACTTCCACCGAGTGATTGGACGCGAAGCGCGCGCACAGATTCTGAAAGCTGAGGGGAAGCTGCCCGCGGCCATTATTGCCTGCGTCGGCGGCGGATCGAACGCGATTGGAATTTTCTATAACTTCATCGGTGATATTAAGAAGGGCAAGAGAGTCGAGCTGATTGGCGTGGAAGCTGGAGGCCGAGGCGAGGCGTTAGGCGAGCACGCGGCCCGCTTCCGAGGTGGCTCGCCTGGAGTCTTACAAGGCACTTACTCGTACCTGTTACAAGACAAGGCCGGCCAGATCGCGCTGACGCATTCCGTTTCAGCTGGCTTAGATTATCCGTCGATTGGCCCGGAACACGCTGAACTTCACGATACTGGCCGAGCTGAATATGTCCCCGCCAGCGACGCCGAAGCGCTCGAGGCAACCACGCTGCTGGCAAGAACCGAAGGCATTATTCCCGCGCTGGAGTCCGCGCACGCGGTAGCGGAAGTAATCAAGCGCGCGCCGAAGATGAAGAAGTCAGAAGTGGTGATCGTGAATATCTCGGGGCGGGGGGATAAGGATATTGGGATTATGCGGGAGAATTTGAAGCTGGATTAGCGGGGCTTGCAGTTCGTCGTCGCAAAACTCGCCCTCGTGAGAAACCTGGTTATTAACCCTTCGGCTGTTCGAGTCGTTCGGTTCCGCTCAGCATGAAAACAGCAGACAAGAGCACATGGCATAAGGAGCAATGACCATGATATCGGTACGCCAAAACGTCAGGCTCTCCAGTAAGCAGTTTTGGAGGGGCCATGGTAATAGCCTCAACCTCGGTGCTCTTACAATCGGATTTAGGGCATTTCGTAATCTGAATCCTCATGTTGCAAGAGTCATGCTGAGCAGAAATTCTGTCAAGGCTGACGGGGTGGGAATCGGCTTGGCTTTAATCTTTCAGCGGCACCATGACCTGATCGCCGCGGCAGAAGGTGGCAACTTTGAGAGGAAAACCATCGGCCTGCGGAACCATCATAACCGGTCCATAACAGTAGACGGCGTGGCCGTTCGCGGCGAAATACCAGCGTCCGCCCTTTGCCTTCGCCGGCTGCTCCGTGGCGCTGGAAGTGAGCTTTGCCGGAGGCTGCAACTTCGGGATCGACAACGACAACATCAGGGCTAGGGCCAGAGTCTTCATAACCAGGGTCTCACTTCTTCAACCACCCTCCTACCTGAGGGCTGCTCTACCATGGGGTTGCTGCACTATGTCTCATCTCACTATCTGCTGCCCGATCGTTTTGCTGCCTTAAAAACGCGGAACAGGAGGAGTATTTACCGTCCCAAGTTCTAAAGAATTCGATTCATGCGCCGCACATCCTGCAAGTCCGACTCGGGCTGCATGGGAGCTTCTTTGCTTTGGTGCTCTGGTTTAGCTGGCCGCTTTCCGTTCTTTCCGGAAGCCTTAGGGTCGCTGGTGGAATCCTTCCGCTGATCTGTCGAACCGGATGCGCCGGACTGCGATTTCTGCCGGGCATGGTTTTCATCCTGCGAGATTTTGCCTTTCAAGGCGGCGAGCTGATTGCTGTCTATTAACATCTCGCGGATTAAGCCACGTTGCGATTCGATCACCCGTCCCTGTTCGACGACCAGCGCCGTCAGGATCGAGTACGAGATGACAAACAGCACGATCAGAATCGGAAGCATTCCTTTGGATTCCGATTTCTGAATCGCTTTGCACTCGGCGCTGTAAACGAGGGTCAAGTTTTCGCTCCCATAACTCGCCCCCGGGCAGCCGGGCTTGGGAGGATTAGTGCACCCCGGAAACCATACGGGTTACTAAAGGTAAGCGGTTGCAGCAAATAGAGTTAAGCTGTCTGGGCAGAGGCGTGGCGCGGGGTGGGGTGAAACCATCTGCACTTTATGCGTAACGGCGGCTGCTGTCGGCCACGAAAACGAGTGTTTTTCAGACGGGTTGCGCTCCGCTTTTTGCCTTGGCGGAGACCTCTGCGAGCATGCCGTGAGGAGTAGTTACAAGATGGTTAATGCCAACGTATTGGCCGCGAACCCGCGCCCAGCGGGCCGCATGGGGCCGGGTATCGAGATGCAGGAAGCTGCTGTCGTAGACGCCAATCCCGCCATTGAAGAATACCGGAACCTGCAGCGCCAACTCGTACATGTCCTGGAGCGATAAGCCGGGGATGGATACGTCGGCTGCCTTGCCGTGGGGATGCTGGCTGTCGGGAACTCCGCTTACTTTTTCGTTGTGCGCGGGGCAGCGATAACCGTCGTGAACGACCACTGGCTTGCCCGCCAGTGCGCGAAGCTGCTCAAGTCCGTCGATTAGCGCCGAGTCGATTTTGAGCTGCCCGCAGCAGGGGCAGGCGAGCTCCGTCTTGGAGAAATTTGCGCTGAGATCGCCCACAAATGCTTCCCTCTATTTCTGGGAATCATCGGCCCGGCAATGGATAATGGCTGTGAGCGCCGTCACCATGAATTGGGTTGATTTCTTTCCCGATAGACTTTGCTCGCCGGCGAACGGGGACTACACCGCTGCGACCTTTGGCGCGGCGGTCGCATCTGATTGAAGGAGAACGAGGCAGGAGACCAGATATGACCGAGAACATGACCGACAAGGCTTCCAAGATCGAGAAGATCGAGAAGACCGAGGCAGAATGGCGCAAGCAGCTGACGCCGGAGCAATACGAAGTGGCTCGCCAATGTGGAACCGAGCCGGCTTTCACCGGCAAATACTGGAACAATCATGCAGATGGGACTTATACATGTGTGTGCTGCGGGGCCCGGCTGTTCGATTCGGAAACGAAGTTTGATTCGGGCACGGGTTGGCCCAGCTTTTATGACGCCGCCGAGAAGCAGAACATCGCCGAGCACACCGACCGGAGTTATGGTATGACGCGCACCGAAGCGCGTTGCGCCCAATGCGGCGCGCACCTGGGACACGTGTTTCCCGATGGACCGCGGCCGACGGGCATGCGCTATTGCATTAACTCGGCGTCGTTGGATTTCAAGCCGAAGGGGTAATGGGCTTTGGGCTCTGGGCTTTGGACGCTGGGCTTTGGGGCGACTTGGGTCTCGCGTTTCGGGCACAGTTCTGCTGAAGAAAACTAGTGCAAAAACATAAGGGACGGGCAAACGCCCCGTCCCCGGTCGGATTACGAATCGTCGGTTAACGCATTCGTCGCCGAAACTTATTTGTTTTCCGAAGTTGTCGCGGCCATGGCCTTTGACGTATCCACGGTCTTCGCCTGAGTCTGCTGACCCTGAGTCTGCTGAGTCTGGTGATTCTGCTGGCCCTGCGCTTTTTTCTCAGGATGGCGAACTTCCACTCCACCCTTCAGGATGGCGCCTTCTTCCACGCTGATGCGGTGCGTAACCACGTCGCCGGTAAGCGTGCCTTCGTTACGGATGTCGAGCCGGTCGGCGCAGTCCACATTGCCTTGAACCTTGCCCATAATCACGACTTCATCGGCCGTGATGTTAGCGGCCACGGTGCCGTTGCGGCCAACCGTGACGCGATGCCCGGGAAAGCTGATCTTGCCCTCAACGCGTCCATCGATGAAAAGAGATTCCGAACCGCTCAGTTCACCTTTAATAACCAGCGAACGGCCAATAATTGCCTGATCGGTCGAGGCGGCCGGCTTCGGCGGCGTGTAGGTGTTGACGGGAGCGGGGGGCGCATACTTTGGTTCCGGAGACTGCAACATGAATATCCTCACTTAATTCCGTTACCGGAGAGGGAGAAAAGCTCGCGGCACCGGTTGATGGGCTTTTTAACGGCGAAGAAAGGATCGCACGGCAGAGCGGTTACGAACAGATTACCGAAGTACCGACGCGTTTGGCGGGAGAGGAGAAAGCTGGTGGCACCGGTTCATTCACCAATAATTGTCGATCAATAATCGTCAACCAATTCGTCGACCAATAATCGTCGACCAATAAAGGTGGGATCGTGGGGAATAAAAAAGGGACACCGTTTAGATGGTGTCCCTACCTACCAGCAACTTGACCTACTTATTTTCGTTGAGCGAACCGGCTCCAAATTCTTTGCGCTGGGCGACGGGGCGGGGGGCGCGCGCGGCGGCGGCGGCGGGCATAACGGTTGCGGCTCCATAGCGCTCGAGCATCACCGGCACCATCGCACCTTCGGCTTCTCGAACAAACGTGAGTTTGTTTTCGCCGAGAAGATCGACGCGAATGAAATCGCCGAGCTTGACCTGTCCGGTGGCGACAAGATTGGCCAGCGGATAAACCAGGTGGCGCTCGATCGCGCGTTTCAGGTGGCGCGCTCCATATTTCGGGTCGGTACCTTCGCGGAGCAGGAATTCCTTCACCTTGCTGGTGCAGTTAAAAACAAACTGGTGCGCGCCCGAGGCGGTCAAAACGCGCTGCTGCACCATGCCAAGTTCGATTTCGAGAATCTTCGTCAGGTGCTCTGGCCGCAGCGTTTTGAAAACGACGACCTTATCGATGCGGTTCATGAACTCCGGCGTGAACTTGCGGCGCGCGGCATCGACCGCGGTGCGTGTGATCTTTTCGTCGAGCGAGTTATCGACCTGAACCGGCTTTGGCGCAAAGCCCAGGCGGGCATCAACCAGACCGTTCATCTCGGCGGCGCCGAGGTTGGAGGTCATGATGATGATGCACTTTGAAAGATCGACGCGGCGGTTATCGCCAAGCGTGAGGGTCGCCTTATCCAGAATGCCGAGCAGCAGCTGCCAGAGCGAGTCGGAAGCCTTTTCGATTTCGTCGAAGAGCAGGATCGAGAGCTTGAGCTTCTCTGTGTGCCACTGGTTGAGCGCTTCCTGGGTGAGCAGGGGATGCGTCTCCCGATGGCCCAGGTATCCCG
>JBAWBR010000056.1:0-16541 GCA_049589875.1 Terriglobales bacterium
GGGCGACAACGTGAGCCTGGTGATTGAGCTGATCACGCCGGTCGCGATGGAAAAGGGCTTGCGCTTCGCCATTCGCGAAGGCGGGCACACGGTAGGCGCAGGCACGATCGCGGAGATTGTGACGTAAGGAAAGTCAGAAGTAAGAAGTAATAAGAAGTAAGAAGTCAGATTGTAGAAGTGAAAAGCGGATTGCAGCATTCCGCCAGATCTTTCCTTCCGGAAATGCCGGGAGGGGTTAGAGAGAAAACAGTGAGCGCACAAGAGAGAATTCGAATTCGATTGAAAGCCTACGACTATCGCATTCTGGATCAGTCGACGGGCGAGATCGTGGAGACAGCGAAGCGCACGGGCGCGCAGATTGCGGGTCCGATTCCGCTGCCCACGATGAAGAACAAGTATTGCGTGCTGCGTTCGCCCCACGTGGACAAGAAATCGCGGGAGGCGTTTGAAATCCGCACGCACAAACGCCTGCTCGATATTCTGGAGCCAACGCAGCAGACGGTGGACGCGCTGATGAAGCTCGATCTGCCCGCGGGTGTGGATGTGGAGATCAAGGCGTTCGGCAAGGAACATAAGTAGCCGCGAGCTACGAGGAAGCCGCAAGGCTTCACCAGCCAATAGACGTCGTTGATTCAGCGACGGGCCAAGCTGGGAACGGAGAAGGAAATGGCAAAGGTTGCAGGAATTCTGGGCAAGAAAGTTGGCATGACACAGCTCTTCGATTCGAAGGGCGAGGTGCGGCCGGCGACGGTGTTGCAGGCGGGCCCGTGCGTGATCACGCAGCACAAAAGCGAGACGCGGGATGGCTATGCCGCGGCGCAGCTTGGCTTGGTCGAGTTCGTGAAGGAAAAGAAGCTGACCAAGGCGATGCGCGGACATTTTGGGAAGAACAATCTGCCTCCAGCCAAGTTTTTGCGCGAGGTTCCGATTGAAGTGGAAGCGCCGACCGAGAACACCGACGGCGCGTTGAAGGTTGGCGACCGCGTGCTGGTGGATATATTCGACGGCGAAAAGTTTGTCGATATCGTTGGAACGAGCAAGGGGCACGGGTTTCAGGGTGTGGTGAAGCGTCATCATTTTGCCGGCGGTCCGAAATCGCACGGGTCGATGTTCCAGATCACCGGTTCGATCGGCTCCTCGGCCTTCCCGTCGCGCGTGTTTAAAGGCATGCGCATGTCGGGACACATGGGCAACGCGCGCATCACGACGCGCAACCTGCGGATTCTGGGCGTCGATAAAGACGACAACCTGCTGGTGGTGGAGGGCAGCGTTCCGGGACCGAATGGTGGATACATCGTTATTAATAAGGCAAAGAAACCGCCCAGAGAGCGCCGCGGATTCGCGGGTTCGGCGACAGTCGATCCGTTGAAGGCGGCGAAGAGAGCGGCGAAAAAAGGCTAAATCAGTGATCAGTGGCCAGCGGCCAGTGGTCAGAAAAGCAAAGACGATATGGCAACTATCGATGTACACAATTTGAGCGGAGCGAAGGTTGGAACGCTTGACCTGGCCGACGAAGTTTTCGGCGCGGTCAACGAAGACCTGCTCTGGGAAGCGGTGACGCACTATCGCGCCGCTGGCCGCGCGGGCACGCACGCCACCAAGAACCGCTGGCGCGTTTCCGGTTCGGGCAAGAAACTCTGGAAACAGAAGGGAACGGGGCGGGCGCGTATCGGCTCGATCCGGTCTCCGCTGTGGCGGCATGGCGGCACAGTGCACGGGCCGCAACCGCGCTCCTATGACTACGCCTTCCCGAAGAAGAAACTGCTGGGCGCGCTGCGCTCGGCGCTGGCGGCGAAGTTTGCCGATGGCAAGCTGATGGTGGTGAACTCGTTTGAGATTAAAGAGCCGAAGACGAAGGCGTTCGCCGAGGCGCTGGGCAAACTGAAGGTGGACGGCTCGACGCTGCTGGTCGATGTATCGAGCGTGGAAAACAAGAACCTGGAGCTGAGTTCGCGCAATATTGAGGGCCTAGCGCTGGTGCGGGCGAACGAAGTGCATCCGTATCACATTATGCGCTACACGCATGTCGTCTTCGCGCAAGCGGCGCTCGAAAGGCTGCAGGATTCGCTCCGGAAGAAGGCATCGCGACGCGACCACGAGGATGAACCGGCAGCCGAGAAGAAGAAACCGGCGCGGCGTTCACGTAAGGCGGAGGTGGCCTAAGGCCTAACGAAGATGAAATCCGCATATCAGATCATTCGCAAGCCGGTAATCACGGAAAAGGGCCTGGGCATCAAGGAAACGCAGAACACGCTGGTGTTCCAGGTTGCGCCCAAGGCGACGAAGACGGAGATCAAGCAGGCTGTGCAGACGATTTTCAAAGTGAAAGTCGCGTCGGTGCGCACGGCGAATTATCCGGGAAAAGAGCGGCGGCGGGGCAAGTTTGCCGGCTACCGTCCGGACTGGAAAAAAGCGTATGTGCGGTTGAGATCCGGCGAGAAGATGCCGGAGTACGCACAGAATCTGTAACAAGGTTTTTCAGTTTTCAGCCATCAGTCTTCGGTTGGCCCGGCTTGCGGGTAACCGATAACTGAAGTGATGACTGAGAACTGACAACCGAAAGCTGAGAGTTCTATGCCGATTAAGACATACAGACCGACGACGCAGACGCTGCGCTACCGCACGCACTTGACGACCGATGACATCACCTCGTCGAAGCCGCACAAGCCGCTGGTGGAAGGCAAGATACGCTCCGGCGGACGGCGCAATTCCGGCGACACGACCATGCGCTTCCGCGGCGGCGGCAACAAGCGCAAGCTACGCCTGATCGATTTCAAGCGCGATAAGCACGGCATTCCGGCGACGGTCGTCACCATCGAATACGATCCGGGCCGGTCCGCGCGTATTGCGCTGTTGAGCTATGCCGATGGCGAGAAGCGCTACATTGTGCAGCCCGATGGATTGAAGGTTGGACAGAAAATTTTGAGCGGGCCCGAGGCCGACATTCTGGTGGGGAATGCGCTGCCGCTGCGCAATATTCCTCCCGGCACCACGATTCATAACCTGGAACTGAAGCCGGGCAAGGGCGCACAGATGGTGCGTTCGGCCGGCGGCTCAGCGCAGCTTGTGGCAAAAGAAGGCGACTATGGTCTGGTGAAACTGCCTTCGGGCGAAACCAGGAAAATTCTGCTGGACTGCCTGGCGACAATCGGGCAGGTCGGCAACGTCGATCACGAGAATGTGACCTGGGGCAAGGCAGGACGCACGCGCTGGGTGGGGAAGCGTCCGCATAATCGCGGCGTTTCAATGAATCCAGTCGACCATCCGCATGGCGGCGGTGAAGGCAAGACCTCTGGTGGACGGCATCCGGTGACGCCGTGGGGACAGCCGACGCGTGGGTATAAGACGCGCAACAACAAGCGTACGGACGCGTTCATTGTGAGCCGCAGGAAGAAAAGTTAGGTAAGTCGCGAGTCTCGAGTAACGAGCTGCGAGCAATCCGATCTCAGCGCTGTGAGCTGAGAGCTGAAAGCTGAGAGTTGAATTTATGGCACGTTCGACAAAAAAAGGGCCGTTTATCGATCAGCATCTGGCGTCGCGGATCGAAGGCATGAATGCGCGCAACGAGAAAAAAGTGCAGCGGACCTGGTCGCGGCGCTCGACGATTATTCCGGAGATGGTCGGTCACACGATCGCCGTGCACAACGGAAAAAAATTCATTCCGGTGTATGTGACCGAGAACATGGTGGGGCACAAGCTGGGAGAGTTCAGCTTTACGCGCCAGTTCAAGGGACACTCGATGAAGGCGGCGACCGAGACGGCCGCGAAACCGGCGGGTATACCTGGCGGGCCGGGAGCGATCACTCCGGCGGCGCCGAAGGCGTAAGAACGGCTTCGAGCCGCGAGCTAAAGGCAAAAGACGATTATGGAATTTCGAGCTGAAGCAAGATACATGCGAGTTTCGCCGCAGAAGGCGCGGCTGGTGCTGGATTTGATCCGCGGACAGCGGGTGGAGGCGGCGCGCAATACGCTGGCGTTCACCAAGAAGCGCGTGGCCGCCACGGTGGGCAAGCTGCTGCAGTCGGCCATCGACAATGCGAATTTTTTGAGCGGCGAAAAGGGTCTGGATGTCGATGTCGACAACTTGTACGTGAAGCACACGGCGGCGAATGAAGGGCCGCGCATGAAGCGAGTGCGACCGGCACCGATGGGACGCGCTTACAAGTATGTCCGGCGCATCGCGCACCTTGAGATCGTGCTGGCCGAACGCAGCCGGAACGGCGCATCGGTCGCGCACACGGTGGGTGAAGAGACATCGACAAAGAGTGCGGCTCCGGCGCGGCCAAGGCCGAAGTCCAAGGCGAAAGCCAAAGCGCCGGCGAAGAAGAAGACAGTCGCAAAGAAGACGGCAAAGAAGTAGGACGGAAAGTTTAGGAGCAACTATGGGACAAAAAGTCCATCCTTACGGTTTTCGGCTCGGCTACACCAAGCCGTGGAAGTCGCGCTGGTTCGTCGAACGCGACTACGACAAGCTGCTGCTTGAAGATGTCAAGCTGAAGGCCGAGCTGAAGGACAAGCTGAAGTCGGCGGGCGTGAGCTCGGTCGAAATCGAGCGTCCGGGAAACAAGCTGCGCATCATTATCAAGACTGCGCGCCCCGGAATCATCATTGGCCGCAAGGGCGCGGAAATCGACAAGCTGAAACAGGAGCTGCAGAAGCGGACCTCGCGCGAAGTGCATGTCGACATACAGGAAGTGCACAAGCCCGAACTTGACGCGCAGCTGGTTTCGGAATCGATTGCGCTGCAACTGGAAAAGCGCGTGGGATTCCGGCGCGCCATGCGCAAATCGGTCGATTCGGCGCTGCGCTTTGGCTGCAAGGGAATTAAAGTTCGGGTGAGCGGACGGCTGAACGGCAACGAAATCGCGCGCTCGGAATGGTATCTGCAAGGGCGTTTGCCGCTGCACACGCTGCGCGCCGATATCGATTATGGATTCACCGAAGCGCGCACCACGTATGGCGTGATCGGCGTGAAGTGCTGGGTTTATAAAGGCGAAATTCTGCCGACCAAGAAGCGCGAAGCGACCCCGGCGCGCGAAGTGCCGACGACGGGAGCCTTTTAAGGTTAGAAGTAAAGAGTCAGAGGTCAGAGGTAAAAATCAAAACCTAGGGTTTGGGTTTTTTACCGGGAACTGACAACTGAGAACTGAGAACCGATTTTATGTTGATGCCGAAGAAAGTTAAGTACCGCAAGCAGCAGCGCGGGCGCATGACCGGAAAAGCGTGGCGGGGATCAGAGCTTGCCTTTGGCCAATATGGGCTGAAGGTGCTTGAGCCGGGCTGGATCACCGACCGGCAGATTGAGGCTAGCCGCGTGGCCATGACCCGCTTTGTGAAGCGCGGGGGCAAGATCTGGATTCGTCTGTTTCCGGATAAGCCGGTCACGAAGAAGCCGGCCGAAACCCGTATGGGCAAAGGCAAGGGCGCTCCCGATCACTGGGTTGCGGTGGTCAAACCGGGCAAGATTTTGTTTGAAATGGAAGGTGTGTCGGTGACTGAGGCGCGGGAGGCGATGCGTCTGGCTTCGCACAAAATGCCTCTGCGGACCACGTTTGTGAAGCGCGAGATGCTGTAGCAAGGTTAGAAGCAAGAAGTCAGATTGAAGAAGTCAGATTGAAAAAGTCAGATTGAAGAAGTAAAAAGCCAAGGCTTGTGGCGGGGAATTGAGCACCGCCAGGAGCTGACAGCTAAGAGCCGAGAGCCGATTTTATGAAAGCTGAAAAGATTCGCAACTTAACCGATGTCGAGCTGCAGCACCAGGAGCGCGATCTGGCCGACCAGCTCTTCAAGCTGAAGTTTCAGCTGAATATGGGGCAGACCGAGAGCCTGAAGAAGATTCGCGGACTGCGCCGCGACATCGCGCGCGTGAAGACCGTCCTGCGGGAGCAGGAACTGGCAGCGCAGAAGACGGAGAAGAAATAGCATGGCGGAAACCACAGGCCAGCCACGGCAGCCGAGCCATAAGGTTCTGATCGGCAAGGTCACGTCGAACAAGATGAAGAAGACGATCGTGGTCGAAGTGACGCGGCAGAAGGCGCATCCTCTTTATGGGCGCGTGATTTCGATCCGCAAGAAGTTTTACGCGCACGACGAGAAAAACGACGCGCATATCGGCGATGTGGTGCGGATCGAGGAATCGCGACCGCTGTCGCGGCTGAAGCGCTGGAAGCTGAAAGAGATCGTGCGCAAGACGGCGCTGGTGCCGGAAACGACGGTTGACGCCGAAGCCGGCGCGGCCAGCTAGAGCGAGAGGGAGAAACGAACATGGCCGTAATGATGAGATCCATGCTCGATGTCGCCGATAACTCCGGCGCGCGCAAGCTGCAGATGATCATGCCGCTGGGCGGCTCGACCGGTCTGCACGCGGGGCTGGGCGACGTGATCACGGCGAGCGTAAAGGAAGCCTCGCCCGACGGGCAGGTGCAGAAGGGCAAAGTGGTGAAGGCGGTCATTGTGCGCACGCGCAAGGAACATCGCCGCCGCGACGGCACCTATATCCGCTTCGATCAGAATGCGGCGGTGCTGATTAACGATGCCGGCGAGCCGGTTGGGACGCGTGTTTTCGGTCCGGTGGCGCGCGAGCTGCGCGAGAAGAAGTTTTTGAAGATTGTTTCACTGGCGCCGGAAGTGCTGTAGAGGATTTGGTATTTGAGTAATTTGGTAATCGAGTAAGTGAAGAGCCTGGCGTCAGGCAGCCCTGAATGCGAGGTTGCCCGATTACCCAGTTACAAAATTGGAGTTAGAGAATGGGAACAGCGACATCACCAGAACATAAGCGAGTGGATATCCGGCGCAACGACACCGTCAAGGTGATGACCGGACGCGACCGCGGCAAAGAGGGGCGCGTGCTGCGCGTGCTGCCCGACGAGGGGCGCGTGCTGGTCGAGCACGTGATGACGGTAAAGAAGCACGTGCGGCCGAATCCGCAGCGCAATATTAAAGGCGGCATCGCGGAGCAGGAGCGGCCAATCCCGTTGTCGAACGTGGCACTGGTTTGCCCGACATGCGGTCCGGTGCGAATTGGACACGCGGTGCAGGGCGATCGAAAAGTGCGCGTCTGCAAGAAGTGCGGCACGACGCTGGACAAGTAAATTTGGTAATTGAGTAATCGGGTAATTTTGTAAGTTGAAAATTGTAACGTTTTTAAATTGCGAAATACCCCGATTACAAAATTAGAAGATTCCTCACGAACCGGTAACCACTCCGAAACCGTGATGGAGAAGGCAGCAACGAACATGGCGAAAGACGGACAGAACAAAGACGAGCAGCAACAGAAAAAAAGCAAGCCGGCGAAGGGTGAGAAGCACGCCGCGGCGGAAGAACCCAAAGCGGGACCGGAGGCTCCGCGGCATTCGGCGAAGGAGCGTCCGCGGCTGCGGACGCGCTTTGAAAAGGAAGTGTCGGTCGCGCTGGCCAAGGAACTCGATCTTAAGAATCCGATGGCGGTGCCCCGGCTGAACAAGATCGTGGTCAACATGGGCGTGGGCGAAGCGACGCAGAACGCGAAGATTATGGATCCGGCAGTCAACGAACTCGGCCAGATCACCGGCCAGAAGCCGGTAGTGACCAAGGCGAAGAAATCCATCGCCGCGTTCAAGGTCCGCGAAGGCATGCCGATCGGCGCCATGGTTACGCTGCGCGGCGACCGCATGTACGAGTTTTTCGACCGCCTGGTGAGTATCGTTCTGCCCCGTGTGCGCGATTTTCGTGGAGTTTCCACCAAGTCGTTCGACGGGCGCGGCAACTACACACTGGGGTTGCACGATCAGCTGATCTTTCCGGAGATCGATTATTCGAAGGTCGACAAGCTGAAGGGCATGAACGTGACGATTGTGACCACGGCGCGCTCCGACGATCAGGCGCGGAGTTTGCTGAAGCATCTCGGAATGCCGTTCAGGGCAAGTTAAGAAAGCTGAAGTAAGAGGTCAGATTGAAGAAGTGATACCAAGATTGAATGGGCTCGCTAGAAGCTAGCAGCCAGGAGCTAGAGGCTAAGTGGCAACTACAGCAAAACGAGTCAAGGACGCAAAGAAGCCCAAGTTTTCGTCGCGCAAGCACAACCGCTGCAAGATTTGCGGACGTCCGCGCGCCTATCTGAGGAAGTTCGGCCTCTGCCGTTTGTGCTTCCGTGGGTTGGCGTTACGGGGCGAAATTCCCGGGGTTTCGAAGTCGTCGTGGTAGAAGGGCGGCTGTCCGCTTTTCGTCGTTCGCTACCCGCAAAGTTCCAGCGGGTGGCTAACAACGGATAGCGAACGGCGAAGCAAGTAAGCTGCCGCAGGTTCTCCGCAAAACGCGGAGCGAACGGGCGGCTCGAGGAGAAGCAAACGATGAGGTTGACCGATCCGGTCGCAGATATGCTGGCGCGCATTCGCAATGCGATTCGCGCGCGTCACCAAAAGGTGGATATCCCGGCTTCCAAGCTGAAGACGGAGATCGCCCGCATCCTGAAGGAAGAGGGCTACATCGCGAACTTCAAGCCCACCGAAGAGGAAGGGCACAAGGTTCTGCGCGTCTATTTGAAGTACGGCAACAATAATGAGGCCGTGATTTCGAACCTGGCGCGCGTTTCGCGTCCCGGCTGCCGCGTGTATGTGCGGCGCACCGAGATTCCGCGCGTGCTTGGCGGATTGGGCATCAACATTGTGACCACGCCCAAGGGCGTAATGACGGGCCGCCAGGCGCGCAAGCAGGGCCTGGGCGGCGAACTGTTGTGCGAAGTTTGGTAATGAAGCGTTTTCAGTTATCGGCCGCCAGTTGTCGCTGACGGCATTTGGATAGTTCACTGATAACTGACAACCGACGACTGAGAGCTAAAAAGCTATGTCACGAATTGGAAAAAAGCCGATCGCGATCCCCAAGGGCGTCACGGTCAAAGTTGAAGGCAATACGGTGTTGCTGCAGGGGCCCAAGGGCAAACTGGATACGCCTCTTCCTGCCGGCATCAAGGTGGAGCAGAAGGACGGCAACCTGGTTGCGATCCGCGAGAATGACTCGCAGGCCGCGGTACACGGACTCGCGCGCGCTCTCGTCAACAATGCCATGGAAGGCGTCACCAAGGGCTGGACGCGGGAACTGGAAATTGTCGGCATCGGTTATCGCGCCGAGATGAAGGGCAAGGGCATGGTGGTATTCAGTCTGGGGTATTCGCACCCGATTGAATATCCGCTGCCGAGCGGCATTGATTGCGCGGTCGATCCGAAGCAGACCAAGCTGACTCTGACCGGTATCGACCGGCAAAAAGTTGGCCAGGTTGCGGCCGAGATGCGCTCGCTGCGTCCACCCGATCCGTACAAGAATAAGGGTGTGCGTTATTCGGGCGAGCGGCTGAAGAAGAAGGTTGGCAAGACGGGAGCGAAATAGGATTTGGCAATCGGGTGATTTTGAAGAATTGGTAATTGTGCAGGCCGCTACGAGGCGGGAGCTTTTCAATTACTGAATTACCCGGTTACCTAATTGGGAAATAGGATTGATCTTTATGCTGAGAATTGCTTCAAAAAACACGACGCGGCAGCGGGTGCACGACCGGATTCGCAAAAAGGTGATGGGCACCTCCGAGCGTCCGCGGCTGAATGTGTATCGTTCGCTGAACCACATTTACGTTCAGGTGATCGACGATCTTCAAGGCAAAACCCTGGCGTCGGCATCGACGGCCATGGGGAAAAAAGCCGACCGCGTGACCGGAGGCAATGTGGCTTCCGCCAAGACAATTGGCAAGAAGATCGCCGAAATGGCCAAGCAGAAGGGCATCACGAAGGTGGTGTTCGACCGCGGCGGCTACATTTATCACGGACGCATCAAGGCGCTGGCCGATGCGGCGCGCGAGGCGGGATTGCAGTTTTAAGAATTTGTAATTGGCGATTTGTAATTTGTGATTTCAGAACCTGAGGTTTTGGATTTCCAATTACAAATTGCCAGTTACAAATCAGAAATGGAATTTTTTGAATGCCAACAGTAATTAAAAAACTCGATGCGGGTTCGTTTCAGCTGAAGGATCAGGTGGTCTCGATCAACCGCGTGACCAAGGTGGTCAAGGGCGGCAAGAACCTGTCGTTTGCGGCCCTGGTCGTGGTGGGCGATCCGTCGGCGGCCGTCGTGGGCTATGGGTCGGGCAAGGCCAAGGAAGTTCCGCAGGCTATCCGCAAGGGAATTGAGTCGGCCAAAAAGAATCTGATGCGGATCAACCTGACGCAAACCACGGTTCCACATGCTGTTGTGGGACGCTATGGTTCGGGAAAGGTATTGCTCAAGCCGGCTCCGGAAGGCACGGGCGTGATTGCCGGCGGCGCGGTGCGCGCGGTCATGACGTCGGCGGGTGTGCAGAACGTGCTGACGAAATCGATCGGCACAACTAACCCGCATAACGTAATCAAGGCGACGTTTGACGCGCTTAAGAAAATGAAGAACAGAGAAGAAGTGGCCGCGCTGCGCGGCAAGTCGGCACAGGATCTTTAGGAAGCAATTGGTGATTGGCTATTTGCAAATGCCAGTTACGAATCTTCTGGTTAGGGAAGCATGTAAATGACAACCAAGACTTCTAAATCCGGAACAAGCGACACGATCCATATCAAGCTGGTGCGCTCGGCGATCTGTACGCCCATGAAGTACAAACGAGTGGTTAAAGGGCTGGGCTTTACCCGGCTGAACCAGATCATTGAACGGCCGAATACATCGGCCATCCGCGGCATGGTGAAGAAGGTGCCGCATTTGGTGGAGATAGTAGGATAGGTCTCAGGCGTCGGGTCTCAGGAAATCGAGACCGGACCTTGATGAGTTTTTGCTGAGGCCTGATTCCTTGAACCTGAGACTTAGGATTTACTTATGAATCTTTCGACAATTAGAGCACCGCGCAAAGCGAACACTGGTAAGAAGCGCGTGGGGCGCGGCATGGGTTCGGGCATGGGCAAGACTTCCACGCGCGGCCACAAGGGGCAATGGTCGCGCACGGGCGCGCGCCTGATCCGCGGGTTTGAGGGCGGCCAGATGCCGCTGCACCGCCGAATTCCGAAGCGCGGCTTCACCAACATTTTCCGCGAGGAATACGACGTCGTGAATCTCGACCGTCTGGCTGCGATCAGCGAGACCGAGATCACACCCGACGTGCTGAAAAAGGCGGGCATGATTCATGGCAAGCATCCGGTGAAGATTCTCGGTACCGGCGAACTCAAGTCGGCGGTCACGATTCACGCTCATAAATTTTCCAAGACGGCGCAGGAAAAAATCACCAAAGCGGGCGGCAAGTTCGAGGTCTTGCAGTAATGTTGGAAAAGCTGGCGAACATCTTTCGGGTTCCGGATCTGCGCAAGCGCGTGCTCTTCACGCTCGGCTTGCTCGCGGTGTATCGCATCGGCGGCCACATTCCCACGCCGGGCATCAACGGCGACCGGCTGGCGCAGTTCTTTGAGCAGAACCGCGGCAGCGTGCTGGGTTTCGTCGATCTGTTCAGCGGCGGCAACCTGCGGCGGTTGACGATTTTCGCGCTCGGCATCATGCCATACATCACGGCCTCGATCATTCTGCAGTTGCTTACAGTGGTTTATGAGCCGCTGGCGAAATTGCAGAAAGAGGGCGAACTGGGCCGCAAGAAGATCACGCAGTGGACTCGTTACCTGACCGTCGTTCTCAGCGCCATTCAGTCGTTCGGCATCGCCATCAGCCTGGAAAAAGCGGGTGACTTCGTGAATTACCCCGGCACGGGTTTTGTCCTGATGACGATGCTGACGCTGACTACCGGCTCGGCATTCATCATGTGGCTGGGCGAACAGATTACGGAGCGCGGCATCGGTAACGGCATGTCGCTTTTGATCTTTGCGGGAATCGTGGTGGGCCTGCCGCACGGTGTCGCGGATCTGCTTGACAAAGCGAAGACTGCCGCCTGGGGAGCGTTCACCTTTCCCGCTCTGGTCATTCTGGTCGTGCTGATGATCGCGGTCGTCGCCTTCATCGTATACGTGGAACGCAGCGAGCGCCGTATTCCCGTGCAATATGCGAAACGCGTAGTCGGCCGAAAAGTGATGGGCGGCCAGTCGACTCACCTGCCTCTGCGAGTCAACGCGGGCGGAGTGATGCCGGTCATTTTCGCTTCCTCGATTCTGGCTTTGCCGCAGATGCTGGCCGCGCCGCTGCACAATAATCGCGTGGTTGGCCCGATGCTCGATTGGCTGAAATGGGGCGAGCCGCTCTATACGCTCCTCTATTGCCTCGGCATCATTTTCTTTGCCTACTTCTATATCTCGATCGTGTTCAACCCGAATGAGGTAGCCGACAACATGCGGAAGTGGGGAGGATTTATCCCCGGCATCCGGCCGGGCAAACGCACCTCCGACTTCATCAACGATGTGCTCACGCGTATCACGCTGGTCGGCGCGCTGTATCTGATCATGATTTCGCTGATCCCGGAGTGGATGATCGCCGGCATCAAGTTAAATCACCTGTGGCTTGTGGGGCGAGCCTTTGAGAGCCTGCCCACCTGGGTGACAAACGGCTTGGGAGTGAATTTTTATTTTGGCGGCACTTCGTTGTTGATTGTCGTCGGCGTCGCGATGGATACGGTTACGCAGGTCGAGGCGCAGTTGATCATGCGCCACTACGATGGATTTACGCCAAAGAGCGGACGCCTTCGCGGACGCCGCTGGTAAGTTGTCAACCCCTGGTTCTAGTTCTCGGCGGGAGACTGAGAGCCGAGAACTGAGAACCGAGAACTGGGTTTCGATGGCCGACGGAACCGCGCAAAATTTCGGGCCGGTGATTCTTCTGGGGCCTCCCGGGGCCGGGAAGGGCACACAGGCCAAGCACATTGTCGAGCATTACGGTCTCCCGCAGATCTCTACCGGCGATCTTTTGCGGGATAACGTGGCTAAGGGAACGAGTTTGGGCCGCGAAGCGAAAGCGATCATGGATCGCGGGGAGTTGGTTCCCGACGAGTTGATGTATGGCATTGTGGCCGAGCGTTTGCGCGAGCCCGATTGCCGGCGTGGATTTATTCTGGACGGCTTTCCCAGGACAGCTGCCCAGGCAGGATGGCTGGATGCCTTCCTCAAAAAAGAGTTCTTTGAAAATTCGCGGATGTGCCCGCCGGTTGTGATCCAGTTCGTGGTCGACTATACTCAATTATTGCTGCGGCTTACCGGGCGCCGCACGTGTCCCACCTGTGGACGGCTCTATAACATCCACTTTCAGCCGCCTCGCGTAGACGAGTTGTGCGACTTGGATGGTTCCCAGTTGCTGGCGCGCAACGACGATCGCTCCGAAATCATCACGGAGCGGCTGGATGCGTACGAGAAGCAGACCAAGCCGCTCGTGGAATATTACCGGCAGCAGGAACGGCTGGTGGCTGTGAACGCGGACCGCGCGATGCCGGAAGTGACGGCGCAGGTTTTTGGCGTGATCGACGGCCACAGAAACGGCTGCAAGCCCTGGGCGAAATGAGAGTGGCCGCGCGGGAACGACTACGATGAGTTTTGGGGACGACAAAATCATCCGCAAGTCGCCGCCGGAGATCGAGAAGATGCGCCACAGCGGGCACATCGTTCGCCAGGTGCTCGATCATTTGAAGAGCGTGGTTGCGCCCGGCATTACGACCATGGATCTGGAGAAGGCGGCGGAGAAGCTGATTGCCGACCTGGGATCGAAGCCGGCGTTCAAGGGATATTACGGTTATCCTTGCGTACTGTGCACGTCGGTGAATGAGGAGATCGTTCACGGTATTCCGTCGGAGAAGCGGGTGCTGAAAACCGGCGACATTGTTTCGATCGACTGCGGCGTGGTTTCCGACGGGTATTATGGAGATGCCGCGATCACGGTTCCGGTGGGCGAGGGGCTTACGGTCGAACTGAAAAAGCTGCTCGATGTGACCGAAGCGTCGCTGTACAAGGGAATCGAGCAGGCAAAGATTGGCAACACGATCGGGCATGTTGGATCTGCGATTCAGAAGCATGTGGAAGCGGCCGGGTTCAGCGTAGTCCGGGAATTTGTCGGGCACGGCATTGGAACGAAGCTGCACGAAGCGCCGCAGATTCCGAATTTCGGCAAGAAGGGCCAGGGCGTGGAACTTTCCGAAGGCATGGTTCTGGCGATCGAGCCCATGGTGAATTTTGGCGGGCCAGCAACGAAGGTTTTGAGCGATAAGTGGACGGCCGTTACGCTCGATGGCAGCTACAGCGCGCACTTCGAGCACTGCGTAGCGGTCACGAAGCAAGGGCCGATGATTTTGACCCAGTAGTTCTCGGTTCCCAGTTCTTAGTTCTCAGTGAGAATCGGGCGAACTTCGACTGAGAGCAAAGAACTGGTAACTGAGAACTGATTTTCGGAGGGTAATGAGCAAAGAAGACGCGATTGAAGTGATGGCAGTCGTGATTGAGCCGCTGCCGAACGCCATGTTCAAGGTGGAGTTGGAAAACAAGCACCAGGTACTGGCGCATGTTTCCGGCAAGATGAGAAAGAATTTCATCCGCATTCTGCCGGGAGACAAAGTTGCTGTGGAGCTTTCTCCCTACGACCTGAATCGCGGACGGATTGTGTACCGATATAAATAGTGCTTCGGGAAGCGGCGGGCGGGACGCCTGCCAGACAGCCGGCGAGGACGCCGGCGCTACACGGCAGTTGCGGTTACTGAGAACCGACAACTGAGAATTGGGAACTGATTTATGAAAGTAAGAGCGTCGGTCAAGAAAATTTGCGATAAGTGCAAGGTCATCCACCGCAAGGGTGTGGTGCGTGTGATCTGCGAGAATTCGAAACACAAGCAGCGTCAGGGCTAACGGCAGCCGCGAACCTCGAGTTTCGAGCCGCGAGCAAGAAGAGATTGCTTGTGACTCGCGGCGCAAAGCTCAAAGCTGCTGGCAAAAGAAGCTGTAGGAAGGATCAAAGATTTATGGCACGTATTGCAGGCGTCGATCTTCCGCGCAACAAGCACACGAATATCGCGCTCACCTACATTTACGGCATTGGACACTCGCGGTCCGCCCGGATTCTGAAGGCGGCGAACGTTGACGCGGCGAAGAAGATCCAGGACCTGAACGAGGAAGAGGTCAACAGGATCCGCCAGGTCATCGAGGGTGAAGGTGGCGTCGAGGGCGATCTCCGCAAGGATGTTTCGATGAATATCAAGCGGCTCATCGAAATCGGCTCGTATCGCGGATTCCGTCATCGCCGCAACCTGCCGGTTCGCGGACAGCGCACGCACACGAATGCCCGCACCCGCAAGGGTCCGCGCAAAGGCACGGTCGCCCAGAAGAAGAAGGCGACAGCGAAGACATAAAACCAGGTGTCAGGTATCAGGTATCAGGTCTCAGCAAAATCGAGACTTTCCTGAGGCCTGAAACCTGAGACCTGAGACCTAAATTATGGCAAAACCAGCAGCAGCGGGCGGCGGAGCCGCTCCCGACAAAAAAGGCAAGACCAAGAAGTTCAAGAAGAAAGAGCGCAAACACGTTCCCCACGGATTGGTGCATGTGCAGGCCTCTTTCAACAACACGATCGTCACCATCACCGACATGAACGGCAACGTGCTGTCATGGAAGAGTTCGGGGTCGCTCGGCTTCCGCGGATCTCGTAAAGGCACGCCATTCGCGGCGCAGCAGGCGGCGATGAATGCGGCCAACATGGCTCGCGATCATGGAGTCCGAAGCGTGGACGTTCGCGTCAGCGGCCCGGGATCGGGCCGCGAATCGGCTGTACGCGCGCTGGCTGCCGCCGGTATCGAAGTGCGTTCCATCAAGGACACCACGCCGATTCCGCATAACGGCTGCCGGCCGCCGAAGCGCAGGAGAGTGTAAGAGAGTAGCCAGTACCCAGTATCCAGAAAGGCCTCAACGGTTCTGGTTTTACTGGCAACTGGATACTGTCTTGACAACTGATTTCGTCCGGGACGAAGGGTGAAGCCAAACCCGTAAACCGGTCATCTAAAAGGAGAACAACTTGGCACGTTATACCGATGCAGTTTGCCGTCTTTGTCGCCGGGAGGGCATTAAGCTTTTCCTGAAAGGCACGAAGTGCTTCAGCGACAAGTGTCCCATTGAAAAACGCAACTTCGCTCCCGGACAGCACGGGAAAGACAAGAAGACCAAAGTCGTAGGCTACGGCCTGCAGTTGCGCGAAAAGCAGAAAGCCAAGCGCATTTACTTCACGCAGGAAGGCCAGTTTCGCAATTACTTCGAGACTGCTGCCCGTTCCAAGGGCGTGACTGGCGCCAAGCTGCTTGAACAACTCGAGCGCCGGCTTGACAACGTCGTATTCCGGCTCGGCTTCGGCATTTCACGCCGCCAGGCTCGCCAGTTAGTGCGCCATGGACACGTGCAGGTGAATGGGAAGAAAGTCAATATTCCTTCCTACGAAGTGAGTGTCGGAGAAGAGATCGCGATTCGCGAGAACAGCAAGAAGATTCCGATTCTCGAGATCGCAAAAGATTTTGCCAGCCATCAGCCCGCGCCGATGTGGTTGGAAGTGGATCGTGACAATTACAAAGGCCGCGTAACCGCTCTGCCGAAACGAGAAGATATTCAGCTGCCGGTAAATGAGCAGCTGATCGTCGAGCTGTATAGCAA
>JBAWBR010000057.1:0-33155 GCA_049589875.1 Terriglobales bacterium
ATTGTAAGCCGATCTTGCTCGGGCTCCGGGCTCACCGCCAACCGGATAAATCAGTCCAACGCCTCGGGACTCTATCCTGCCTTCGACATAGGCTCTTGTTCGCCTCGACCAGCACTCAGCTATAGACCCTTGCTTGCCCTCTCGTACCGGCCTTGCGGCTTTCGGAGTGACTTCGCTTGAGCCCCGGACCTTGCACCAACCGGGAAAACTTCAGAACGTGTCAAAGAACGATTATGGTTTTACCATTCTGATTTTTTTCGTCAATGGAATTTCCTCGTTTCTAAGCCTCATTTTATCAATCGTGTGCAGCTGGTTCACAGGCGGGTGAAACAGAAATTGTGCAGACGCCAAATTGGGAATCGAAGAACCTCAACATTTATGCGGTTTTTCGCGGATTGTATGTATGCAAGACTACGAAGGACGAAGTAACTGTCGTGGGTTCCGCTGTGCAAATCGCGCGAAGATCAATCCCGACGCGGCATTTCCTTCTCCGCATGCTGGCGATGCGGCTTCCATTACAATGCTGACTTCCCGATGGGAGGTCATTTGGCCATGCGATCTTTTCCCAAGCGAGCTTGGCTCAGGCGAGCTATCTGGCGCGATGCAGCCTGGCTTGCCGCAGCGGTTTGCCTTCTTGCGGCAGTGTGCTCCGCGCAATCTCCGGAAGAGAAGACTGCGAAGTACATGGAATCGGTGCGGCATCAGCCGGGATTTTTGCTGGCTTTCTTGCAGCAGATGCCCAAGGGCGGCGACTTGCACGTGCATCTCTCGGGAGCGATCTATGCGGAGAGCATGATTGACTGGGCAGCGGAGAATGCGCTGTGCGTGGAACGCAGCACGTCAAGGCTGATTCACGCTTCGTGCGATTCGTGTGAGGCGGCTCAGCCTAAGCCCTCTGTGCGCTGCGCTTATCAGGATCACAATCTCTATGACCAGCTTGTGGATGGGTGGTCGATGCGCAACTGGCATAAGGAAGTTGAATCGGGACACGACCATTTTTTTGAGACGTTCGGCAAGTTCAGCCCAGCGCTGGAGAATCACATCGGGGATGCCTTCGCAGAAGTGGCGGCGCGGGCTGCCGAAGATCACCTGCAATATGTGGAGGTAATGAACACGGCGGATGGAGGGCAGGCTGCGATTCTGGGCACGAAGATTGGCTGGGATGACGACTTTCCCCGCTTTCGGGAAAAGCTGCTTGCCGGCGGAATGAGCGACATTGTCGCTTCTGTGCGGGCGCAAACCGACGCGAACGAGGCGCGGCAGAAAGAAGTACTGCATTGTGGAACGCCGCAAGCCAATGCGGGATGCGCGGTTACGATTCACCATCTCTATCAGGTGCTGCGCGGATTGCCGCGCGAGCAGGTGTTTGCGCAGATTCTTCTTGGCTTCGAGTTGGCGAAAAATGATCCGCACTATGTGGGCTTCAATCTTGTCATGCCGGAAGATTATTACGTTCCCATGCACGATTTCGATTTGCACATGCGCATCATCGAAGCGCTGCACAAGTTTTATCCGGCGGTGCACGTTTCGCTGCACGCCGATGAGCTGGCGATGGGACTGGTTCCACCCGAGGGCTTGCGCTTTCATATTCGCGAATCGATTGAGCGCGCGGGAGCCGAGCGCATTGGGCACGGCGTCGCGGTGATGAGTGAGAACGATCCGATTGGCTTGCTGCATGAAATGGCGAAGAAGCACGTATTGGTTGAAATCTGTCTGACCTCGAATGATGTGATTCTGGGGGTAAGCGGGGATCGTCATCCGCTGCCGATCTACATCAAGTATGGAGTTCCTGTGGCGCTGGCGACCGATGATGAAGGCGTCTCGAGGAGCGACATGACGCATGAATATTTGCGCGCGGTGGAAACATACAACCTGTCGTATGCCGAACTGAAGCGCATGGCGCGCGCGAGTCTGGAACACAGCTTTATTCCGGGAGAGGGTTTGTGGAGTGACGGGCGCGACTCGCGCCGCGCTGAAGCTTGCAGCGTGGCGAAATCGTTCGACGATGCGCCGTCGCAGAAGTGCGCTACGTTTCTCGAAGCTAACGAGAAGGCGCGCGTGCAGTGGCAGATGGAGAAGGCGTTTGCGGAATTTGAGAAGAAGTTTTGAGCGGTGGCCCGTAGCAGGACTGTCTTCATGGACACTCTAAGATTTCAGGGTGTTTTGGGATGCCTCGTGGCGTTGGCAATGATGTTGGCCGCCTACCGGGGTGGCCCGGTTCGATATGGCACCATCCCCATGCCAAAAGAAGGCCGCGTCATAATTGCTATTTGTGCTGTCGTCATCTTTGTAATTTCTCTTAGACGTCTTATGGTTCCGTTTTGACATGAAAGAAACTCCCGACCTTTTTACCCGCGCCGAATCCGCCGCTGCGTTCGTTCTTTCGCAAACACCGCTGCGCCCGAAGATTGGACTTGTGCTGGGCTCCGGTCTGGGAGCGTTTGCGGATGACCTGGCTGACGCAGTACGCATTCCTTACGCGCAGATTCCGGCATTTCCGCGCTCGACCGCGATTGGGCACGCTGGGCAACTCGTGATCGGCAACTCGGGGGAAGGTACGTCGAGTAAGGTGCCGGTGGCTGTGATGCAGGGACGCGTGCATCTCTACGAAGGCTACTCGGCCGCCGAAGTTGCGTTCCCGACGCGCGTGCTGGGACGCATGGGAATTCGCGCGCTCATTCTTACGAACGCTGCAGGCGGCATCAACAGCGCTTACGGGCAGGGTGCGCTGGTCATGCTTCGCGACCACATCAATCTGCAGGGACAGAATCCGCTGACCGGCGCGAATGATGAGCGCTTTGGCCACCGCTTTCCGGATATGAGCTACACATACTCGAAGCGGTTTCGTGAGATTGCGCTTGAAGAAGCCAGGAATCTTTCGATTGCGCCGCATGAAGGCGTGTATGCCGGGCTCGCTGGACCAAGCTATGAAACGCCTGCGGAGATTCGTTTCTTGCGGACGATCGGCGCGGACCTGGTCGGCATGTCCACGGTGCCGGAGGCAATTGCAGCGCGCCACATGGGAATCGAACTGCTCGCCATATCGTGTGTCACAAACATGGCGGCGGGGACCACAGACCAGCCGCTCAACCACGAAGAGGTGCTCGAAATGGGGCGGCGCGTGACGGGGCAGTTCACTGCGCTGCTGCGCGCGGTGCTTCCGCGGATGGCGGCTGAGACCGGCTGACAATCCTCCTGCGAAAAGCTACAGCAAACCACAGCTGCGAACTAGCCGCGAACTATAGGACTATGCAGGCTTCTTCAAAATCCAGGCGCGGATTACGGGGAAAAAGTTTGCCGCGATCTCCATAACCGAGATTGCACAGAAAATTTGCCTTCCACTTGCCGCCGGGAAAGAATTCGGCATTCACTTTGTTCTGATCGAAGCCAGACATCGGACCGCAATCCAGGCCCAACGCTCGCGCGGCTAGGATGAAGTAGCCACCTTCGAGGGAACTGTTTCGAAAAGCGGTTTCGTCGATCAAGTCTCGATTACCGGCAAACATGGCGCGCATATCGCGTTGCGGAAACAGTTTGGGAAGCTTCTCGTGGAATTCCGTATCCCATGCAACGATCGCGGTGACCGGCGCTGACATGGTCTTTTCAACGTTGCCCGGAGACAAGGCGGGACGAAGCCGCTCCTTTGCAGCAGTCGTAGTCAAGAACACGAATCTTGCCGGCGAGGTATTGGCGCTGGTGGGGCCGAAGCGGGCAAGTTCATAAATTTTGCGCAGCGTTTCCACCGTGACTGGTTTGGGAAGCCATGCATTGTGGGTGCGCGCCTCGCGGAAAAGCTGATCGAGAACAATTTCGGGGATCGCTCCAGCCGCGGTGGCGGGAGCTGAATTTAGTGTTTCTGGCATTGGTGTTCCTCGTATTTACGACCTGCGAACCATGAATGAATGAATGTCACGTACGACAACCACGTTCGCGGATAGTAAGTAGATGCTCTACACATTGCAAAAGAGCACAAATAAATGCGGGCTTGATCAACAGGACTGTGATTACATTGCATCCTGGATAACAACGTTACTGCCGGAATCCAAAGGCATCGCGTTGAAGCCGGCCAGCGTCGAATAGGCAACCACGGTGCGATGAAGCCGCTGGCGGCTATAATCGAACCGACAAATTCCATTATCGAGGAGCCCTGCGTATGTCGAATGTGATTCCGGAAAAATATCGCGACCTTTTTCAGAAAAGGGCCTTTGCCAGCCTCGGAACGGTGATGCCCGATGGGCGGCCTCAGGTCACTCCGGTGTGGTGCGACTTCGATGGCGAGCATGTCATTTTCAATTCCGCACGCGGGCGGCAGAAGGATAAGAACGTGCGTCGCGATCCGCGCGTCGCGCTGGCCATCATCGATCCCGACAATCCATATCGATATCTGGAGATTCGCGGTACGGTGGTTGAGATTACGGAAGAGGGTGCGGATAAGCACATTGATAAGATGGCGAAGAAATATCTAGGAGCGGATAAATATCCCTATGCCAAGCCCGGCGAAGTGCGCGTGCTTTATAAGGTCAAGCCAGAGCACACGACTGTGATGGGATAAACTCGGCAGCCGGTCGCCGGTATCACGGTCGCCGGTATCCCATTAGTACAGGTATGCCTCCGGTGCTCTTCGCAGGCCTGCCTTTATAGCTCTCCATTAGCTTTCCTTCGCGCGCAGCTCGTCAAGCGGGGCGTATATAAAAGCCTCGCTATTCTCTTCCTTTCCGACCCAGGAATGGCTGTTCGCACTTCTGCTTCCATTTACATTTCCGGAACGTCTAACAAAAACAGGCAATGTTTCGCGGAAGCACCCCGCCTGAGGATGGTAGGGGCATGCTTCCGAAGTTTGGTTGCGAAAATGGTTCCGAAATCCGGCGGAACCCGATCGGGCATGGGCACGTATCTAACAGGAGTGAAGAAAACGCTTCGGCCCATGGCGCGGAGGAATTTATGGACGTTGGAAAAGATGGTCGTCGCCTGCTGGAAATGGACGCGGCGGGGAGCGAGGCTCCGGTGCACCAGGTGGTAAAAGCAGCGCATGACGAATTGCTGCAACTGCTCGAACAGCGCGCGGAAATCATGAAGCGGATTGGAACGGTCAAACAGACAATCGCCGGCCTGGCGAATCTGTTTGGCGAGGAGGCTCTGGGGCCTAATTTACTGGAGTTGATAGACCGCAAGCCGAATGGGCGCCAGCCAGGGTTCACAAAAGCATGCCGCCGGGTGTTGATGGAAGTGCGGCGGCCGCTCGGAGCGCGCGAGGTCTGCGCGGAGTTGGAGCGCGAGGCTCCGGCGATTCTCTCGCGGCACAAAGACCCGCTGGCTTCGGTGACCACGGTGCTGAACCGACTGGTGGAATATGGCGAGGCGCGCAGCCTGACCAACGATCGCGGCCGCCGGGTGTGGCAATGGGTCAGCGATCAGGGGCAAAGCGCAAATGTTATGCGCGCGAGAATCCCCGCTTAGGGTTTGGATACAGGCTGCCCTCAATTTCTATTCGTAGACCTCAACAATAGTCGTCTGCTTGTGTGGGCGCGAGCGGGCGCTCGGTGGTATGGTGGAATAAAGAGCCGAGCCTGCCGTGAAATGTTTCGCCCAAACCTTTGGCCGCTTCGCGAATCGTTCCCTCCTGGTTCGTTTTCTAGCAGCTCGTTCATTGATGAGTCATAGTGCGATTCCTGTTGCGATTTGTTTGGCGGCGATGGGGGCTGGCACCGCGCCGGTTCGGGCGCAGAAACCTGCGAAATTGCCGGCTAGTTCTGCTTCCGCGAAGGTCGCGGCCGTCAAAAGTTTTCGCGTCATACAGGAAGCCGACGGACCGGCCGTTGAAATTCTCTCCACGCTGCCGCTCATTCCGGAAATTTCGATTATCGAAAATCCCTCGCGGCTGGTGATCGATCTGCCGCATGCGCACATCGACATGGCGCAGAAGCGGATCGATGTGGGGGCCGACGAAATCACGTCGCTACGGGCCAGCCAGTATCAACAGGCTCCGCCAATCGCGCGAGTTGTGGTGGATCTGGAAGCGCCGCGAACTTTTTCGTGGCAGGCTTCGGGCAATCGTCTGGTTATTCATCTCGGAAAAAATCCTGGCGAGGAAAGCCATTCGCCATTCGAGCCGGCCACGACTCCCGCGCTGACGCCGGCTCCGCAACCGGTGGTTAAAGCTGCACGGGCGGCGGGGCCGCTGGAGATTGCGAACGATGCAGGGAGTGTTGGTTCTTCATTCACCGCTGGCGCGGACACGGCGGTGCTGAAATTGTCGAGCGGCGGCGAGTTGCGGGTGTGTCCGGGGACAAAGCTTTCGATCATTCCATCCCAGGACCGGCACAACCTGTTACTCGGCATGAATACGGGCGCGATTGAGGCACATGTCGATCTGGATGCTTCAGCGGATCTGGTCCTGACGCCGGATTTCCGTATTGCGCTCCAGGGTCCTGGAGAATTCGATTTCGCTTTCAGCGCCGATAAGCGCGGAGATACATGTGTGCGCGCGCTGCCGGGGAACACGGGCGCGGCGACGGCGACGGAGCTGCTGGGCGATCGCAGCTATCAGGTAAAAGCCACGGATGGCGTAGTGTTTCGCGGGGGGCGGCTCGATCATATGGACACGAACGTGCCGCTCGAATGCGGATGCCCTCCGCCGCAGCAGAACGTTGAACGAGCCGGGAATGAGCTGCCGACGCAAAATGCGGGCGGGGAACGGCTGCCGGCGAATCCGAATGGGTTGCCAGGAGCGGGGGGTACGGCGCAAGGCGCGCCGATGTCTGGGGTTCCGGGCGGCGAGGGCAACAAGCCAGAACTGCATGTGCAGGTAACTGAGCCGCTAGTCTTCCAGGCGACCGGGCCTCCGCCAGCGCCGGCGGAGGATGTAAGCGCTGCGCCGCTTGCGTTACGGCCGACGACCGAGTTGAGCGTGGAGCTGGATTCGATGGCGCTGGCCCCACCGGGCGCGAGTACGGCTGCAAGTTCGCCGTCCGCGCAGCCACAGCATCCCGGATTGCTGGGACGGATTAAGGGATTCTTTACGAGAATATTTCGGTAAGCGGCTACGTTGATCCTTTTAGGGGCCGACCATCGTCCTCAGATGAGGCGTGACGAGATCGCTCACTCGGCACGGCCTGACAATGCCGGGAGCGTCAAGAGCGCTTGGCGAATGCGCTGCCAGGTCGCTTCGAGAGTTTCGGGTAGGACGCGCGTCTCGCCAATTACGCTGGCGAAATTGGCGTCGGCAACCCAGCGCGGCAGGATGTGCATGTGAATGTGTCCGGCAACGCCCGCGCCGGCAGCTTTGCCGATGTTCATGCCGAGATTGAGGCCATCAGGACGATAAAGAGAGCGGAGGACGACCTCCATGCGCTGAGTCAGAGCCATCATCTCGGCGGCGGCGGCGGGGGGAAGCTTGTGCAGTTCGTCGAGATGGGCGTAGGGAACTATCATTACGTGGCCGTTGGTATAGGGATATGTATTAAGAATGATGAAGCAATGAGTGCCGCGATGGACGATACGGGCTTGCTCGTCGGATTGTTTGAGGGCCTCGCAGAAGATGCAGGCAGCTGCATGATCAGCGCCACTGACATAGGCATAGCGCCAGGGAGTCCAGAGGTAATCCATGGGGGGAGGGTAGCAGAAATGAGCTGGGAGCTGGGAGAAGTTAGAGGTGGGCCTTTTTTTCTTTTTCGCTTTTTTACCGCCGAAAGCGGGCTTCGGGGGATAATTAAGAGGCCCAAATGACTAGCGCGTTCCAACAAAACGAAGAGCCGCCGATACTGCGGGCTACAGGTCCGGAGGATAATCTGCTTTCGAAAGACTGGGTGGCAAAAAGTGCGGTGCAGAGAATAGGTGTAGCGATGATTGCTACGGTTTTCTTCCTCGGCTCCTGTTTTATGCTTTTAGCCAGCACTTTGTTGAAAACCGACCCTTCAACTCGGGCGCTGGGCAATTTCTTAGGTCCAGCTACCATGTTTCTCCTGGGAGGCCTGGCTTTTCTAATCGCGGGCATTGGACTGTTCGTTTCAATACGGCTCATGCGAGGCGTGGTGCGATCATTACGCAGGGAACGTTCCCACTCGAGCCAGTGGTGGGCTTGAATGGGGTGCCGCGCTCGCAGCTCCCTGTATAACACCAAGGTAAATTCTTTGGCATAGGGCTGCTGAGGGTTTGACCTATTAGGGGGCGATTGCTATAGTCGATATGTCCCTATTGGACGCGGGTTCGATTCGACGTTCCGGCAGCTGGGATTGTAACTAGGGCCGTCCGCCAGGATGACCTCAACGCAACCTTTGACCACGCCAGCAGTCCGCTACACAGCGTCCCGCAATCGTCACGCATACTTGCGTGGCACAGAGGCTATGACTTTGTTCGACGACACTACCAGCCACACCGATTCTTCCACTCAAACCATGACATCTGAACATGAAACCCATTCCGGCGGCTCGGCAGTAGCAGACGCTCCCGAGCCCACAACCCTTTCACCCGCGGAAGAACAAGTTTCCGCCCATGACGCCCCGACCGCGGAAGTCCCGGCAGTAGATTCCGATTCAGCGCCGGAGGCTGCAAGTTCCGCATCAGCCCACACTCCGGCGGCGGGCGAAGCGCAAGCTTCCGCCAACAGCGACGACTTTGCAACGGCGCTTGAGACTTTTACGACCGAGACTGAAGAGGCAGTCGGCGACGACCACGTAATTAAAGGCACGGTGGTTAAGCTGACTTCGACCCAGGTAGTAGTCGATATTGGGGCGAAATCGGAAGGAATGGTCGCCCTCTCGGAGGTGCTCGATCACGCAGGGCAGCCGAAGTTCAAGCCCGGCGACGAGATCGACGTCATGCGCGACAAGGGCGAGACGGAAGAGGGCTACATAAAGCTCTCCCACCAGAAGGCGCAGCGGCTTAGGGTTTGGGACGACATTGAGCGCGCCTACAACGAGAAGAAGCCGATCAAAGGCATCGTTGTGGAGCGCATCAAGGGCGGCCTCACGGTGGAGATTGGCGGCGCTCGCGCATTTCTGCCGGGATCGCAAGTGGACCTGCGGCCCATGCGCAACCTGGACGGCATGAAGGGCCAGGAAATTGAAGTGTCCGTAATCAAGCTGAACAAGAAGCGCGGCAACATCGTTGTATCGCGCAAGAATTTGCTGGAAGAAGAGCAGACGGAAAAGCGCGGCAAGACGCTCGAGCATCTGGAAGAGGGGACGGCGCTGACCGGAGTGGTTAAGAACCTGACCGAATACGGCGCGTTTGTGGATCTGGGCGGAATCGATGGGCTGCTGCATATCACCGATATGTCGTGGGGACGGCTCACGCACCCGCGCGATCTGGTGAACGTGGGCGACCAGATTCAGGTCAAGGTGCTGAAGTTCGACAAGGACAAGCAGCGCGTGTCACTAGGCTTCAAGCAGCTGACGCCCGATCCATGGCTGGACGCGGAGCATCGCTATCCGGTGGGCGCGCACGTAGGTGGGCGCGTGATCAGCGTGACTGACTACGGAGCGTTCGTCGAACTGGAGCAGGGCATTGAAGGCCTGGTGCACGTCAGCGAGATGACCTGGTCCAAGCGTATGAAGCACCCCTCCAAGCTGGTGAATGTGGGCGATCAGGTGGAGTGCGTGGTGCTCGCGGTGAATCCTACCGAGCGGCGGATTTCGCTGGGCATGCGGCAGCTGGCGTCGAATCCCTGGGATACGCTGCACGATAAATATCCGGTGGGAGCGACGGTCGAAGGGCGGGTGCGAAACCTGACCGAATTCGGCGCGTTTATCGAGATTGAAGACGGCATTGACGGACTGGTGCACGTCAGCAATCTGAGCTGGACGACGCGCGTGAAACATCCCTCGGAGGTATTGAAGAAGGGCGATCGCGTGAAGGCTGTGGTGCTGGCGATTGAGCCGGACAAACGGCGGCTTTCGCTGGGCGTGAAGCAGATGCAGCCCGATGTGTGGGAGTCGTTCTTCGCCAAGCACAGAGTAGGCGACATTGTGCACGGCAAGGTTCTGCGGGTGGCGGCGTTTGGCGCGTTCGTGGAGATTGCCGAGGGCATCGAAGGACTTTGCCACAACTCGGAAGCGGCGGACGAAAACGGACAGCCGCTCCACTTGGAGCCGGGAAATGAGTTCGACTTCAAGATCATCAAGATGAATCAGGAAGAGAAAAAAGTCGGCCTGAGCATCCGAGCGGTGGGCGAAGAAGCGTCGCGCCAGGAAGTTGAGTCATACAAGCATCCCTCGTCGACGTCTTCATCGAATAGCACCACGATTGGCGATCTAATTTCGTGGAAACGCGCAGGCGGGGATAGTAACTAGCTAACTTCAACAGAGAAGAAAAAGGCCACCGGAAACGGTGGTCTTTTTTTTTGGTACACAGCCGCGAAACCGCCGGATTTCTTGCAGCAAAACGGCCTAATATGGGAGCCGTTCGACAGAAATATGAACACTCTCCTCTCTCCGAAGAAAGGGGAGCAAGTTCGTTTACAATGCTCCCGAAACGCGGGACTCAATCATCAGCCAAAATTCCGAAGAAAAGAGCACCTTCATGCGCCTTGCAAGAATTGCCCTGGTACTCCTCCTGCTCCCAGCCGCCTTGTTCTCCCAGACCTCATCTCTCCATGGAATCGATCCGACCGATCTGGACCGCAAGGCCGATCCCTGCGGCGATTTCTACCAATTTGCCAACGGGACATGGCGGGCCAACAATCCTATACCCGCGTCCATGACGCGCTGGAGCAGGCGCTGGGCCGCGGGCGAGGCGACGAAGGACCAGCTTCGCGAGATCGAAGAACAAGCCGCGAAAGATCATTCTGCCGCTCCCGGCGGTTCGGAGCAGATCATCGGCAACTACTATTCCGCTTGCATGGACGAGTCAAAAGTGAACGCGCGCGGCATACAGCCCCTCAAACCATTCTTGGAGCAGATCGACAAAGCCGGAGACATGGGGCAACTGCAAATTGTGATGAGCGACCTTCATGATCTTGGCGTGCTCGCGCCTTTCGGTCTGGGGGGCGGCCAGGACCCGCACAAACCGACCGTAGTGCTGGCCGATATCTTCGCGAGCGGATATTCCTTGCCAGACCGGGACTATTACCTCAAGCCCGATGCCCGGTTCAAGGAAGCCCGCGACAAATATCAGGAGCATATTGCCAAAATGTTCGTGCTGATGGGCTGGGACCAGAAGTCCGCGGCCGGCGCCGCGCAGACGGTCATGACCATGGAAACGGAATTCGCCGAGGCATCGCTCGACAACGTCGCGCTGCGCGATCCCTCCGCCACCGACCACAACACCACGTTCGCACAGTTGCAAGCCATGGCGCCACACTTTGACTGGGTGGAGTACTTCAAGCATAGGCAATTGCCCCATGACGTCGACATGAACGTGGACCAGCCGAAGTACATGGCGGCATTCGACCGGCAATTGCAGCATGTCTCACTGGCAGACTGGAAGATCTATCTCAAGTGGAAACTTATTCACTCGACGGCAAGCACCCTGTCTGCCCCTCTGGTGGAAGAAGACTTCGCCTTCAATAGCAAGTATTTGACCGGGACCAGTGAAATCAAGCCGCGGTGGAAGCGTTGCGTGGAGTCGACGGACGAGTTGTTTGGCGATCCGCTGGGCAAGAAATACGTCGAGAAGTACTTCCCGCCGGAAGCCAAGGCGCGCATGCAGGAGATGGTGCGAAACCTGCTTGCGGCCATGCGGGATGACATCCTCAGCCGTCCCTGGATGAGCGACGACACCAAGGAAAAGGCGATGGCCAAGATCGCTACTTTTGATCCGGAGATAGGATATCCCGACGAGTGGAAGGACTACGGCAAGGTGGAGGTGCGGGCGGACGCATTTTTCGAAGACACGCTGGCGGCACGCCGCTTCCTGGTCGAGGACGATCGCGCCACCATCGGCAAGCCAGTGGATCGAAAACGCTGGGGCATTACGCCTCCTACATCGGATGCATACTACAGCCCGTGGTTGAACGAAATCGTTTTCCCCGCAGGCATACTGCAACCCCCGGCGTTCGATAACTCAGCGGCGGACGCGGTAAATTACGGGGCGATTGGTGTGGTAATTGGACACGAAATTTCTCATGGGTTCGACGACCAGGGCGCGCAGTACGACTACCAGGGCCGGCTTCGAAACTGGTGGACCGATGCCGACCTGAAGGAGTTCCAGCAGCGCGGCGCCTGCGTGGCCGATCAGTTCGAGCACTATTACATTGAGGAAGGTGTTCACCACAACGGCAAGTTTGTGCTGGGAGAAAGCATCGGAGACCTGGGGGGCGCCAAGATTGCCTACCTGGCTTTCGAGAAATCTCTTGCAGGCAAATCGCGGCAGAGTATCGATGGCTTCACTCCGGAGCAGCAGTTCTTTCTCGCGTGGGGCCAGTGGCGGGGGGATGAAATCCGCATCGAGACCCAGCGTACGATGATGCAATCCGACCCGCATCCGGTGGCTAAATATCGGGTAAATGGCCCGCTCTCCAATCTGCCGGAATTTCAGCGGGCATTCAGCTGCAAGGCAGACGCTCCCATGGTGCGGCAGGGGGATAAGAGATGCGAAGTATGGTGAAGGCCTGACTCTGTGGAGATGGTCGTTTATACGCGTTCAGGCACTCCAAGCTATTGCCGGCCTTACTTCGCGTCGATCTTCAGGTCGATGTAGACCTGCTGGCGGTTGTCGAACTGGCTGACTGTCTTGGTGTGGCTTTTGCGTTTTTCGAGTTGGGCATAGACTTCGTAATCGACGTTTGCCAGAAGCGCGGGGAATCGATATGTGCCTTCGGGGCCGACGATGTAGGTTTTGACGGAGCGGTCGCGCGTGTTGGTGAGGTAGACGACGGCATTGGCAAGCGGGTTATCGTTGCCGTCCATGACCTTGCCGGTGAGCAGGCGTGTAGTGTCAACGTGCTTGCTTTCGCGTCCGAACAGTTGGGGCGCGGCAAAAGCGGTGGAGGCTACGAGTCCGAAAATAAGCGCGAGAGCGGCGGCGATTCCTGCCCTTTTCATAGTCTCCATTGTGAAGGTTCGGCAGCCCAAAGGCCACTACCAATTGAGGTGCAGGCCGATATCGGTGCGTTCATCGCCGCTGATGTGAACCGTTGAGGGAGGACCCGGGTCGGGGCGCCTGCCATCGGCGAGCTTGAAGTCTTTGACGTCGGCCCAAACGACGTAATCTCCGGGTCCGACCGGAACACGCTGGGCAAATTCGCCTGTGTGGTTGGAATAAAGCTCCCAGCGCGCCTTTTTGTCTTTATCAGTGGCGCGCCGGATTTTCACCTTTACCCCATACACACCGCGCCCATCGGGGCCGAACACGGTGCCAACGATAAGGCCGTAAGGCTTTGCCTTGCCGCGTTCCTGGGCGAACGCGGCGCTGACCGTCAGAGTTCCGGCCATCAAAGCCGCAAGCAGGAACAAAACCGTCCCCTGACCTCTGAGACGGCGAGAATCCAAGCCGCGCGTGTATTCAATCACTATTCGTCCTCGTCGTCGTCATCGGCCTTGACGGCTTCTTCGTCATCTTCCTCGTCGTCGACTTCGTCTTCGCCGACCTTTTTGAGTTCGATGGGGTTGACAGTGATCACTTCGAAGTCAGAACCGCACTCCGGGCACGAGACGACTGCACCTTCATCAACCTCGTCTTCGTCGATATCGAGGTCGGTCTCGCATTCAGGACAATACACCATGCTTTCCTCCGATTTAAGAGTACCCTGTTATATTTAGTTTCTTCGCAAGGAAAAGGTCAAGTGGGTTACGGAGAAAAATCGAGGCTAAAGGAAAAGCCCGAGCCAGATTGGCGTCTGAGCAGGGTGGCCTCGGTCGCGGCGGCTGCGCTCGCGCTGGTGCTGGCTATGGGCGCGCTTGCGGAGGGTCAGGCGGGGCGGTCCAATGCCTACCAGACATTAAGCGACGCTGGCATAGCCGATGCCCATGCGACCGACGCTCACGCGACCAACGCTCACGCCGACTATCAGGCGGCGAATGGGGGTGCGGCGAATCTGCACTCGGCAGACGAACATTCTGCCGATGTACGCATTCAGGAGGCTATCCGGCAGATGTCCGCGGAACGAATCCGGCAGACGATCGAAAAACTGGTCAGCTTCGGAACCCGGTCAACCATATCGGCGCAGGATGAGGACTCGGTGAAATCGAGCCAGGGAATTGGCGCGGCGCGCGAATGGATCAAGTCGGAGTTCGAACGGTACTCGAAAGATTGCGGCGGCTGCCTGGCAGTAAAGACCGACGAATTCGTCGAGCAAGCCGCCGACCGGATTCCAAAGCCCACCGAAATCACCAATGTTTATGCGGTGATGCGAGGGTCCGATCCGGCGCAGGCAAATCGAATTGTTCTGGTTACCGGGCATTACGATTCACGAAACACGGACATCCTGAATGTCTCCGGCGGCGCGCCCGGAGCGAACGACGATGGCAGTGGCACCGCTGTCAGCCTGGAGTGCGCGCGGGTTTTGAGCAAATACAGATTTCCGGCGACCATCATTTTTTTGACGGTTGCGGGCGAAGAACAGGGCCTGAATGGCAGCAAGCATTTTGCGCAGGTGGCGAAGCAGCAGGGATGGAAGCTGGAAGCGGTTTTGAACAACGACATTGTTGGCGGAGACCGCAGTCCTGAGCAGGATGCGAGCGTGGTGCGCGTGTTTTCAGAAGGACTGCCGGCGGCGACGACCGACGCGGAGATCAAGCGCATCCGCGCTCTCGGCGGCGAGAGCGACTCAATTTCGCGTGAACTGGCACGCTATGTCGCCGATATCGGCAAAACGTATGACACGGGTGTGAAGCCACTGCTCGTGTTCCGGTTGGACCGCTTTTTGCGCGGCGGAGATCAATATTCTTTTAATCAGCAGGGATTTGCCGCGCTGCGGATGACGGAATATCGCGAGGACTACAACCACCAGCATCAGAATGTGCGAACCGAAAACGGGGTTGAGTATGGCGATCTGCCCAAGTTCGTCAACTACGACTACGTGGCGAACGTGGCGCGGCTGAATGCGGCGACCCTGGCCTCGCTGGCATCGGCTCCCGCACCGCCCACGGATGTCAAGATCCTAACCAAGAACTTGGAGAACGATACGACTCTAACGTGGGACCCAGTGGCGGGAGCGGCCAGCTATGAAGTGGTGTGGCGCGCGACCGCTGCGCCCGAGTGGGAGCACGTCCAAAGCGTGAGCGGCGCGACGCGTGCAACTCTGAAGGTTTCGAAGGATAATGAGATATTCGCCGTCCGCGCGCTCGATGCCGATGGGCATCGCAGCCTGCCCGTGGTACCGGAACCGGAAAGGTGAGAATTAAGGTTGCAGGGTTCAAAGTTGCAGGACATCAAAGCTGAGACGCACTGGCACGCGGCTTTTTTCTGAGGCTGTCGGAACCTCGCAATTGTCGAAAGTCTGAAACAAGAAACTGTGAGACGCGGTGGAACCATCTCGTTCAGCTTTCCTCCCTTTGCCGGCTGGGTGAAGCGGATCGTGCTCGCCTGCACGGCAATCTTTCTTTTTCAGCTGATTCTGGAACGCGCGTTCCACATCAGCTTCCGGCCCGTACAGGAGATGTTTGCGCTGATTCCTGTGCTGGTAATGAACGGGTACATCTGGCAATTGGTTACGTACTCGCTGCTGCACGCCGGCTTCAGCCACCTGTTCTTCAATATGCTAACGCTATGGTTCATCGGCTCGTACCTTGAGCGCGACTGGGGCCCGCGGCGATTTATTGAGTGCTATCTGTTTTGCGTTGCCGGCGCGGCACTGGTGACAGTTGCCATTGCATACACACATTTTCTCGGGATGAGCCCTCAGGCGGAAACCGTGGGCGCATCGGGCGGCATTTTTGGGCTGCTGATGGCCTTTGGCATTTTGTATGCCGACCAGGAAATGTACTTATTTCCGCTGCCGTTTCGAATCAAGGCCAAGTACCTTGTCGGGATATGGATCGTGGTCGCGATCGTTGCCGTCTTCGATCCCTCGCAAAGCGGTGTCGCAACCTTCGCTCACCTGGGCGGACTGCTCTTTGGATTTCTTTTCGTCAAATTTCTGCCCAAGCGCGGCTTGAGTTATGCGGCCTCGGAAAAATATTTTGGCGCACGAAATTGGTATTACCGCTGGAAGCGGCGGCGCGCGGCAAAGAAATTTGAGGTCTATATGCGGCAGCACGACCGCAAAGTGACTTTCGATGAGCACGGAAATTATGTTCCACCCGAGGATTCGGACAAGAAAAATGGCGGCTCGAAATCGGGATGGGTGAATTAAGTCTCTTTATCGCCGATAACGCCGGGAAAAGCTTCGTATTTAACTATAACTATCCAAACATCTCATCAAATTTTTCGTATATGTTTGCGGGAAGTTCTGCCGCGCTCGCTTTCCCTTTGAAGCCGAGATCGTGACCGGCTCCCTTTACCTCTATTAACTCGGTTTTGGCCGGGATTAGCTTCAGCGCCTGCTGCATTTCATCGACGCTGCCGAATGGGTCGCGCGTTCCGCTCACGAACAGGCTGGGCGTGCGCAGGTTGGGCAGGTGTGCGGTGCGAAGCTGGTGTGGCTTGCGCGGAGGATGGAGCGGATAGGAGAACAGCAGCAAGCCGGAGACCAGATCGGGTTCTGCGGCACGTTCCTCGGAGCACAGGATAGTGGACTGACGTCCTCCGTAGGAATGGCCACCGAGGAAGATCTTCCCGCTCAGTGCCTTTCGCATGGCCGCGACTGCATTGCGCAGGCCGGCGCGGTCGCGCTCGGCGTTACCAGGTGATGGAGGGCCAGTGGGCCGCTCCTGTCTGTAGGGCAGATCGCAACGTAGAACGGTATAGCCGTGTCCGCAAAACACATCAGCGAGAGCCACCAGCAGGGGCGCATTGCAGTTACCCCCGGCGCCGTGAGTGAGGATGAGAGCGTTGCGATTGGGTGACGCGGGCGCGTGCAGGAAGCCGCGAATCGGGGGAACGAAGGCATCGTCGCGAAATTGTTGGGCGGACCATTCAAGCATTTTCTTTTCTTCTATTGCCCTTCCATTTTCAAACTTTGCCGCGACTGCGCGGCGGCCGCTCGTGCTCTCTCACCGTGTGCAGGCGCATGAAGTTGGTTGCGCCGGACGCCAGCTTTGTGCCTGCGACGAGGCCAAGGACTTCTCCCGCGCGAATCAAGCCTTTTGGGAGCAACTCCTTCTCCGCGGTTTTGAGCATCGATTCAGCAGTCTCCCAGCGCCCTTGATGTACCGGGTGCACGCCCCAGAGCGCGTTCATGCGATTGCAAACTTCGAGTTTGCGGCTGAAGGCATAAATGCAGACCTTGGGGCGATGCTTTGACAACATGCGCGCGGTGTTGCCACTTTCAGTAAATACGGCGATTGCACGCATGGGCAGATCCTCGGCGGCGTGGGCGATAGACTCGCAAATTGTTTCGGCGATTGAATATTGGTGATTCTCATGCCGGCGGCGCGGGGAGGGGGGCAGTTGCGCGATGCTCGCTTCCGCTTCGAGAATGATTCGCACCATCATGGCGACAGCTTCGCGCGGATAGCGGCCGCTGGCGGTTTCTCCGGATAGCATGACGGCGTCGGTGCCGTCGAAAATAGCGTTGGCTACGTCGCTGGCTTCAGCCCGCGTGGGACGCGGGTTTTCGGTCATGGATTCGAGCATTTGTGTCGCGATGATAACCGGCTTGCGCAGCAGGGCGGCGGATTGAATTACGCGCTTCTGAATGATCGGGACACGTTCGGGTGGCAGTTCGACTCCGAGATCGCCGCGCGCGACCATGACTCCATCGGCGGCTTCAAGGATCTCATCGAGCCGGTCGATGGCCTGCGGCTTTTCAAGTTTCGCGATCATCGGCACGGATTTTCCATACTCGCGCATCAGCGCTCTCCCCATGCGGACGTCTTCGGCGGAGCGGACGAAGGAAAGCGCGACGATATCGACTCCGTGCTTTAACCCGAAGCGGAGATCGAGTTTATCCTTGGCGGTGAGCGCAGGAATGGAAACTGCCGCGCCCGGCAGGTTGATGCCCTGATGCTCCGCGAGGAGACCTCCGTTGCGGATTTCGCATTCAATGTCTGCGCCGCGGATGGCGCGGACTTTAAGTTCGATGCGACCATCGGACAGGAGTACGCGCGAGCCCGGCTCGACCTCGCGTGCCAGGCCAGCGAAATCGGTGGAGATGAGCGCGGCCGTGCCCGCTACCGTGCGCGGTGTGATGGTGAGCGAAGCGCCGGTCTTCAGTTCGATGGGCTTCCCATCTTTCAAACGGCCGGTGCGAATTTTCGGGCCTTGGAGATCCTGCAAAATACAGATGCTGCGCTTGAGGCGGCGCGCGGCTTGGCGCAGGCGCTGAATACGGCGCGCGTGCTCGGGATGAGTTCCATGCGAAAAATTGAGGCGCGCGACATCCATCCCGAGGCGCATCAGGTCGAGAATCGCTTCTTCAGAATCGCACGCCGGACCGATGGTGCAGACGATTTTTGCGCGGCGGGGGCCGTGAGATGCTTCCGGTTTTGCTGGAGCGAACTCGGCTCTCGGTTTTGGCATGAAGGGAAATGATACTGGAACCCGGTCGTCCGGTGCGGTCAGCGCGTTTCTTCGTTAGGGCGGCGTGTCACTTTCCCCAGGCCTCTGGGATAAATCATGGCATTGAACTCGGCGCCGATCAGAACGACGAGCGAGATGATGTACATCCACACAAGAAGCGCAATTGCCACGCCAAGCGAGCCATAGATGATGCTGTAATCGGCATAACGTTGCAGGTACCATCCGAAAAATGCGGTTGAAAGCAGCCACATGGCGGTGGCCAGAACGGCTCCGGGCAAGACAGTGTGCCACGGTTGCGTGCGCGGAACCGCATTGTGATAAATGAGCTGAATGACGGCGATGCTGGTGAGGATGGCGATGATCCAGCGGATCAATCCCCAAAGTAAAAAAACCAGTGGGCCGAATTCGTGACCAATGTAAAACAGCACGCGCGTTTCAATGCGGCTGCCGAACGCGACCAGGATTGTTGAAAAGGTGAGGGGCAAGCCCGCCATCAAGACCAGCGAAACAGCGATCAGGCGTTCCTGAACCAGGCCCCAGGTTTTGGGAAGCTGGTAGGCACGGCGGAACCCATCCATCCAGGAGATGATGACGCCGGAAGCGGTCCACAACGTAAGCAGCGAGGCCGAGACGAGCAGACCAACGGGACGATTGGAATTTCCTCTGAGATAGGAAAGAGCAGTTGCGGTTCCTGCGGGCAGAATTCTGCCGAGCGCGTAGGAGATTTCACGAAGATAAACCTCGCCGCGGTTAACCGTCGCCATCACCGAACCGAGAACAAGCAGGAAGGGGAAAAAAGTCAGGATGGACGAGTAAGCTCCGCCCTTGGCAGTTGCGAACGCATCATGCTCAAAGGAGCGCCAAATTGCGAGCCGGAACAAACGCCAGAAGCGGCCGAGCGCAGGGGCGAGGACGAGCCCGCCTGGCATCGGCTCCGAGGCGCCCTGTCGATTCTGAGGTTGCTCCGTCACGCGCTTTGGTTCAAGTGCCAGAGACATGGGATTCAGAAGTACATCGGGCCGGTTAAGCGTCGTTCAGTAGCCTGGTATGCACAGGTAAACCATAATAGCTCCATACAGTGGGGCGTCCCCACAAAAAAGAAGGGGGCGACTGTGTGTCGCCCCGCTATCGTTTCGGTTCGATTACTCGGCTGCGAGTTCTTCAGTCTCGCCTTCATGGCGCATGAGTTCGAGCGCGCGCTCGGCCTCTTCGTAAGCCTGCGAGACTTCCTCCTGCACCTTGCTGGCGGCCTCTTCCATTTCCGGAGAGAGACGCACGTTGCGGTAGTACTCCATACCGGTGCCGGCGGGAATCAAGCGGCCGACGATGACGTTTTCCTTCAAGCCGCGCAGATGATCGACCTTGCCCTGAATGGAGGCTTCGGTCAGCACGCGCGTCGTCTCCTGGAAGGAGGCGGCGGAGATGAAGGAATCGGTGGAGAGCGATGCCTTGGTGATACCGAGCAGCAGCGGACGGCCGGTAGCCGGCTTGCCGCCCTGCGCGATCACGCGCTCGTTCTCCTCGTGGAAGGCGAACTTGTCGATCTGCTCCTCGAGCAGGAAGCGAGTATCGCCCACGTCCTCGACCTTCACCCAGCGCATCATCTGGCGCACGATGACTTCGATATGCTTGTCGGAAATGTTGACGCCCTGCAGCCGGTAGACTTCCTGGATTTCGTTGACCAGGTAAGACTGCAATTCCTTTTCGCCAAGCACGGCGAGGATGTCGTGCGGGTTGAGCGGGCCGTCCATAAGCGGTTCGCCCGCCTTGACGCGCTCGCCTTCCTGCACGTTGATGTGAACGCCGCGCGGAACCGAGTATTCCTTTTCGGTGCCGTTGTCTGCGGTGACGTAGAGTTTGCGTTGGCCCTTGGCAACTTCGCCGAAGCGGACCGTGCCATCGATTTCGCTGATGACGGCGGTTTCACGCGGCTTGCGGGCTTCGAACAATTCGACCACGCGCGGCAGACCACCCGTGATGTCCTTGGTCTTGGTGGTTTCGCGCGGTATCTTCGCCAGCACGTCGCCGGGGAAAACGGTGTCTCCATCCTGCACCATGAGGTGAGCGCGTGACGGCATGAGGTAGCGCTTGCTGGCCTTGCCCTTGATCACGACCGCTGGTTGGCGCTTCTCATCCGGCGAATCGGCCACTACGTGACGCGACAGGCCGGTAACCTCGTCCACTTCTTCATGGAGCGTGATGCCTTCCTGCAGGTCTTTGAACTGCGCCGTGCCGCCGATTTCGGTGAGGATGGCGAAGGTGTACGGATCCCACTCGACGAGCGCCTGCCCAAGAGCGACAGGGCCGCCTTCGGTGACTTTTACTTTCGCGCCGTAAACGACCGCGTAACGCTCGCGTTCGCGGCCCTTTTCGTCGACGACGGCGATCGAACCCTGGCGGTTCATCACAACCAGGTCGCCGGTCTTCGACTTTACGGTTTGCAGGTTGATGAAGCGAACGAGACCATTCGACTTGGCATCGAGGCGCGACTGCTCGGAAACTCGAGACGCCGTGCCGCCGATGTGGAATGTACGCATGGTGAGCTGCGTTCCGGGTTCGCCGATGGACTGCGCCGCGATGACGCCAGTCGCTTCGCCGAGCTCGACAAGGCGGCCGGAGGCGAGATTGCGTCCGTAGCACATGACGCAAACGCCGCGCTTCGATTCACAGGTGAGCACGGAGCGAATCTTCACGCGCTCAATGCCGGCAGCCTGGATTGAGCCAGCCAGGTCTTCGGTGATTTCCTGGTTGATATCAACGACCACCTGGCCGTCGTAGTCTTTGATTTTCTCGAGCGAAACGCGGCCCACAATGCGGTCGCGCAACGGCTCGATGATCTCGCCGGCTTCGACGATACCGGAGACGAAGATGCCATCCACGGTGCCGCAATCGTATTCGCTGATAATCACGTCCTGCGCCACATCGACCAGACGCCGCGTCAGATAGCCCGAGTCGGCGGTCTTGAGCGCCGTATCGGCCAGGCCCTTGCGAGCGCCGTGCGTCGAGATGAAGTATTCGAGCACGGTCAACCCTTCGCGGAAGTTGGCAGTGATTGGCGTTTCGATAATTTCACCGGTCGGCTTGGCCATCAGTCCGCGCATGCCGGAGAGCTGGCGAATCTGCTGCTTCGATCCGCGAGCGCCGGAATCAGCCATCACGTAAATCGGATTGAGTTCGCCCTCTTTGTCGCGGCGCTGCATCTGGCCGAACATTTCATCGGCAACTTTTTCCGTAATGGCCGACCAGATTTCGATGACCTTGTTATAGCGCTCGCCGTTGGTGATTGCGCCGTCCAGGTATTGCTGCTGCACCGCGATCACCGATTTGTCGGCATCCTTGACCAGGGTCTTCTTGTTGTCGGGAATGACCATGTCATCGATGCCGATGGAGAGGCCGGCCCGGGTTGCGTATTTGAAGCCGAGCGACTTGATCTCATCGAGCATCTTGACGGTGGTTTCAAGCCCGTAACGCAGATAACAGTAGTTCACCAGCTGGCCAATTCCCTTTTTCTTGAGCAGGCCATTGATGTAGGGCATGGCCTCGCGGCCAACCACAGCCTTGGGCAGATGATCGTTGAGAATCGCGCGACCCACGGTCGTGTTGATGTACTCACGATCCAGGTTGATGGGGTCGGTGTGGCTGACATCCTGATCGTCGTAAGCCTGGGTGAGGTCAATGACTTCGCCGGTGTAGCGCAGACGAATGGGAGTCAGGGTTTCCAATTCGCCCATTTCGAGCGCGATTACGACGTCGTCGATATTCGAGAACGAACGTCCCTCGCCTTTGGCGCCGGGCTTGCCTTTGGTCAGATAATAGAGACCGAGCACCATATCCTGCGTGGGCACGGTGATGGGCTGGCCCGATGCCGGCGACAGAATGTTGTGCGAAGAGAGCATGAGGACGCTCGCTTCCACCTGCGCTTCCGGGGAGAGCGGAATGTGAACGGCCATCTGATCGCCGTCGAAATCGGCATTGAAGGCTGTACAAACCAGCGGGTGAATCTTGATGGCTTTGCCTTCCACCAGCACCGGCTCGAACGCCTGAATGCCAAGGCGGTGAAGCGTGGGAGCGCGGTTCAGCAGAACGGGATGGTCTTTAATTACCTCTTCAAGAATGTCCCAGACAATGTGCTCCTGCTGTTCCACCATTTCCTTGGCTTGCTTGATGGTTGTGCAGTTGCCGGTCTGTTCGAGGCGGTGATAGATGAAGGGCTTGAACAGTTCGAGCGCCATCTTCTTCGGCAGACCGCACTGGTGCAGCTTGAGTTCGGGGCCGACCACAATGACGGAACGGCCTGAGTAATCGACGCGCTTGCCGAGCAGGTTCTGGCGGAAGCGTCCCTGCTTGCCCTTGAGCGTATCGGAGAGCGACTTGAGCGGACGGTTGTTTGCACCGCGAAGCACGCGGCCGCGGCGGCCGTTATCGAAGAGAGCATCAACTGCTTCCTGCAGCATGCGCTTTTCGTTGCGGACGATGACTTCGGGAGCGTGCAGGTCCATCAGCTTCTTCAACCGGTTGTTGCGGTTGATGACGCGGCGATAAAGATCGTTCAGATCGGATGTGGCGAAACGCCCGCCATCAAGTGGAACCAACGGGCGCAGCTCGGGTGGAATCACCGGCAGCACATCGAGGATCATCCACTGCGGCTTATTGCCGCTCTTGCGGAATGCCTCGACAACTTTCAGGCGCTTGGCGTACTTCAGGCGCTTCTGCAGCGAGGTTTCCGTCTTCATCTTCTCGCGCAGTTCAACGGAAAGCCCATCAACTTCAATGCGCTTGAGAAGTTCCTTGATGGCTTCGGCGCCCATCATGGCCTTGAAGCCAGTGGGGCGGAATTGCTGATCGAGTTCGCGGAACTTGGCTTCGTCCTTGATGACTTCGCGGTCCCGGGTGGTGGAATCGCCGGGATCGACAACGACGTAGGCTTCGAAGTAAAGAATGGCTTCGAGGTCGCGCAGCGAAATATCGAGCAGATGGCCGATGCGGCTGGGCAATCCCTTAAAGAACCACACGTGCGAACAGGGCGACGCCAGTTCGATGTGGCCGAGGCGTTCGCGGCGGACTTTGGAGAGAGTGACTTCCACGCCGCACTTGTCGCAGATCACGCCGCGGTGCTTCATGCGCTTGTACTTGCCGCAGAGGCACTCCCAGTCAGTGACCGGACCAAAGATGCGCGCGCAGAACAGGCCGTCACGCTCTGGTTTAAAGGTACGGTAGTTAATGGTTTCCGGCTTGGTTACTTCTCCGTGCGACCAGCTCCGGATTTTTTCCGGCGACGCCAGACTGATACGAATGGCATCGAAGTCGGCAACAGGGTTTGCCAAATCAAACGGGCTCGAACGAAACATGTGCCTCCGCTTTCCTGCTCTCAAACGCAGTACTCAGTACCTGGTAACCAAGTACCCAGTACGCTCCATTCAATGTTTCGCGAAAGCTGAGAGCCGGGCTCGCGAAACGTTCTTTCGAAAAAATCGTCAACCCGGAAGCCGCGTACCCGAGCATGTTTCGCTGGGTACAGGTTACTGGCAACTGGGAAACTGTTGTACGGCTCTTAATCCGCTGCTACGGCCACCGGCTTCTTCTCGGTAGCCTTAATCAACTCGACATCCAGGCAAAGGGCCTGCAATTCGCGAATCAGAACGTTGAACGACTCGGGAACGCCCGGCTCCATTGCGGCCTCGCCCTTGACGATGGCCTCGTAGATTTTGGTGCGTCCGTAAACGTCGTCCGACTTCGCGGTAAGCAGTTCCTGGAGGATGAACGCCGCGCCATAGGCTTCGAGCGCCCACACTTCCATTTCGCCGAAGCGCTGTCCGCCGAACTGCGCCTTGCCGCCCAGCGGCTGCTGGGTGATGAGCGAGTACGGGCCGATGGAGCGCGCGTGAATTTTGTCGTCCACCAGGTGCGAAAGCTTCAGCATGTAGATGTAACCGACCGTGACCGGCTGTTCGAACGTATCGCCGGTCATGCCGTCGCGCAGCGTGGTCTTGCCCGATGTGGGCAGGCCGGCGCGCTCCAGCAGCGCCTTGATTTCGCTTTCGCGAGCGCCATCGAATACGGCCGAGCCCATGAACACGCCCTTGGCCAGGGTTGGAGCGACCGCTTCCAGTTCATCTTCGCTCATGTCGGCGATGGTCTCGGAGAGAACCGTATCCTTGAACAAAGCCTTCAGATCGCGGCGAATTGCTTCCGTGCGCGTGTTCTGCTTGAGCAGTTCGGTAATCTTTTTGCCCAGCTCGTGACCGGCCCAACCGAGGTGCGTTTCAAGAATCTGGCCGACGTTCATACGGCTTGGCACACCCAGCGGGTTGAGAACAATTTCAACCGGCGTTCCATCTTCGAGGTACGGCATATCCTCTTCGGGCAGAACGCGTGCGATCACACCCTTGTTGCCGTGGCGTCCGGCCATTTTGTCGCCGACGCTCAGCTTGCGCTTCATGGCGATATAGACCTTCACCAGCTTGATCACGCCCGGAGGCAACTCATCACCCTTGGTGAGTTTTTCCTTTTTCTCGTTGACGATCTTCTTGAGCACATCGATCTGGCGCGAGGTCATTTCCTCGATCTCGTCGATCTGCTCGTTGACGCGCGGATCTTTGTCGGCGTACTTGATGCGCTTGAGATTGCGTGTCGAAATGCGCTCGATCATGTCGCGGTCGAGAATGGTGTCCTTGGTCAGCAGGCGCTTATTGGTGCGCTCGTCGTGCAGATCGGCCTGCACTTCCTTGCCGCCCAACAGGCCTTCAAGACGCTTCAGACGCTCATCGGTAAGAATTCGGATCTCGTCCGAGAGGTTCTTTTCCAGTTTCGCGACCTGGCTTGCCTCGATGGTCTTGGCGCGCTCGTCTTTTTCCTGGCCTTTGCGCGAGAAGATTTTCACGTCGACGACCACGCCTTCGATTCCAGGCGGGCAGTAGAGCGATGCGTCGCGCACGTCGCCGGCTTTTTCACCGAAGATGGCGCGCAGCAGTTTTTCTTCCGGCGTGAGCTGGGTTTCGCCCTTGGGCGTAACTTTGCCGACGATGATGTCGCCCTGCTTGATGCTGGCGCCGATGCGGATCACGCCCGCTTCATCCAGATTGCGCAGCGTTGATTCGCTGACGTTTGGAATGTCGCGCGTAACTTCTTCCGGCCCGAGCTTGGTGTCGCGGGCTTCAAGTTCGAATTCCTCGATGTGAACGGAGGTGTAGTAATCCTCTTTCACCATTTTTTCGGAGACGAGGATTGCGTCCTCAAAGTTGTAGCCGCGCCACGGCATGAAGGCGACAAGCACGTTGCGGCCAAGCGCCAACTCGCCGAAATCCGTGCAAGGACCGTCGGCGATAACCTGGCCCTTCAGCACGCGCTGGCCTTTTTTTACGATTGGTTTCTGGTTGATACAGGTGTTCTGGTTCGAGCGCTTGAATTTCGTGAGCTGATAAATGTCGCTGCCCACCTCGCGGGAAAGCTGCATTGGATGATGCTCGCCTTCCACGCGCACAATGATGCGCTCGGAATCGACGGAATCGATGATGCCGTTGCGCTTTGCCAGAATCACTGCGCCGGAGTCGCGCGCGGTGACACCTTCCATGCCGGTTCCAACAATCGGAGCCTGCGCACGAAGCAGCGGCACCGACTGGCGTTGCATGTTCGCGCCCATCAGCGCGCGGTTCGCGTCGTCATGCTCAAGGAAGGGCACGAGCGAGGCGGCGACAGAAACGAGCTGCTTCGGGCTGACGTCGACGTAATCGACTTCGTCGCGATTGACGAGCACAAAGTTGCCTTGCTTGCGGGCGTTCACGAGTTCCGACGCGATCCGGCCTTTGTCGTCAAGTTCGACGTTGGCCTGCGCGATCACGTGGCGATCTTCCTCCCACGCGGAGAGGTAGAACGAGAACGGCTCGATTTCGACCGGTTTTTTTCGTTTTTCCTTCAGCTCGGAATTGACTTTTTCAAGCTCGCTTTTTTCCGCGTGGTCGCCGACTTTGTAATCGCCGTCGCCTGAATTCACCACCTGCACGTAATCGACAACGCGCGCGCCCTTTACCTTGCGGTACGGGGATTCGATGAACCCGTAGTCATTAATGCGCGCAAAGCAGCTGAGCGACGAAATCAGACCGATGTTCGGGCCTTCCGGCGTTTCAATCGGGCAGATGCGGCCGTAGTGCGTGGGGTGAACGTCGCGGACTTCGAATCCAGCGCGTTCACGCGACAACCCACCCGGCCCAAGTGCCGACAGGCGGCGCTTGTGCGTGATCTCCGAGAGCGGGTTGGTCTGATCCATGAACTGCGAGAGCTGCGACGATCCAAAGAATTCGCGGATCGCAGCCATGACTGGCTTGGCGTTGACCAGGTCGTGCGGCATAGCCGTCGACATTTCCTGGTACACGCTCATTTTTTCTTTAATCGCACGTTCCATGCGCACCAGGCCGATCCGGAACTGGTTCTCCATCAACTCGCCGACTGCGCGCACGCGGCGGTTGCCGAGGTGATCGATGTCATCGACCGAACCAATGTTCTTGCGCAGCTTAAGCAGGTATTTGATCGTGGCGTAGAAGTCGTTGGGGTCGAGCGTGCGTTGTTCGAGGCTGGTCGCGTCCTGGTTCTCGAACAGCTTGATATTGAATTTCAGACGGCCCACACGCGAGAAATCGTACTTGCGGGGGTCGAAGAACATACCCTGAAACAAAGCGGTCGCGGTGTCGAGGGTAGGCGGATCGCCGGGACGCAGTTTGCGGTAGATTTCGATCAGGGCTTCCGAGGGAGTGGTAACCGAATCGCGCCGCAGAGTCTGGCTGATGACCGTGCCTACGTCGTCGCGCTCGGGGAAGAAGACGTTCATCTCGACCACGCCGGACTCGAGAATCTTGGCAACCTTATCGGCGGTCACTTCCGAATTGGCCTCGAGCAGGACATCACCCGTAGTGGTATCGACCACATCACTTGCCGTCCACGCGCCTTCGAGATCGGTTGTATCGATTTCGATTTCGGTGATTTTGGCCTTCTGAATTTCTTTCAGAGTGGCGATCGAAATCTTGCGGCCGGAGTGTGCGACTTCATCGCCCGACTTCGACTTGATGCTATGCGCGAGCTTCATGCCCACAAGATTGGTCGGCTTGTCGCTTGTCGGATCGAGCGTCCAGAAAAGCTTGTTGTCGCGTACCACCAGGCGGTCTGTGGTGTAGAACGTCTTCAGAATGTCTTCCCCGGAGCGAAGGCCGAGCGCGCGCAGGAAGATCGTACCCAGAAATTTGCGCTTGCGGTCGATGCGGACATAGAGGACGTTCTTCTGGTCGTATTCGAATTCAACCCACGAGCCGCGATAGGGGATGATCTTGCCGAGGAAATAGGTGCGGTTGTTCGCGGTCTCGAAGAACACGCCCGGCGAGCGGTGCAGCTGGCTGACGATGACGCGCTCCGTGCCGTTGATGATGAACGTGCCGTTCTGCGTCATCAGGGGAACGTCGCCGAAGAAAACTTCCTGCTCCTTGATGTCGCGAATCGAGCGGTTACCGGTCTCGACGTCCTTATCCCAGATGGTGAGGCGCATCGTGACTTTGAGTGGCGCGGAATAGGTCATGCCCCGCTCTTCGCACTCGGCCACGTCGTATTTCAACTGCAGGCCAACCGGGTCGCCGCACTTGTTGCAGAAGTCGGGAGTGTTCGCGTTATATGTGCCGCACTTGTGGCAAAGCACGTCGCCGGGATGGAACGGGTCTGTAATCACCGTCGATCCGCAGTTCTTACAAGTGGTGCGAAGGTGATGGAGACCTTTCAGGTGGCCGCACTTGCACTCCCAGTTACCGATGGAGTAATCCACAAACTCAAGTTGTGATACGTTGCGGAAGTCGGTGATGGGGAAGACCGATTGAAACACGGCCTGCAATCCGCCGTCTTCGCGCTCACTGGGGAGCTTATCCATTTGCAGAAAACGTTCGTAGGAACGCTTCTGGACCTCGATCAGATTCGGGATCTGGATGGTTGCGGGAATTTTGGAAAAATCAAAACGCTTGCGATGGATGCTATGCTTTGCCATTCGAAGAAGCTCCTGCTTTCAGGCAGCCTGCGGGCTGCAAATACAGCGCGGAATGTGGGCCCAAAACGGCGGGCGCAAAAAGTAATTTCCGAGACAGCTAGCGGGCGGTGTGCGCGGCAAAAAGATGCGGGCACCCGCGGAGACATGACTTCCCGCAGGCGCCGCGTGCGACGCTTAATCTTGAATAACTTTTAAATTTCCGCGCCAGTTCAAAGGCCTGTTCCGTCCCGCCGCCCGCGGGACCGGCTGCCAAACTATTCCAGCGATCCTTGTTCCGCGCCCCTGGGTGTATTTCGGAGGACACAGATCGCCGTCACCTCAGATGAATCCAGGGTAAGCGGGTTATTTATAAGATGTTAACACGCCACCCAAGGATTCAGCCAGTGTTCGGTCAAAAAATTGCAAGTGATAGCGTTTGGCGGGCGCTCGAGCCCGCCGCCGCCATTCTAAGCAAAGCGAAGGATTCCTTCGCCTTGGCTATTTTACTTCGACAGTTGCGCCAGCCTCGGTGAACTTCTTCTTGATCGTCTCGGCTTCGTCCTTCGAAACGCCCTCTTTAATCGGCTTCGGAGCGCCATCGACCAAGTCCTTGGCTTCTTTCAGCCCAAGGCTCGTGACCTCGCGTACAGCCTTGATCACGTTGATCTTGTTGGCGCCGACTTCCTTGAGAACGACCGTGAATTCGGTCTTTTCCTCGGCCGGGGCCGCGCCGCCTGCTGCCGCGCCGCCGCCAGCCATCATCACGGGGGCTGCCGCCGCCGCTGAGACGCCGAGGCGCGCTTCCAGCTTCTTCACCAGCTCCGCCGCATCGAGCAGCGACAGGCTGACAATTGACTCTTCCAACTGTTGCAGATCCGCCATGTTAGTTCTCCAGTTCTGATCGCAAGACGGGCGAACCCAGCCCTGCGTTGATTTTGCGATTTCGCTATCCCGCCGCCGGGTTTCCAGTGCGTCCAGGCTTACCTCCCGGCGCCAGACAACGCCAGGCCGCAGCCGCGCAACCCCCGCTTTGCGATAACCAAATCTTTTTCGACGGACTTTCATCCGCCCGAAATTCTGTAGTTTCGTAATCGGATATTTGTGTAATTTGTAATCGAACCCCTGCAAACTTCTTGCGGTTGCCGTTTTCAAATTACCAATTACAAATTTCCCAATTACAAATTCTGGAGGCTTATGCCTCTTTGAACTTTTTCTCCTGCACACCCTGGTTGACAACGACCGCCAGGTTGCGTCCAACCGCGCCAATTGCGGTAGCCAGGCGTTGCGCCGGAGCGTTCAGCATGAACAGAAGCTTCGCGTAAATTTCTTCCTTGGACGGCATGGTGGCCAGCGCCTCGATCTCCTTGATCGTAATGACGCGGCCCTCGACAACGCCTGCCTTGAAGGTAAACTCCGGATTCTCCTTCGCATACTTCGCAAGCGCTTTCGCCAATGCGACCGGATCGCCTTCGGTGTAGGCAATCGACGTGACGCCCTGAAGATTCTTCAGCGCGTCGGCGATCTTTGTGCCCGCACCCGCGCGCTCCGCCAGCGTGTTCTTCACCACGCGGTACTTGGCGCCGTTCGTGCGCAGCAACTTGCGCAGCTCGAAATCCTGCGCCACGGTCAGTTTGGAGTACGTGGCAACAATCGCGCTCGAAACGTTCTTCAGATCGCCCGAGAGTCTTTCAACCTGCTCAACCTTTTTTGCTCTGGTAACAGCCATAATCGAACCCTTTCAGATTTTTGTGCTTGTGTGGGCGCGGGCGACCTCGCTCGCGCAGGGCGGCGAGTAGCCCGTCCTCACAGAGCCTATGCCTTCGCCGCCGTCTCAATCGGAGTCGTATCCAGCGCAATCCCGGGCCCCATCGACGAACTCAGATAGCAGCCCTTGATGTATTTGCCTTTTGCCACCGCCGGCTTGGCTTTGATCACGCTCGAAATCAAGGTCGTCGCGTTATCGATCAGCTTGTCGGACGTGAAGGAAATCTTTCCCACCGGGCAATGCACAAGCGCCGTTTTATCGGTGCGGAACTCGACCTTGCCGGCTTTAACTTCCTGCACGGCTTTGGCGACGTCCATGGTGACTGTGCCGGTTTTTGGATTCGGCATCAGGCCCTTGGGTCCGAGAACCTTGCCCAGACGACCGACGGACTTCATCATGTCGGGCGTGGCGATCAGCGCGTCGAAGTCGGTCCAGTTCTCCTTGGTGATCTTCTCGACCATATCTTCTCCGCCGACAAAGTCCGCCCCGGCAGCTTCAGCCTCGCGCACTTTTTCGCCGGTGGCAATGACCAGAACTTTTTTCGACCTGCCCAGTCCGTGCGGCAGAACGACCGTACCGCGGACCATCTGATCGGCGTGCTTGGGATCCACTCCCAGGCGCATGGTCACTTCGACCGTCTCATCGAATTTTGCGAATTTGACTTTCTGCAGAAGTGGGACCGCTTCCTGCAGCGTGTAAGGACGCGCTTCAATTGCCTTGCGTGCCTTCTCTATGTTCTTGCCTGACTTCTTCATTTTCACCTCGTCTCCCACCGCGCATCGCTGATCTGATGAGCCGTGGTGTTGTTGACAGATCTTGTAATTCCGTAGTCGGATAATTCTGCGATTTAAAAACCGCCCAACTATCGGCTTTTCAAATTACCCAATTTCAAAACTACCCAATTACCAAATTTCCTACGCTACTACTTCAATTCCCATCGAACGCGCGGTGCCACGCACGCTCTTAATCGCCGCATCGACGGAAGCCGCGTTCAGGTCGGGCATTTTCTGCTTCGCGATCTCCTCCACCTGCTTCGCCGTCACCTTGCCGACTTTATCTTTATTCGGAACGCCTGATCCCTTGGCGATGCCGGCCGCGCGCTTCAGCAGCACCGACGCCGGCGGCGTCTTCGTAATAAAGGTAAACGAGCGGTCGTTGTAAACCGTGATGACGACCGGCACAATCAGCCCTTCAAGTTCCTTCTGGCTGGTGCGGGCGTTGAACTGTTTGCAGAACTCCATGATGTTGACTTGAGCCTGGCCGAGCGCCGGACCAACCGGAGGCGCCGGAGTAGCCTTGCCCGCAGCAATCTGGAGTTTTACTGAACCTGTTACTTTCTTTGCCATAATGCCTTTCCTATGCCGGCGCTGAGTCTAGGATTTTCGGCCCAGTGAATCCGGACACTAACAAATTCATATATCTACTAACGACATGCGATCGCCGTCAGAGCCAGTCCAATCGTCGGGATGAGCTTTTTCTGCACCGGATCGGCAGCAAGCCCCAACCCCTCGATTGTATGCGCCCCAATCACTTCCCTGTCGTTGCGTTCAGCGACAACTACCGTGTCGGGGCCCGTAAAACCGTTGCTGCCCACCCAGATAGCTGCAGTATCTCGCTCGATGATCGATCCATCGATAGCCCGAAAACCCATGCGCCGCAGCGCAACCATCCCTATCCGCTCCAGTCGTTCCCGATGAATCCATGAGAACGGAGCGCCAGTGTCAACCATCGTCTCCACTTCCTCTGCCTTTTCGGGCGAAGGGGGATTCCAGACACGCAACTTGGCGCTAAAAGTTCCCATACAGCACCTTATGCGACTTTTTCTACTTGCCCGAATTCCAGCTCCACCGGAGTCGACCGTCCAAAGATGGTGACCATCACTTTCAGGGTCTCGCGATCCTCGTTGACTTCGTCGACAATTCCAGTGAACGTCGCAAACGGGCCTTCCGAAATCCGCACCGATTCATTCTTCTCGAACTTGACCTTAAGCTTCGGCTTCTCGCGGCTGTCCGCAACCTTATAAACAATGTGCTGAACTTCTTCTTCCGAGAGCGGCGTCGGCTGCTGGCCCGTGCCGACAAATCCAGTGACGCGCGGCGTCGATTTCACGACATGCCAGACCTGATCGTCCATGTCCATTTCAACCAGCACGTAGCCGGGATAGAACATGCGCTCGGAGGTGTACTTCTTGCCACCGCGAACCTCGGTGACCGATTCGGTCGGAATCAGCACTTTGCCGATCTTGCCCTGCAACCCGAAGGCCTGCACGCGCGATTCCAGCGACTCTTTGACCTTGCGCTCAAAACCCGAATAGGCGTGGATAATGTACCACTTCATATTCGGATTGCGCGGAGCTTCGCCCTCAGCAGCGACTTCCGCTGCCGGAGGCGCATCGCTGCTGGCCGCCGCGCCGCCTTCAACTTTTTCTTCGTCCACCATGAAATTGCTCTTTCGCCTCGCCCTTAGTGGCGCGAGAGATAATGCAGCATGCGTTCCAGCGAATTTGTGATCGCAAGATCCACAATCCAGAAAAACAGCCCAAATAAGAATACGGTAATGATGACCACCGTGGTTGTCGCCTGAACTTCCTTCCACGAAGGAGAGGTGACTTTCCTCATCTCCGTGCGCACATCGTTATAAAAAGTCTTGATCCGTTCTGGCCAGGACTTGACCGCTGTTGTCAGCGCATTTTGTTCGACTGCTGTTGCCATACCTTCCCGCTTTCCTCGACTGCGTCCCTCTAAACTCTGGCAGGGGCGGAGGGATTCGAACCCCCAAGTTCGGTTTTGGAGACCGACAGTTTAACCGTTGAGCTTACGCCCCTGTAAAGCAGATCCCTCGCACAAAACGCTCGGGATGACGCCAGCGAGGCTCAGACGCCTCGCTAAACGGCGTCAC
>JBAWBR010000058.1:0-7599 GCA_049589875.1 Terriglobales bacterium
CTCGCGGATCGTGCTTGAATCCATGCGGATGATTTTGCCGTACTGGCTGATCAGCATGACTTCGGACTCTTCCGTGACCTGCGCGATGGAAGTGACTTTGCCGTTGCGCTCAGTTGTCTTCACGTTGATTACGCCGGAGCCGCCTCGGCCTTGCAGGCGGTATTCGTCGGCAGGAGTGCGCTTGCCGTAGCCGTTTTCGGTGACGGAAAGAATGAGCGAGCCTTTGAGCGGCAGCGTTTCGTCGGTCGCCGTCGCTTCAATGCCAGCCTTGGCTTTCGCCCGTTCGGCGGCCTCTTCGGCCTGCTTGGCATCTTTCGGCGTGGTGGCCATGCCGACGATGTAGTCGCCCTTGTCGAGGTTCATGCCGCGCACGCCGTAGGCTGGACGTCCCATGGGGCGGACGTCGGCTTCGTCGAAGCGGATCGCCTGGCCGTCGTGCGAGGCGAGGAATACGATCTGCTCGCCATCAGTGAGCGTGACGCCGACCAGTTCGTCGCCCTGATCGATGCCGATCGCGATAATTCCTCGCGACATTACGTGCGAGAAATCTTTCAGCTCGGTCTTTTTCACCGTGCCGTTACGCGTGGCGAAGAAGATGAAGCGGCCTTCTTCTTCCAGATTGCGCACCGCGAGCATAGTGCGGACGGTTTCTCCCGCTTGCAGGCCGACGAGGTTGCCGATGTGTTTGCCTTTACCGGCGGCGGTGAGATCGGGAATTTCATACACCTTCAGCCAATAGACGCGTCCCGTGTTGGTGAAGATGAGAATGAAGGCGTGCGTCGAGGCGATAAAAAGATGCTCGACGAAATCCTCGTCGCGCGTCTTCATGCCGGTGCGGCCGGTGCCTCCGCGGCGCTGCATGCGGTAGGTGGAGATCGGCGTGCGCTTCATATAGCCGGAATGGCTGACGGTGACGGCAACCTGCTCGTCGGCGATCAGGTCTTCGAGCACGATCTCGGCGGCTTCGTCTTCGATCTGAGTACGCCGCTCGTCGCCGTAGAGTTTTTTCACTTCTTCCAGCTCTTTAATGATGACGCCGCGCAGTTTCTTTTCCGAGCCGAGAATCGATTCGTACTCGGCGATGTTGTCGCGGACTTGTTTCAACTCGTTCGAAATTTCGTCGATCGAGAGTTTGGTCAGGCGATGCAGCTGCAATTCGAGGATGGCATCGGCCTGCCGCGTGGTGAACGGCTTTTCGGGATCGAGCTTGGGCGCGCGGCCGGTGGTGTTGATGTCGATCTTTTTGCCGCCAAAGTATGCGACCAAATTGTCGCGCGCATCGGCGCGGTTGGCGCTGGCGCGGATGATGGTGATCACATTATCGAGATGATCGAGCGCGGTGAGGTAGCCCTCTAAAATGTGCTCGCGGTCTTTCGCTTTTTGCAGCAGGTAAGCGGTGCGGCGGCGCACCACATCCACGCGGTGATCGATGAAGTGCTGGATCGCCGTGATCAGCCCCATTTCCTTGGGCTGGCCGTGCACAATGGCGAGCAGGATCATGCTGAAGCTTTCCTGCATTGCCGTGTGCTTGTAGAGCTGATTGAGCACGATCTGCGGCTCGCATCCGCGCTTGAGTTCGATGACGATGCGCATGCCTTCGCGGCTGCTCTCGTCGCGCACGTCGGAGATATCTTCGATGGTTTTGTCGTTGACGAGATCGGCGATGCGTTCCACCAGTTTTGCCTTGTTCACCTGATAGGGAATTTCGGTGACGATGATCGCCTGTTTTTCCTTGGTGACATTTTCGATGGCCGCGCGGGCGCGCATCATGAAGCGGCCACGGCCCGTCTTGTAAGCGTCGAGAATGCCGGACTTGCCGTGAATGATGCCGTAGGTCGGGAAGTCGGGACCTTTGACAATTTTCAGAATCTCGGCAAGTTGCGCGTTCGGGTTGTTGACCAGCGTAATGGTGGCGTCGACGATTTCCGTGAGATTGTGCGGCGGAATTTTTGTGGCCATGCCGACGGCAATTCCGTCGGAGCCATTGAGCAACAGATTGGGAATGCGCGCGGGAAGAACGTCAGGCTCAACTTCGCTGCCATCGTAGTTGGGATGAAAGTCGACGGTTTCTTTGTCGAGATCCTCAAGCAGCGCGGTGGAAACCTGCGCGAGTTTGGCCTCGGTGTAACGGTCTGCGGCGGGTGGATCGCCGTCGACCGAGCCGAAGTTTCCCTGACCAAAAATCAGCGGGTAGCGCATGCTCCAAGGCTGCGCCAGGCGTACGAGGGCGTCATACACGGCGAGGTTGCCATGCGGATGGTACTTGCCCATGACATCGCCGACGATGCGGGCGCACTTACGGGTCGCGCGGTTGGGCTGCAGCCCCATCTGCTGCATGGTGTAAAGAATGCGGCGATGCACGGGCTTCAAGCCGTCGCGCACATCGGGCAGGGCGCGGCCAATGATGACCGACATCGAATAGTCGAGATACGACTTGCGCATCTCCTCTTCAATATTGACGGGATGAATGTTGCCGGCGGGCGGAACCTGTCCGTCGCCTCCGGGAGGAGGAGTTAATGGGAGTTCTGGATTTTGATCGTCAGGCATGAAAGTCAGTTCTCGGTTGCCAGTTGTGAGTTTCCAGCCAGCGACATCCTCTCCGGCGGATGTAAGCGAATCCGTCCTCTGGCCCGGAAACGCATGAATGTCGCTAAGTTATTGCGTTCAGAGTACTTATATCGCTGGCGTTAATAAGAAATTATACCATGTTTGCAGCTTCGTTGGGAGGTGATTAGCGCAAGGATGTAGAGTGGTGAACAGTTGGAGTAAACCGGCAAACATGGCGCGATTTCTGGCGAAGAAGTACCAACATGATCGCTCTGGCACTCACTGCTGACTGCGTTTTATTCGCCGCCTACGGTGAGGCCGTCGATGCGAATCGTGGGCGAGGCAACGCTGCCGCGGAATTCCAAGTCACTAGCAATCTCGGAAATGTTTTTGAACATGTCTTTCAGATTACCCGCGACGGTTATTTCTTCCACGGGATACGCCAGTTCGCCGTTGACGATCCAGAGGCCGGATGCTCCGCGCGAGTAATCGCCAGTTACTAAGTTCGCGCCGTGGCCGAGGAATTCGGTTACGTAGAGGCCGTCCTTGATTTCTCCAATGAGCTGCTGCGGGGTTTTCTTCCCCGGCTGCAAAAAGTAATTGCCGGGTCCGATGCCGGGTGTGCCAGCCAGTCCGCGGGAAGCGTTGGCGGTGGTTTCGAGCTTGAGCTTGCGCGCGGTGTAAGTGTTCAGCAGATAGGATTTGAGAACGCCGTTTTCGATGACGACCGTGCGGCGCGTAGGAATGCCTTCGCCGTCGAAAGGAGACGTGCCGAAACCGCCGGGCATGGTGCCGTCGTCGATGACGGAGACGTTCGAGCTGGCGATCTGCTCGCCGAGTTTGCCGGCGAGAAAAGAAGCTCCGCGATAGACGGAGTCGCCGTTCACGCCTTCAAAAATATGCTCGATTATGGAGCGCGCGACCTGGGGATCGAGGACGACAGGAACATGCGCGGTCTTTACCTTGCGCGCGCCAAGGCGGCGAATGGTGCGCCGGGCGGCCTCTTTGCCCACTGCTTCCGCGGACTCGAGTCCGGCCAGGCTGCGCGAGACCGAATACCAGTAATCGCGCTGCATGTTGCCCTGCTCATCCTGGGCGATGGGAACCGCGGCAACGGAGCAATAAGAGCGGCGATACTCGCCGACGAATCCGTGCGAGTTGGCGAGAACTTTCCGGCCGGTAGCGGCGTCGAACGATCCGCCGTCGGAGTTCTTAAGGCGTGGGTCGGAATCAAGCGCGGCTTTTTCAGCGCGGCGGGCATAGTCGATGCGCGCGGGACCGGAGAGCGAGTAGACATCTTCGCGGTAGAGATCGAGATCGCCAGAGATTGAGCCAAGTTGCGAGGCCTCTGGAATTCCTGCAAATGGATCTTCCGAGGTGATCTTCGCCAGTTCGAGCGCGGACTTGAGCATGCGCTCGATGCCGGCGGCGGAGAAGTCGCTCGAGTAAGTGGATGCAGCGCGCTGCCCGTAAAAAACGCGCACGCCGATGGAGCGCGATCCGGATTCCTTCAGCGTTTCCACCTGGCCGAGGCGAACGGTGGTGGAGAATTCATCGCCTTCGCGGACGACGCACTCGGCAGCGGTGGCTCCGCCTTTCACGGCGCGAGTGACTACGTCAGTGGCGAGGGGCTTGAGGTCGATAGCGGATTGCTTGGTACTAGCCTCTATTATTGTCGTCATTGCTTAACTCTGAATCTACCACGAGGAATCTACCCGCGACACAAAGGCATTAGTGAATTGCCCAATCAGTTTGAGTGCAAGATAGCCCTTTGGATTCCATGCATTTGGCAGTAATTGCATATAATGCATTTTTGCATTACAATGGACCATCGAGGAGGAGTCCCCCATGTCGACCTTGACTGTAACCACCAGGGGCCAAGTCACATTCCGCAAGAAGGTAATGGAGCATCTTGGCGTGAAACCTGGAGGCAAGATTGAGATCGACCTGCTGCCCGATGGCCGGGGCATGATCCGGGCGGCGCGGCCAACGGGAAAGATCGATAGCTTCATTGGGATGTTAGCCGGCAAGACAAAGAAGGTTGCGACCATTGAGGAAATGAATGAGGCAGCAGCGGCTGGATGGGCAGGCGAGGTTTCATTCGACGAAAGCGGGCCGGACCGTAACTCAGCGGGCAAGAAATGAAGCTCGCGGTCGATACCAACGTCCTTGTCCGGGCCGTTGTGCGGGACGACCCGAAACAGGCAGAGATAGCCGCCAAAACTTTGCTTAAAGCGGAAATTCTTGTCGTGGGAATGTCGTGTCTGTGCGAATTTGCCTGGGTTCTGCGACGAGCCTATGGGTACAGACCGTCGGCGATTGCGGCTGCGATACGCGAGTTGCTCAAAGCCGGGAACGTCGAAACGAACCGTCTGGCAGTTGAGGCGGGGTTGGCGATGCTGGATGCGGGCGGTGATTTTGCCGATGGCGCGATCGCTTATGAAGGCAGATGGTTGGGCGGAGAGACGTTCGTTTCGTTCGACCGGAAGGCAGTGGAGATGCTGAGGACACAAGGCGTGGCGGCGCGGTTGCTATGAAGCTTTGCGCTCATTTTGAGGTATGACAACTCGCTGGCTATGCCAAGGTTCTGTTGTACTTCCACGCCAAACAACGAATTCGTTCTTGTCTGCTTCTCCACTGTGACCGATCAACCAGATATGTGTGATCTCTTGTGGGATTTTCGGCAATGCAAGTGTCGGTTCGAAATCTGTAAGCGAGGCCCAAGGTAAACCATTCGTCACGTCCACATAAACGACCAGATGACGCTCAGGAGTATTAGCTGCCCCGAGTTTTCTTCGATTATCTTCCTTATTGGCTTCCTGTTCGGCCGCGTCTATAGCAACGCTTGAACCGACCGCACCACCGTAGACGGGATGCTGAATAGATATCTTGGGCGGGGTTCCTACCGGAGTCGCTGAGCCACTCTGTATGAGAAGGTCATAACAGATATCTTCAACACATCGAGGTACTGGGGATGGCAGGAACTTCTCGATGCCAGCCTCGCGGTTTAACCTGGAATTAAATGCTTCGAGCGAGTTGAAGTGGTCTATGCCCTCCTGTTCGAGCACTGAAAGACGCGCGTCAACTTCCTTTCTGATTTTCCCGATTATGGCTCCCCTCATTGGGAAGATCATCCAACTTCTTTTGCACGTCCTAGCCTCAACAACCCAACCGCCCTCTTTCTTGCTGCGAATCTTTGCGCTGATGAGTTTTTGAAGCTGATCCGCAGACTCGGTCACTTCAACTGCCGCCGAGGTTCCGTCGGCGTAATGCAGGTCGAAATCGTGCTCTCCATGCGGCTGTTGAGATCGATATTCCATTTTCGACCCAGGCATGCACGCTTCGACAACACATTTAGCGATTCTTTCCGGGTATTTCATCGGCCTAACCTCACATCCACGATATTTCATCGCGGCTCCTAAAAGGGGAAAGCGCCTCGGACGCTTTCTGTCTCGAGGCGCTTTCGAATCCTCTTCGATGAGGGCGAATCGCGGATCTCTAAATCACTCTTACCGCTGCTCTCGGTGAACAGTCAAGAAAAAACTGCAAGGTGACCAATTCAGCAGACTAAGGGCCGTTACTGCATGAACCCGCCGGGATCCTTGCGCGCCGTCCCGCCAACAGTCAGCCGATCAATCTTAATTGTTGGAATGCCTACTCCCACCGGCACTGCCTGCCCGTCTTTGCCGCAGGTGCCAACGCCTTCGTCGAGCTTCAAATCGTTGCCGACCATGGAAACGCGCGTAAGCACGTCGGGGCCATTGCCGATCAGCGTAGCTCCTTTAATCGGCGCGGTAACCTGGCCATCTTCGATCAAGTAGGCTTCCGACGCCGAGAAAACAAACTTGCCATTGGTAATATCGACCTGGCCCCCGCCGAAGTTCACCGCATACACGCCGTTTTTCACCGAGCGAATAATGTCAGCCGGATCGTCTTGTCCTGCGAGCATGTAGGTATTGGTCATGCGCGGCATGGGAATATGTTCGTAGCTCTCGCGGCGTCCATTGCCGGTATCCGCGAGGCCCATGAGCTTGGACGAAAGCTTATCGCTCAAATAACCCTTGAGAATTCCGTTCTCGATGAGCACGGTTTCCTGCGTGGGCTGGCCTTCATCATCCACATTCAACGACCCGCGCCGCCAGGGCATGGTGCCGTTATCGACCACCGTGCATTTTTCGCTGGCTACGCGCTTGCCGATCAATCCGGCGAAGGCAGAGGTTTTCTTGCGATTAAAGTCCGCTTCGAGGCCGTGGCCTACGGCTTCATGCAGAAGAACGCCGGGCCACCCGGGGCCGAGGACAACTTCCATATCTCCTGCGGGAGCTTCGCGGGCATCGAGCTGCAAGATTGCCTGACGCGCAGCTTCCTTGGCAAAGAACTCTGGAGTTTTTTCTCCAAAGAAAAAGTCGAGCGCGACTCGGCCTCCGCCACCGGCAGTTCCGCGGCCGGAACCAGCTTCAGTCTTGGCAATGCAGGAGACGTTCATGCGCGCCAGCGGCTGCGAGTCTTCGGCGAAGGTTCCATCCGAGCCGACTATGAGAATGTTGCGCAGTTCGTCGGCGTAGCTTGCACGGACCTCTTTAATGCGCGGATCGAACGCTCGCGCAGTGTTGTCGCCGCGCATCAGCAGATCGACCTTCGCGCCGATCTCAGCATCCACCGACGGCAACGGCACCGGATAAAGGCTACGCGCGGGTTTCTGCTGAAAGCCGGTGACGGTGGTTTTGGCGGGTGCGCTGGCAATGAGCGCGGCGGTGCGCGCGGCGTGCAGAATCCGCGCCGGCGAAAGATCGTCCGTGTAAGCGTAGCCGGTGCGCTCTCCAGAGACAACGCGAACGCCGCATCCCGCGGAAATTCCCTGCGAGGCCGATTTGACCATCGACTCATCCACCATCAGCGAAGTTGAGGTCAGGTATTCGAAGTAAAGATCGGCATAATCGCCGCCAGCGGAAAGAGCCGCGGAAAGATAGTTTTCCAGATCCTTATTGTTAAGCCCGTAGTGGTCGAAGAAAAAATGCTCTTGTTTATTCACCATAATTCGATGCCTTGGAC
>JBAWBR010000059.1:0-196300 GCA_049589875.1 Terriglobales bacterium
CTGAAAAGGCTGCGCTCCGTCATCATGAACCCCCAAGAATCCGAGGCTTGGGCGATACTTCGCGAAAGCCCCAGATGTGTCGATGCGGAAGGTGGTTTGCGGTGTGTCGAGGAAATCGCATCCATACCGTCCATACCGTAAAAAGGCTAAGTGGAGTTTATCAATGTTTTTTCTGTGCCTACTGTTCCAGATGTGATAGAACCTAACTGCCGGTAAGGACTCGGTTGGCGGCATCTCGTTGAACGCAAAGTATCTGCCCGAAAGAGCCTTTTCGAATCCCACTCTCTCCGCCAGTTTTTCAATAATTTAGAGACGAAAGAAACCTGCTCGAATTGCCGTTTATGCTGAACCTGAGGTCAATGAGCAGCACGCGGCGCCTCTTTGACAACCCGTGTGTTGCAGTAAGTCTTCGAACGGCTTAATCGCGAGGGCTCCGCAGCCTCATGGTTTCAGTTCGTACATCGAGCCCAAGTTATGGTTTCCACCGGTCGAAGTCACGCCGTAGAGGTCGCCGGTGCTATTCAGAATCGGATCCGTGTAGGGCGCTGCGCCATCCGCCCCAGTGAACTTCCACAGAACCTTGAAACTATAGGTGTCTCCCTTCGGTGCCAGCTTGAAGATGGTTCCACACCCGTTGCCCGCACATCCCGAGCCACCGCCGTACGTTGTTGTGCTGTAGAGGTTTCCCGAAGAGTCGAGCAGAACTCCGCCTCCGGGATTTTCCCCGCTTTTTTCCGCAGTGAAGGTATGAAGAATTTTTTTCGTGTACGTTCCGGCTTTTTCCCCGGTGGTCACCGGAGTCAGCTTCCAGACTGTTCCTGGCAGACTATCGCCGCCGGTCGTCCCGAACGTTGTTCCATAAACATTGCCTTCGCTGTCGACCGCAGGCGGGCCATTCGGGAAACCATTCTTCGACGTGCTCTTGAAGGTGTAGATGTTTACCTGAGGGTAGGTGGGCTGTGAAAGCGAAATCTTGAAAACGTTTGCCACACCAAGGAGGCCATCCACATCGACGCCGTAAAGGTTGTCTGCGCTATCGAGGGCCAATCCGCCGATAACGAAATTATCCACGTAAATCAACTCGCTATCCCATCCGCCCTGTTGGTTGGGAGACAACTGAAACACGCCGTTCCTAACCGTGCCATAGAGGTTACCAGCCGAGTCCTCGACGAGATTCCCGAAAGGATTATTACCATCCTGGCAGACGCTTCCAAGTGGAAAGGAGCAGAAGTTATAGAGCACCGTCTCGCACCAGCCGCCGCTGGTGTTGCTGCCGGCTGGGCAACTGGACAAAGGGGGTTTGGAACTGATTTCGAAGACGATGCCGGCATTGTGGCTCCCGCCCAGGTAGGTTGTGCCGTAAAGGTTGGGAGGTCTGAAGTGCATGCTGAGATAGGACACACTGCCTAAAGGCTCGTTTCCGTCAGCGCAATTCGCCAGTGAGCAAAAGTTGTAGAGGACGAATTCGCACCAGCCGTTACCCGGATTGGCTCCTACGCACCCGCCTGCGGACTCGGGGACGAGTCCGAAGACTGTTCCTGCGCCACTGCTCCCGCCAGTACCGCTAGGGGCATAGAAGGTCTGGTCAGTACCCCCGGCCAGAGGGCCGACGGGATCCGCGCCGTCAGAGCACGCTGCTCCGCCCACGGAGCAGAAGTTATAAAGGTCAGTCTCTGTCTGTGCTTGCGCCGTCTGGAACACGAGCAGCGACAGAACTGAGAGTACGGCCATTATGGCCGCTGAGCGCAATAGCGAGGTAAGTTGCATAGCATCCTCCTGGTTTCGGTTTCTCGCGGCCATTCGTGGGGCCTTTAATTCATAACAGCGCAGATGGCGGGCAAAACACATCACTTGACCTGAAACTTTTTTGGTCTCTTCAAGGCGGAGTACAAGCAGCAATATACGGTGTGCGTAGTTTCTCGAGCAGGAGGATGATCTAACTCAATCAGCAAAAAAGACTTGCACGCTACGCTCCGACCGGTTGGCGTGCATCTTGCTTTACACTCATCGACCCCGTTTTGAGCGGAAACGCTACCTCACGGGCTACTGCAACTTCGCGTACTCCCCTTTGGCTTGCTTCAGGATGGGGATCTCGGGATCGGCGTCTTTCCAGAGGGCAAGGAAATCTTTGTAGGCGGCAAGCGCCCGGGCGCGGGAGGTATCGGCATCCACTCCCTGCGAAGTTCTTGACTGCAACGCGTTGGCGCGGGCCACACCCAAATGCGCGAGCGCGCCCGTCCAGCAGTTCCAGACAATGCCGTTGTGGTCGAGAATTTTTTGGAACTCGGCGGCAGCTTCTTTGCCCTGTCCGACAGCCAGATAGGCTTGGCCGCGAATGTAGGTCGGGTAGAGGCAGGAGATGTTGGCGGCGAAGTAGATCTGGCCAAACTCGATTGGAGCGACCACCGTTTCCAGATTGCTGACGGCATCGGAGGAGTTCTTGCGGTCGAGCGCCAATTGCGCACGAATCGCGGGCAGCCAGAGCGATTGCATCTGCGTATGCAGCGGGTAACGCTTGTTGAGGCTTTGCGCGAGAGATTCGGCCCGCGCCGCGTCTCCTGCCATGGCAAAGGCAAGGGCGGCTTCCACCTGTACCGCCTGACTCGCGGGATAAAGTATTAAACCCTGGGCCGCTGCCTGTCGGGCTTCCGCTTCCTCGCCAAAAGCAGCTTCGCGCAAAGCAGCATTCTCCTGCCAGATAGCTGCGCCTTCCTTGCTGTCAGCGCGGATAGCGGATTCTACTGACCGCCTGGTCATTTGCCGTGCCTTGCCGAGATGACCTCCGTATGCTTCGGTATCCGATGCGAGTGCAAGCCCAAAATTCTCGATGCGGGACTTGCCGCTGAACCACTGCTGCTGTTCCGCCATCGCCGGAGCGTCCGATATGAGGAATGCTCGCGCATAGAGAACCTGGCGGGCGATAAAATCGTCCAGCTTGCGCGCCTGCATCTGCTCGATGGTCTGCCGAGCTTCGTCAAATCGCTGCAAGGCAAGCAAAGTGTTGCCCAGGTTGTCATACCAGGTGATGTTTTCCGGGGCGAGACGGATGTCTTCGCTGTATTCGTATGCAGCCTTGTCATACTGTCCTTGCTCGGCATAGACGAGGCCCAGAGCATTGTGTGCGGAAAAGTCTCGCGGGTAGTTCTCAATATCCTCCTGAAGGTTTTGTGCCGACTTCTCCAGTTCCCCAGTTACGTTCTCGTAGTAAGAGGAAATGATGCGCAGCTTCTCCCGCTCGCTAGTGTGCTCGCGCAACTCGAAGGCCCTGGTGAAATACACGTTGGCCCGCCCCAGTTCGCCAAGGCCGAAGTAGTTTTGTCCCACGGCCTCATACCCCATGGCAAAATTGGGATCGAGTTCGACGGCGCGCAGATGGTAGGGCAGGGATGAGGCGTTGCCTGTCTCGCGAAAAGCCCTTGCGCCGAGGCTATAGGCTTTCAAAGCTTCAAGCGACGAGGTGGTTGCCTCAGCGAGCGGCACATCGAATTTCTGCACTGTAACCAGCGATTCGCCCAACTCTCCGCGCAGCTTGGACACCGCTTCTCCCAGGGCGTTCAGGATCTTTTCTTTCGTCGACGCCGTTACCTGCTCCTGTGCCAGCAAGTCGCCGCTCTGGCAATTCACAGCTTTGAGTCCGACCACGTATTGGCTTCCCAGAATCGCAATCGAGCCTGCGACATAAGCCTTGCCTTCCGCCCGCTCGCATACCTCGGGCGCCACTTCGGGCGTGAGCCTGGTGTCAGGAGGTCGGGTCATCAGCTTCAGCGTCGCTACGACTTTGTTCTCAGAAAGCACATTCAGAAACGGGGATTGGCTCAGTGAAATGTGAAGCGCGGTCTTCAGAGTGTCGTCGAAGACCGCGTCGCTGGTGGTGTTGGTGAAGTCGGCAATCACGATCGTGTCCTTGTCGGTCAGCGGCTTGGATTGATGGGAACGGTAGAAGAGGCCGCCGGCAATGAGTGCCGTTGCGGTGACGAGCGCAGCGATAACGATTTTCTGGAGATTTCCCGTCGCTGCGCGTGTGCGGATTCCCTGAGCCGCTGCGACTGACCCGGAACTAGCGGCTGGCACGCGGCCCGATTCTGAATCGCGCTTGAGCCGCTGCAGATCCGTGCGCATGTCGGATGCGTGCTGGTAACGCAGTTCGCGGTCTTTCTCGAGCGCCTTGGCGATGATCTCTTCCAGCCTGGGCGAGACTTGTTTGTTCAACTGGAACGCTGGCTCCGGGTCGCGGTTCAGGATCGCGTCATACATCGTCGCATCCGTTTCACCCTGAAACGGGCGCTGGCCCGTGGCCATTTCGTACAGCACCGCTCCAAACGAAAACAAATCCGTACGCGGGTCAAGTTCTTTCGCGCGCGCCTGCTCCGGTGACATGTACGCCACTGTGCCGAGTGCGGCGCGGCCTCGTGTGAGTGGGACCGCTGTCAGCACAGTGTCCTGGTCACGGCTGCCTGTCTTTTGTTTCGGCGCTGCAAGCTTTGCCAATCCGAAGTCGAGAATCTTGGCGTGGCCACGCTTGGTGACGAAGATGTTGGCTGGCTTGATGTCGCGATGAATGATGCCTGCGGAGTGGGCGGCGTCGAGAGCGTCGGCAATCCCGATGGCCAGCGGGAGGAGCCGGTCGATGGGCAACGGCCGGCCGGCAATGCAATCGCGCAGGGTCGCACCGTCGAGAAACTCCATGGCAATGAAAGCGCGGCCTTCACTCTCGACAATCTCGTAGATCGTGCAGATGCCGGGATGATTTAACGCCGACGCCGCCCTTGCCTCTCTTCGAAAGCGTTCGAGAGCCACCGGGTCGCGGGAAGTTTCTTCGGGCAAGAACTTGAGTGCAACGAAGCGGCGGAGCGAAGTGTCTTCCGCCTTGCACACCACTCCCATCCCGCCCGAACCCAACGGCTCCAGAACTCGATAATGGGAAATCACCTGGCCGATGACCGAAGAATCAGCCAATATGGGTGAGCCGAGCGTGGGAAGTTGTGCGCCAACATTCGCGATGGGAGGATCGAGAAAGCTTCCGGCATCGCGATGAGATGCGAGGAGTGACCTGATCTCTTCAAGCAGATCCGCATCGGTTCCGCACCGCTCGCGCAGGAGCGCATCCTGTCGCTCAGGGGGCCATTGCATCGCCGCCTGAAAAAGTTCGTCGACTTGTTTCCAGCGTTCAGCGTCCATCGGGGCGTCCACGACGCATCTCGCGATGCAACCAGGCGCGAGCGGTGCTCCAGTCGCGCTGCGCAGTGATGGCGGAGACCTTAAGAATCTCTGCCGTCTCCTCGAAATTCAGCCCTCCAAAAAAGCGCAACTCCACGACTTGGGCTTTGCGCGGATCGATTTGTGCCAGCGTTTTCAGAGCCTCATCAAGCGCTATCACATCAATGTCTTTATCTTGACTCTGCGACAACATGATTGTGTCGTCTAAAGATAGTGCATCGGCACCGGCACCGCGTTTCACTGCACGGCGGCGGCGAGCGTAATCCACCAGAATCTGCCGCATCAGTTGGGCGGCGACGCCGAAGAAATGCGTGCGCCCCTCCCATCGCGGGGCGTTCATCCCAACCAGACGCAAATACGCTTCATTTACCAGGGCCGCGCTTTGCAGGGTATGGTCAGGACGTTCGTAACGCAGTTGGAAGTGGGCGAGGCGCTGGAGTTCCTTGTAGACGATAGGCAAAAGGGCGTCGAGAGCTTGGCGATCTCCAGCCCGCCAGCCATGCAATAAACGCGTGATTTCCTCGGCCCGTTCCTGCCCCATGGAAACTACCTCAAAGCGGCTGGGAAGCATCTTGCTGCGTAAGGGTAGCGAACCTGGTTTTCTCTGTCAATTTGATAAACGACTGAAAATCATCGACTTACTCGGCCGCAGAAAGTGTAGCTGGCGCTGAACGAATCGCACGGATTACGCCATCAGGCGGATTGAGCGAGGCATTTTACCAAGCACCTTGCGGCTCGCTTTCCTGCGGCACCAAAACAGTAGGTCTCCCTGCTGCAAATCGAGGGTGACCTATGTGCCGGGATTCCGTCCAGCTTCACGCCGTTTCATTCTTGACAATAGTAAGAAAAAACAAGTAAAAGAATCATATCGAAATTAGACCTGCGTGCTGGCGATGAATCCCTTGCTTAAATTCAACATAATCCCGGGCCGTTAATGGAATGATAGCCTGTTGTGAAACCTGACTCCCAGAACGCCAGCCAGCGCCTGCGGGAGATCATCGCCTGCAATCGTCGCTCCCAAGCGATGGGTGTGTATGCAGTCTGCTCCGCGCATCCTAGTGTCATCGCGGCAGCTGTTCAACAGGCCGTTGAAGATCAGTCGGTCCTGCATATCGAATCCACCGCCAGCCAGGTAAATCAATTCGGCGGATACACGGGACAAACGCCCTCTCAGTTCGCCCTGTCTGTGCGGACATCCGCGCTCAGCGCTGGACTGCCCGCGGATCGAGTTCTGTTGGGTGGCGATCACCTGGGGCCTTATCCGTGGCGAGAACAGCCGTCCGATGTAGCGATGCGCAATGCGGGTGAATTAGTGCGCTCCTACGTGCTTGCTGGCTATAAGAAGATTCATCTCGATGCAAGTATGGCGTGCGCCGATGATGCAAAGCCGGGGCCTGACGAGCGCAATATCGCGCAACGAGCTGCCGTCCTCTGTAGTGTCGCCGAAACTGCGGCTAAAGAGTTGCCACAAGATTTCTCCCCACTCCTATATGTGATCGGTACTGAAGTTCCGGCTCCGGGGGGTGAATCGCTTCCTGGGTCGTCGCCGTCGGTATCTTCCGCCGGCCAGATTCAAAACACGGTGGAGGTATTCCGCGCCGCCTTTGCTCAACAGAATGTAATGGCCGCGTGGGAAAGAGTGATTGGTCTGGTAGTACAGCCCGGCGTGGAGTTTGGCGAAAATGTGATATTCGACTATGACAGGCGGAGAGCGACGGCACTCTCATCCGCCCTGCCGGCGACTCCGGCTCTTGTTTTTGAGGCGCACTCCACCGACTACCAGCGACCAGTCGCCCTTGCACAAATGGTGGAAGACCATTTCGCAATCTTGAAAGTAGGGCCGTGGCTGACGTTCACCTTCAGGGAGGCTGTCTTCGCCCTGAGCTCTATCGAGCGGGAATTGCTGGCGCGTCAAAAGGGAATTCGTCTTTCACAAGTCCGGGAGGCCCTTGAATCTGCAATGTTGCGCGATCCCGCTTACTGGCGACCCTACTACCATGGAGATGAAGACGAGGTAAAACTGGCGCGGATCTTCAGTTATAGCGACCGTTGCCGATACTATTGGGGCGATCCCAAGGTTCAGCAGGAACTGGCTCAACTTTGCGCTAACATCGATGCTAGCCCGTTGCCTCCCACTTTGCTCAGCCAATACTTGCCTTCACAGTATGAGGCGGTAAGGTCCAAGCGGCTGGGGACGCGTGCCAAGGACATGATTCAAGCATGTATCCGAAGCGTTCTGCGTGCCTATTGCGCGGCTTGCCGCATCGGGCCTCAACCTCATTCGGAAAGCGGGATTCCACGGAACGAGGTTTCATCCCCAAGCTGAAATTGACGTCTGAAGCCCCGAACTACTTTCCGCCGACGGTTTTCAAACACCTTCCGTAAAGTTCGAGCAAATGGTCGGCATACTCCTCGGGTTTAGGTGCGGAGCCTCCGCCCTGAAAGCCGAGGCCCCCAGCCGTGCCGGCGCTCCTGCCATAACTGGTGGTCATTGCAATGAACTTCATCAGGTCGAGCGCAATGTCCTCATTGCGCCGATCTCCCATAGAAAAAGTGGGTGCATCCATAATTAAGAACTCCTGTAAGCCAGTGGTCGCTGACTGGTGATCAGTGATCAGTATAGACAAAATTAGGATGGGTTTCTCGGGCGTCGTGCTCCCGCGATGGAAGTTAAATCAACAAAGTCCTGAACAAACTTCTCTAAGCCCCCTTGCACCTTTGTGTGTCCATTGCCGACTCAATCGTATACCCCTTTACCGCACGACCGTTTGCATCACTTACTCTTCGCCATCGCCTTTTCGAAATCGCCCGCGCTCGTGCGATAGCAGGGCAACAGCATTTCCATATCGGCGGAACTCAGCGCTACTGGCAGCTTCGGATACTCCGTCACCGGACGTGACGGATCCGGCGCGGGCTGTATGATCTGCCCCAACGTTTCGTTGCAGCTCGGGTCCGGAATCACGCGCAGCTTGATCACTCTCGGCGGTAGGTTATTCAAATTGTATTCAGACAGCCGTTTTTGATAAGGAAGAAATTCATACACCAGCTTGATCAATTGCAGCTTGTCCTTGCCCATGCGCCGCTTGGCGACGAACACCTCGAAATTTGAAAAATAAGAACTGCCTGGCGCGGCAAACACTAATCCCAGCAACCCGAGCGGCAATTCTTCAATGGTCGCCTTGTCTTCGTTGCTCGCTGATAGCGCGGAATTCGTCGGCAACACCGGAGCAGGCTCCAATACTCGCCCTGATTTCGTCGCGCTCGCCGGCGCGACGGTCGGACTCGGCGCCAATTCCCCTTCCCGCTCACTCCGCGGCCGTGCCGGACCGCTCGCGCCCCCACTGCTCGCGCTCTCAACCGATGGAGCCGGCGGCACAACCTGCGAGCCATCGCCCGCCAACGAACTCGGGGATAACGCCCCCGCGCGCACGCCGCCAGAGGCACTTCCACTCTCAACCGATGGAGGCGGAGGCACAGCCGCTCCACCGGCAAGCGTTCCAACTTTCCCGCCGCTCGATCCAGCGACCGAAGGTGGCGGCGGCACAACCTGCGCACCGGCAAGCGATCCCACCCTCGAATCGCCGCCAGCTTTGCCCGCTGCCTGCACCGATGGGGACGGAGGCACCACTGCCGGTCCTGATTCAGATAACGAATTCGCCTGTCCGCTTCGGGCCGCGCCTGCCGCTCCCTGCATCGATGGCGGAGGGGGAACTGCCTGCGACCCTGCCGTCGATCCCAACGCCGCCGCGCCTGCATCGCCCCGCGCACCATTAACCGAAGGCGGAGGTGGAATCGCTTGCGACCCCGCACCAGAAATAGCGACGCGTGGATCTCCACCGGATTTTCCCGCTCGCGGAACCGACGGCGCAGGCGGCACAACACTTGGTCCCGCATTAGATAACAACTTCGCTCTATCCGAGTTCCCCGCGCTCTGCACTGCGGGCGGAGGAGGAACAATACGCAGGCCTCCTGTTTCGCCCGCACTTGAGGACCGTCTTGCCGATCCTCGCACCTCTGGTGTCGGAGCAACCGCGGACGCTTGCGGTACCGCTAATCTGCGAGTCCCTCCGGCCGTCTGATCCACTTGCACTGGCGGAGCTACCGCGCCCGGCGACCCAGGCAGCGAGTTGCGGCGCGCATTAGTTGGCAACGGCGCAATCGGCGCGGGGTGAGAGTTCGGCAAATCCGGCGGCCTCGCCGCAGCCTGCTTGATATCCGGAGGAGTAACCAGACTCGGTTTCTGTCCGGGCCTCACCTGCAGCGGCTTCTGCCGCGCTGCTTGACGTTCCGTTGCATAAGCCGCAGCCCTTCTCGATCGAGGCGCTGCCTTCGACGCCCTGCTCTCCGCGGCTGGGAACGATCTCGGCGGATAGTATGTGATCGCCTGGTGAACCCTTGCCGGCTCAAATCGCTTTACTGATACCCAGATCTTCGACTGCGCCCACACCAGCAAAATGACCACCATCACCTGCCACAGCACCGCCTCCATGAACGAGGACCACGGCGCACCCGTCGGCACAAAAACATCTCCCCAAAACCGCGCCGGCTTTGACGTAAGGCGCAGTGGCGGCGGCGGCCGTCGCAGGAAGAGGTCGGCCAGATTATCCAGGAACACACGATGGCGCGGCTCCCATTCGATCAACAGCCGCAGCCGGGGCGCAGGCGCTGAGCGCGGAATTCTCTGGACCGGAATCAAAACCTCTGTCGGTCGTTCCATGGGCATACGTCTGCGACGCAGGTCTGCAACACACGTACTGAGTCAACTTCTGTGGCACGCGTCAATGACACGTGCCCTGGGTTACATTCCAATGGCGCGCGTCAATGGAGACACGTCTAGCGGAGGAGGTAAACTTGTCCGATTATAGCGTTATTTCAAGGCGTCGCGGCGGGTACCAGAGTTACCCGGTCGGCCGGAAGTTCATTCTCCTGGCCCGCTTAAAACGGTCCGGAAACAGTCTGCACGGCAAGAAAAATTCCAGATTAAAGGAGGGAAGAAACGAAGGTCGAGAAAAAACGCGAAGCTTGCTGCTCTTGGCTCGCCGGTTGTCCTCGTCCCGCCCCCCGAGAAATCGCCCATGCTGCGGCCGTTGCCCAATCCTTACCCCACTTCCGCTAGCCCGTAACTAATCGACCACCGGGAGCGCATATGTTTCAACGCACGTTCAATTTCCTCCCGAGATAACTCCGCATTCGGCCCGCCGACGACGAACGCAGCCTCCCGCTTGGCGGCTTCCAGCAACTCCCGGTCGCGAATCAAATTCGCCACACGGAAACTCGGAATCCCCGCCTGCTTCGTCCCGAAAAAATCGCCCGGCCCGCGCAGTTCAAGATCGAGTTCTGCAATCTGGAACCCATCGTTCGTGCGCACCATCGCATCCAGCCGCCGCTGGCCCTCCTCGGAAACCCTCCCGCCATGCATGAGCACGCAATACGATTTCGCCGCGCCGCGCCCGATGCGCCCACGCAGTTGATGCAGTTGCGCCAATCCAAAACGATCGGCGTGCTCGATGACCATGACCGTGGCATTCGGCACATCCACGCCGACTTCAATCACCGTGGTCGCAACCAGAATTTCAATTTCGCCGCGCTGAAACTCCCGCATGATGCGTTCTTTGGTATCGGCGTCGAGCCGCCCATGCAGCAATCCCACGTGCCGGTTGGGAAAGATTTTCTCGCGCAGCTGGCGATGCATCTGCTCAGCCGCTTTCAGTTCCCGCTCCTCGTTCTCCTCGATCACGGGATAAACCACATAAGCTTGATGTCCTGCGGCGATCTGCTTACCCACGAACTCCCAAACGTCCGGTGCGCGCTCATCCGCCACAGCCTTGGTCACAATCGGCGTCCGCCCCGGAGGCAGTTCGTCCAGCACCGAAAGATCCAGGTCGCCATAAAGCGTAAGAGCCAAAGTGCGCGGAATGGGCGTAGCTGTCATAACAAGCACGTCGGGCTCGGCGCTTTCTAACGCGCCGCCGCCTTCTTTCTTCATTAGCTTGAGCCGCTGCATTACGCCAAACCGATGCTGTTCATCCACAATCACTAATCCCAGCTTTTCAAATTCCACGCGATCCTGAATCAGCGCATGCGTCCCAATCACCAGATGCGCATTCCCCTGTGCAATGTGGCGCCGCACCTCACGCTTGCGATCCTGCTCCATCGAGCCCGTGAGCAGTACGATCCGGTACCCGGCATTCTCCAGAATCTGCCGCGCCGAAAAATAATGTTGCTGCGCCAGAATCTCCGTCGGCGCCATCAACGCGACCTGATATCCGTTTTCAATCGCGATGATCGCCGCCTGAAACGCGACAATCGTTTTGCCCGAACCCACATCCCCCTGCAACAAACGCCGCATGGGATAAGGCGTCTGCATGTCCGCCGCGATTTCCTTCAGCACCTGCTTCTGCGCCGCCGTGGGATGAAACGGCAAAATCTTCTTGATCGCCTGCCGCACTCCGTCGTTGATCTGGAACGCGATTCCTGTCTGCGCCTTCTGCTCGCGCCTCTTCAACTCCAGCCCCAACTCGATAAAAAACAACTCATCGAAGATCAGCCGGATATGCGCCGGCGTGCGCGAAGATTGCAGGTCGGCGAAGCTTTCGCCCGCCTCCGGCCAATGCACCTGCCACAGAGCCTGCCGCAGAGAAATGAGACTCAAGTGCGCCCGCACCGCTGCGGGAATCGCATCGGGCAGCTCGGGGCCTAGATTTTCCAGCACCGTCCGTATAATTCGCCGGAACCAGCGCGGCGTCAGCTTCCCCTGGCCCGTCGACTCGTAGATCGGCACAATGCGCCCTATTTCGAGCGACGCAGCTGCCTTTTTCTCCGCCTCGCTCGCGCCACCTTCTTCGTTGATGTCTCCCAGAATCTCAAACTGCGGCTGCATAATCTGCAACTGCCCATCGCGGTCTGCTTCCACTTTGCCGTAGAGCGCCAGCATCTGTCCCGGCTGAAATCGGCCTTGCAAATACGTCGCATTGAACCACAGGCACTTGAGTCGGCTGTGTCCCTGTCCCACGGTGAGCTGAAAAATAGGCATGCGGCGCGTGCGAAAGAGACCCGAGTTGCGCACTTCGGCGATCACAGTCGCCATCTCTCCGGCGCGCAATTCGGCTACCGAGCGCGGATTCAGGCGGTCTTCATATCTGAACGGCAAATAATGAAGCAGGTCGTCAACCGTCACAATGCCCTTCGCCGCGAGAATCTCGGCCAGTCGTGGCCCAATCCCCTTTACAAACTGCACTGGTGTGGACGGTTCAAGCATCTCAAGGGATGTTAGCAGGAACGCAGTAGGCAGCTGTCAGTCACCAGTGACGCCAGCAGCTTGCGAAAAAAGGGAAGGGCATGAGTTCCACTCGTGCCCTACGATGCTCTCGAATCAAAGGCGGCTTCTAGCCGCTAGGGAAATGCCGAAGGGGAAAATACTTTTCGGCACATTGCTTAGCCGCTGGGATGGAACAATGCTTGGAACAATCTATGGCCCAGAGTCTTCACGTCCGAAATTTTCTGGATGCCTTGGCAGCCGTGCTCGCGGGCAACGCCGTCTATTTTCTGCTCATGCCGCACTTGCCGCGCGCCATGCGGCATTCCCTCTTCAGAGAAGATTGGGGATTGATCATAGACTTCGCCGTCTGCACCATCATCTTCATAGCCGTCAAAATCACCCGCCGATAAAAGTACCCTAAAATAAAAGTGCTGTCAGGCAACAAAATCAAAGCTACGGCAACATAAGACCCATGCGAACCATTCTTCTTCTTACCTGCTCCAACATCTTCATGACCTTCGCCTGGTACGGTCACCTCAAGTACCGTTCCCAACCGCTCTTCAAAGTCATCGTTATCAGTTGGCTGATCGCGTTCCTGGAATACTGTTTTCAGGTTCCTGCCAACCGCATTGGCTCTTACGAGTTCTCGCTGGCTCAACTCAAGACCATTCAGGAAGTCATCACGCTCACCGTCTTTACGGTCTTCTCGATTCTCTATTTCCACCAGGAGTTGAAGTGGAATTACTTCGTAGGCTTCGGGCTAATCGTCGCCGCCGTGTTTATGATTTTCAAGAAATGGTGATGAACTAGCTCCCCTCCGCCTTTTTCCCAATCGCCGCCGCCGCAATCTGCGCCACGTCCAGCAACTCTGGTGGAGTCTCCGAAGCCGCAGCCAGCCCATCCCGAAGCATCGAATTGCAGAACGGACACGCCGCAGCCACCACGCTCGCCCCCGTCGCAACCAGTTCCTCTGCGCGTTCGCGGTTCACGCGCTTGCCCGATTCTTCTCCCAGAAACATCAGTCCCCCCCCGCCGCCGCAACAGAAGCCGCGCTCCCGCGCTCGCGGAGGTTCCACCACCTGCCCAAATCGTGCAATCACCTCGCGCGGCTGGTCATACACCCCGCGATACCGCCCCAAATAACACGCGTCATGAAACACCATCGTCTTCTGCTGATCCCGATCCAGCGGCAGCTCGTCCTGATGTCGTGCAATCAACTCGCTGTGGTGCTCAATATCGATCTCGCCGCCATGCTCCTTCCAATCCACGCCCATGGTGCGCACGCAGTGCGGGCAAATCGAAACCATCTTCTTTACGCCCGCTTCGCGAATCTGCTCCAGATTGGACTGCGCCAGCTCGCCAAACAAATAGTCGTTGCCCAGCCGCCGCGCTGGATCGCCATTGCATTTCTCCTGCTTCAAAACGCCGAAGCTGATCTTCAAATGCCGCAGCACCTCGACCAGCGCCAGCAGAATCTTCCGCCCATTCGGATCGAACGATCCCAGACATCCCATCCACAGGCAATATTCCTGCGTGCCATCGAAGTATGGCAGCCCGCTTTTCTCTATGAACTTCTCGCGGTCGGACGAGGGGAAACCCAGCGAATTCCCCTGGCGCTCAAGCGTGACAAACAATTCCCCGCCATAACTGTTGTCCCATTTCCCCGTATTTACCGCGCCGCGCCGCAATCCCACAATCAGAGGCAAATGCTGAATACCCACCGGGCACTGAAACTCGCAAGCACCGCAAGTTGTGCACTGGAACGCCGCTTCCATCGAAAGATGCTTGCCCAGCAACGGTTCTTCGCTCTTGGGACCAAACTCCTGCAGGTAATGCCGCGTCCCTAAAATAATTTCTTTGGGATTAAGAAGTTTGCCCGTGTTGTTCGCCGGACAATGCTCGGTGCAGCGCCCGCATTCCACGCAGCTATAAGCCTGCAAGGCGGCGATCTGCGTCAGATCCTTCCCCGTATCGAGTCCAAAGTCCTCATCCCCAACCAGTGGCGGAATTTTGCTGAAGCCGTCGCGCTCCAGAAACACCGTCAACGGGCTCAGCACCAGATGCATGTGCTTGGTGCTCGGAATCAGCGGCAGAAAAAATAAAAGCACCAGCGTGTGCGCCCACCAGATAACCCACGCCGCCGTGGATCCCCCGGCGACCGCGAAACGCGCGAGATACGTAATCATCAGCGCGAAAATCAGGAACGCGATCAATCCCGATTCCGGCGACAGCGGCTCCAGCCACTTCGGGCGAATCACAAACCGCCGAAACGCGAGCCCCGCAATTGAGATAGCAACCACCACCGCGAAGACCGCCGCCACCGCGAAATAAAAACGCGAGAATCCGCCATTCGACAGGAACCCCGCCCCGAACGCTTCCGAGAAGTGGTTGATCGTGACCAGCGCGAATACGCAGAATCCCCAAAATACGAACGCATGGGCCAGGCCCGGCAGCGGTCTTTGCGCAATAACCAGTCCCTGCGCCACCACTTCCCACAGCACTTTGCGGATGCGGGGCCCAATCGGCCGCAGCTGAAAATCGGCATCCCGTTTGGCCGCCAATATCACCCGAGCAGCCGTTAGAAATTTGCGCAGGAATAGCGTCAGTGAAACGGTAATCACAATAAGAAGGACGATGCGTCCCGTCCAGTTCATAGAAAGATTTCTCCGGGCACCCGACAGTCTAACGTAGGCGGCGATTTGGGTGTGAAGGTAACTGATAATCTGCCGCCGGACAACCCCCCACCGCCGCGCCACCCTTAATCCATCCACCACTAACGAAAGTGTCTACCCTCCGGGACTGGCTCCGCCTTTCCCGCCGGTATATACTTTCTTGCGTAACTATTAGCAGTACCCGTCAATGACCGGGTTCGGAGCGCACTTTATTTCTTATACGGCTCCGTAATTGAACGCTAGCGCGGGGTTTCCCTCATCTAACCCTGGGCTGCTGGCGCGGGTCCAAGGCACGCGACTGTGCACTAGCCCGATGGAGGTATAGCTGTGGATGTCGTCCTTATACGTCTCCTCTTCGTTCTTATCGTTGGGGTCATTTGCTTCCTAATCCGTCCGTTTAGTCTGCCTTCTAATCTCGATGCCGCGGTTGGCCTGCTGATCGGGTGCGCCATCGTTGTGTTCGAATGGCGCCTGCATGTCATGAGCCTCAAGCGCCTGATCGGCTCGGCCATCGGCAGCGTCATGGGAATCATAGGCGCCTATTTCTTCGCGCTCGTGATTCGCAACAGTGTGCCTGTCGGTCCAACCCAAAGCTTCCTCATGATCATGGTCATGCTGATCATGGCCTATGTCGGTTTGGTCGTCGGCGCCAATAAAGGCGACCTGCTCAATCTCGCCGCCTTGGGCGGTATCTTCGGCGGGGAAAAGACGGGCAAGAAAAGCTACAAGATCCTCGACACCAGCGTCATTATCGACGGTCGTATCTCCGATATCGCCGAAACCGGTTTTCTCGATGGCATCATCGTCATTCCACAGTTCGTTCTTCGTGAACTCCAGTTGGTGGCCGATTCCGCCGATTCCCTAAAGCGCAATCGCGGCCGCCGCGGCCTCGATATACTGCAGCGCCTGCAAAAGACAACTACCCTGACCATCCAGATTGTCGAAGACGATTTCCCAACTGTCCGCGAAGTCGACATGAAGCTGATCGAACTCGCCAAGCTCTACGAAGGAAAAATCATCACCAACGATTTCAACCTGAATAAAGTCGCGCAGCTTCAGGGTGTGGCCGTCCTCAATATCAATGAATTGGCCAATTCGCTGAAGCCCATCGTGCTCCCCGGCGAGATCATGCGCGTGTTCATCCTCAAAGAAGGCAAGGAATATAACCAGGGCGTCGCCTATCTCGATGATGGCACCATGGTCGTCGTCGACAACGCCCGCAAGATGATTGGCAAGACCATCGACATTTCCGTGACTTCTGTTCTGCAAACTACCGCCGGCAAGATGATCTTCGGCAAGTGGGATGAGCGCGCGGTAAACCGGCACGATTCCAAAGCGCCAACTCCCGCGCCCGTGGCTGTGCAATCCAATCCCAGCAATCCAGCCCCCGAACCGCTGAAAAAGGTCGCGCCGCTTCCCATCGACCGTGCGGCCGACTAGCAGCGCGCGAAATAAGCGTTCCGTGACAACCCGAGCTTGGCTAACGTAGCGCCGGCTCATGTTCCTAGCTGTTATCTGAGCTATCGCAGGCGCAGAATGTTCATTTCGGTGTATTGCTGTTCTGGTTGCTAAATATTGCTATATATTACGATATTGGTTGGTGTTATAGTGCGTTTTGCCGGTATTGGAATGGAGAGAGCTTGACTGAGGGGGGTATGGCGGAAGGGCTACGGGCGCTGATGGATGCCAGCGACGATGAAAAGCTGGCCCGTGGCACCCGGCACACTCCACGGGAAATTTTCCAGCAGCCCCTAACCTGGAAGAAGACCTACAAGATTTGTGCGGACCGGCGGCGCAATCTGAGTCAGTTTCTGGATGCTTCGGGCATTCGTCCAGAACAGAAAACCCGTCCGACCGTATTCCTGGTGGGCGCTGGCACTTCGGACTATATTGGCGGCGCGCTCACTTACCTGCTGCGGAGATTGTGGGGGTGCGATGTTTGGGCAGTTCCCAGTACCGATCTGCTCACGAACCTCGATGATTTGGTTATTGCCAACCGATCGTACTTGTGGGTTTCATTCTCGCGTTCCGGCGACAGCTCCGAGGGCCTGGCCGTACTCGATGCCGCATTGCAAAAGTATCCCAAAATAAGGCATTTGCTGATTACCTGCAACCAAGAGAGCCGAATGGTTGCAGTCTGCGAAAAAGTGCCCGAGCGCACATTTGTGCTCGCCTTGGACGATACGGCGAACGACCGCGGACTGGCCATGACCAGCTCTTACACCAACATGGTAATTGCAGGCCATTGCCTTGCCCACGCCTTCTTGCCCGGTGATTACGAGCATAAATTCGCTATGTTGCTTGAAGCGGGAGAAAAATTCCTACAGCGCGCCGAGGAAGTTGCAAATGCTATCGAGCACGAAAATTTCTCCAGGGCGTGTTTTGTAGGATCAGGAATGCTCCGGGCAGTTGCCCAGGAATCCGCACTAAAGTTGCTGGAGCTGACTGCGGGAAGGATACAGACCTTTTCGGAGTCCACACTGGGGCTGCGCCACGGCCCCATGTCGGCTCTCGACGAGAACACCGTATTTGTGAGCTTTCTTTCCAGAGATCCGCGGCGCCGGAATTATGAAGTGGATCTGCTCCGGGAAGTGAATAGTAAGAAACTCGGGAAGCGAATTATTGTGGTGACTCCGTATGTCACAGATGATCTTAGCGGCTTGGCCGACCACGTGCTTTCCTTGCATCTGCCGCAACTCGGCGACGAATATCGCGCACCTGTGGACGTGATACTGGCCCAAATGTTGGGACTGTTCTTTTCATTGCGATTCGGGCTTCAACCGGACTGCCCTAGTCCGAACGGCGTCATCGGACGTGTTGTGTCAAACGTTAAAATCTACCCTTGAGCTCGACCTCTACGGCTGCGAACTGACTTCCAACAGCAGATGATCTTTGAAGTCCGCGGGCAGTTTCGCCACACCGCTGGCCGCCGCTTCAACGGTGCCCAGATCTTTGGCCTCGCTATAGTCACTTACCCGATAGTTCCCCGGCATCAATCCGCGCAATTCAAGGTCGCCTTTCCAACCGGATGGCGATGCGAAAAATGCGTAATACATTTTGCCGTCCTTTGCGATGGCATATCCCTCGGGTAAGTCGTAGCCGGTAACATACAAATCTCTAAACTCACCTTTCGAGAGCATTTTCTGGTTGTATAAGCCGATCCATTTCTTCCAGCGCTCTTCTTTCGCGGCGGTCAGATTTACGTCTTTAAACTTGGGGCCGGGATCGGGCCAAACAAACTTCGTCCCCACCACGCCTCCGGTTCCGATGGTGGAAGCGAAATCGTCGCCGTGTTCCCTCCAGTCGTTCCCGATTTTAGTCATCGCCGAAAGTTCGACGTGATCGCCGTAGACGGCCGATTCAGGGCCGAGCAGGGCCTTATACATCTTGATCCGGCGACGCACCTGCACAGCTCCGACCGGGTCCGCGGTGACCGCTTGATCCATAAATGGCAGCCACGCCAGCGAGGGGGGTGTTCCGCACGGACAACTCTGAGTTACGCTCTGCGGCTTCAGCGCTCTCGTCGTTTGAAAGATTTCCTTGTACACATCGCCCATCGCAGTCACCGAATCCTGCGGCGATTTGTGATGGTGAGCCGGGTTGTAGCAGGCGGGAACGCTGTAAATATTGTCGAGTTTGCTGCCGTCGAATCCCCAGTCGCGAATAAATTTTTCGGTCAGATGCTTGTGATACGCACGCACCTCCGGGACGGCCGGGCACAGCGCCGCCAGGCCGCGCGTCATGCGCGCATGTTTACCGTTTTTGTCCAGAATCAGCCATTCCGGATGCTCCTGCACAACTTTCGAAACCGCGTACTTGTGGGATTCCCAGTCTCCTCGACCATCTTCCACCGCCAGCGGTAGCCACCATAGCTGCACAAGAATCCCGTCCTTGTGAAAGTCGTCGGTCATCTTCTTGATCGAATCGCCGGGGAAAGTATCCTTGCGCGGATTCCAGTCGCCATAGGCGTCAAACCAGCGATCATCGAGCGTTGCCCATTTGATGCCCATTTCCTTAAGCTTCGGGACCGTGCCCAGCATCTGGGCTGGAGTCACGTTTGCCTCGTATCCCCAGCCGCACCAACTCACGTTGTAGGCTTCGCTCGAGGGCCTGGGTAGTTCCCAGCCTTCCTTCTGTAACACGCTTGACCACATCCGCAGCGGTTCGTAGAAGTCACCGGCGAAAACGGAAACAAAGCTACGCGGAGTGGAATACGTTTCTCCCGGTTTCAGCGTGACGCCGGCGGCGTAATCCACCTCGACATTGACGCGCCCGTCAGCTCCTACTCGGGCCGGGATCGACGCCGGAATCGGAAGTGTCTCCACGTGCCCGACCGCTTCGCCTACCTCGCGCGTCCAGAAAGCCACCACGGGAATGCCGCCACCGTAGCCGCCTTTAACCATACTGCCCATAATATTGGGTTGGAAAAATGCCGGGGTAAGCTTCACCACATCGTCTTTCCCCCAGTCATAACTCGATCCCTGGAACGACCACATTTGCCAGGGCTGGGCTTTCGCGTCATCCAGTCGCGCATTCAAGCGGCGCCGCTGATTCACACTTGCTTCGATGGTAACTTCGTTTTCGCCGGTGTTCTTGTATTGAACCGTGCTTAGCAGGATATTCGGGAACTGGTCGTAGACTTCGAGCGCTAAGACGCCTTGCATATCGGCGGCTAACCTCCCTAGCGCCCGAGCTGGAATTTCAACCCGCTTGCCGATCCCCATCTTTCCAATTGCTTCGCGCACTTGCGTTTGCTTGAAGTCAAGTGCGAAATGGACGTCTTCCTTCCCCACGATCACAGTATTGCTATCGCTGAGATTGCCGGTAGAAGGCTCGTCCAGGGACAGCTTTTTTCCATCTTTCAGAAGAGACGCACGGATATTTCCGTCCGCCGCCAACTGAAACTCGGCTGCGCTCGTGCTGAGAACTATTGGGCCATCTGTGTTCAGGGCCACATGGATGGCTGAAGTCTGAGGGACTTCTGGCTTGGCGGCGGTAGGTTTCGGCTGCGAGTCCTGTGGGCCTTTCGAGAACCTGGAGCAACTCGCCAGGATCAGTAAGGAAACAACCGCGGCACCGAGCTTGCGAGTGATCATTAATAACTCCTTCCCCGGCGTTCTAGCATGCTCCGCCAGAACTAATTTTGCCAGGCGGGCCAGCGCATTTTACCGCAGCAAGACCCACAATATGTGCTTGACAAACGATACCAAACGAACGTAAAAGGAATCCATCGTAATAGTACACGGAAGCGGGCAAATCGAGCCCAAAATCCCTCTTGGGTTCAAACAGGCCGCTTACGAACGTTGGAGTTCGTATTCCGGAGGCTTAGCATGTCGGTCCGTTCGGTTCGCTCACAACTTCTCAGGGTAGCGTCTTTCTTGTTATTGCTCGCAGTAGCTGCTCCCCTAAGGGCGCAAAAGGATGCGGGAGCCATTGTCGGGCTGGTGCGCGACGCGACTGGAGCGGTAGTCGCAGACGCCAAGGTCACCGTGACCGACGTAGACCGCGGCATTGCGCTGACCTTCACCACCAATGGAGCAGGCGAGTATGTAGCCAGCCCCCTCAGGATTGGCCGTTACAATGTCGCCGTCGAGAAGCAAGGATTCAAGAAGGCCGTCGCCGGTCCGGTGCAAGTGAACATTCAGGACCGCGTGGGCGTGGATCTGACTCTTCAACCCGGCGTCGCGACGGAGGTAGTGAGCGTCACGGGTGAACGCGTTCAACTCGAGACCGAGACCTCTGAACTTGGCCAGGTGGTAAATAGCCAGCGCATCAACGCCCTTCCCTTGAATGGACGCAACTACGCGCAACTGGCGCTGCTCGGCACCGGCGTGGCCGCTGCCGAACCAGGGTCGCGCGTGGAGACTACCTATGGCTTCAGCGCCAATGGCGCGCGGTCCCTGCAAAACAACTTCCTGCTGGATGGCATCGACAATAATGCGAATCTCGGTGACGTGCTCAACGGCGCCGCTTACGTAGTCGAGCCGGCGGTGGACGCAATTGCAGAGTTCAAGGTTGAAACCAATTCCTACAGTGCCGAGTTCGGACGCGGCAATGGCGCCATCATGAATGCGGTCATCAAGTCTGGCACCAATCAGATTCACGGCGACGTGTGGGAGTTCCTGCGCAATGAAAAACTGGATGCGATTAATTATTTTGACATTGGCGGCCAGCAGCCTTACAAGCAGAACCAGTTTGGCTTTACTCTGGGCGGGCCGATTATTAAGAACAAGATGTTTTTTTTCGGAGACTACGAAGGCCTCCGCATTCGCCAGTCGCTGCCGCAATTGTCCACGGTTCCCACGCAAGCTGAAATTGGCGGGGACTTTTCCGCGTTTCTCCAAACCAGCATGCCCGTCATGGCCGTCGACATGAATGGCAATCCCACAAATCAGGTCGCGCTCGACTGCAATGGAAATCCTACTTATGTAGGCGAAATTTTCGACTCGCGCAAAGCAAAAGATAACTACCCGAACAATCCCAACGGATTCTGCGGTTTTCCCATTGGCGGCTACTCCTCCGGCACAGTGCCGGCCAACAAATTCAATGGCACCAACGGCACCATCGATCCGCTTGGCCAGGAACTGGCAAATTTATTTCCCGCGCCTAACGTGAACATTGATACCCTGCAAGCCGCGGGCAACTATCTGTCCGATCCTAAAAAGAGCGAAACGGAAAACAAGTTCGACGTTCGCATCGACCATTCCATCAGCGCCAAGGATAATTTTTTCGCGCGCTATAGCTACGGCAACGACAGTACGTTCCTCCCTTCGCCCTTCCAGAATGTGCTTGATGGTGGCAGCTTTCAGGACGGTTACAGCCAAAACGTAGCCCAGGGGCTGGCGGCCAGTGAGGTGCACACCTTCCGCAACAATCTGATTAACGAATTGCGTTTCGGCTTCAATCACCTTAATTCGCATCGCTACAATCTGAATTACAACGTTGACGTCGCGCAACAACTTCCCATTCCGTTTCCCGGGGTTCCGTACCTGGCCGGCGAGAACATAGGCGGCCTGCCTTCAATCGGTTTCAGCGATGGCACGACCGCCATTGGAAGCTCGGGCTTCCTGCCCGCGAACGAAAAGCAACATAGCTACGTGATTACCGATAATCTGAGCTGGACGCGCGGCCGCCACGCTGTGAAGTTTGGCGGGGAGCTTCGCTTCGAACAATTCACCATTCTCGAACCGGCCTCCCCCAGGGGCACAATGAGCTTCGGCAGTGACTTCACCGATAATCCGGCCGGACCGGGCGAAGGTGACGGCGACGCTTTCGCCACTTTTTTGCTCGGGATTCCCGACGGTGGCACTATTACGAGTGTGACTCCCAATGTTGTCTATAACCGGCAGATATACGCGGCTTACGCTCTCGACGACTTCAAAGTAACTCCGCGCCTCACTCTGAACCTGGGTCTTCGCTACGAACTCTTCACCACTATTAAAGAGGCCAACAACAATGCCGCCACATTCGATTTCAATACGCAATCGTTGATCGTTCCCAGCGGACAAAATGCGCAATTAACGCCGACGCTCGCCACTGAGCTGCCAATTCTGAGAACCGGATCGAGCGGACTCATCTCTCCCGACACCAATAATTTCGCACCTCGTATTGGATTTGCTTATCAATGGTCCGACAGACTTGTCTTCCGCGGCGGCTATGGAATTTTCTATGGCGGGCAGGAAAACGGCCCGTTTTCTAATCCCAGTCCTGGTTTCAATCCTCCGTTCTTGTCGTCGGAGGCGTTCACTCCCCCGTGTAGCGCGGCATCTGCGAATCCAGCCTCGGGTCAGCAAGATTGCTCAATCTCGTCCGTAAATAATGGTGGCTTGCCATTAAACTTTTTGTATCAGGGCTTTCCCGCTAACTCGCTCAGTGATCCGAATGCCCCCGAGCTCTACTCACTCGATCCGCGTCTGGTTACGCCTTACACCCAGCAGTGGCACTTCGGTCTGGAGTATCAGTTGCCCGTGGACACTGTTCTCGAAGTTTCTTACGCTGGATCTCGCGGATTGAAGTTGTTTGCTTTCTACAATGGTAATGAGGCAACCCCCGATCCCAATGCATCGGATCCCCTTGCACCTCGGCGTCCCGCCAACAACAATAACTGGCCCGGCGGTACTGGCGGCCCTTGTAGCCTGACCCTCCCCGTATCCAACCCAGGCCAATACTGCAATCCCGCGCTTGATAACGTCATCGACACATTCCGTTCAAACACCGAGTCGAACTATGATTCCCTGCAAGTTCGTCTGGAAAAGCGCTACTCTCACGGGCTTCAGTATGAAGCTGCTTACACTTGGGCGCATGCTCTCGACGATGCTTCCAGCGCCAGCCTTGGATCGGTGAACAACGGAGATTTTCTGGACCAGCGCTTTCCCAAACAGAATTATGGCAACTCTGACTTTGACGTGCGCCAACGCTTTGTTTTCAGCTATGTCTACGACCTACCCTTCGGTCGCGGACGTGCAATGGGCAGAGACGCTTCCGGCATAGTGAACAAGCTGATTGGCGACTGGCAGATGACTGGCGTTTTTTCTGCTGCCACTGGCAACTACTACACGGCGACTGACACCGATCCAGTCTCCAATGCCGACTGCGGCGGCACGGTTGGTTTTCAATGCGGGCGACCCAACCTGGTCGGCGATCCCAACTCCAAGCCGTGCATCCCGGGAACGCTCTTCAATACCTGCGCATTTGCCCACAACGCGATCCAGGGAACATTCGGCAACGCTCCACGTAACGACATCGAGGGCCCTGGTTATAAAACATGGGACACCTCGCTGGTCAAACAGTTTGCCATCAGCGAGCAGAAGCGTCTTGAGTTCCGCGCGGAATTTTTCAACATACTTAACCATGTGAACTATTTGTTTGGACAGTTTGGAGCGATCAGCGCTGAACCAACTCCGCTGGAACTTAACCCGCAGGCAATTAATACGCTGGCTACTCCTCAAGCAAGCGCCTTTGGTTATCCTCTGGCCGCACGTGCACCGCGACAGATCCAGTTCGCGCTGAAGTTCTATTTCTGAGGATAATCCCGGAAACGCAGGTCTCAACATGATAAAGCGCGTCGCCATGATTGCCTTGTCCCTAACCTTCATCCTCGGGTCCCATGGTTCGGCGCAGCAAACTGGGATTGGATACAAGCCCGCTGATGATGCGGAGCGCAGGAAAACCATCCTGCTTAAAGACTTTCATCCCGAGCCCGCGCTTCATGCCGCCTCGCACGAAATCCTTCGGGCGAAGTTTCCCGTGATTGACGTGCACACTCACACCAACGATGCCGTCGGCATCGGAGACCGCGTAGATCCAGCCGAAATGGTCGCCCGTATGGACCGCCTCAATATAAAGACCATCGTCATCCTCACCGGGATGTGGGGAGACAAGCTGCAGACCATTATCGACAAGATGGTGCAGCCTTATCCCGGGCGCTTTGTCGTATTCACGCAGCTTGACTGGTCGAAGATCGACGATCCCAATTTCAGCCAACTCATGGTGCGCCAAATCGATGACTCGGTTGCCCGCGGTGCGCGCGGGCTGAAAATTCTGAAGGAGCTCGGCCTCGGCGTACGCGATTCGACCGGCAAGCTGATAACTATCGATGATCCGCGCCTCGATGCGGCATGGGAAGAATGCGGCAGGCTTGGCATTCCCGTGTTCATTCACGTCGCCGATCCGGAAGCGTTCTTCCATCCGATCGATACCCACAACGAACGTTACGAGGAACTCATCGAACACCCGGATTGGAGCTTCTATGGTCTACAGTTTCCCTCCATGCGGGAGTTGCTGGCGCAGCGCGATCATATGTTTGCCAAGCATCCGCACACTTCATTCGTCGCACTGCATTTTGGCAGTTGGCCAGAGAACCTGGATTTTCGTGGAACAAACTCTACAGCGATTCCCCAACGTCATGATTGAAACCGGAGCACGTGAAGGAGAACTAGGACGCCAGCCACGGCGGACGCGAGAAATCTTCATAAAGTACTCCGATCGCATCATGTTTGGAACCGATGAAGGCGCTGAAGAAACTATGTACCAAAACTATTTTCGTTGGCTGGAGACCGAAGATGAATATTTCCCTTATGCGCAATATCCGGCACAGGGACGCTGGATGATTTACGGCCTCGGCTTGCCCGATGACGTTTTGGAGAAGGTGTATCACCGAAACCCGGAAACCTTGTTTGCACAGTTTAAGAAGGAAAAATTAGGCGAGGGAAAAGCAACTCGGGTAAGTCGAATCCAAATTCAAAATCCAAAGATCGTGGCTAATAAATAGGATGTCAGATGGCGCTTGACAATTCTCGCGGCCATCAACGAAAGTTACTTTTCGCAACAAATCGGAATATCGTGCCCTCGACCGGTCTGCTTACTGAAGAACGCCACCGTGAAATCAAGGCGATCCTGCAAAGGGACGGCCGTGTGCTCGTCAGGGATCTCGCCCGGCATTTTCGCATCTCACAGGTCACTATCCGCAAGGATCTGGAATTTCTCGCCCACCAAGGTGAGATTCAGCGTTCCCATGGCGGCGCATTGCAGGTCGCGCAAGCCGGCGCTCTGCTCGATCCAACGCTTCGGCAGAAAGAGAAATTACACCGCAAGGAGAAAGCGCAGATTGCCAGCGCAGCGGTTCGTTTAATCGAGGAGGGACAGTCCTTATTGCTCGACTCCGGGACAACGACCACGGCTATTGCGCGCGCTCTGAAAGGCCTGACGCAGCTCACCGTGATCACCAACGCGATTAACATCGCGGCGGAGTTGGACGGCACTCAGGTCGAGGTGATTTTGACTGGTGGCACTTTGCGCAGGAACTCGTTCTCTCTGGTTGGGCCGCTAGCCGAACAAACGTTGCGCCAACTCAGCGCCGACATTTTCTTCCTGGGCGTGGATGGGTTCGACACCAAGGCCGGCCTCTTTACGCCGAACTTATCCGAGTCCGAAGTGAACCGGGCCATGGTCAAGATTGCGCGCAGGACAATCGTGGTGTGCGACTCAAGTAAGTTCGGACGCCGCAGCCTGTGTAACATCATGCCAGTTACGGCAGTGGAGGAAGTAATTACCGACAGGCAGATTCCGAAACCTGATTTGAACGCGTTGAAAGAAGCGGGAGTGAAGGTCACTCTGGTGTAGTACCGATAATATTTCCCGGCCTATTCATCTACTCTAGATTAACTCTGCAAGCCTCGTGCGATTATTGATTCCATTGCAAGGGTCACTTCATGTCCAATCTCGATATCGCAATCGCCGGTGAGATCAACCTTGACATGATTCTCTACGGTCTGCCCGAACGCATGCCCACGGAACGCGAATTACTGGCCAGCGATTTCGCCATAACATTAGGCAGTTCCTCGGCCATCCTGGCACATAACATTGCCGCTCTTGGCAGTCGCGTCGGGTTCGTCACTAAGGTTGGCGATGATTCTTTCGGAGCCCTGGCAATGGAACGACTGCGCGAGCGCGGCATTGATCTCGCGCATGTGGCGCACGGCGTTAAGTCCGGTGTAACGCTCATTCTGCCCCACGGAAGTGGGCGCCACATTTTCACGTATCCGGGCACAATCTCCGAGTTGCGCTTTGAGGATCTCGACCTCGATTACCTGGCATCGGCCCGGCACTTTCATATGTCTTCGCTTTTCTTGCAACGCGAACTCTTGCCGGAGGTGCCGGAACTTTTTCGGCGGATGAAGTCCGCTGGCCTGACTACCTCGCTCGACACTAACGACGATCCCGATGATCGATGGGATCAAGACCTTGAAAAGATTTTGCCTCACGTGGATATCCTGCTACCGAACGAGCGCGAAGCAATGAAGATGTCTGGGGCGGATGACATCGATACTGCACTTTCCCGGCTTTCTCAAAAAGTGAAAACCCTTGTGGTCAAGATGGGCGCTGAGGGAGCTGTCGCCATCCGCGATCAGCGCCGCTTCGCCGCGCCCGCCGTGCCGGTAACCGTCATCGATTCGGTCGGCGCAGGCGACAGTTTCAATTCCGGATTCCTCCATCAATTTCTACGCGGCGCGGATCTCGCATCGTGCCTGGCATACGGGAACATGTGCGGCGCATTTTCCACGACAGCCCGCGGTGGCACCGAGGCATTTTGCGATGCCGTCCGAATGAGAGAATTTCTTCGACGGCACGAGCGCAAGCTGATCGATCACGCAGGTTGATAGACCGACTTGCTGCCCAGAATGTATATCGTTTGTGAGCTGTCCAAACATGCCTCGGATATTCGCTATCCCCACTATGCCGAGTGTGCAGGGTAGACTAGAAGGTCCGCGAAACGGGTCTCCAAGGTAAATTCCGCTGTTGCCGTGACACCCGATGGCGAGCGCATGACTCCTCGATTAACCATTGCCATTCCGACGATAAACCGCGCCCGGCTTCTACCCCATGCCATCGAAAGCGCACTCGCACAGACCTCCCCGGATATCGAAATCATCGTTTCCGATAACGGCTCGACGGACGATACTCCCGCTGTCATCGAGCGCTACGCCGGACGCGATTCCACTCATCGAATCCGGACCTTTCGTCACGCATCGACGATGAGTGCGGCCAAGCATGGCCAGTTTCTTATTGAACAGGCGCGGGGCCAGTTCTTTGTTGGCCTTTCGGACGACGATTTTCTCGAACCGGAATTTGCTGCCGAGGTGCTGGCGTTATATGACCAGCACCCGGAGTTAGCGTTTGTCTATACGGGATGTGCCGTGCATTACGCCTCGCACAATGAAGACTGCCAGGTGCCGGCGCTGATCGGCCCAGTGGTGGAACCCGGTGCGTCTTTTCTTGCCGCTCATTACTCTGGCAAACGCGAAGTCAGTTGGTGCGCCTGCGTAACGCGCGTGCGGGACCTGCTAGAGTTAGGGCCGCAGCCGGACGATCGTGTTATCGGCGATATGTTCTTCTGGACGAAGCTGGCATTCCGCGGTCCCGTCGGCTGCGTGCCCCGCGTGCTCTCACACTATATTCTCTTGCGGCCCCAGAACGACAACATCTCCCACGGCACGCCGCCAGCGGTTTGGGCTCGCGAATCGCGTCTATTGGCGGATGAGGTGATTGAAGCCTCGCGCCGGTCGGGCGCGGACTCCAGCTATTTGTCACAGCTGCAGGATCATTGCCGCTCGCACATCGCGCGCTCAACGGCCAATCAATTTGTCTGGACGCGCCTGCGCGGAGCCAGCCGAAAACAACTCTGGAACTCGGCTTCCGACTGCCTTCCTTATATAGCGTGGAACTGGGTTACTTTGAGCCGCCTGGCGGCGGCGCTGATTCTGCCTCGCGAAACGCTGAGACGGATGTTACTTTCCAGTGCCGTGAGGCTCGCCGCTGCTAGAACGGCGAAGAATGAGCCGAAAAATAGTTGCTCCGGAAAATAATTGCCAAGCCGAATCGAAGGGACCTCCTGAAACTGGCTGGAACGTTGCGCAGCTTATTCCGTTGCCCATTGCCTGATTCGCCAGATACTGGCCGGTATCACGATAAGGAAGACCGTCGCGGACGTTCCCCACAGGATTCCCGCAACTCCAAAATACGGAGCCAAGGCAAACTTCAAAGCGAAAGCGACGCTGGTCCCAATCGAAAATATAACGATCTGATAGCGGAGAATCGACAGCCCATTCAGCAAAAGATTCGGCACGCGAAACAATGCCTGCGCCAACACCCAAGCGGCAATCGCCCAAAGCAGACTCTGACCGATCCCGAGGTCGGTGTGTAACCACCAGTGCAACATCGTTTCACCGTAAATGAGAAGGATAGCCGCTCCAGTAACCGTTAGGATGCTTAGGAATGCCGAGCCGCGAAGCAATGCACCGACAATCCATTTTCGGTCAGCCCGCTCGGCAGCATCCGCAAATGCCGGCCAGAGCGGTTGTGACAAAACGACTAGCGCGCCGACTGCGGTAATGCAAATGCGCAGGGCAATCGTCATGCGAGCCGAGGCCTCCGGTCCCAGAAGCCGTAGCGCGAGCACATTGTCGAGCATAAACGACAATCCGCCTGTCACTGCCACGGCGAAATACAACATCCCTTGTCCTGCCACCTCTCTCATTGCACGCCGCGACGCCCACAAACCCTGAGGCCTGAATTCGCGATGGCGTAGGAACAAATGTGCCAGGCTGCCGGCATTGGCCACGATCAACCCAAGGTAGACGATCGCGACGTAAATGCGCACGTCCGTGGTGAATTGAGCGGCAGCAATAAGGCCGGCCGTCGTTAGCAGCGTCTGCACCAATTCCCATGACGCCGAGACATAGCCTTTCTGCAGCGCCATCCAAACATTGTTCCCAGCATTGAGCGGGATGTTTATTGCTAATCCAACGATTGCGATCAGGTACGGTCCAAGTGCTGTGCCCTCTGAGCCGCTGGAAATTAGAACGACGAAGGCCATCAGCAAGAGCAAACCGGCGACGCCGCTTCCGGCGCTTAATGCTCCTGCTATGTGACGCCGCGCTCTCTCGGTGTGCTCCGGTGCGCTCGACCGCGCGACCAACGTCACCAATGCCGTGCCCATTCCGATATCGACCAGCCCACTCAGCCATGCCAGCGAGGCCGTGGCTCCCCAGATGCCGAATCGCGTCGGGCCCAGCACACGCAGCAAAAGAGGCATGACGACAAGTGTGCTGCCAACCTGCACCAGCCGCTGAAAAATACCCACTCCACCAGAAACCACGACGCGGCGGTTTCTTTCGCGAACCGGCCCCGTCTCAACCGAGTGGTCGATTCCTTTGCTGCTCGATATCCGTTCAGTAACAAACGTCGACATTCGAAATCACTTCAATCGCGAATCACTTAGCCAGACGCGCCCGCATCGTTTTGCTGGCGGAGAACTTCTCTTACTACCGCTCTACCGTTTCCAAAACACTTCGAAAATCCCAAATCTTTGCATGTTCGGAAACCTGCGGGCTACCTCGGCTCGTACTTCGGGCATCATTACGGCCCCTCTAAAAAATGGCGCGTCATTGATGACCACAAGATTCAAATCGTCAGACTGCAGGATCTTCAGCAGTTCTTCCGGCGACGCGCCGCCATCGTTGTTGGTAACGTTCTTTAATCCCGAAAGAAAATACAGTTCGGGACAGTCGTTGCCGGCAAACATCAGTCCATTGGGACTGTGCGCTCGCAAGACTCCGGCAAGGTCATCGAAGAACGCGGCTCCTTCGATCTGCAAGCCGCCAGCACGCGGCGTTTGCATCGCATCCATGTGTCCGACGGCGTGCGTAATTTCGTATAAATAGCGGGGAACCAGACTCACAACCGCAAACACGATGTAGAACGCTACGATAGGAGCCAAAGCGTAAAATCCGCGCTGCGTTTTTCCCGTGGATACGATTGCGACAACCGCCAGAAGTGTGAGGGGTATCGCATAGCTCAAATAGATGGGAGCCGCGAACGGAAACTGCACAAGCGTGCACGTCGCCGCCAAAGATATCAGCAGCACCACCTGCTGCCGCTGAAGTTTTGCCGCCGCTTCTTTCCTCTTGGCCCAAACGATCACGGCACCCAGCAGCACGGCAATTGGAGTCAGCGCCGCCACCGAACTCCAGACTCCTAAGACGATCCCAAATATCTGTGTAGCTCTTACTGCAAGTACCACAGCTCCCAATCCCATCGCTGCGCCGATCGCTTTTCCCTGGAAATTCTCCCAATACATTGCCGCCGCAAGCAATCCGATCAGCGGCAGCACATACACCAGCTTGTCGATTCCGGCTGGACGAATCACGCTTAGGTCAATCGCACGTGAGACCGCGCTCGTAGTCACTCCAAAGAACACATTCGACACGTTGCCGGACCGCAAATACGGCAGCAAGAAGACGATCACCGGCGCAGCCAGCCCGCAGAGAAATGGAATCAACGCTCGAAACATTGTTCGGAATCGTTGTGCTGAACCAGCTCGTCCCCCAACTTCGCCCAACGCAATCAGCCCCACGACCGACGCCGACGGCAACACGAACTCGTACAACTCGTTGCTTCCAAGCCGCGAGCGCAAAATGCTCACCAGTGTGGCCAAGAAGAGGAGAAGTGCTCCCATGCTGAATACGCGATACATCCAGCAGCCGCTTTTGAGTGAGGACTCGTTGCTGCGCGAAGGCGGTTCCTGCCCGTTCTCGCTCTGCTCAAGAAAAGCGAGAAACAGCAGCGCCCCGGCAACGTAGTAAGCGCCAATTACTTTGATCAAGATTGACGCGCCGCCGCACATGCCGGCCACAAACAGCCATTGCCGGCTCCGCACCTCCAGATAGCGCAGCGAGGCGGCCGCTCCAAACGTCGCAAAAAAGAGGTTGTACCAGGAGGGCATTGCTGCCGGATAATTCGGATAACTCCATGCCACCGCGAGCAGAGTAACTGCGCCCGCTCCCAGCGCGGATGTAAACCGCAGCGCAATATAGTAGACCGCCGGAATCCAGGCCAGGAAAAACAAAAACACGCAGATACGAAGCGACATCAGATTCACGCCAAATGCGCGAAACGCGAGCGCATGAATCAGACTCAGCCCCCCGGTGTAAATTTCGCCAAAGTCTCGATGCGGAAGTTGCCCCTGCAACACGCGCAAGGCGCTTTGGCTTAGCGTCCCGTCATCCGCGGGAACCCAGCCTTTTCCAATATGTGCCCATGTATAAATGCCGGCAATTGCCATAACCATCGCCAGCACCGCCGCGCGCCCAGCGATGCTTTCGGCCGCAGTCCGGGAGGGTGATCCAGCTCCGGCACCCCCATCCTCTGCGGCTACAGCCGCTTCTTTGAGCCGCACCTCTGCATGTAGATGCTCCACCTGCAGACACTCCTCCGGCGGCCCCAGTTTCTGGTCCATTGGCTTATGGTAAGTTCGCTTCCTACCTCCCGCACGTTACCTATGTAACAGTCCGCTCTTCGCGTGGCCTCGGATTGCCTCATGGCATAAGGACTTGCACCGGGTTGGGCTTTCGGTTACTTCCTTCAAATCCCGGGAAATTGGCCGACCGGCGATTCACGACAGGTCCGCTCCTTTGACGCTGTTCTTTGGTGATCTCCGATGCCGGAGCACCACTTGCTAAGCTCCCAACTGACAGTCCAAAGGAGACCTTACTCGTGCCTGCGACCGCCACAAAGCCGACCACCAAACCTGCCATCAAGATTCTTTATGGTGAATCTGACGAGACCGTCTTAGCCGGCCACGCTGCCGAATTCAAGAAAGCCGGACATCAAGTGACCACCGCTGGTGACCGGAAGGGAATTCAGGATGAGCTGCGTCGGGACACTTTTGATCTCGTTATTGTTGGATCGACGATGTCCAAAGATGATCGCCACCACCTGCCCTACATGGTGAAGAAGGCTCATGCCGGAACCAGGGTGTTGGTCATGCACGCGGGAACGCATCACCATGAGGTCGATGTCGCTGTCGACTCCGAAATCAACGTCGTCGTGCTGTTGGAAAAAATCGCAGCGCTCATGGACGCTGCTCGCGCTTAGCTGCCCGCTCTCAACGGTTAGCTCTTTCAGAGCCTCGCCACTCAAAACCATCGCATTCAATGAAACGAAAACGCGCCCTTGCCTGGCAAAGGGCGCGTTTTTGTTGTCCTGCGGACCGGCGGGTCGGGCGCGGCATCAGTATCCGGAAGAATAGCCGTTCCAAAGTCGTCTTGCTTACCAATCGAAACCTGATTCTGAGCATTGAAAGCTGCCAGCAATAAAATGGGCCGCCAGCCAAGAAGCGGTGACCTTTCCTTGGCTATCGGCCCATTCGATCCGGAAAGGGATCGGAGGTGATATCTTTATGCTAAACCCCTGGAAGAGTTTGTCAAGCGGAACTTCCGGCCAGGGCAGCCACGAATTTTAGCGGCGCATGTGACGCCAATCGTTGACACTGGTTCACCGGGAGTGTTAGTTTAGTTGGTTTTACAAGCCGCTCTTCTACAAGAACGTCCGGCATTCGATCATCGGAACAGCTTCGATCGAACGGAACTTCGATCACTAGAGCTTTGACGGAAGGACGATGGAGCAGACACTCCGACAACTAGGCGAATTACTGCTCGGAGCCGTACCTACGGTTATTCTGCTGGCGTTCGTCTATTTTCTCTATACCTTTCTCGTTTACCGGCCTCTCTCGGCCGTGCTGGCCGAACGCCGCAACCGCACTGAAGGCGCAATGGAGAAAGCTCGCGCCGATATCGCCGCCGCCGAGGCCCGCACAGCCGAGTACGAGCAGCGTTTGCGCGAAGCTCGTCAGAAAGTTTTCAAAAGCCTCGAAGCCAGCCGCCAAAAGGCGACACAAGTTCGGGCCGAGGCTGTCAATCGCGCTCGCGCGAACGCACAGGATCAGGTGAAGCAGGCCCGCTCCGCCATCGAGCAGGATAAGCAAAGTGCCATGACAAAACTTGAATCCGACGTGGGCAGATTGGCAGGCGAAATCGTGCGCACTGTCCTGCGGCCGGTCGCAGCACCCAGCGAGGTCGGCGGACGATGACTCTGAAAGCAATCTTCCGTTCGCTTGTCCTGCGGGGCCTCGCATTAGGTTTTGCCTCATTGCTCTATCTGACTGTCGCCCACGTTCCCCTCTACGCGCAGGAACAGTCCACACAATCGTCAGCGCAGACAGCCCCAGAAAAATCCGCCGCCGATAAATCCGATAACGATAAATCGAATCAGAGTTCTGGCCAGTCAGCACAGCCCGAACATCACACTGGCATTGCCGGCGAACTTGCTAAGGAGACTCGCGAGTCGGAGGGCGAAGGCGAAGAGGAAAACGTCAAACTCAAGCATTCCTCGATGGTCCAGAAGTTGGCCAGGATCACCGGCCTCAGCGTCCATGGCGCGCACCTCCTGGCGCTTGGCCTGAACTTCGCCATCATTGTCTTTCTCGCATTCTGGCTGGGGCGCAAGAGCCTGCCTGCCATCCTGCGTAACCGCAGCGAGTCGATCCAAAAAGCCCTGGACGAAGCGCGCCGAGCCAGTGATGAGGCCAACAAGCGTCTGGCGGGCATTGAAAGCCGCCTGCGCCAGATGGATGGCGAAATCGCAACCATGCAAGCCTCTGCCGAAAAAGAAGCGCTGGGCGAGGAAGCCCGGATTCAGAAGGCCGCCGAAGACGAAATTCGCAAAGTAGTGCAGGCCGCCGAGCAGGAAATTGCCGCCGCCGCCAAGCAGGCGCGCCGCGAACTTTCCTCGCACACCGCAGACCTCGCTGTCGCTCTCGCGCGCAAACAGATCAACGTAGACTTCAATACCGACCAGGTGCTGGTACGCGACTTCGCCGCCAAGCTGGCGAGCAACGCACCATCACGCGACAATGGCGGAAGGGACGGCCGCTAAATGGCTTCCGTTGTCGGCGCCTATGCCCGTGCATTCGCGGACGTGGTAGTGAGCAGCAAGGCCGATCCAGCGCAAATGCTGGCTGAATTGCGGACCATTGAATCTCTGTTTGTGGAAAGCGATCAATTCCGGCGCGTGATGGAAAATCCGTCGATCCCCGGAGAACAGAAACGCGCCGTGCTCGACGCAGTGATCCAAAAAACAGGCGGTTCGCGGCGCGTGCGAAACTTTATTGCTGTGCTCAGCGATCATCGCCGCCTGCCTCTTTACAGCGAAATCGTGAAGCAACTCGAGCAGGAGTTGAATGACCGAATGGGTTTTGCGGAGGCGCAAGTCACAAGCGCCCGACAATTGAGCGATCCAGAGAAACAAGCTTTGGAAGCCGAAATCGCGAAGCTGACCGGCAAGCGCGTGCGCGCCCGCTACCACCAGGACGCTTCGTTGCTTGGTGGCGCAGTAGTCCAGGTCGGCAGTACGATTTACGACGGTTCAGTGAATGGCCAACTGGAAAGGATTCGAGAACAGTTGGTCGAGAATTAGCGCCGAGCCGCGAGCTACGAGCAACCGGAGATTGGCTTGATTGAAACGTGTAGTCCGAAGTTTAAAGCAGATTTGCAGTATTAAGAGAGAATTTGCCGCGGCTCGAGTCTTTTTTTGTTTTCTAGCTCGCGGCTCATAGGTCAAAGCTGGTTTATCTATGGCGCAAATTAAAGCAGACGAAATCACGCAATTAATCCGCGAGCAGATCGAGAACTACGAATCGAAGATCGCGGTTGACGAAGTGGGCACGGTCATCACGCTCGGCGACGGTATCGCCCGCGTTTACGGCCTCGATAAGGTCATGGCTGGAGAACTGCTTAGCTTCCCGCACGGCGTTGCTGGCATCGCCATGAATCTGGAAGAGGATCAGGTTGGCGTAGTAATCCTCGGCGAATACACGGAAATTAAAGAGGGCGACGAGGTCAAGCGCACCGGACGTATCATGAGCGTGCCCGTCGGCGACGCTTTGATCGGACGAGTCGTCAACTCGCTTGGCGTTCCAATCGACGACAAGGGCCCAATCGCGACCGACAAGTTCATTGCCCTCGAACGAATTGCCCCCGGCGTCATCGACCGCCAGCCAGTGCGTGAACCAATGGCCACCGGATTGAAAGCCATCGACTCGATGATTCCCATCGGCCGCGGCCAGCGCGAATTGATCATCGGCGACCGCCAGACCGGCAAGACCGCCGTGGCCCTCGATACCATTATCAACAGCAAGGGCAATAACCTAATTTGTATTTACAATGCCATCGGCCAGAAGCGCTCTTCGATCGCGCAGGTCGTCAAGATTCTCGAAGACGCCGGCGCAATGGAGTACACGATCGTCGTCGCCGCATCAGCCTCCGAACCCGCACCGATGCAGTACATTTCGCCCTATGCCGCGTGCGCCATGGGTGAATATTTCCGCGACACCAAGCGCCACGCGCTCTGCATCTACGACGATCTTTCCAAGCACGCCGCGTCATATCGCGAAATCTCGCTCCTGTTGCGCCGTCCGCCCGGTCGCGAAGCTTATCCCGGAGATGTTTTCTATCTTCACTCGCGCCTGTTGGAACGCGCCGCGAAGTTGAGCGACAAGAATGGCGGCGGCTCGCTGACCGCTCTGCCAGTAATCGAAACGCAGGCCGGGGACGTCTCCGCATATATTCCGACCAACGTTATCTCCATTACCGACGGCCAGATTTACCTTGAAACCGATTTGTTCAATCAGGGCGTTCGCCCGGCCGTAAACGTCGGACTCTCAGTAAGCCGCGTGGGCGGCAGCGCGCAGATTAAAGCAATGCGCCAGGTAGCCGGTACCTTGAAGCTCGAACTCGCTCAGTACCGCGAACTGGCGGCCTTCGCGCAGTTCGGCAGCGATCTCGACAAAGCCACGCAGCAACAGCTCAACCGTGGCCAGCGGCTAGTCGAACTGCTAAAGCAGGCGCAGTTCAGTCCACTGCCGTTCTCCAAGCAGATCATGATCATCTTCGCCGGAACCAGCGGCGTGCTCGACGATCTGCCGGTCGACCAGGTGCGCGAATTCGAAAAGGCACTGTACCAATACGTAGACACAACCAATCCCGGTTTGCTGAACACGATCATGGAAAAGAAAGTTCTAGACGACAGTCTCAAGGCCGAGATGTCGCGAGTGATCAAGGAAGCGAAACAGCAGTTCGTGGATTCAAGACAAGCCGTGGCGAAGTAGTACCCAGTATCCAACACTCAGTACCAAGTCGAGTTTGACTGGCGACCGGGTGCTTGGCAACTGGCAACTGATTTTATGCCCAACGTTCTCGACATCAAGCGCCGTATCCGCAGCGTGATCAACACGCGGCAGATCACCAAGGCAATGAAGACCGTTTCGGCGGCCAAGCTGCGCCGCGCGCAGGAGGCCGCGTTGGCCGCACGCCCCTACTCGCAGATGCTGACGAACGTTTTGAAATCGCTCATTAAGCGTGCGAACATCTATGATCCGATTACCGGCGAAGCGCTTCATCCATTGTTGGCAGAGCGCCCCGAAAAAAATATTTTGCTGATCGTCGTCACCGGCGACAAAGGACTGGCGGGCGCCTTCAATACCAATATTTTGAAGGTGGTCACCAGGTTCATCGCCTCCAAGATCGACCAGAATATCGACGTTGAGTGCATTGGCCGCAAGGGCCGCGATTTTATGCGCCGCCGGTATCCGCCAGCCCCAACGAAAAGGAGCGCGGGAGACGTTCAGGCAGGCGAAGCCCCGATTCAAAGCGAGGCGCCTCGCGCCGGCCGCGTGCAAATCACCGGCGAATACGTCGGAGTCCTCGGCAAGGTCGATTACAGCTTCGTCTCCGCGCTCGGCCAGGACATCATCCAGCGTTTTTCAGACGAACTGATCGACGGCGTCTACGTTCTTTACAATGAATTCAAGTCGGTGATTGCGCAGCGCCTGGTGGTCGAACACATCCTGCCTATCAATGAAATCGGCGAGGTCGATATCCAGATGGCGGAAGAGACCACGGAAGAAGAAAAGAAAAAGTCCCTCGAAGCCGCCAAAGGCACCGGCGTCAGCGTGCGCCCAGCCGATACGCATGCCGTCGACGAGGCTGCGGCCAAATTCGCCACCGCCGATGTCGACTACATATACGAGCAGCCGCCGGCTAAGCTGTTTCGCGAGCTTCTACCGAAATACATCAGCATACAGATTTTTCACGCGCTCCTGGAATCCGTTGCTGCCGAGCACGCCGCTCGCATGACAGCCATGGATTCGGCAACCAACAATGCGTCAGACATGATCGATTCCCTGACGCTGATCATGAACCGCGCGCGCCAGGCCAAGATCACGAAAGAAATCATCGAGATCGTAAGCGGCGCAGCCGCGCAAGGATAGCGGCGCACGCGCCCGGTTTTTTGGGCTCTAACCGAGGTACACACCGGGTGAGAGCGAGAGAGTTTTGGGAAGAGCACGACTTGAATCGTGCCGACCGAGTGAGATAACAAGTGGGGCTTTAGCCCCGAGGTTCAAATTTTGTTTGCTCCCAGCTCGCGGATCGAGCTCGCAACTGATTTTTGAGGTCTTATGCCAGAAAATATCGGACACGTTATTCAAATCGCCGGCCCGGCCGTCGATGTGCAATTCGTCGAAGCGAAAATGCCTCCTATCTATCAGGCGCTCCGGGTTATCAGCGACGGCTTCACTGTGCCCACGCCCATCGACGTCATTCTCGAAGTGCAGCAGCATCTCGGAGAGGGCCGCGTGCGCTGCGTTGCCATGCAGCCTACTGACGGCATGGTCCGCGGCATGAAAGCCATCGACCAGGGTGGTCCTATCTCGGTTCCCGTTGGCCGTGGAACCCTCGGTCGCGTCATGAACGTCATCGGGGAACCTGTCGATCAGCTCGGCCCTGTCGCTTATGACAAGCGCATGCCGATTCATCGTCTAGCGCCCGCTTTCGACGAGCAATCCACTACCGCCGAAATGTTTGAGACCGGTGTGAAGGTCGTCGATCTGATTCAGCCTTTCTTGAAGGGCGGCAAAATCGGCCTGTTCGGCGGCGCCGGCGTCGGCAAGACCGTCGTCATCATGGAGCTCATCAACAACGTCGCCAAACAGCACGGTGGCTTCTCCGTATTTGCCGGAGTCGGCGAGCGCACTCGTGAGGGCAACGACCTTTGGCTCGAAATGAGCGAGTCCGGCGTAATCAAACCGGGCAAACCGGATGAGTCGAAAGCGGCGCTGATTTATGGCCAGATGACCGAGCCTCCCGGCGCTCGTCTCCGCGTCGCCTTGACCGCGCTCACCGTCGCAGAGTATTTCCGCGACGAGCAGGGAGCCGACACGCTTCTCTTCATCGACAACATTTTCCGTTTCACGCAGGCCGGATCGGAAGTTTCCGCCCTGCTCGGTCGCATGCCTTCAGCCGTCGGTTATCAGCCGAACCTCGCCACGGAAATGGGTGAGTTACAAGAGCGCATCACGTCGACTAAGAAAGGATCGGTAACATCGGTGCAGGCGATTTACGTGCCCGCCGACGATCTTACCGATCCGGCGCCCGCGACCACCTTCGCTCACCTCGACGCGACCACCGTGCTTTCGCGAGCGCTGACGGAGATCGGAATTTATCCCGCCGTCGATCCGCTGGCTTCCACTTCCCGCATTCTCGATCCGCGCATCGTCGGCCAGGATCACTATGACGTCGCGCAGATGGTAAAGAAGACTTTACAGACCTACAAGGATCTGCAGGACATCATCGCCATCCTCGGCATCGACGAACTGAGCGAAGATCAGAAGCTGACCGTCGCCCGCGCCCGCAAGGTGCAGAAATTCCTCTCGCAGCCGTTCTTCGTGGCCGAGCAGTTCACCGGCACACCGGGGCGCTACGTGAAGATCGCCGACACGGTGAAAGGCTTCCGCGGCATAGTCGAGGGCAAGTACGACGACATCCCCGAGCAGGCCTTCTACATGAAGGGAACGATTGACGAAGTGCTGGAGACTGCCGAGAAGATGAAAGCTGTGGCGGCGTAACTAATGGAAATCGGAGTAGCAAACGCGACCCGCCGAGACCCAAAGTTTCGAGGGTCCAACTGAGAGCTGATAACTGAGAGCCAATAGCCAATATGCCCGATACTTTCCAACTCGAAATCGTCACTCCTGAAAAACAGGTGGTGAAGGACGTGGACGCCCAAGAGGCCCAGATTCCTGGAGAAAACGGCTATCTCGGAATTCTGCCCGGCCACGCCCCGCTCATTACGGAGTTGAAAGCGGGAGAACTTACCTACCGCGCCAATGGCGCCACCCACACGTTGGCTGTAACGTGGGGCTTTGCCGAAGTGCTCCCCGAGAAAGTCACCATCCTTGCCGAGACCGCCGAGCGCCCGCAGGAAATTGACGTAGCACGCGCGGAAAAAGCAAAGTCAAGAGCCGAAGAATTACTGAAGAGCAACAACCCCGAAGTCGACTATGATCGCGCCGAAGATGCGCTTCAACGAGCTGAAACACGCATAAAAGTCGCCTCCGAAAAATAGGCACTTAGCATTTTCTTTCGCCCTGCCGGCATCTCTCGCAAGCTGCGCCCATGTTGCCGCGAATTCTCGATCATGCCCCGCGTCCCCCGATTGACTTACCCTATCTCTAGTCCTAAGATTCAGCCCTGATGATTGGGCAAACAATCTCGCACTACCGCGTTGTCGAAAAACTGGGCGGCGGTGGAATGGGTGTTGTATACAAAGCGGAAGATATTATTCTCCACCGCTTTGTCGCGCTGAAGTTTCTGCCCGATGCGGTTGCGAAAGACCCTCAGGCCCTGGCGCGGTTTCAGCGCGAGGCGCAGGCGGCTTCGGCATTGAATCACCCGAATATCTGCACCATTTACGAAATTGGTCAGCAGGCGGGCGAGCCCTTTATCGCGATGGAGTTTCTGGAGGGCGTCACCCTGAAGCATCGAATCGCCGGGAGGCCGCTCGATACCGATGTTTTGCTCGGCCTGGGTATTGAAATTGCCGACGCGCTCGACGCCGCACACTCCGAGGGCATCATTCACCGCGACATCAAGCCCGCCAATATCTTTGTTACAAAACGCGGCCATGCCAAAATTCTAGACTTCGGTTTGGCCAAAGTGGGACCCACTACCGCCGCTTCATCGAGCGGAATCACTGCGGCGTCAGTGCACGCCGCGCTCGAAGAATCGGATCTGACCAGTCCGGGTTCAACCATCGGCACTGTTGCTTACATGTCGCCAGAGCAGGCGCGGGCGCGCGAGTTGGATGCCCGCAGCGATCTGTTTTCTTTCGGAGCGGTGCTCTACGAAATGGCGACCGGTCTGCTGCCGTTTCGCGGCGAAAGTTCCGCCGTGATTTTTAAGGCGATTCTCGATGCCGCGCCCACCCCGGTGCCGCGACTCAACCCTGACGCGCCCGCGGACCTGGAAAGAATAATCAACAAGGCTCTGGAGAAGGATCGCAACCTGCGTTATCAAAGTGCGGCCGATATTCGTACTGATCTACAGCGTCTAAAGCGCGATACAGAGTCGCATTCCGCGGCGCTTTCCTCCGCGAGCCGGAACGCAGCCGCTGCCGCCATCGGTGCCCAGTATCCTGCACGCCGGCCAAAATTGGCGTCGTATGCAATTCCTGTGGTCTTCTTTGCTGTTGTTATCGCGGCGCTCCTCGCTGGCGCCATCTACTATCGGTCGCATCTCAGCAAGCCCCTGACAGATAAGGACACGGTCGTGCTCACCGATTTTTCAAACAGCACGGGCGATGCCGTGTTTGACGATACGCTCAAGACTGCGCTGAGCGTTGCCCTCAATCAGTCGCCATTTCTAAATGTGCTTTCCGACCGAAAAGCCGCGGACACGTTGCAGCAAATGACGCGCCCCGCCGGCACCAAACTCACTCCGGACCTCGCGCGTGAGTTATGCCAGCGCACCGGCAGCAAGGCATACATTGCCGGCTCCATTGGCAGTCTGGGAAGCGAATATGTCGTCGGATTGAAAGCGGTGAATTGTCAAAATGGAGATCTGCTCGCGCAGGAGCAAGTCACCGCTGCGAGTAAAGAAAAAGTGCTGGATGTGCTTGGCGTCGCAGTCTCTAAGCTGCGGCGTGAACTCGGCGAATCCCTGGCCACCGTGCAGCGATTCGACGCTCCCCTTGAGCAGGCAACCACTTCATCTCTCGACGCGCTGAAGGCCTACACTCTTGGGCAAAAAGCCGATCGCGAAAAAGGCCCGGGTGCGGCCGTGCTTTTTAACCAGCGCGCCATTCAACTCGATCCCAATTTCGCCATGGGCTACCTGGCGCTCGGCGGAGAATACTTCAGCCTGGCCGAGATGGGTCGCGCCAGCGAATACTTCACAAAGGCATTTCAGTTGCGCGGCCGCGCCAGCGAACGCGAGAAGGTGGCGATCGCCGCAAACTACTATCTGAATGTCACTGGGGAACTCGACAAAGCCGCGCAGGCCTATGAGGAGGAAATCGAGAGTTATCCGCAAAAATCGCGCGCCTACCTCAACCTTGGCGTCGTCTATGCCGAACTCGGGCAGCACGAAAAGTCGTTGGAATACACGCGTGACGATCTGCGTCTCAACTCTGATAACGTCGCTCCTTGGGACAATCTGGCCAACGCCTACCTTGCCTTGCAGAAATTCGACGACGCTCGCAAAACAATCCGCGAAGCGCAAGCGCGAAAGCTGGATGACTACATCACCCGCAACGCGTTATACGCACTTGCATTTCTATCGTCGGATTCCGCCGGCATGGCGGAGCAGCGCCAGTGGTATGCGGGCAAGCCCGAAGAAAATCATGGTCTCTCACTCGACTCCGATACCGAGGCGTATGTTGGCCACTTGAACAAGGCTCGCGCGCTCACTCGCCAATCTGTCGAGTCGGCCATCCGCTCCGATAGCAAGGAGAATGGCGCAATCTGGCTCGAAAACAGCGCTCTTCGCGAAGCCGCCTTTGGCAACGCCGCCGAGGCGCGCGCGGCGGCGGAGGAGGGCCTCAAACTCGCGCCCGCGAGCCAGGGTGTTGCCAGCGAGGCCGCGCTGGCATTCGCCATGGCGGGCGACTTGGCGCATGCCGAATCGCTGGCGAAGGATCTTGATACCCGCTATCCCCTGGACACGCAAATTCAAACTCTGTGGCTGCCATCGATCCAGGCTCAAATCGCGCTGGACCGCAAAATTCCAGCCGCCGCTCTGCAAATTATGCAGCCTTCCTCCGGCGCCCCTGCCGATCTGGGGCAAATTGCTTTTGCCGACAATATTTCTTGCCTCTACAGAACCTACATCGCCGGCCAGGTTTACCTGAGGGCGGGTCAGGCTTCGGCCGCCGAGCATTTCCAGAGAATCATCGATCATGGCGGTCTGGTTTGGAATTGCTGGACCGGAGCTTTGGCTCGCCTAGGCGTGGCTCGCGCAAACGCCATGCAGGCAAAAGCGGCGCAGGGCGCTGATTCCGATGCCGCGCGCGTGCGGGCTCTGGCTGCTTACCAGGATTTTCTTGCTCTTTGGAAAGACGCCGACCCAGAGATCCCCATTCTGAAAGAGGCGAAAGCCGAGTACGCAAAGTTGCAATGAAGCACGAGAGGCTTCGACAGAAGTACGCAAGTCGGAATCCACGCCGACACAGGTTCCGCCCACGGTAGTTCCCACCGATTGTGGCCTGCACTCCGCCTGACATCAGCCATCAGCGCGGGATTCGCAAAATTGGATTGTCTCTCGTAAATGTCGCTGTGTACGCGTTCGTGCCCGCTGAAGCTGTAACGGAATGACTCGAAGCCCCGGCATCCGACCAGCCAGCAAATTTGTACAGCACTTCCGCGCCCGGTGATTGCGTAGCCGCCGTCGCAACCGTGTGCGTCGATCCAATCGTCCAAGTGAAAATCTGGGCGCTACTGTAATTCGTGCCGTCCACTGAAAACGCCAGCCCAGCCGGGTTCGTGCCCACGGTCACGGAGAAGGTATACCCCGCCAGCGCGTTGATCGCGTTCTGCCCGTTTGGACTCCCCCATCCCGTGACCAGGTCGTAGCCGGTAACCGCGTTGTATGACTGCCCGTTGCCGTTGTTGTTATTTCCGCTGGTGATGTCATGAAAGTCGCTGTTATATCCGGCTCCCTCAGCGATCGGATAAATCGCCGGGTTGATGTAGCCCACGCCCGCGCCGCCATTCTCCGCGGCCTGCTGATTGACGAGCGCGAGAAAGCCCGCCCAGCGCGGCGCAGCAAAGCTGGTTCCGGCCCAGCCTCCTCCACAGGATCCTTCGTCGCACACATAGTTATCGAAGTCGGCTTCGGCAGCCACGTCGGGCACATTGCGATAAGTCGATGAGCCCCCATTCGATGAATTCGCCAATCCCGCCTGCCAAATCGGAATAGGAATACCATCGGGCGAAGGCCCGCCGCCGCTCTCCGGCCATGCTACTTCTGATTGCCAGCTTCCGCCCGCGCCATTCGTGGTCAGGTGCGTTCCGCCCACCGCCGTCACGTAAGCATCTTCCGCCGGATAATATGCGTCGGGATAAGTCTCCGGATACGCGTCCCAATCTCCGGAAGCGGCGAAAACTGTCTGTCCCTGAGCCGTGAACTCCTGGAAGATGGGATCGTCCGATGAAGGATCGTCCGGGCTCCAGACCCACGAGACGCTTATTTGTTTGCAAATATTCTCCGTGGCCATTTTATTGAATTCGTCAACGTCGGAAGGCCCCGTGTAACTTTGTGGCGCAATATAGACGCGAACCTGACTCAAGCCCGGAGCCATGGAAATCGCCTGCACAATATCCAGAACCTGCTCGGCATCCTCGCCGTCCGAAGCCGCGCTCCCGCCGTCGATCAGCACATTGTTGATGGGAACAGAATAAGACTGCCCATCAAACGTCCCTGTCACATCGCTGAGATTGTAGCCGTCGTATTCCATCAGACACACTGATTGGCCGGTGCCCGTGAGTGCGCTGCCTCCGTAATACGCCGCGCGCATATCGCTGCCAAGATAATTGCCGCCCGGGCCGGATCCGTTGTTGCCGTAAATCGCCGGCCCCACCGGCGCTTTCATGAGTGCGCGTCGCGGTATCGAAAAATTACTGAGGCCCGCAATGTGCGATACCGGCACGCTCAAGTCGAGCGAGGGTTCGCGATCCGGCGAGAAAAATATGCGATCCCCCATCGGATGCCGATAAACGGTCATGACTACGTGAAAAGCCTTTTCGATTTGCGCAACCGTGCCGTTGATATCCACCACCATCCGATTGGGAGGCGTATCCGTCACCGTGAAACCGTTGGCTTTGGCGAAATCAGCCACAGCCTGATAATCCCGTTTCGCCGGGCCGAACTCTTTTGTAAACTGATCCACGCTCAGAAAATGGCGATAGTCGGGGCTGGAGGGATCATAGAGTCGGCCCAACAACCTGCTCAATTCAGCTTGATTGCGAAGCGGCAGCATGATGGCCATTTGCAGTCGCTGTGCAGGCGGAAGAAAGCCAACCGCAGCCGCGTGCCCGCCGGTAACCTCTGGCCGAACGTGCTTGCCCAAGATTTGGCGCTCCTGTTGGGCTTGTCCGGGAATTGCGAGTAAGAAGAACGCGGCCGCGCAGAAAAGTGCAGCAATACCTGATTCAACTTTGTGCGGAAATATCTGACAACCGTTGCCTTTGCCCACGTGCAGGTTCGTACCCATAAAAATTGACCCTCTTTGGAATCGCTTTCGATTCTCAGCGCGATCCCAAGAATCTGCCATTGTCCGTCTCATGGCACTCCGCGTCAATGTGAAACAAATTTCATGGTCGCCATTAGATCCCGTGCGTTATTTTTCGGTTTTTGTATTCCGGCAGCACAGTCCCTTGGGACGAGGCGAGTGCTCGGTCGAGACTTACTGAATCTGTTACCATTCCCGCCACATCTGATTTTCATTGCATATGCATGTGTGGGCATCAATTGCCGGTCTGGTTCTGATTTTCGTCATCCTGCTGGATGCGTTTGAGACGGTGGTGCTGCCGCGGCGCATTCAGCGCACATTTCGCATTACGGCATGGTTTTATAAAGCCACGTGGATTCGGTGGACCCGCATAGCACTCCATATCAAATCCACGTCGCGGCGGGAAGGCTTTCTTGCATACTTTGGTCCGCTGTCGCTGATTCTCTTGATGGGTTTTTGGGCTTTCGGGTTGATCTTCGGATTTGCGTGCGTACAGTACGGATTGGGCGAACATCTGACCCTTGTCAACGAGAAAATCTCGTTTGGCAAGGTGCTCTATCTGAGCGGCGAAACATTTTTTACGCTGGGCTATGGCGATATCACGCCCAACAATGCTGCCGCGCGCACCCTTGCCGTCATGGAAGCGGGCATGGGCTTCGCTTTCCTCGGCGTCGTGATCGGATACCTGCCGGTGATCTACAACTCATTCGCCGCGCGCGAGATTGAGATTTCGCTTCTCGATGCTCGCGCCGGATCGCCCCCAACCGCGTGCGAATTTTTGAGCCGGTTGGGATGCTGTCCGGACCAGACGGTGCTCGACGATATTTTTCGCGATTGGGAGCGCTGGTGCGCCGATCTTTTGTCGAGCCACATTTCGTATCCGGCCCTGCTGTTCTTCCGCTCGCAGCACAGCAATCAATCCTGGCTCAGCGCGCTGACGGTGATGCTCGATGTGACCTCGCTTGTGATGTTGGGAGTGGATGGAATTCACTCTGACCAGGCGAAGCTGACGTTTGCCATGGCGCGTCACGCGGCCGTCGATCTGGCGCAAGGAGTGAATGCGCAATACGATCCGCACGCGCCAGACCGGCTGACCGTGGACGAACTGGAACGGCTGCGAAAAGAATTGGAGCAGCACGGCGTCACTCTGTATGACGGGGCGGACGCGATAGAACGGCTGGCGAAGTTGCGCGGCTTATACGAGCCGTATGTGCACTCGATCAGCGGACGGCTGCGCTTTACCCTGACGCCGTGGATCGCGAGCGAGCGCAAGAAAGACAACTGGCAGGGCGGCCCGTGGGATCGCGCGATTCAAGCTCGCGCGCTGGAAAATCCGGGGCGTTCGGTGGAGGATCACTTCTGACGAGAAGGAGTGCTGCCGTTCTCTGACACCTTCTCGTTTGGCCCCATTGCCGCCTTGAAACCGCGGATACCCTCGCCAAGGCCCTTGCCTAACTCTGGCAATCTTTTCGGGCCGAGAATCAACATGGCGAGACCTGCGATTAGCAACAGATGCATGGGTTGAAACAATCCTTCAAACATAAAATTCCTTTCAGATTTTCGGACGGCTGGGACGTGAAAAATCGGGTACTGGCGCACTCTTAAAGTGCACCAGTACCGCAAATTCGACGTGCGTACGAGACAGCGGCCTCAAGGGGAAAATCGCCCTACTCCGGCGGCAAACCGCCGCTGACCCTTGTGTCAACCGAAGAGGCGTTTGAGAGAGCCACCGCGAGCGTGTATGCCGGCCCGGTCGAAGCCGTGAGGAACGGAGTCAGCGCGACCACAGCGGAATGCGATCCGTTGTACACGCTATAAATTCCATGCACCGATTCGTAATTGCGGTTGTTGGCCGGATTTTGGTTGGAAATTACGCGCCCCAAGACCCTGTGTTCGGATTCAATTCCGAGGATGGCCCCGGCGACTTCCGAGTAGTAAGCCAACTGACCGCGGGTGTAGTTGGAGTCCGTGCCAGCGATGCTAGCCATTCTGGCGAATTCATGAATCGCCGCCAGATATGCGCCAATGAACGCGTCTTCCAGGGCTTCCAGTGTTGCGATGAAAGCAGCGAGAGTATCGAACACTCCGGAAGGGAAATAGAAGGTTTGCACCGGATCATTGGCGGGTGAGGAAATTCCCAGAAGCGCGCGGAATAGATTCGCGTGAGCGATTTCCTCACTCAGAGCGGCTCTTAAGTAATCCACGTTGCCAAAGTTGCCAGCGGAAGTGACATGGGTAGCGGTCCCTCCCGGGCCGGCAAGACTGGGATCCTGAATGACGGGCCCAACAAGACCGTTGTAGTAAAAGGTGGTTGCCAGGTCTTCCGCGATCAAAGCGGCCGTGAAAATTTCCGTAGGCGTGTCTTTGGTGACTGGATCTTTGACTCCGCTGGTGCCGGTCGCTGGAGCCAGACCTTGCGCCAGGAGAGGCTTAGCGCTAGCGCCAATCAGAGTAGTGGCGGCCAGGCCAAGGCCTGCGGCACTGCTGGCCTGCAGGAACCTACGCCGGCCCAGATTCTTGTTGACTAAGTCTATGACGCTGCCGAGTTCCATGGGAGTCCTCCTAAGAGTAGTTTCTGGGAACTGATCCGCCTGTCGGACGCACAGAGCGGGAAACATGTGAGGTACGGTAGGGAGTCGAAATTGGATTGCTCTAGTTGAAGTCTTTTTTTAGGAAGGTGCGGATTGATTCGGATGGTGGTCTTCTGGTAATTGGCGACGCCCGATGCTGTTCTTCTCTGCTACCATTTCCGGTTCATGAAAAACTTGGGCGAAAATGTTGTTCGCATTGAGGCAGACGCGCTGCGGGCGCTGGCGGACCGGCTGGCTGGGCTAATGGCTCCTTCTTTTGAGCGGGCGCTGGATTTGCTGTTCCGCTGTCAGGGACGCGTGGTGGTTACCGGAATGGGCAAGAGCGGGATCATCGCGCGCAAGATCGCCGCGACTTTAAGTTCCACGGGATCGCCCGCCCTTTATCTGCATCCGGTGGAAGCGCTGCATGGAGACCTCGGGATGATTGTGCGCGGCGATGTGGTGCTCGCGCTTTCATCGAGCGGCGAGACGGAAGAAATTCTCGCGCTTCTGGCGACGATTAAGCGGCTACAAGTTCCGCTGATTGCGCTGACGTGCGATGAAATCGCGCCGACAGCCGCGGATAAGAGTGTCCGCGCCACTCGGACTTCTACGCTTGCGGCGGCGGCGGACGTGGCTTTGGACTGCTCCATTTCGCAGGAGGCATGCGCGTTGGGGCTGGCGCCAACCGCATCCACGACCACCATGCTTGCGCTCGGAGATGCGCTGGCTGTTGCACTCTCCGAGAAGCGCGGGTTCAAAGAAGAAGATTTCGCCAACCTGCATCCCGGAGGAAAGTTGGGCAAGCGGTTGGCGAAGGTGGAATCGCTGATGCATTGGGGCGAGGCGGTGCCGCGCGTGAGCGCGCGAACGAAGATGTCGGATGTGATCTACGAAATGTCGCGCAAGAAGCTGGGCATGACGACAGTTATTGAAGGCGAGCATTTGCTGGGAGTGATCAGCGACGGCGATCTGCGGCGGGTGCTTGAGCAGAGCGGAAAAGATGCGCTCGATTTGCACGCGCAGGATTGCATGACGCGTTCGCCGAAGACGATTGGGCCGCAGGAATTCGCCGCGACCGCGCTGGCGCGAATGGAAGAAATGAAGATAACGTCGCTAGTGGTAGTAGATGATGAGCGGCGTGTGCGCGGCGTGTTGCATCTCCACGATCTGTGGGGCACGGAGATGATGTAGGACTTGGAATTTTGGAAGTTGATAATTGTATAACTTGGCCTCCAGAAAAATGCGCGGGCGATGGCGCCCGCGCTACACAATTCTTGCTAAACAAGCTACTCCAGCACAAAGATATTCTTCTTGGCGCAAATATCCTTCAGGATTTTTGGCCACACTGTGACGCTGACTTCGCCAAGGTGTGCTTTTCTCAGCAACTGCATCAGCGTGCGCGATTGTCCGATTCCCCCGCCCACTGAAAGTGGCAGCTCGTTGTTCATGATTGCCTTGTGATACGGGAACTGAAGATTGCCGAGCAGTTTTGAAATTTCCAGCTGACGGCGCAGAGTCTCCGCATTCACACGGATGCCCATGGAAGTAAGCTCGTGGCGGCGCTTGGTCACGGAATTCCAAACCAGAATGTCGCCGTTCAAGCCATGGGTTTCTTTCTTCGTTTCCTGCTGCGTATCGGTGACCCAGTCGTCGTAATCGGCGGCGCGGTTCTCGTGCGGATAGCCGTCCTTCAACGTCCAGCCGATTCCGATGATGAAAACGGCAGGATACTCTTGCAAAATCTGGGTCTCGCGTTGCTTGCGCGGCAGTTTCGGGAACATATCGAGAATTTCTTCCGCGTGCAGAAAGGTTAGCTCTTCTGGCAGATTGGGGAAACGCGGATCGCGCAACGCGGGGAATAAATCCTGCGCATACTTCTCGGCCCCCACCAGCACTTTCCAGATTTTGCGAACGATGTCTTTTAAAAACGCGACATTGCGATCTTCGGCATGAATGGCGCGCTCCCAGTCCCACTGGTCGACATAAGCGGAGTGGTCGTGATCGAGGAAATAATCCTTGCGCACCGCGCGCATATCCGTGCAGATGCCTTCGCCGGGCATGCACTCGAACTGCTTCAGCGCAACCCGTTTCCACTTGGTGGCAGCCTGCACTACCTGCGCATCGATGGGATGGAAATTACGGTCGTTTGAAATATGGAAGCCGATGGGTGTGCGCGAGCCGTCGCGATCGAGCATGTCATTGACGCCGCTGTCGACATCGACGATCAGTGGAACCTCGACCATCATGAGGTTGAGCGCTTTGCAGAGATTATCTTCGATGTAGCGTTTGACCTGAAAAATGGCTTGCTGTGTTTGACGCCGGTCGAGCAGGGAACGGTAGTCATTGGGCAGCACGCGCTCAAGTTCGGTGTAGTTGCCAATGCCGGGCCCCGCCAGATCGGCCTGTTTATCGTATGTAGGAGTTTCCATGGATCCCCTCCGCAGATGGAATAAAGACGTTAGACATATATCTATGGAGTACGCCCTGCGGAGATTGTGGGTCTGTGATGCGGGGCACAGGTGGGGGTGAGAAGAAGGAAGGATTCAGCTATTGTCCGTCCCTTCAGTTGTCTCGTGTGGATATGCGTCAAGTGTTGCGATTGATGGGGAGCTAACAACTGACAACTAACAACTGGAGCTGCCTCAATGGCAGAATCGTTGCAGCTTCGGCGGCGGAGGCGCGGGCATCTCATCGAACTCGCCATCCCATCCAGAGCATCCACGGGCGGTTACGGCGCGAATCACCATCTGTTCCATGTCGCGGGCTTTGGCCTTGGCATCGGAAATCTGGTCGAGAGTAAGAGAACCGCTGCTGCTGAGTTCAGCCAGATCGTGGCCCGCGGCGTTGTAGCCCGCATCAGCCGCGATCGAGAGCCAGACATATGCGTTCACCGGATCCTGAGCGATGCCGTGCCCATCTTTCAGCGCTTTTCCATAGGAATACTGCGCCTGCGGCAGACCCTGATCGGCGGCAATTTTGTAGAACGCTGGAGCCTTGGCCGCGTCGCGATCCGTCATCAGGCGAGCTAGGTAATAAGCTCCATACGCGTTGTTTTGGCCGGCAGACATTTTGAGCCATTTTTGCGCGGCATCGAGGTCGCGCGGAATCCCGTTGCCAAGAAAATAAAGCCGGCCCGTGAGCCACGCGGCTAGCGGATCTCCGGTCATCGCCGCTTTGCGATATAAGGCCAGTGCCTGCGATTGATCTTTCGCAATCACGGCGCCCGTTTCATAGTAGTAGCCAAGAGCAATCTGCGCGGGACCATAACCTACGTCGGCGGAGCGGCGGAAATAATCGACACCCTCAGCGTCATTTTCCATTGAGCCGACGCCTGTAATGGCAGCCATACCTCGGTCGTAAAGGGCTTCCGGCGAGTTGCTTTGCGCAGAGGCGAGCATCGCACTCAACAGCGTCGACAAAGCAATAGCTTTGAATAAAAGTGATGGGCGCATCGCGAAATAGTGTTGGACTCTACCGCACTTCAGTATAGGGAAGTGCTGGCAGGGAGGGGAGTTACGAAAGTTCCACGCGGAAAAGGAGCAGAGCCGCGCAGCCGTTTGTAGACCAGGGAAACCTTCCCGCGCCTATTTATAGCGCTCGTGCAGAAAGTCGCCGATGGCCGCATAGGCGGAGCTGAGCGTCTTTTCCTCGGGCAGGAAGACGATGCGAAAATGTTTTGTGCCGGGACGCTGGCCGAAACCGGAACCGTGTACGACCATGACGTGTTTCTGGCGGATAAGCTCGGTGACGAAAACGTCGTCGCCTTCGGGAATGTCGATGCGCGGATAAGCATAAAACGCTCCGCGTGGTGCTACGCAACTGACGCGAGGCGTCTCCGAGCACCACTGCATGGTGAGGTCGCGGCGGCTGCGGAGCTTGCGCTTCACCTCAATCAGGTGATCCTGTGAACCGTTAAGCGCGGCTGGGATCGCATATTGCTCGGGGTGATTGGCGCAGATACGCGAGCGCAGCAGCTTGTTTACTCCTTCTACATAAGGCTTGATTACGGAGGCGTCGCCGCTGGCAATGCCCCAGCCGATGCGCCATCCCGGAGCGAGATAATTTTTTGAGAGTCCACCGAATGTGATGACGGGAACATCAGGCGCGACCTTGGCCATGGCAACGTGGGGGACGTCGTCATCCATGATTAACTTGTCGTAAATCTCGTCGGCGAAGACGACCAGGTTGTGCTGGCGAGCCAGCTCGGCGATCTGCTCCAGCATCTTGCGCGTGCAAACCGATCCGGTGGGATTGTTGGGATTGATCAGCACAATTCCGCGCGTGCGCGGAGTGATCTTCTTGCGGATGTCTTCGAGATCGGGCTGCCAGCCGTCTTCTTCCTTCAGGTAATAGGTGTTGAGCTTCACGTCGAGCTTGGCCAGAACGGCCGAGTAGAGCGGATAGTCGGGGCAGGGCGTGAGCAGATTGTCGCCGGAATTGAGCAGGGCAGCGAGACAGATATCGACGGTCTCGCTCACGCCGGAGGTGATGAAAACATCCTGAATCGTGGTGATGCCTTTGCGCTCGGCCTCTCCGCGAATGGCATCGAGCGCGGGCTTGATGCCGGAGGATGGCGAATATCCGTTCTTGCCATCGCGCATGGCCTTGTAAACGGCCTCGATCATGTGCGCGGGCGTGGCGAAATCGAAATTCAACGGATCGCCAATATTCAGCGGCAGAATCTTGTGGCCTTGCTTCGCGACTTCATCGGCGATGCAGGCTAGATCACGGATGGCATAGCGCACGTTTTCGAGGCGGGCGGCGCAGGAAATTTCACGGGCTTGGGTTAACGGCATGGAGAAATTCTACCCGCAGAGGATGCAAAGGACGCAGATAAATGCGCGGCTGTGATAGTGGCAAACTCCTCTCGCCGTGAAGCGCGGGAGATTGGCAAGGACTGCCGTTGGCTCCGCGCTGAGCGCACATTTGGCCGGAATATTTATCGAGAGATGAAGCGATTAGGATTGCTCCTAAGGCTATGAATTAAAGATAGATGACTGGTTTTAGCGAAGTCAGAATTGGAAAAAGACGGGGACCCCCCCTACCAAAAACAGTTAAGATGATGATAATAAATAGTTTAGAGGCAAAGTCTTCAAAAGATTAGACTTAGCGGCTTTGCGGAGGGTAGGGGTCGGATTGCAGAGGTGATCAAACCGGGCTGACCGCTCGAGCTGACCGATGACGTTTCGTTCAGTTTTCAAAGAGCCAGGGCAATGGTTTGAGACGCGCCGCCTCTGGAGACGGGCGCCGTTCTCTATGATCGTGCAAGTCATGATCGTGCAATATGGTGCGATCTCGAGCCATCATGGCACTGATTCTGGTGCGGGTCTGTGATGGCGGTTACGGGAAAAATGTGATGAAAAAAGGATGACGGTAACAGAGATGTTAGGCCAACAATCCATAGCAGAAATGTTCTCGACGTGGTTGCAATTGCTTCGCATTGACACGAACAGGGATTGAGCGGAGAATGACAGCCGTTCTTGGGGTCAAGAAGGGAAATTCCGGGGCTATGTAGACGAACGCAAGGAAAAAACAGGGCAGAGGAGAGCCCCATGATTTGCAAAGCGTTTCGCATCGCTTTGACGCTTGTTCTTTCCGGCTTTGCGCTTAGTTGCGCTGCCTGGGCGGCAACCTGTTCCAACGCATCTTTGAGTGGCGCCTATGGCTTTATGCACGACGGCACAGACAGCAACGGCGACCCTTACACCGCCGCCGTGACCCAACTCACCTTTGACTCAACCACAGGCACATTTACTGGAGAGACTACCGCATCCCATGACGGTGTAATTGCCACTGAGCCTGTTAGAGGAACCTATACAGTCGCCTCGAACTGCACCGGCATGGGTATCCCCGCGGGTCTCAGCCCCTTCTCCATTGTGGTTACGTCAACAGGGTTTTTAGCCCTTCACCCTTTTTCGGAGGGATTCGCCGTTAAGCAGGGCTCCGCGACCTGCACCAATGCCGGAGTGAAAGGTAGTTTTGGCTTTGCAACAACCGGCCTCTTCCTCGCCGGGGCCGCCCCCGGATGGGTGGCTTTCATCGGCGAGTTGAAGTTCACGGTCAATCCTTCTGGAGACGGCGTGATAAGCGGAAATATAGCGGGCGCCGAGGGTAGCACGATTCTAACGTTCGCAGAGGAACCCGTCACGGGTTCTTACTCAGTGGAGAGGAACTGCAGAGGCGTGGCTACGATAAAGCCAGAGGGGCTCTCAGCAATGCACTTTCACTTCGTGGTTGTGGACGGTGCGAAGGAATTGCTAGCCGTTGAGACGGACACGAACACGGTGGTCAGTGGTACCCTACAGCGCTAGTTCCCGATCCGATGGGGATTATCTCGAATCGCAAATAAGACACTGATGCCGCCCAAGGTGGAGAGCTAACGATGAGCATGTTTGAGAAATTTCCCCGCATTACCCCATTCTTGTGGTTCAACAAGGATGCCGAAGAAGCGGTCGACTTTTACCTCACCGTGTTTAAGAACTCGCGAAAGCTGGATGAGTTTCGCAGTCCGGTCGAAACGCCCGGGGCGCCGAAAGGGCAGGTGCTGACCATGTCGTTCGAGCTGGACGGCCAGAGGTTTACGGCCTTGAACGGCGGCCCGGAACACCCGTTCAACGAGTCCGTTTCCTTTGTGGTGCGCTGCGACAGTCAGGACGAGATCGATTACTACTACTCGAAGCTGCTCGAGGGCGGCGGCGGGGAGATCGCCTGCGGATGGCTCAAAGACAGGTTCGGGCTGCGCTGGCAGGTGGTGCCGGCGCGCATCGGCGAACTGATCAGGCATCCCAAAGCTATGCAGGCGATGATGACGATGAAGAAGTTTGATATCGCGGCGCTGGAGCGCGCGGCGAAGGAATAACGTTATAACGCCGCAGCGGTCTCGCCCGGCAGTTCGCTGACCTGAAGCTGGGTCATGGCATAGAAAAATCTTAACCGCCGAGACGCCGAGGACCCAGGAAATGCAATTTCTTCCTGTGATCTGCAATTCGCCGCTAAGACCTTCCGATTTGGGGCAATCAGTGTAATGGGGATTTTTCACTAACTATCGCGTGAATGGATCAGTTCGCCTCACTTAACAAGGTCACCATCGGGTGAGAGGAGCGCTCCCACGCATCCGCCGTTGTTGGCTTGGTAGTCGGTGCACTCGTGAGCAGAGAAATCGGACTTTTTCCATCCTAGGAGACCCATGACTGACTCGTAGCGCCACAAAATCATGCGCCGATCTGGCAGGACCAACCACCAATCGCCGTAACTGACATTCAGAACTGCCACCTGCGATTGCACCTGCCGTACTTCGTTTACCAGCGCATCCTTCCCCAGTGCGTGCATGTCAGCAGCAAAGTTTTGAAGTGCCTTATCGCTGAGAGATTTGTCGTGAACCCAAAGCAGCGACGTTCCCCACTTCGGATATTTTTCTCGCAACTTGGAAAGCCACGGAATCGACAATGCTAGGTCCTCATACCGGGATGCATCCTGCAAGAACTCATCAACCCCAAATACTGTCCCGTCTTTGTAGAGGAGCAGCGCTGTAACTGCAAACCCCTCGGGAAAGTCAGATCGCTTCAGTTCGAGGTGGAGGTTTTCTTCTCCTTCGCATTTACCGTCCTTAACGTAGATGCCGAACGTCACATCGTGGTATGGGTTGATGTCTGCGCTGAGGATTTTGTAGACATTACCGATCTTCACAAGTGCTTCGTTCGCGTGCGCTTTGACGTTAGAAAGGTTCCAATCACCCTCAATGACATCCATGACGACCCACGCGAGCGCGAGGTCCAACCCTTGGCCGGAGATGCGCTCACGATTGGTTGCTTTCTTAGGTATGATTGCAGCCAGAGCCACCGAGATGTTCTTGTTGAATGTTTCTACAGTCGCGTTTCCGTCTTCCACTTTCCAAGGCAACATGAACTCGCTCTGAGAGTGCGAGGAAATGACCGTCCGGCTCCCATCGTCGTAGAGGATGGTGACCTTCACACCCGGGTAATCGTCAGTGTGACAACAGCGGAATATCTGCGGCAGAACCTTGGCCATGAAATTCGGATCGATATAGGAGCGTCGAAACAACCCTTTTTGGTCAGCGCTCCCGTGACCCAACTTGTAAAGCGCTGAGTCGCCCCCACCGCTCCGCTCGGCATCTTTTTCCAGCTTGTCCGCGGCGTTCGTCAACCATTCGTCAGTCATTCCGAGATTTTGGAGCGTAGGCTTCATCTGCGGTGGCTGCCGGACCGAAGCTAACAACGATTCCACGTTAGCCCGGTCAATTCTCCTACTCCCGAGGCGGTACTCGCCGTTGTCGTGACGGACCGCCAACTCCGTATTCTGCGGTCTGCCCAAGCCGCCCCAAGAAGATTTGATTTCAATCTGACGGATGGCAGGCTCGGCGGGAAGTGCCGGACCAGAAACAGCAACGATAATTGCAAGGACCAATGCTGCGTATCGAAGCATATTGTTGAGACTACCCTATTAGACACCGGACGATTGACGAGAACAGGCGTTAGCACACAATTGCGCCGTTTGTTCGGCTTTCCCCCTGATGTTCGTCCCCGCCCGAGGGGTGAGATGGCAAGAGAAGGCCACGGGAAAAGCTACCGCCGCGTTCTCGGCGCCTCGGCGGTAGCTTTCCTGACGGCTGATGGCTGAAAGCTGACGGCTGACGCGCGGCATCCGAAGCTGGGTCACGGGCATAGAAAAATCTTACCGCCGAGACGCAGAGAACGCCGAGATACTTCATTCACATTTGATTGAATGCCCCTAAGGCAGGGCCTTTGAACGCAGGTTTTGGTAGCAGAAATGGCAGACGAGTTTAATCTTCAAAGCCTTCTCATTATGCTCGTTCCACGCGCCTTGCTGTTCGAACGAGATATTACATTCAGTACACCATGAATCCGGCCAGGGATTTGCTTCCGTGGGTTCTTGAGAGAACCATTGCTGTTGTGGATTAGCGACCAAGTGTTCACAAACGAACGTTTGAGAACCAGACCCGTGAGTGCTGCAATCGATTTTCTTCTCTCGGGTGTGCGCTTTCGCAAATTCTGCGAATGATATATCCGTGAAAAGGAAATACATGAAACCATTGCTTCCGGGACAGCGATAAGCGCCTTTCGCTCCCATTATTCGCGCTGCTATTGCTGTCATCTGCCAGCCGACGTGTTCGTCGTCCGGCGCGTATGGCCCAGTAAGTTCTGAGATACCTTCGGCGATTCCGAAATCGCGTACCTTTTTCAGTTGCTCGGAGACGTGCTCAGGTATGTAGCTGTTGGCCCAACTCCAGAGCCATGTTCCTCCGGACTGCGAGGTGGTTCCGGCGACCAGGATAGATGCTATAACCCTTGGTGTCCCCTCCTGCGAAAAGACGAGGGTCCCTCGATCGAGATCGTAGTCATATCGCGGCCACGATCCGATTTGAAATGCCTTCTCGCATGAATCGTTCGATCGTGATAATGCGTGAACGCATTCATGGCGATATTGTGAAAACTCGTCGGCGTTCACTTTAAGAACCTGACCACTGCGCACGGACGACTGCCAACTGACAACTGACAACTGCCCTACTCCACCCGATCGATCTGCGCCTTTTGCAGCGTGTCGGAGTAGTCCACGTACACGGCTTTCCACTCGGTGTAGAAATCAATGGCTCCAATGCCGCCTTCGCGGTGGCCGTTGCCGGTGGCTTTCGTTCCTCCGAAGGGCAGGTGGACTTCGGCGCCGATGGTTGGCGCGTTGATGTAGGTAATGCCAGCTTCGAGGTCGCGAACCGCCGCGAAGGCCTTGTTGACATCTTTGGTGTAGAGCGACGACGACAGGCCGTATTCGATGTTGTTGGCGATGGCGATGGCGTCTTCGAGATCTTCGCACGGGATGATCGAGACGACCGGTCCAAAGATTTCTTCCTGCGCGATGCGCATCTTGGGATCGACATCGATGAATACGGTCGGCTCCAGGAACCAGCCGTGCTGGTATTCGCCTTTGTCGAGGCGATTGCCTCCGCAGACGAGCTTCGCGCCTTCATTCTTGCCAATCTCGATATAGCTCAAGTCGGTCTTGAGCTGATTCTCGTTGACTGCTGGACCCATCTCGACCGTCTCGTCGAGACCGTTGCCGATCTTGATTTTCTTGGCGCGCGCGACGAACTTGTCGATGAACTCGCGGTAAACGCCCTTCTGGACGATGATGCGGCTGGTCGCAGTGCAGCGCTGTCCGGTGGTGCCGAACGCTCCCCAGAGGCCGCCTTCGATGGCGAGATCGAGATTGGCGTCATCGAGCACGATCATCGGATTCTTTCCGCCGAGTTCGAGCGAGCAATGCTTGAAGCTCTTGGCGGCGGTTGCGCCCACAATTTTGCCTACGGCCGACGATCCTGTAAGCGAGATCGCGCGCACGGTGGGATGCTCGGTGAGCGGCGTGCCAACTTCGGTGCCATATCCGGTGACGATGTTGATGACGCCCTTGGGAATGCCGGCATCGGTGAGAGCCTGCACCAGATTGAAGGTGGAGAGCGGTGTGTCCTGCGCGGGCTTGATCACGCATGCGTTGCCGCAAACGACGGCCGGCAGCAGCTTCCAGGACGAGATAGCCATGGGGAAGTTCCACGGCGTAATCATGCCGCAGACGCCAATCGGCTGGCGGACGGCCATGGCAAATTTATTCGGCAACTCCGACGGCACGGTGGGACCAAACAACCGGCGGCCTTCGCCCGCGTTGTAATAGGCGGCGTCGATCGCTTCCTGCACATCGCCGCGCGTCTCCTTCAGCACTTTGCCCATCTCGCGCGTCATGTCGCGGGCGTACTCTTCCTTGCGCTCCATCAGGATTTCAGCGGCGCGGAAGACCATCTCAGCGCGGCGCGGCGCGGGCACCAGACGCCATTTGGCGTAGGCGCGCTTGGCGGCATCCACGGCGGCGTCAACGTCGGCTTTGTTGGAGCGCTGGAAGATGGCGACGACTTCACGAGTGTCGGCGGGGTTGCGGTCTTCAAAGGTCTGTCCGCTGGCGGAATCCACCCATTCGCCGTCGATGAAATTCTTGAAAACCCGGGTTCTGGTGGTCGCGCCGTCGATTGCGGGCTTGGTTAAAGTATCGGTCGCCATTGGTGCCTCCTGGGAGCAGTAAATCCGAAAATGATGTCAGTGACTATGCTAACAACCGGATTGGACCGGGGCAAGGCAGGGAGACGATTGATCGGGGAGCCCTGGTTCCGGGGTCACTTTCGTAACCCCTCACCCCATGACCCTCTTCAGTTAACCCCACGCACAGGGATTATTATGAGATTAGTTTGACAATAAACTATATTTTCGCAAGTTCGAATTGAAGGCAGCAGGAATTCGTGTCAAAACAGCAAGCTAAACCGAGCGTGTATGTCGCCTGGAAGACGGTGACGTATCGCAGTGTGGTTCTCATGCTGCTGGGAGCGGTATTGATTCTTGTCGCCTTTCTCTATCTCGCATTTCCCAAAGCCACGGCATCTACGCTGAGCGCAGCGGGGAAATTTTCCAGTGGCCTGCTGGAAAAAGTGGCTGGCCTTGCGCCGTCACTGAGCGCGCCATCCGCTCCGGTGGGCAAACAGGCGCACTTCACGGCTCTGGATGGCACGGTGCGAGTTCGCAAGGGAAACGGTAATAGCTGGATCGCCGCCGACTACAACGTGCCGCTCGAAAAAGGCGACGTGGTGCAAACCGCTGGTGAAGGCATGGCAAAAATTGTCTTCAACGACGGCACCAATTACACCATCAAGCAGGATTCGCTGATTGTCATCGAAGAAAACTCCGCGAATGACCAGCAGCAGACGAATGTGGCCGTGGCTGTCACAACGGGCACCGTCGATCTGACCACCGCGACCTATGTGCAGGGATCGAAATCGCAGGTCATCGTGGCGGGAGCGAAAGCTTCATTGGCGCCCGATTCCGCCGCCGTGGTGCGCAATAATCCCAAAGCCGATCAGCATGAAATCCTGGTGGAGAAGGGCAGCGGCGATATCGAGCGCAATGGCGAAACAGTCCGCCTGGCTACGTGGGAGAAGGTAAGTTTCAAAAACGACTCGAAGGTCATGGAGCGGTCGAAGGAAATCGGACCCCCAACTCCCATCAGCCCCGGCAACATGATGCCGGTTTTCGCCAATCCGGGTGAAACGTCCAAGCAAGTTGAATTCAGCTGGACGCCGATGACGAATGCCACGGGGTACCGGCTGCGAATCTCCCATAACCCCTATTTCTCGTCACTGCTGCTTGATCGCAAAGTAGAGGATGCCAGTGTGGTGATCACTGGCATGCCGCTGGGGGCCTATTACTGGTCAATCCGGTCTTTTGACGCCTCCGGGCATGAATCGGTCGAAAGCGAAAAGAACCGGTTTACCATCATCGAAAAAACCAAGGAAAAAGTGGAGCTGCCGCTGGATATTGACCCCTTCCTGCAGCATGGCCACGTGGTGGAAGTGATTGGCAGAACGGAACCGGGCGCCCGAGTCCTGGTGAACGGCAGGGAAGTTCCCATGATCACCGACGATGGATCGTTCCACTACTTCACTCCTCCGCTGCCAAACGGAGAAAACGTTATTATCGTGACAGCGCAAAATGCGAAGGGTGGAGTGAAGACTCACCAGGAAAAAGTGGTTATACAGTAGCGTGTTTGCGCCAGGGGTGGGCGCAACACGGGATGGCCTGAGGATCAAGAACGGGAAGTGCCCAAATGGCAAACCCGTTGAAACCGCAGAACAAAGTAGAATAGTAAAACCGACACAAGAATCCCTGCGAAGTTGAGCTACGCCCGGATTTCGGGGAGAGTCGATTCCCAAGAGAGAGAAGTACGGCTATGTCAAACAACGGTTTTCATAACGGTTCTTCACGGTCGCATAATCTTCGTTCCTTATTCAGCATGTTTTCAAGTGATCTCGCGATTGATCTTGGAACCGCAAACACGCTGGTGTACGCGCGCGGCAAGGGGATTGTCGTCAATGAGCCTTCCATTGTTGCGTTGAACAAGAACACCAACGAAGTGGAGGCCGTGGGCAAGGAAGCCAAGGAAATGCTCGGCCGCACTCCCGGCAACATTGTTGCCATTAAGCCGATGAAGGATGGCGTAATCGCCGACTTCAAAGTCACCGAGAAGATGCTGAATTATTTCATTCAGAAGGCGCACAACCGCAAAATGCTGGTGCATCCTCGCATTGTGATCGGCGTGCCTTCGGAGATTACGCAGGTGGAAAAGCGCGCGGTCATGGATTCGGCCTATCGCGCGAAAGCAAGCGAAGTGCATCTTGTCGAGCAGGCCATGGTCGCCGCCATCGGCGCGGGTCTGCCAATCACCGAGCCCAGCGGCAACATGGTGGTCGATATCGGCGGCGGCACCACCGACATTGCGGTTATCTCTCTCAGCGGCATCGTTTATTCGCGCAGCGTTCGCATGGCCGGCAATCAGATGGATGAGGCCATCATGAATTATCTGAAGCGGAAATATAACCTGCTGGTTGGGGAGCGCACAGCCGAGCAGATCAAGATGGAAATCGGTTCTTCCTATCCGCTGGATAAGCCCTTGACCATGGAGATCAAGGGCCGCAACCTGATTGAAGGCGTGCCCAAGACAATCACAGTCGACGACAGCGAAATTCGCGAATCGCTCAGCGAATGCGTTTCGACCATCATGAACGCGATTCGCGTGGCGCTCGAGCGCACACCCCCCGAACTCTCGGCTGATATCAGCGATCGCGGCATTGTGCTCACCGGCGGCGGCGCGCTGCTCAAGAATCTGGACAAGCGCATCCGCGAAGAAACCGGCCTGCCGGTTTCAATTGCCGACGATCCGCTATGCAGCGTCGTACTTGGCACCGGCAAAATGCTCAGCGATTTCAAGCTGCTGCGGAAGATTTCGATCGAATAGAGCGGTACCCAGTACTCAGTAGCCAGTACCCAGCTTGAGCCCCGGGCAAATGGTGGGTTTTGACCTCCCGTCAGGAATGCGGTTGCATCCGCCGAACCGTTTTTACTGAGAACTGACAAACTGAGAACTGACAACTGAGAAGTGCTGTTATGGACATCCTTGGCCGCTACCGAAACCTGGTCGTACTCGTGGGCGTGTTGTTTGCCCAGGTGCTGGGGCTTGCGGTTCAGGTCAAACGCGCCACAGCCAGTGAACCAACCCGGCTGATCCGCGTATGGGCCGTGGGGGCGGTGACTCCGTTCGAAGAGGTGCTGCACTGGCTCCAGACTTCGACCGGCGACGTCTGGCACAACTACCTTTATCTGCGTGGCGTGCGGGCGGAGAACCGCGAACTCAAACAGGAGATCCAGCAACTGCGGTTGGGACAGGTCCGCATGAGCCAGGACGCGGACCAGGCGCACCGGTTGCAAGCTCTGCTCGAGTTCAAGGAGCAATTCATTTCGCAGACCATGGCCGCGCAGGTCATCGGATGGAGCGGCAGCGAGCAGTCGCGCTCCATCTACATCGACAAAGGCGCGCGCGAGGGAATTCGCCCCGACATGGCGGTTATTACCAGAGACGGTATTGTGGGCAAGGTGCTGCAGGTGTTCGGGTCCAATCCGCTGGAGCGTTCTGTGTCGCAAGTGCTGCTGATTGACGATCAGACCAGCGGCGTTGGCGCAATTCTCGATAAATCGCGGCTCCAGGGAATTCTTCGTGGAACGCCCTCCGGCGATGTGACGCTTGAAAAAGTGATGAGCGATGAAACCGTACCGGTGGGCGAACACGTTCTCACCAGTGGCGGCGATGGAATTTTTCCCAAGGGACTGCCGGTGGGCACTGTGACCCGGGTGACGTCGGGCAGCGATTTGTTTCTTAACGTGCGCGTGCGGCCGGCGGCAAACTTGAGCCGTCTTGAAGAAGTGCTGATTGTTACCAAAATTGACGAGCGTCAAGCCGAACCCGAGCAGACTGGTCCCGCGCGAGCCGCCGACATTCTGGCTTCGCGCCTGCCGACAGTTCCTCCGAAACTGGATCTGGGCCCCGAGAGCACGGGCAGGAATTCCGCCGCCGCGAGCGGAACGGGGACTGCGGCCGGCACTGCCGCATCCGCGAATGGCAGCAAGCCTGCGGAGGGCAAGCCCGCCGACAAAAAGCCGTTCTCAGGCCCCGCAGGGCCGGGCAGCGTTGTTCCCCAGTCAAGCCCACCTGCGAATACCATTATCAAGAAGACGGTGGCATCGGATATTTCTTCACCATCTACTGCCGCTGCCGGCTTGACGCCTGCCTCTTCAATGGCCGCTCGCACAACGCCGCCCGTGCCCGCTGTGACAGGGGCCAAGCCAGCTGTGAAGTCCGCGCCCTCAACCACATTGAAACCGGAGCCTGCCGCGCAGGCGATTCCCCAGTAACGTGGCCATCACTTACACGAACAGCGAACAGGTTGAGGTCTACCGTTTCAGCCTGCCCGCCACCATCCTGATTCCGCTGGTGGCCGTCTTTCTGCAAGCCTGGTTGCCGCTGCGATTTCCATTCTTCAAGGTATTCGATCTCCCATTGCTGGTTGTAATCGGCTTTGCCACCGCGCGCCGCAGTCCGCTGGCGGGCCTGTTCACCGGCGGCCTGATCGGCATTTTGCAGGATGCCCTCACCCATCAGCCCATTGGCCTTTACGGCATTTCAAAAACCGTGGTCGGGTTTGGCGCATCGTCGCTCGGCATCCGGCTTGACGTGGAGAATCCCGGGGCCCGTTTCCTGCTGACCATTTTCTTTTATGTAGTGCATGAGATTGTCTTCTTCATCATCGCTCGCGGCCTGGTCGGGTTGCATATGGAGTGGAGTTGGCCCCACGAGATCGGCTCCGGAGTTGCGAATGCCGTGCTGGGGATATTTGTCTATCTGCTGCTCGACCGCTTGAAACACCGTACCTAGCTCGGATTGCCGCCATTTCTCGTCCCGGTCCTTGGGCCTCGATTTTGAACTTGAATGCCAAGGCTCCTGCTTGCAAACACCACATTCGGTAGCTCGAATGCCTCCACCACGTCATGTAGTGCTTGGCCTTTGGATTCATCCCGTAATCTGGCGGCTGCACTAAGGCTCCGGTAGGCTACACTGCTGTACGCCAGCGTCGAGGCAGACCTCGCCTTTACGGTGCGGTCGAAGCCGGAACGCAAGTTGGAAAAAACGCGAATCCGGGCTGCACCGCATGTTGGGGTTTGCGCGTCTTAACGGATTGCGTTTCTTCGTGGGGAGGGAACAGTGGCATCTTCGGTGTGGTCCGGCTATCTCACCTTTGGCTTGATCTCCATGCCGGTGCGCCTGTTTTCCGGCGCCCGCTCCAGCGGCATTTCCTTCAACCAGCTTCACCGCACAGATCATCACCGCGTCAAGCAGCAGCTTATCTGCCCGCTGGATAATCAGGTGCTTGACCGCAGCGATATCGTGAAGGGCTACGAATACCGCAAGGACGAATACGTCATCATCGATCCCGAAGAGATCAAGAAGATCGAGCCGAAGACCGCGAAGACCATGGAAATTCTGGAATTTGTGAAATCGAGCGAGGTCGATCCCGTCTACTTCGAATCGTCGTATTACATGCTTCCCGAAGAAGCCGGCCGCAGGCCTTACGCGCTGTTGACCAAAGCCCTCGAAGAAAGCGAATACGTTGCCATCGCCAAACTGACCATGCACAACCGCGAATACACGGTTTTCCTGCGTCCGCACGAGGGCGGCATGATGCTCCATACCATGTATTACGCGGAAGAAGTTCGTCAGGTGGAAGGATTCGGCGCGCCCGATGTTGAACTCAAAGACGCCGAAGTCAAAGTTGCCCATCAGCTGATCGAGGCGCTGGCCGGTGAATGGGATCCGGAGAAATATCACGATAGCTTCCAGGAAAATCTTAAGAAGCTGATCGAAACCAAGCTCGAAGGCGGAGAAGTGCAGGCAGTGGAACAGCCGAAGAAACTGGCTCCGGTGGTTGACCTGATGGCCGCGCTGAAGCAGAGCCTGGAAAATGCCAAGAAGCCCGCTGCCTCGGAGAAGCGTGTAAGCTCGACAGGCGAGACACGTAAAAAGACACGGCGCGGGTAAGATGTTTTTGGCGTTGCCGGGAGTCAGTTGCGAGGAATGTTCGTCAAGCGACATTCATTGGTTGGCTAGCCGGTGCTCATGCGTCGTTTGCTTTATCCACAATGAGTAATTAACGGGATTGGACAAGCGAAGTCCCTCGGGAAAGGCGCCATATCTCTGCAATGGAACACATCCGAGTCGTCCCGTATCAAGGGAAGAAAATTCTCAGTGTCAACTTCGCGCACTGTTTACCCGCCCAGGTTGAGGAAATCCTGCGCGTTCTTCCCGACCATGTGACCACTCAGCCGGTGAAGTCAGTACTTTTGCTGGTCGATTTTACGGGCGCGTCGTTCAACGCAGACGCAATTCGCACCATGAAAGAAACCGCGATTTTCGATAAACCATACGTAAAGAAGACGGCCTGGATCGGAGCGGATTCGCTGCCGTTTTCGCTTCGGGGAGACGTCAGCGAGTTCTCTGGCCGCGAATTCCCGATTTTCAAAACCCTGACCGAGGCCATGGAATGGCTGGCACAGGACTGAAAGTCTGAGCGGATTCTTACTGAACCGCTGGCACCAGCCTGCGGCGATTTCCCCTGTGGCCGCGATTGCCGCTACAATAGCCCTTCCGTGAATCTAACCTCATGATGGAGTCGGCATGAAGCGGTTTCTGTGTCTGGGAGCGGTATTGTGTCTTTTCGTGATCTGCGCCGGTTGTGGGGAGACATTTCGACCCATTATCATTCCCAATCCTCCAAAATATCCCAATCCCGCCGCCTCCCACACCGTGGTCACGCTGAACGATAACGGCCTTGTCGTCGATGGCAGCGCGATGGTAATCGACGTCTCCGGCGACAGCATCGTCAGCGAAAAAAATGTGGGATTGAATCCGGTCTACGCCGTCTGGCAGAGCGCCAGCCAGGTGCTGGCGGTGAACCAATCGAATTCCAGTCTGCCGCAGGATTCCGTGACCCGGCTCTCTTTCGGAGGAACGGTGATCTCAAATACCAGCGTGATTACGCTGCCGCCCTCCTACAACTCTTCCGGCAATCTGGTGAGTGCCGCGCCGAATTTTATAGCGACCACTGAGGCTAATCAGGCGTATGTGCTCATGCCCAATTACCAGCCGCCGAATCAAAACAACATCGGCGGTACGATTGTTCCTTCCGTGGCCGTGATCAATACGCAGCAGAACGCGCTTGTGACTACACTCCCGGTGGGCGCGGAGCCGGTTGCAATGGCGGAAACGCCGGATGGGACGAAACTTTACGTGGCGAATTATGGCGACGGCACGATTAGCGCCTTCAATACTAAAGACCGCTCGACGCGCCAGATCTGCGTGAATGGCACTTGCCCAACAGGCTCCACGCTGGTTCCGCTTTCTTCGCCGCCCATCTGGATTTCGGCTCGCTCCGATAGCCAGCGTGTGTATGTGCTGGAGCAGGATGGCACGGTTGCATATATCGACACTTCGAGCACGGCGGGCCCGGATCAGTTGTATGACGATTATTCTCCAATCGTGCAAGCACCCCATACCTACTACATGTGGTACGACATGATCCTGAACCGGTTGTACATTCCGGGAGATGGCCAGTTGGTGATTGTGGATGTTTCACAACAGGTGCCGCAGGATCAGGTGTTCCCCGGAGGCATAATCACGCCAATTCCGACGGTTCCGCAGAGCTCCCGCGCGTCCTACGATCCCTGTGCCGCGACCTCGACGGGAACTCTCTCCGTGGTTAGCGTCACATCCCTTCCCGATGGCAGCCGGGCCTACCTCGGATCGTTTTATTCGGATGGCTCCGGAAATGTTTGTCCGCAGGTCACTGTGATCAACACCACCAACAACACTATCAAGACTGCGACCCCCGTACCTGGGTTCCCGGACGCAACCAATGCAAGTTTCGATAACGGCCTTTACTACGTGCCAGTTTGCACCACTACACGGGACATGATCGGGCCCACTGGCAGCGGTTTCCGTTGGAACATGGCCGCTGCCGGGGACAGCTCGCGCGCCTTTCTTTCGAGCTGCGATGGAGGCAACGTCAATATCATCTACACCTCGACGGATACGTATGCCGACAACGCGTCAGCGCCGAGCAGCGCTCGCCCGCCAATTCCTCCCAGCACACAGAACCCTCCGCAGAATCCGGTCTTCATGCTCGCCGGGCCATAGCTGGCCGAGGAATGGGCGGGCCGGATCACTGCGTGGGGCATAGGCAGGCGGTTTGCTTCCTGGGTTTTGCGCCCCGGCGCCAACCTGGGAAACCCAGCCAATAAACCCTTTCGATTCGGCCGAAACTCTGCAACGGCGGCAGCCCGGCTTCAAAGGATAAGTAGCTTCGTTCCTGTGCCCGCTCAGAAAGCCTCGGGCCATTGCTGAGCGCCGTGGTAGAGCGCGAGGATCACGATCCGATCGCGGGCGACGGCGTATGCAACGATAAAGGGTGTGTCCGAAATGACGAGCTCGCGAGTGCCCGGAACGCGGCCCGATCTTCCCGACATAGGGAATCTGACGAGCTGTTCAACGCTGGTGACGATCCGAGTCGTAACGCGGATGGCAATTTTTTCGCTGTTCGAGAGAGCGATGTAATCGTAGGCCTGATTGATTTGCCGGATCGCCGGCTCAGCCCATTCAATTGGCGACCGGCTCATTGATTCGATGTTCGCCGATTCGAAGATCGCTGGTTCGGCAATCGCGTGTTCGACAATCTCCGCTTCGAAGATTGGCCTGACACTCCGGTCGATGCTCCGCGAACGCGTCCCGACTTCTTAAGCCGTTTTACGACCTCTTCATGGCTTACCACATCGCCGGTTCGCATCGCCTCCAACCCCTTTCGAACCAGCGCGTCCTGGTAGACATGCAGGTCGATATAGTTGGCTATTGCCTGGTTGATGAGATAACTGCGCGGACGGTCCTGCGCCGCAGCCAGAGAATCAAGCGTTTCAATTTTTTCCGCGTCAGCGCGAAAGGAGATGGTCTTCTCTGAAAGACTCATAATAGTAGATAATATTATGTATTATTTTGCATTACAAGTAACACATGGACCATTCTGGCAGACATTTTGACGCGCATCGCCGCGAAGGAAGACTTGCCCGCCGCGCTCTGCTGACTCCGCTAACAAGGCGGCCGACGAGAAATGAGACGGGTATCCTGTTGCTGTCGACAACGCAAGCTATTTGATCACCACCAGCTTCTCCACCAGCCCCGAGTAATCTTTCTTCTCCAGCCCGTGCACCTCTTTGTTGTACTCGTCCACTTTGCTGGAGTAGTTCATAGAGCAGAATTTTGGCCCGCACATCGAGCAAAACGCCGCCGTCTTATATCCTTCTTCGGGCAGCGTTTCATCGTGCATGGAGCGCGCTGTCTCAGGGTCAAGCGATAACTCGAACTGTTTTTCCCAATCGAACTTATAGCGCGCATAACTCAGCGCGTCGTCGCGGTCGCGTACTCCGGGACGATGGCGAGCCACGTCAGCAGCGTGCGCCGCAATCTTATAAGCAATGATTCCGTCCTTCACATCTTTTTCGTTGGGCAATCCGAGATGCTCTTTCGGAGTGACATAACAAAGCATCGACGCGCCATACCACCCAATCATCGCCGCTCCGATGGCCGAAGTGATGTGGTCATATCCCGGCGCAATGTCGGTAACGAGCGGGCCCAGCGTGTAGAACGGAGCCTCGTGACAAAGCTCGTTTTCCTTTTCGACCTGCTCTTTGATCTTGTCGAGCGGAATGTGCCCCGGCCCTTCAATCATGGTCTGAACATCATGCTGCCATGCAATCTTCGTCAGCTCGCCGAGAGTCTTCAGTTCCGCAAATTGCGCTTCGTCGCTCGCATCGGCGAGGCAGCCGGGGCGCAAACCGTCGCCCAGCGAAAAGCTGACGTCATACTTCTTCATGATCTTGCAAATATCGTCGAAGCACTCGTAAAGGAAGTTCTGTTTATGGTGATAAGCCATCCACTGCGCAAGGATTGCGCCGCCGCGGCTCACGATCCCCGTGATGCGCTTGGAAACCATGGGCAAATACTGGATGAGCACGCCCGCATGAATGGTCATGTAATCGACGCCCTGCTGCGCCTGCTCCTCGATTACTTCGAGCATGACTTTGGCGTCGAGGTCCTCAACTCGCTTCACGCGCGAAATAGCTTCGTAAATCGGCACAGTGCCAATCGGCACGGGCGAGTGCCGCAGAATGGCTTCGCGAATCTCATGAATCCCGCCGCCGGTCGAAAGATCCATCACGGTGTCAGCGCCATAATGAACGGACGTGTGCAGCTTTTTCAGCTCCTCTTCCACATTGGAGGTGACGGCCGAATTGCCAATGTTGGCATTGATCTTGCACAGCGAACCCACGCCGATCGCCATCGGCTCCAGCTCGGGATGGTTAATGTTCGCGGGAATGATCATGCGTCCGCGGGCAACTTCGTCGCGAACCAGCTCAACCGTGATCTTTTCGCGGCGAGCGACAAACTCCATCTCTTCCGTGATCGCGCCCTTGCGGGCATAGTGCATCTGGGAGAAGTTGCCGTCTTTATTTTCGGCTTTGCGCCTGGCCAGCCACTCGGCTCGTGGTTTAAGAACCGCGTCTAAATTGTTGCCGTTCGCGCCGTTTGCGGAGTTGCCATTGCCTGAGGACATACGCGTGCTCCATCCTTCAATGAATCTAGATAAAGATTATACGACGCGCAGGAACCCGGCTTCTCCATGCGGACTCCCTTCGCAGTTTGTCTAGTTCCTCAGCGTCTTCCCCGTCTTCAGCGTGTACTGAATCCTCTCCTGCGTCTTCTTCTCGCCGCACAGCGATTTGAATGCTTCGCGCTCTAAATCGAGCACGTACTGCTCGCTGATCGGCGTACCCGGCGTGATGTTGCCTCCGCAAATCACTTCGGCGATCTTTCCCGCGAGCTTTTGTTCGTGATCGCTGATGAAGCCACCCTGACGCATCAGATACACGCCCATCTTGAGCGCGGCCAGAATGTTCTCCCCGGGCGCGGGAATATCGGTGCGCATCATGGGAGGTTCATAACCTGTGTTTGCCAGTTCGAGCGCGCGCCCCTTCGCATCGCTGAGCACACGCTCGCGGTTCATGGTGATGCGGTCGGAGTTGGAGAGGAATCCTATGCTGCGCGCCTCATGCGCCGAAGTCGCAACTTTGGCCATGGCGATAGTTTCGAATATTTTCTTCATCGCCTCCATGTTTTCGACGGACTCACCGCGCCCATCAGGGCGAATGGACGATGCGCTATCGACGGCGCGCAGCAGCATCTCCTTGCAACCGCCGCCGCCTGGAAGCAGGCCCACTCCCACTTCCACCAGTCCCATATAAAGTTCCGCGTGCGGCTGGCGCGCGGCCGCATGCAAAGAGACTTCGCAGCCGCCGCCGAGCGCGAGTCCAAACGGCGCAATCACCACCGGCTTCGGCGAGAACTTGATGGCCTGCGTCATCCCCTGGAACTGCCGGATCGCCATATCGACTTCGTCCCACTCTTCTTCCTGCACAGACATGAGCAGCAGCATCAGGTTCGCGCCGACGGAAAAATTCTGCGCGTCATTGGTAATGACGAAAGCCTCGAAGTTGTCGCCAGGGCCGCCCGGTTTGAGCGTTTGCAGAATGAGCGAGATGATGTCCGCGCCCAGCGCATTCATCTTTGAGTGGAATTGAATGCAGCCGACGCCATCCCCCAGATCGACCAGCGACGCTCCGGAATTTTTCTTCACCACGCCGTTCGATTTCTTCGCGACCTCTACCGACCAGACGCCGGCGGGAACGGCAACGGGCTTCGAGTTACCGGTGGTCAGATCGAAATACTTACGGCCAGAGGGCGCCTTCGCATCGTCGGTGTACCATGACTTTTGCCCCGAAGCGAGCAGTTTTTCAACATTGGCCGCCACCGGGCGTCCTTCTTTCTTCATGCGCGCAACCGTCGCTTCCACGCCTGCCGCATCCCAAAGTTCAAATGGACCAAGCTCCCAGTTGAACCCCATCTTCATGGCGCGATCGATCTCAACGATAGAATCGGAAATCTCGGGGATGCGATTCGCCGAATAGGTCCACAGATCGGAGAGCGAGGACCAAAGGAATGCCCCGGCTTTATCGGCCTTCTGCGCGCCGCCGTCCATTCCGAGCAGCATGCGGATGCGCGATGCCGTCTCGTCGACATTTTTCGCCATATCGAGCGCTGCGAATTTCGGCTTCTGGCGCGGATGATATTCGAGGGTCTTCCAATCCAGCGCCAGACGCTCATCTTCACCGCCCGCTGATTTCGCCTTCTTATAGAAGCCGCCCTTAGTCTTGTCGCCGAGCCATTTCCGTTCGAGCATCTGTCGATAAAAATCGGGAAGCTTCAATTCGCTGCGCTCGTCGCGAACATTCTGCGTCATGTTCGCGACTACGTGGCCAAGAATGTCGAGCCCGACCAGATCAATCGTCCGGAAGGTTGCCGAGCGCGGCCAGCCCACCGCCTGCCCAGTGAGCGCATCGACCTCCTCGATAGTCAGATCCATCTCCTGCATCAGGCGCATCACGTTGAGCACGGAAAAAGTTCCGATGCGGTTGGCAATGAAATTCGGCGTGTCCTTGGCGACGACAACGCCCTTGCCCAGTTGCACATCGCAAAAGTGCGAGACAGTTTCGATCAGGGCAGGATCTGCCTCGGGCGTGGGAATCAGCTCCAGAAGCCGCATGTAGCGTGGCGGATTAAAAAAGTGTGTGCCGAACCAGCAGCGGCGAAAATCGCTGGAGAATCCTTCTGCGATTTTGGCGACCGGCAATCCGCTGGTATTGGTTGTGATAATCGATCCCGGCTTGCGAATCGCTTCCACCTTCTTCAGCAGGGTGCGTTTGATGTCAAGATTTTCCAGCACCGCTTCGATGATCCAATCAACATCGGCCAGGCGCTTCAAGTCGTCGTCAAAATTGCCGATGGTGACCATTCGCGCCAGGGCTGGCTCGAAGAAAGCCGCAGGCTTTGATTTTTTCGCGCCATCGAGTCCCGCGGCCGCGATCTTGTTGCGCGCGGGTCCGTCGGCATCGGGCGGAACGATATCCAGCAGCAGGCAGGGAACTCCGGCATTTGCGAAGTGTGCGGCAATGCGGGCGCCCATCGTGCCCGCACCCAGAACGGCAACTCTATGGATTCGTTTCATGAAAGCAGTCTCCGGTAAAAAGAAGCTGAAAAATCTTCTACGGCAGTGTATCTACCGGGCAGTCATTTTTACCAGCGCCGGGCGTGCATTGTTTCGTCTGGGGCGGCATGATTTTCAGGGCGCGCAAGTTTGCCGATCACTTACTTTGGCGGAATCAAGTAAAATCGAACGTGGTTATCGTGAGAGGCTTTGTGTGAGTTCGCCCTACGGGCTCGAGATTGTCGAAGATTGTCTTACCTGCAAATTGCGCGAATCCGGTTTTTTTTGCAATCTTCCAAAACTTTCACTCGAATCACTGGAGAAGATCACCTACGCCAATGCGCTGCCCCAGGGTGCCGTCTTATTTGTCGAAGGGCAGGCGCCTCGCGGAGTTTTCATTCTGTGCGCGGGCCGCGTAAAACTCACAACAACATCGCGCGACGGCAAGACTCTGATTTTGCGGATTGCGCAAGCCGGCGATATTCTTGGCCTGCACGGCGCGGCTTCCGGCAAACCTTATGAGCTGACGGCAGAAACTCTTCAGCCCTGCCAGATCGTTTTCATCAAGCGCGACGATTTTGTGAAGTTCCTGCAAACCCACTCGGATGCCTGCCTCAGCGCCGCTCAACACCTCAGCCATAATTGCCAAACCGCCTATGAGATGATTCGTTCCCTCGGTCTCTCGCATTCCGTATCGGAGAAACTGGCGCGCCTGCTATTGGAATGGGCGAGCACCGGCGAGCAGACCAAAGATGGCATTCGAGTCAAGATCAGTCTCACGCACGGGGAGATCGCGCAACTTATCGGCACATCGCGCGAGACCGTAACTCGCGTGCTCGGCGAGTTTCGCCAAAAAGAGATGGCTCAGCTTCGAGGATCGACATTGTTGATCAGTAACAAAGCGGCGCTTGAAAGGCTGATTGGCGGCTGAGTTGGAGCTGGCCGCGGAAGCTGATTATTCCAATGCCGTTAAATTCTCCAAAGTTAATGCAGGCAATTCTGCCGTCTGCGGCCGAATTGGCCGTCGGCATCCGCACTAAGGCGGTTTCGCCCGTCGAGGTTGCGAAGGTCCATCTCGATCGCATCGAACGTCTCAACCCCATACTCAACGCATTCGTCGATTGCCAGCCGGAGATGGTGCTGGCGCAGGCTCAGCAGGCAGAGCGGGCCCTTCTGCGCGGAGACACTCTCGGCCCGCTGCATGGCATTCCAGTTTCCATCAAGTCTTCGATTGATGTCGCTGGCCATCGCTGCGAATCGGGCACTCGCTTGCGCGCTGGTCGCGTTGCGGACGAGGACGCCCCGCTGGTCGCGCGTTTGCGGGCGGCCGGGGCCGTGATCCTTGGAGTTACTAATACCCCCGAATTGCTCATGGCATGGGAGACCGACAATCTTCTTTATGGCCGCACCAATAATCCCTGGGATTTTACTCGCACGGCAGGAGGATCAAGCGGCGGCGAAGCCGCGGCTATTGCAGCCGGCCTTTCGGCTGGCGGAGTAGGCAGCGACGGCGGCGGATCGATTCGCGTGCCGTCGCACTTTTGCCGAATCTGCGGATTGAAGCCGACTCCGGGGCGAATCCCATCCACCGGCCATTATCCAAAATCCGGCGGCCCATTCGCTTTGTTGGGCGTGGTCGGTCCGATGGCTCGCACCGTAACCGATTTGCAAATTCTGTTTAAGGCGATGGCTGGAGCCGATGATGGCGATCCCTGTTCCGCCCTCGTGCCGGTGCGCGAGATCAATGACCGAGAACTCAATCGGATCGGCATCGGCTTCTTCGAAGATGATGGCCGCACTCCGGTGACCGCGGAAACGCGCGCCGCCGTTCGCCGCGCCGCCACTCTGCTTGGCGAGAGTGGTTTTCGGGTTGATGAGTTTCGTCCCCAGGGGCTTGAAGAAGCGCGCCAGCTTTGGTGGCAATTCTTCGGCACCGCCGGAGGCATGATGCTCGCTCTCATGCTGGGGGGCCATGAGAAAGACCTAAGCCCAATTCTTCGCGAATTTTTTCTCTGGACCACAGCCGCGCCGGTTCATAGCGGAGAATCGCTCCTCCATGCCTGGCTGGGCCGCGATGACTTACGCGAAAAAATTCTGCGCCAGATGAGAAAGTATCCCGTGCTGATTTGCCCGGTGGCCGCAATCCCTGCCTTCCATCACGGCGAACGCGAATGGCCGGTGGATGGAAAGACAATTAAATATCTGGACGCCTGGTCCTATTGTGAGTGGTTCAACTTGCTCGGCTTTCCGGCGGCTGTAATTCCCATCGGCCTCTCCAGCGAAGGCCTTCCTATCGGCGTGCAGATTGTTGGCCGTCCCTGGGAAGAAGAAACCGTCCTCGCGATTGCGCGCATTCTCGAAGAAGCCCGCGGCCCCTATCCGTCGCCGCAAATGTGAGAGATCCCCATCCCCCAAATTTTCGAATGCCGGCGGCTCCTAATACTTTCATACTATTAACTACGCCTTCGATCGCCGAATACACTGTCTGCTCGCGCGCTCTTCCATTGATCTGGAATTACCCCGCGCTCGCTGAATGCAATTGATGGATGCTTCGAATTCCACATCGACGCCGGCCGCTGCTCCCAAGCTCCTTCGCGGACTGATCTATATTCTCGTCGCCTCTGCCGCTTATCTATATCCGTTCCCGCAGGCGAATCTGATTTATCCCGCCGTGGTCGTGATCCACGTGCTTGCCGGAATTGTTGCGGCAATTGTGGGAGTAGTCTTCGCACCGCGCTTGCTGCGCCAGGGAAATGTTGTCCGGAAAACCGGATGGCTTCTGCTGGCTCTGGGCGCCGCATTAGGGCTGCTCCTCATTTACACGGGCACCGCGCACAGCGAATTTAAGTGGCTGTACGCGCACATTATTCTCAGCATTCTTGGCCTTGGCTGTCTGCTTTCCGAGTTGCTCGGCAGGCGCGGCAAATTGAAAATCAGCCCTGCCCTGCGCCTCTTCGCGAGTCTAGCTGTGCTCGTCGCGCTCGGTTGGGCCGCGCACTATCAGCGCGAAACTCGATGGCTTACCCGCCTCGTCATCACGAATCCCGCGATGCCTCCCGAATCAATGAGTGGCGAAGGCGACGGCCCCTCTGGCCCATTCTTTCCGAGTTCGGCGCAGGTTTATGGCGGACAGAAAATTCCCAGCAAGTTTTTCATGGAATCGGACTCCTGCAAGCGCTGTCACGAAGATGTCTACACCCAGTGGAACAGCTCGGCCCATCATTTTTCGTCGTTCAACAACCAGTGGTATCGCAAGGCGGTCGAGTACATGCAGGATACCGTCGGCCCGAAACCCTCCAAATGGTGCGGCGGCTGTCACGATCCGGCGCTGCTGTATGGCGGAATGATGGATCGGCCCATCCGCGAAATTGTGCACCGGCCCGAAGCGCAAGCTGGCCTCGGCTGCATGATGTGTCACGCCATCGCCGATGTAAAAAGCACAATGGGCCAGGCGGATTTTCATCTCGAGTATCCAAAACTCCACGAACTCGCGGCCAGCAAGAATCCGGTCATTCGCTATCTGCATGACACAATCACCAGGCTGAATCCCGAGCCGCACCGGCGCGTGTTTCTGAAGCCGTTCATGCGCGACCAGACCGCCGAGTTCTGTTCTTCCTGCCACAAGGTCCATCTCGACGTGCCGGTCAACGGCTATCGCTGGATTCGCGGCTTCAACGAGTATGACAATTGGCAAGCAAGCGGAGTTTCCGGGCAGGGCGCGCGCTCCTTCTATTACCCGCCGAAGCCGCAGCAGTGCGCCGATTGCCACATGCCGCTTGAGCCCTCGAACGATCAAGGCAACATTGCTGGCAAAGTGCATTCGCATCGTTTTCTTGCCGCCAACTCCGCCTTGCCAACAGCCAATGAAGATGGCGCGCAGTTGAAGAAGACAGAAGATTTCCTGACCAGTGGAGCTTTGGCCGTCGATATTTTTGCGCTTTCATCCGCCGCGCCTCTGCAAAACACCAAAGCCACAACGCAGCATGAAATTGCGACAACCTTCGCCGTAGGAGAAGAAGCGGAAGCCAGGGTGACGCCGGCAAGCAATGCCGAAGTCAATCCAGTAACCGCACCGCTTGATCGCGTGCATCCCGCCGTCCGCCGCGGTGATACCGTCCGCGTTGACGTGGTTGTACGTACAAAACGCGTCGGCCACTTCTTCCCCGGAGGCACGGTCGATGCCTACGACACCTGGCTCGAATTAAAAGCAGAAGACGATCGCGGCCAGACCATTTTCTGGAGCGGCATGGTCGAGGACAACGGCAAGGGTCCGGTCGAAAAGGGAGCACACTTTTACCGCTCGCTTCAGATCGATGCCCATGGCAATCCCATCAACAAGCGCAATGCCTGGGCGACGCGTTCCGTTGTGTATGTACGGCTGATTCCGCCCGGCGCGGCCGATACGGTTCACTTCAGCATGAAGATCCCGACGAAGACAGGAAACAAAATCACACTGACTGCGCGTCTCTGTTATCGCAAGTTTGCATGGTGGGGCACTCAGTTTGCATTTGCCGGCGAGCCCGATCCCGCCGCGCCCGCGTCGGCTGTCGCTCCAAGTTACGACGACAGAAAATTTCTTTTGAACGCGCCGCTAAAAGGCATCTCCGCCAAAGAAGAAAAAATTCCCGACCTCCCCATCGTCGCGCTCGCCGAAAATCAGGTAACGCTCGATGTGCTGCCCGCAAGCGCGCCCGTCCCCGAGCCAGCCACAAAACTCGCAAAAGAAGACTGGCAGCGCTGGAACGATTACGGCATCGGCCTGCTGCTGCAAGGCGACCTCAAAGCGGCACAGGCCGCCTTCGAAAAAGTAACGGAGATCGATGCCCAGAATCCCGACGGCTGGGTCAACATTGGCCGCGCCGCGCTACAGGAAGGCGATGTGCCGCGTGCCCGCGTTGTCCTTGAAAAAGCGCTGGCCATCGATTCCAAACTAGCGCGCGCCAACTTCTTCTACGCGTCGTTGATGAAAACGGCCGGCGACTACGACCAGGCCGCCGCGCATCTTCAAACTGTGCTCGCGCAATATCCGCGCGATCGTGTCGCGCTCAATAACCTGGGTCGAGTCTTCTTTTTGCAGAGAAAATATCCCGACGCGGTCAAAGTCCTGCAGCAAGTGCTGGCGGTCGATCCCGAAGACTTGCAGGCGCATTACAATCTCATGCTCTGCTACAACGGATTGGGCGACCAGGACATGGCTAAAGCGCATCAGGCTCGCTACCTGCGTTTCAAGGCCGATGAGGCCGCGCAGGCAATCACCGGGCCGTATCGTCAACTTCATCCCGAGGACAACAACGAACGCCAGAACATCCACGAGCACGTGTCTGTGCCTCTGCCAATTTTTTCGCAGCAGGGAAGCAAAAGAGCGCCCGCCGCCGGAGCCTCCAAGTGATACCTGGCCTGAATTTCCGGTGGATACTAATTTCATTGCTGTTGATGACGATGGCCGCACAGGCGCAGAGCATCACATTTCGCGACATTACCGCGCAAGCTGGCATCCACTTCACTCACAACAATGGAGCCACCGGCAAAAAATGGCTGCCGGAAACGATGGGTCCCGGCTGCGCATTCATCGATTACGACAATGATGGATGGCCCGACATTCTATTGATTAACGGCGTCGATTGGCCCGGCCAGCCAACGCGCCTCGGAAAAACCGGCGCGTCAACGCTGAAGCTCTACCACAACAATCATGACGGCACTTTCACCGACGTGACGCGCAAAGCCGGACTCGCCGTCTCATTCTTCGGCATGGGAGTTGCCGTCGGCGACTACGACAACGACGGCTTCGACGATATCTTTATTACTGCCGTCGGCCAAAGCCATCTCTTCCACAACAACGGCAACGGAACGTTCACCGACGCGACCAAGTCCGCGGGCCAGTGGGGGCCTAATGAATTCTCCACCAGCGCGGCCTGGGTCGATTACGACCGCGACGGCAAACTCGATCTCGTCGTCGCCAATTATGTGCAGTGGTCTCCGCAGACCGACATCTACTGCACGCTCGACGGCGTGCACAAATCGTATTGCACGCCAGAATCGTATAAGGGAATTTCCATTCGCCTCTGGCATAACCTCGGCAATGGCCGCTTCGAGGATGCTACGCAGAAAGCCGGGTTATACGATCCGAGCTCGAAGAGCCTCGGCATCGCGATTCTCGACGCCAACAACGACGGCTGGCCGGATATTCTCGTTTCAAACGATACGCAGCCGAACAAGCTCTACGTGAACAAGAAAAATGGCACTTTCGAAGAACGCGCCGTACCCGCGGGAATCGCCTACAGCGAAGATGGAGTGGCCCGCGCCGGCATGGGCGTTGACGCCGCCGATTACGATCATTCGGGCCGTTCGAGCGTGATCATCACGAATTTTTCCAATCAAATGATCTCGCTCTATCACAACGAGGGCAACGGCCTGTTTGTTGACGTCGCGCCAAGTTCCGAAGTTGGTCATGCCACGCTGCTCACGCTCGGGTTCGGTTGTTTTTTCTTCGATTACGACAACGATGGCTGGCCCGATATTTTTGTCGCCGATGGCCATATCGAAAACGATATCGAACGCGTGCAGAAGCGAGTGAGCTATGCGGAGCCGCCGCACCTGTTTCGCAATCTTGGCAATGGAAAGTTCGAAGAAGTCACGACAAAAGTGGGTGCGGATTTCGCCATGCCGAAAGTGGCGCGGGGCGCGGCATATGCCGACATTAATAACGACGGCGCTCCCGATATCCTGGTAACGACGAATGGCGGCGCGGCGCACCTTTATCGCAACCAAGGCAGTGCCAATCAAAGCTTGCGCGTGAAACTCGCGGGGACGAAGTCGAATCGCGATGGCATAGGCGCCGTCGTGCGCTTAACCGCCTCCGGCGAAAAACAGTCGCAGATGCTGCGCTCCGGCTCCAGCTATTTGTCAGCGAGTGAATTGGTGTTGACGTTCGGCCTTGGCTCAAAGACAAAAGCGGACGCTGTCGAAATCGAATGGCCGAGCGGGCAGGTAGAAAGACTGAAGAATATAGCCGCCGGGCAGACCGTGACGGTCGAAGAAGGCAGGGGAGTGATCGGCGCGCGCGCATATACGAAGAAGTAGACTGCCTTGCCAGGCGTTACCTCCTCTTTTCCTGCGCTTGTCACCGTTATAATTCGGCCAGTCCTTTCTTGTGAGCGATGAAAACACTTCTTACGCTCGTCGCCGTCATCGCGCTGTTGCTCGCGCTGCTGGGAGCGTCTCCTCCACCCGATCCAGTCGAAGCCGCGCGCCTCAACAATCTCGGCGTCGCCTACATGAATCAGCAGTTGTTCGAAAAAGCGCTGAAGATGTTCGAGGAGGCCGCAGCCAAAGATCCTACTCTGAAGATCGCAAAGCTCAATCTCGGCGTTGCCTTGCTGAATCTGCAAAAACTCGAAGAAGCGAAGGCGGCCCTCGACAAAGCTGCGAAAGATGATCCCAAGGACGCGCACGCCTGGTTCAACCTGGGCCTCTACTATAAGAACTCCGCCAGCCCCGAAGCCGCGCTCGACGCTTTCCGCCGTGTCACCGAGATCGATCCCAACGATGCCGACACTTGGTATTTCCTTGGCGCAACGTATTCACAGTTAAAGCAATTTCCCGAAGCAATCGCCGCTTTCCAACACGCGCTCAAGATCGATCCGCTGCATGCGTCCGCCCAGTTCGGCCTGGCGCGCGCCTACCAGCAATCCGGCCAAATCGATCCCGCGCACGAAGCGATGAAGAGATTTCAATATGTAACGCAGAATAAACTAGGCGCGCCCATCAGCCTGACCTATGGCGAGCAGGGGAAATATTCCCGCGCGGAAGAATCGCCGTTAGCGGTGCAGAAAGTCCCGCCGCAGATTTCGGTGAAGTTTGTGGATGTGACGAAGGAAGCAGGGATCGTCGCTCGGCCGGGAAAAGAAGAGGCCGGATCGGCCGCGAAATTCTTGGGGCCGGGTGCGTGTCTTCTTGATTACGACAACGACGGCAACATCGATCTGTTTCTACCGGACAACGGAACTCAGGGCTCGATGTCGCTGTACCACAACCTGGGAAACGGCAGATTTGAAGATGTGACCAAGAAGGCCGGATTGGATCGGTACGGACCGGCGATTTCCTGCACAGCGGGAGATTATGACAATGATGGCTTCACCGACCTCGCCGTAAGTCTCGGCAATCGCATCCTCCTTCTCCACAATGAAAAGAACGGAACGTTCCGGGATGTGACGGAACAAGCCGGAATCAACACGGAGAAGAGCTTGCCGCCAGCTAATCCGCTCGCCGGGGAACCTGAGACCACCGGTCTGACGTTCATCGATTATGACCATGACGGTGATCTCGATCTCTATGTCACTCGATTAATCCCACAAAGTGTTACGGTCTGCTCCGATAGGAAGATCCCATCACTAGGCAACAACATGATGTGGCGCAACAATGGAAACGGTACATTTACCGATGTCACCGAGAACACAGGCCTCAATGGCCTGAACTCCAGCATGGCGGCTATTGGTACCGACTTTAACAATGATCGAGCAGTGGACATTGTGGCGACCGGGGATGCATGTGGAAGGGCCGCCGTGGGTTTGTATGACCACAAATCCCCGGTTATGTTTGAAAATCCGAGAGAAGGAAAATTCCGTCAATTGTTGTCTATCGAATCTGGGGCGACCTATGGCGTTGCGGCGCTCGACTTCAACCACGACGGATGGACGGACCTCGCCTTCACGGAATTTGGCGATGCGATCACCCTTTGGCGAAACAACCAGGGTAGAACCTTCGAGTCGGTCCCACTTCCGAAATTTGATTGGCAACGTGGCTTCGGCATCGTAGCCTTCGACTACGACAACGATGGGTGGGTCGATCTGGCTTTCGTTGGCGAGAGAGCGATACTCAAGGACGAAGAAGAGAAGTTCGAAGTCCGCCTCTTCCGCAATCTCGGTCCCGACGGCTGGAAGGACGTTACCGCCGATGTGGGCCTCGACAAAATTCAACTCAAAGAGCCGCGCGCCATCATTGCCGGAGACTACGACAACGACGGCGCGGTCGATCTCCTGATCACGCAAAACCACGGTCCCGCCGTGCTGCTGCACAATGAAGGCGGCAACAAGAATAATTCGCTGCGCCTCGCCCTAAAAGGTTTGAACGACAACAAATCCGCCATCGGCACGAAGGTCGAGGTTTTCTCCGACGGCATTCGCCAGAAGTTTGAAGTCTATGGCTCGTCCGGCTATCTCGGGCAGAACTCACCCTATCTCACCATCGGCCTCGGCCAGGCCAAGCAAGCCGATATCGTTCGCCTTCTCTGGCCCACCGGCGTGCTGCAGGATGAAATCGAAGTCCCTGCCAACAAGGTGCAAAACATCACTGAACTCGATCGCCGCGGCAGTTCCTGTCCAACGCTTTTCGCCTGGGATGGCAAGCGTTACGCGCTGGTCGGCGACATGCTCGGCGCGGGCGTCATCGGCCACTGGATTTCATCCGGGAAGACCGCGGCGGGTAATGGCTCAATCGGACCAGTAGTTGAGCGGAACATTCCGCGCCCAACCGAAGCGATCAAGATCGACCGCAACGCCCTCATCGAAAAAGGCGGCAAGCTCAGTTTCCGTTTCATGGAGCCGCTGGAAGAGTCCGTCTATCTCGACGAAGCGAAACTCCTCGCCGTCGATCATCCGAAAGATTTGGACGTTTATCCCAACGAATATTTCGCCAGCAATCCGCCGTATCCGCCGTTCAAAGTCGTCTTCAGCGATGTCAATGACGCGCACCCGCCGGCTGCCGCATGGGATGAGCACGGCCATAATGTGCTTCCCGATCTTCTCGCACATCGCTACTTCGGCGATTTCAAGGTGCTCCCGTTTCTCGGTTTCGCCGAGCCGCATTCGCTCGAACTCGATCTGGGCGCGCCTTACGACGGTGGTCCGCTCTGGCTGCTCATGCACGGAGAGATCGAGTACTACAGCGCCAGCAGCATGTATGCCGCCGATCAAGCCGGAGTGCATCCCATCGCGCCCTACGTCGAAGCGCTCCAGGATCAGTCTTTAAATGAGGGAGAGCAACAGGGAAGGGCACGGCTTCAGCCGTGCCGCCTAGCCGCAAACTGCAAAGCGGCTTCAGCCGCTGAGGCAACGCCATCGTCGGCAAATAAAACGAATGACAAATGGCTCCGCGTCATCGACGATCTCGGCTTCCCCGCCGGAGGCCCTAGAACAATGACCGCCGACCTTACCGGCAAACTTCCGCGCGGCACCCGCCGCATCCGCCTTACAACCAACTTGCAAATTTATTGGGACAGCATTCTGATCAGCCGCACCAATCAGAATCAAAGCGCCCGCCTTGCGGCGGTTCCGCTGGTGCAGGCGCAACTAGGGTTTCATGGCTTCCCGCTGAAAATCGAAGGCGCGCCGCCCGGCAACGTGCAATATATTTACGAGCAAACCAGCGCCACTGGTCCTTACACGCGCCCAGCAGGCGCTTACACGCGTTATGGGGATGTGCTGCCGCTCCTTACCGCGCTTGACGATAAGTTTGCCGTGTTGGGCTCGGGCGATGAGATCTCCCTCGATTTCGATCCCGCAACTTTGCCCGCGCTTCCCGCGGGCTGGGTTCGCGATTATTTCTTTATCGCCAACGGCTACGAAAAAGATATGGATTTCTACGCTTATCGAGGCGAGACTGTCGAGCCCCTCCCGTTCGCCGATATGCCAGCCTACCCATATTCTGCGCAGTCTTATCCCAACGATCCCAGGAACCTTGACTACTTGCTCGAATACAACACGCGTTTCATGTCGGGTAGGGAATCTCGCGGGTACTCGTTTCAATATCCGGATTCTCGCTAAGCGTTTCGGTGCGTCGATACTCTCTCATATCGGGCGCGACTGAATCGTTTTAATTCAGAGCTTTTTACTTTCCAACAGGACTGGTCCCCGATACAATCCGAAGGTCTTTTCTTCTTACACCGCGATCATACTGAGGTTGTAAATGGAGTCGTCCCCAGTCGAAGCCCCGCGCCTGAAACGCTCTCTTACGCTGTGGGACCTGATCATGTACGGCATCATCGTGATCCAGCCAACCGCGCCCATGCCCGCCTATGGGGTCTTCAGCAACGAAGGCCAGGGCCATGTCGTCACTTCCATTCTTATCGCGATGGTTGCCATGGTGTTCACCGCCATGAGCTATGGCCGCATGGCGCGTGTCTATCCCAGCGCGGGTTCCGCCTATACCTATGTGGGCCGCGAGCTGCATCCATCGCTCGGCTATGTCACCGGATGGAGCATGACGATGGACTACATTCTCAATCCGCTGATCTGCACCATCTGGTGCGCCAAGGCGATGGCCGATCTGCTGAGCGGGACGAGTTTTCAGATTCCTTACCCCGGCCTGATTTGGCCGCTGTTTTTCGCCTTGCTGTTTACCGCGCTCAACCTTCGCGGAGTCCAGACCTCCGCGCGCATCAACCAGACGCTCTGCGCTATCATGGGAGCCGTCATCCTTGCTTTCTTCTGGTACACCATTCGCTATATTTTTCATCTGCCTCAATATCCGGAAGCGTTTTTCCTGCGACCCTTCTACAATCCGCAGACCTTTACCGTAAGCCGTGTTTTTCATGGCACCTCGGTCGCCGTGCTTACCTATATCGGCTTCGATGGCATCTCCACCTTGTCGGAAGAGGTAGACAATCCCAAGCGCAACATCTTTCTGGCCACCGTGCTGGTCTGCGTGATTACCGGATTTCTGGCTGCTGCGGAGGTCTATGGCGCGCAGTTGCTGAGCTTAATTCACTTCGGCAGAGACTTCGACGTTTTCTCACAGTTTGGTGATGAGAACGTGTTCAGCCACGTCGCGGGCATCGCGGGCGGCGTTCTCATGACCAGAGTGATCAGTTTGACGCTTTTAATCGCCACCATCGGCTCCGGCATGGGTTCGCAACTGGGCGCTGCTCGCCTGCTTTACGGCATGGGCCGCAGCGGCGCCATTCCAAAGAAGTTTTTCGGCGCTATCCATCCCAGGACGCGAATCCCCGCCAATAACGTCATGTTTGTCGGTGCGATTGCACTGGTCGGCGCATTCCTCATCAGTTATGACAACGGCGCACAGTTACTGAACTTCGGCGCGCTGATTGCTTTCATGGGCGTGAACCTGGCCTCGCTCACCCATTACTTCATTCGCGGCAAAGACCGTTCGTTTGGCCAACTGATTCCCCCGATTCTGGGCTTCATCATCTGCTTGTTCATTTGGCTTCATCTATCGAATCTGGCTTTAATCGCAGGTTCTATCTGGATGATCGCCGGTATCGCTTACGGAGCCTGGAAGACTCGCGGCTTCCGTGAAGACCTGGTGAACTTCGACATTCCCGCCGAGGAATGAAGTGGCTCTAAAAGCCCTCCAGCACCTCACAAACTCATCCCGCATGCCTGGTTTATAATCAATAATTCGACCTTCAAGCCTGGAGCAACCTGAAATTATGATTCGAACTCTTCAAAATGCAGGGCCAACCCTGAAAATTATCCTCGGCGGCATCCTCGTCGTTATCTGCGGTGGCATGATAATCACGCTCATCCCCGGCGGTTTCGGTACGAGTATCGGCCTTGGCGGCCCCGGCGCAGGCGTCCTCGCCACGGTCGGCGATCAGGAAGTTACCGTCGCCGAAGTCCAGCACGAAGCGCGCGCCATGATTCAGCGCCAGAACGCGACCGCCCAGGCAAGCATGTTGATGCCCTTTTTTGCCGGCCAGGCCGCGCAGGAACTCATTAATGAAAAAGCGCTGGTTGCGGAAGCCCATCGCCTCGGCCTCCATGCTGGAGATGACGAACTCCGCGAGGATCTCGAGCACGGCCAGCTTGGCCCGCAATTGTTTCCCAATGGCAAGTTTATCGGCCAGGAACAATATGAGGAGTTCGTGCAGACCCTTGGCCTGACCGTGCCCCAGCTGGAGTCGATCGAAAAGAATTACATCCTCATTCACAAGCTGCAGGCGCTGATTGCGGGCGGTGCGATCGTTTCCGACGCCGCGGTTCGCGACGAATTCGTCCGCCGCAATACTAAAGTCAAGTTTGAATACGCTGTACTGACGCAGGCTGACATCCTGAAAGGTCTGCATCCCACCGATCAGGAACTTCAGGCCTTTTTCAACGCCAATAAGACTCGCTATAACAACTCCATCCCGGAGAAGCGCCAGATCAAATACGCGCTCATCGATTCCGCGAAAATCGGAGCCGCCACTCCCGTCACCGATCAGGACCTTCAGGCTTATTACGATCAGCATCGCGAAGAATACCGCGTCCCCGAACAAGTGAAGGTTCGGCACATCCTGATCAAAACGCCGCTGCCCGGTCCCGACGGCAAAGAAGATGCGAAAGGCGTCGCTGATGCTCGCGCCAAGGCGGAAGACGTTCTCAAGCAATTGAAGGCAGGCGGCGATTTTGCCAAGATCGCGGAGAAATATTCCGACGATCCAGGCAGCGCCAAAGAAGGCGGCGAACTGGGCTGGATCGGCCGTGGCCGCACCGTGCCCGAATTCGAAAAGGCCGCGTTCTCGCTGCCCAAAGGACAAATCAGCGATCTCATCAAGAGCAGCTATGGCTTCCACATTATCCAGGTCGAAGACAAGCAGGAAGCCCACGTCAAATCGCTGGCCGAAGTGAAAAGCGAGATTCAGGACAAAGTGAAGCAGCAAAAGTCGGCACGCACAACCGAAGCGGCTGCCAATGCGCTGGCGAGCGCCTCTCGCACCGATGGTCTGGATCAGGCGGCTTCCGCCAAGAATCAGCCCCTCGTGACGACTGAATTCTTCGGCCGCAGCGATACTCTTCCCGGCCTCCAGCCCAGCCCGCAGTTGATGGATGCTGTGTTCAGCGCGGCCCCGAATACTCCGCCCGATGTTGTCCAGGTTCCGCAGGGCTATGTCGTGTTCCAGTTGCTTGCCATTCATCCTCCCGCGACTCCTTCGTTTGAGCAGATTCGCTCAAAGGTTGAAACCGAATTCAAAAATCAGCGCTCCACCTTGCTGTTGCAGCAAAAAACGCAGGAGCTTGCCGATCGCGCCAAGGCGGATCACGATTTGAAAAAGGTTGCCAAGGAGCTGGGTGCGACCGTCAAGACCAGCGATCTGGTTGCGCCCGACGGCCAGGTGCCCGATATTGGTTCGCTCGAAGGCGCGGCCAGCGTGATCTTCACCCTGAAGCCCGGCGACATCAGCGGACCCATTTCAGCCGGAGCAAATGGCGTGGTTGCTCAGGTTCTTGAAACTCAGCAGCCCACCGATCAGGAATTCGCCGAAAAGAAAGATCAGATTCGTCAAACTCTCCTTGAAGCCAGGCAGAACGAATTGTTCGAGCTCTTCGTTGCGAACCTGCGCAAGGATATGGAGAAATCCAAGCGCATCAAGGTCAATCAGGACGAAATGAAACGCCTCACTCATCCTGGCACCGAAGAGGGCTCGTAACCTAAAAGGCCCGCGGACCGTCGTTTTTTTGACATTTCGATATTTCGATAATGTCCTTCAATCCAGTCTCAGTTCTCCGCCAAATCGGCGAGCTAAGGGATTTTCTGAGAACTGAGAACCAGGAATCAAGAACCGAGAACTGTTTCTCCATGCCCTTTACGCGCGCCAGCGGAATTCTCCTGCATCCCACCTCTCTCGGCTCGCGCGGGGGGATCGGCGACTTTGGTCCCGCCGCATACGCGTTCGCCGATTTTCTTGCTTCCGCTCGCCAGGGTGTGTGGCAGGTTCTTCCTCTCGGTCCGCTTGGGTTTGGAAACTCGCCCTATTCTTCCCCTTCGGCATTCGCGGGCAATCCACTGCTCATCAGCCTTGAGCGCCTTGCCGATCGCGGCTGGCTCCCGCGCGCCCATCTCGATGCGATGCCTTCCACCATCGAGCCGGTCGATTATCAGAAGGTCTTCCATCAGAAGCTCCCTCTTCTTTTTGAAGCGGCCCATAACTTTCTTAAAACGCCGGCGTCTGAGTCCGCTTCGGCGAATGCGCATTCGCGTTTCGAGAATTTCCGTCGCGATAACAGTTGGTGGCTCGATGACTTTGTTCTCTTCGACGCGCTGCGCGCCCGTTTCCATCTTGAAAGCTGGAATCGCTGGCCTCGCGATTTAACTCACCGCGATTCCGCCGCCCTCGAAAAAGCGCGTGAGGAAATGAGCGCAGATCTGGAAGTTCGCAGCGCCGTGCAATTCTTTTTCTATGAGCAATGGCAGGCGCTGCGCAGCTATTGCGCCGGGCATTCCATCCGCGTCGCCGGCGATATCGCCATCTTCGTCAACTTCGACAGCGCCGATGTCTGGACTCATCCCGATCTTTTTCGCCTGAACTCGGAGCTTGAGCCCGAGGTCGTCGCCGGCGTTCCGCCCGATTTTTTCAGCAAAGATGGCCAGCGCTGGGGCAATCCTCTATATCGCTGGGACGTAATGAAAGCTCGCGGCTACGATTGGTGGATCGATCGCCTGCGCTGGGCCACGCGCAATTTCGATTACATCCGCCTCGATCATTTCCGCGGTTTTTCGCAGTTCTGGGAAATTCCCGCCGACGAGCCCACCGCAATCCATGGCCAATGGGTCGACGGCCCCAAAGACAATTTATTCGAAAAAGTAAAAGACACGCTCGGCGGTCTTCCATTCTTCGCCGAGGACTTGGGATACATTACGCCCGATGTCCACGCGCTGCGCGAGCGCCTGCAAATTCCCGGCATGGCCGTCTTGCAGTTCGGCTTCGGAGATCGCGGCGCCCACATTCATCTGCCGCACACTTTCACCGGCGAAAAAGTTGTTTACACCGGCACGCACGATAACGACACGCTGCGTGGCTGGTGGACATCGGCAACCACGGAAGAGGAGCGCAAATTTGTGGAGGCCTATCTCGGCCACTGCGACGACGGTATCAACTGGGCGATGATTCGTGTCGCCTCGAATTCTTCCGCCAGCCTCTCCGTAATTCCATTGCAGGATGTGCTGGGTCTCGGCAGCGAAGCCCGCATGAATGTGCCCAGCCTCAACGGCGGCAACTGGTGCTGGCGATTTAATCCGGAGATGCTGCGGCCCGAGCTCGCCGCAAAGCTTGCTCAGCTCGCCGACGTCGGCGATCGCCTTCCGAAACCCTTGCAGGCTAAACAAGAAGATTGGGCCGCCTGACTGGTGTATCCTCGCTGTTCAAAGCAAGCCAGCAATTTTCGGAGCATCGCCCGTGACCGATCCCATCATCCGCGCCAAGGCCGTAGAAAAATTCTATCTCCAGCCCGATGGCAGCCGCATTGAAGTCATTGCGCCCGTCGATCTGGACGTCGAGCCCGGCAAAATCATTGCGCTGCTCGGTCCCTCCGGCTGCGGAAAGTCAACGCTTCTGCGCATCCTCAGCGGACTCAGCAAACCCTCCTCCGGAGAAGTGCTGTGGCACAGCCAGCCCATCACTTCGCAACATGCCGGCGTGGCAATCGTCTTTCAAAGCTTCGCGCTCTTTCCCTGGCTCACCGTAATCGATAACGTGGAGGCTCCGCTCGAAGCGCGTGGCATTCCTGCCATGGATCGCCACAAGCGCGCGCTGCGCATTCTCGATACCGTCGGCCTCGATGGATTTGAAAGCGCTTATCCCAAAGAGCTTTCCGGAGGCATGAAACAGCGCGTCGGCTTTGCCCGCGCTCTGGTCGTTGAGCCCGAAGTGCTCTTCATGGATGAACCTTTCTCCGCGCTCGATGTGTTAACCGCGGAGAACCTGCGCAACGAACTGCTCGAACTCTGGATCAGCAAAAAGATGCCGACCAGCGCGATTTTTATCGTCACGCACAATATCGAAGAGGCAATTCTGCTGGCGGATCGCGTCATCGTCCTGGGCAGGAATCCGGCTCGCATACGCGCTGATTTTTCCGTTGAATTGCCTCACATGCGCGATCGCAAATCGCCGCGTTTTGTCGAGCTGGTCGATTACGTCTACAAAATCATGACCCAGCCCGATCTCGCGCTCGCCGTGCCCGGTGCGCAACCTTCGACGCAGAAGCCCGCTCGCCAGAAGTACCAGATGCTTCCGCATGCGCGTGTCGGCGGCGTCGCCGGGTTGCTCGAACTCCTGCAGGATCGCGGAGGCAAAGAGGATCTCTACCGCCTGGCTGAAGTCCTTATCATGGACGCGGAAGACCTGCTGCCCATTGTCGAAGCCTCGGTTTTACTCGGTTTCGCCACGCTCAAGGAAGGCGACGCTGAAATCACGCCCGAGGGTTCGCGCTTCGCGGAAGCCGATATCTTATCCCGCAAAATTCTGTTTCGCCACGCCGCCCTCGCTCACGTAATGATCCTCCAGCAGATCGATAGCATTCTCCATGCGAAAACGGACCACTCCATCCCTGAAGAGTTTTTCTACGACATTCTCGATGAACATTTCAGCCAGGATGAGGTGGAACGCCAGTTTGAGACCGCGATGAACTGGGGGCGCTATGCCGAAATTTTCGACTATGATCGCGAGTCGCACCGCCTGATTCTTGCCGAGCCGGTCTCCGAGCCTCATCCGCCCACTTCTCCGGTGCAGCCTTGAAACTCCCAACCTTGAAACTTCCAATCTTAAAACTTCCAGCTTTGAAACGTCCCGCGCGTCCGGCTCGAATTCTCTTTCGTTCACCGGTTCGCATCTGGTCGTTGCTGCCGCGTCCCAGCGCCGCCAGCCTGCCCGATCTCATCATGTTCTCGGCCGGGTTGGCGCTTTTTTATGGAATCGTTGAAGTCGGCCGCAACTGGCTGGGCCCATTTCATCCTCAGGTTGAAATCAGCCGCAGCATTGGCGCGCTGCCCATTTATGCGGGATATTCTCTGCTCCGCATCGCACTCGCCTACTTCCTCAGTCTGATCTTCGCCCTCGTCTACGGATACATCGCGGCCTATCGCCCGCGCGCCGAGCGCTTCATGATTCCGCTGCTCGACGTTCTGCAATCGATTCCAGTCCTCAGCTTTCTTCCCGGCGTCATGCTCGCAATGGCGGCGCTTTTTCCCGGCCGCCAGCTCGGTGTCGAACTCGGGGCCGTCCTTCTCATCTTTACCGGCCAGGTCTGGAACATGGCCTTCAGTTTCTACGCCTCCCTCAAAAGCATTCCGCGCGAGATGCGCGAAGCGGCCACCATTTACCGTTTCAACTGGTGGCAGCGCTTTATTCAAATCGAATTGCCCTTCGCCACCATCGGACTCGTTTGGAATTCCATGATGTCGATTGCCGGAGCCTGGTTCTTCCTCATGGCCTGCGAGCAATTCACCGATTTCCGCCTGCCCGGCCTCGGTTCCTACCTCCAGGCCGCCGCCGATAACGGCGATACTCGCTCCATTCTGCTCGGCATCGGCACCATGGTCGCGGTCATCGTTCTCATGGATCAAATCATCTGGCGTCCGGTGATCGCCTGGGCGGAAAAATTCAAATTCGAACAGGTCGAGAGCACCACCGCTCCTACATCCTGGGTGCTCGACTTCCTGCGCCGGTCGCGGGGGATGGCCTATCTTCGCAAGCGCGCCGTGCGCCCGCTCCGCGAACAGATGGTGCACTACTTCGCTGGCCAAAATGACGCAGCCCGTGCGCAATCGTCAGACGAAAGCCCGGGTGCGTTGTGGCTTTGGCGCATTCCAGGCGTCGCGATGCTAACCGTGATTGCCTACGCTGTCGTCAGAGTTGTTCTGATCCTCGCCGGGTTGCGCAGCGCGGACTATCACGAACTCGGCCTCGGCCTGGGCGCAACCTTTCTGCGGGTGAACGCCGCACTCATCCTCGGCGCGCTCTGGACCATCCCCGCCGGGGTCGCTATCGGTTTCAGCCCCCGCCTGGCTCGCATCGCGCAGCCCCTCGCCCAGATCGCCGCGTCGGTCCCGGCCACCGCGCTTTTTCCCGTTGTCCTGCTCGTTCTCATCCGCCTTGGCGGAGGACTCGGCGTCGGTTCAATCGTTCTTCTTCTCCTCGGCACGCAGTGGTACATCCTGTTCAATGTGATCGCAGGCGCCATGGCCATTCCAACCGATCTCAAGGAAGCCGCCAGCGTCTTCGGCCTGCGCGGCTGGGAGCGCTGGCGAAAGCTGATCCTCCCCGGCATCTTTCCATTTCTTGTTACCGGCCTCATCACTGCCTCCGGAGGCGCATGGAACGCCAGCATCGTTGCCGAGTATTTCCATTTCAAAGGTCACACTTACTCCACTACAGGAGTGGGCGCGATTATTTCCGCCGCCACCGACGCCAAGAACTTCAATCTTCTATTGGCCGGAACCATCGTCCTTGCCGCCGTCGTTGTCACCACTAATCGCCTGCTCTGGCGCCGCCTCTATCGTCTCGCCGAAACCCGCTTCAAGCTGGAAGGCTAGCAGCCGGGGATGGCCCCAGGAACCAACCGGCTCGCCAGCTACCCTCTGGGGGAATTTCTGGAGCCAATAACGAAGTCATTGCCACTCGATGATTTTGCCTCGCCAAATCATCCTGCCTCACCAACCAATCTGAAACGGTTGGAACGCGCTCCGAACCATGCTAGGATTCGCGGATGCCAGAGGAGAGATATCGGTACCATTTCAGCGAGTATGCCCGTAAGGCCGAGGTCGGCATCTACGGCATCCTTGCCATTCTGCTGACACTTACTGCCGTTGCAGCCCTTGCCGATGGCGGCGTGATGATGTGGCATGGCATCCGCACCTGGACCATGTCCTCGCAGACCCTCGAAGTACTCGACCATCTCCTCATCGTTCTCATGCTGGTGGAAATCCTCCACACTGTCAGCATCTCCATCCGCTCTCACATTCTGGTCACGGAGCCTTTTCTGGTCGTCGGTCTCATCGCGTCGATCCGGCGCATCCTTGTTATCACTCTCGAGGCTTCCAATCTAACCAAAACCGGCGGTGGATGGGCGGGTGAGTCCGAAAGTATCTTCCGCGCCTCCATGCTCGAGCTTGGCTTGCTCGGTCTTCTTATCCTCATTCTCGTTTTTTCGATTACCCTTCTCCGGCGATCGGCATCGGCCCAAGACTTAGCCGCCATGGACGAGTAAGGCGCGACTGTCGTGGAGTACTTACTCCGACAACACCGATTCACAAACCAAAGTCGGAGGCACGCTGATCGCCTTCAATCTCGATCGCAAATTTTCCGATGTTGTGGATGGATTAGTGGTCGTGGACCTTCGCAAGACTGACCCGTCAGTCCTCGATCGCTACATGGGAAAAGAAGGCGGCGCCACCTTCCGCCGCTTCCACAAGATGAGCTAGAGCTTTTCTGGAATTATTTTTCCCAACCCTCGTCATGCTGCGCAGGTCTCTCAACCTGTCATGCTGAGCGAGGATTTGAGCTTCGCGAATGCGAAGCTCAAGTCGAAGCATCCCTATCCCCACGAGCAGCGATATGCGCGCCGCTGATTCAAGTGCGCCAGTTGTACTTCTAGGCGACTCTGCGTCACCAAATCATCGCTAGGATCGAAACAGTTTCCGCCGCAACGCTCCCGCAATCGCCACCAACCCGGTTCCCAGCAGTCCCAGCGTGCCCGGCTCTGGAGTCGGCGTCAATTTTGTTACGCCCAGGTGGATGTTCCCCTGATGATCGACTCGCTCCTGACTCCAATACGTGTAGATCGTCTGCGTAGTCGTTCCCGTGACGACGTGTCCATTCCACAGTTGTCCCACGATGGTGCCGGTCAAATCATATGCATGGATGTGATTGGCAAACGATTCCAGCGTCCAGCTGATCGGTCCTTCAAAAGCCCCGTTGAAGATCGTACCCTTCGGCTGTCCCGCGGAGCCTACTCCGATCATCTTGAAGCTCGACCCCACGCTGGAAAACGTCCCACCTGTCCAGATGCTTCCGCTGATCAGTGCGCCCGTCGAGAAGATAACTCTGCCCAGCGAGTGGCCGTGGCCCGCCTGAATTCCATTGAAGTTCCAAAGTTCAGATCCGGACGTTTCGATCCCCGCATTGGTGATGATAGCGACCCCGAAGTGGTTCGTTACCTGGATGGTGTCCGCGCGCGCTACCACAGGCAAGAGTGATGCCAGCAGCAAAACCCCGAGAATAAACACAACCCGTCTCATGATTCCTCCACAGAATTTAGAAGTGATCCGTCGACTCGCCTGGGAGAAGCGGTCGCCAATCACGGAAAGCTCTTCTTTCATTAGTCGGCCCGCGGCATCTGAATGCCGGGGGCTGCATTTGTAAGACAATCAGAGGGGGAGAGTGACTCGAACGGAGTTTGACAGTTTCCTTATAGAAATTAAGTGATCTTTATCACGTTTCTTAGTGATGAATCAGGGGGATTGCCCGCCCAGCGCCGAGTTTGGGGAAGGGGTGCGAGTTCCAGATGTTGCGAAACAATCACTTCGTGCCGCGGTTTGAACGCGTGACGGCTTCCAGCCGCACCGCCAGGTCCCTTGCTTTTGTCATTCCGACCTGCCCGTAGCCGCTTGGCGCGGTGAGCACGGCAAGGAATTTGCATTGCCGGGACTCTTTCCGCAACCTCTTTTCCTCGCGCCATAACTGCCGCGCCGCTGCCCCGCACGACCGTTACTTTACTTAACCCGCTCCTCCATTAGAATAGAGGTTTGCCGGATCGGTGCGATCCTTTGCACCGCGTCCCATAACGCTAGGAGCCATGATGCCTGCTACTGGAGAACTCATTCGCCTGATGAATTACGTTGACGATATCGCCGCCATCCTGCGCCGTGTCAACAGCGCCCTGCCTACCGTGAGCGACGAGGAACGCACCCGCCTCGCCGAATATTTCCGCAAATCCGACCCCAGCCTGGAAAGCGTGCTGAAGCAGCTCGATAAGGCAGGCAAATAGTGGCCGAGGCCGGGCAGACAATAAAGACCGTAGCCGTCATCGGCGCTGGAATTATGGGCCGCGGTATCGCTCACGCGGCCGCTCTCGGCGGCTATCGCACCATCCTCGAAGACCTTCTTCCCAACGCTCTCCGCCGCGCTGAAACCGAAATCCGCGCCAACCTAGATAAGGCCGTCGAGCTTGGAAAGGTCACTCCCGGCGATGCCAATGCCGCCTTCGGACGCCTCGAATACGCCGGCTCCGTCGACCAGGCCGCTCGCGAAGCCGATCTCGTGATCGAAGCCGTTCCCGAGGAGATGGAATCGAAGATCGAGATCTTCACCCTCCTCGACAAAATCTGCCGTCCCACCACCATCCTCGCTTCGAATACCTCTTCGCTCAGCATTACTGAAATTGCCAGCGTCACCTATCGCGCAAAAAAATGTGTCGGAATGCACTTTTTCAATCCCGTTCACAAAATGAAATTGCTTGAGATTGTGCGCGCTCTCGAAACCGATGCGGAGACCCTCGCCGCCGCCGTCGAAGTCGGCCAGCGCATGCGAAAAGAAGTGGTGGTTGTAAAAGAGGCGCCCGGCTTCATCACCAGCCGCATCAATGCCATGATCGGCAATGAAGCCTTTTACATGTTGCAGGAGGGCGTGGCCACCGCCGAAGATATCGACAAAGCTCTGAAGCTCGGCCTCAACCACCCCATGGGCCCTTTTGAGTTGGTCGATCTTGTCGGCCTCGATACCCGCCTGCACATCCTCGAATACCTGCACAAAACTCTCGGAGAAAAATTCCGCCCGTCCCCGCTCCTGGCCCAATATGTGAAAGCCGGAAGGCTGGGCCGCAAATCCGGACGCGGCGTTTTCGAGTATCCCGACGCGGCTAACGCCACCACTCCTCGTTGACGTCATGAAAAAGGGATGGCACAATCCCCTCCATGAAGCCAGCCCACCTGATTCTTGCCGCCCTCTTCGTCGTTACGGCCTGCGCATATCCCTGCCTTGCCGCCGATGACCAGCCACTGCCATCGGCGCAGCACGGCGTCGATGGCTTCGTCTTCTGCCCGGAGTCGGCCAGCGATCAGCCGGTGCCCCTCTATATCGGTTATTGCAAGAAGCGCCAGGTTGGCACGCTCAACTGTGGGGAAAAAGTGGAGGTGCTGAGCCGCCAGGATGACATGCTCAGGATTTCCTTGGGCGAGGTCGGCCCGCGTGGTCAGATGCGCGCGAATCTGGCTCCAGCTTCCGCCATTTCGCGGCAGGCGGATAAATTTGTTCCCTTCGACGACCAGTCAGGCGTGCCCGAGCATTCGCCCGACTGTTCGCAAATGCTGGCCAGGGAGAATGCGCCCGATGGATTCGTGTTCTGTTCCCGAGGTCAGGATTCAGCGCCCGTATATCACAGTGCCTGCCAGAGCCACGCGTCCGATAGTTTGGCCTGCGGAGAAAGGGTGGGCGTACTCGGCCGTAGTGGCGATCTGCTCCAGGTCACGGTTCCTCCGCATGGCTTTCCGCGCTACATGGAAGCCTCGGCGGTTTCGCAGCAGACCGGCAAGTTCGTTCCTTTCGATGACGCTTCTGGCATAGAGAACAAAGGCGTGCCCGATTGCTCGCACCCAGGCGCGACTTTTGGCGCAGGCGGCGGGATTTCACAGGGGACGCGGCCCGAACGTAATGTGACAATGCCGCGCGCGATTTTCGTGCCGGATCCGCCGTACAGCGAACTAGCCCGCAAAAAGAAAATTCAGGGCGTGATTCTCCTCTCTCTGACCGTGGGAGTCGATGGAAACGCGCACGACGTCACCGTCGAGCGGGGATTGGGATACGGTCTCGACGAAAACGCCGTGGAGACCGTCAGCCGCTGGAAGTTCAAACCCGCACTCAAAGACGGCGAGCCCATTGCCCACCGCATGAACGTCGAAGTCAACTTCCATCTCTACTGATCTGACCCGCCCACTGCTCGCATCTTGACTCACCATGATGAGTCAAGTAAACTCATAACATGGCTAAACGTCTTCAGGTCATCCTCCAGGACCCCGATTACCGCGAGATTCAATCGATCGCACGTGCGCGCCACATGACTATTGCCGAATGGGTTCGGCAGGCTCTGGAAGGAGCACGCCGCCGCGAACCCTTGGCCGATGTCGGAAAAAAGCTTGCCGCCATTCGCGCGGCCGCCCGGAACAACTTTCCGACCGCTGACATTGGCGACATGCTCGCTGAAATCGAGAAGGGATACCTTCCGAAAGAGCAGCCATGATTTTCATCGATTCCAATATCCCGATGTACCTCGTGGGCGCACGCCATTCCAACAAAAGCTCCGCGCAACACTGGCTTGAGAGGCTGTCCAGCGAACGCCGTCGACTCGTATCCGACGCCGAGGTCTTGCAGGAGATCATGCACCGTTTCACCGCCATCAATCGCCGCGATGCCATTCAGCCGGCGTTCAGCGCGCTACTGAAGATCGTCGATGACGTCTTACCCGTTGACCGCAAAGCCGTGGAACGAGCCAAAGATATACTCCTCGGATACCGCCAACTGTCCGCGCGCGATGCCGTGCACCTCGCTGTCATGGAGCTAAACGGCGTCGACACCATCCTGACCTTCGATTCCGACTTCGACGCCTTCCCAGGTATCACCCGTCTTTCATAACCAGTAATAGACCCCTGCCACGCTCCAGAAGCTTAAACAAAGCCCAAAGCCCAGAGCCTAATTAATATCTTGCTTCTCCTCCAGTTTCTTCACCAGCCCCGCCACATACACCTTCTGATTTTCCGGAGCCCCAGCCAGCGCCAGCTTCATCTCCTTGGCTGCGTCGTCGAACTTTCCCTGAGCGGAGTACGTCCGGGAGAGGCCTGCATGAGTGAACCAGAGTTCAGGATGCTTCTGCGCGTTCTCGCGGAAGATGACATAAGCTTCTTCATTCCGCTTCTCTCCTATTAACTGCCGGGCATAGCCGTGGATTTGCAACGGGCTCGCCAGGCCGAGCGCCTTCTTTTCCGCAGTCAGCGCTTCATCCTTACGATTCATCGCCACCAGAACCTTCGCCTTCGTCATCTCATTGTCGAAGCGATCTTCGTTCTCGATCGACTTATCGGCATACTTAAGCGCGTCCTCGTAATCGGTTTTTTCGGCGAGCAGGTAATTCGCCGCGTCGTCCCAGCTCTGCCACGTGTATTGCGAAAGATTCCGCAACTGCTTCTTCAGGCTGGCTTCAACCACCGAGTGCACATCCACACTCACTTTGAATGGCACGGCGACCTTCTCCCACTCCATTTCAACCACCGCCGAATCCGGCTTCACATCGTCAAAGTCATAAGTGAGCGCTTCATGCATATCCGCCGCGTGCGGCTTCACGGTCACGCGCAACGCGTCTTCGGATTTGTCATAAGTAAACGATCCCCACGAAGTCGAATTCTTTGAGAAAATAATCGTCCACTCGGCGGCCGTCGGAATCATATGCAGTCCATACGTCCCACGGTCGAGCGCCTGTCCTTCAATCGTCACCGGATCGCTGAATGTGATCGTGGTATTTTCGTTCGCTCCCGACCGCCATACATCGCCATAAGGAACCAGTCCGCCCCAAACCTTGCGCCCGGCAACCAGCGGCCGGTGATAGTTAATCGTGATGTCCGTAATCCCGATTCGCTGCGAAACCAGCGCATGCTGGCTCTGCCGCGGCAAGTCGAGCACAAGCGACTGCGCGGCGCTCAAGCCCGAAAGGCCCGCAAGCAGCAGGCCAAACAAAAATGCTCGCAGAGTTCCTCGTGATGTTTCTCTCATCATGGAAATGCCTCCTTCGATGTGCGTTTAGCAGCGCGCAACTCCCGTAAATTACGTTGAATCGGGCCCGCAGATCGTGGCCCGCCCCAGGTCGGCATCTTAGACGTGCTTTGAAGTTAAAGGTAAGCAGAAGTTACGCAAAAGACCTGTACCTCGTGTGATCTCGGATACGAACCTCTCGCGAAGTGCAATTTGCTTGCAAACCGAGCTGCCCTAGTGTAAGTTCTGCCGATCGTCGCAAAATGGTGGCGCGGTGGCTGCCCTTCCGAACGACGGATGGGGGTCAATTAGAGCAGTGGCTTGTGCCCGTTGATTCAGGTCTAGCATTACAGCTCAACAACAATAATTTGGAGGAAAAGTTTATGAAAAAACCACAGATGATTGTGTGCCTCACCGTATTTTGCAACCTGACACTGTTCGCGCAGACCGGATCGAGTCCCCGAATGGTGCGTACCGCGGAAGGGTCAGCGGTCCATGTGCTGCCGCAGGAAATTCCCGCGGGTTTGCAAAAGATTTACGGCAACTTGGGCTCCAAGACCGACCCTTACAGCACCGTTGGGTGGGAAATTGCCGGACCAAAAAATAAAGACTACACGGTGTTCATCGGAATGCCATTTACTCCGAAGTCCAACTCCCACGTTTCGCAGGTCCAGGTTGCCCTGCAGTATTTGTCGGGTGCCAACCAAGTGAATCTCAGCATCTATGGGGATTCGAGTGGCGCGCCGGGAACGCTGCTGGCGGGCCCGGTGACAGTCACAGATTTGCCAGAGAGCGGAACCTGCTGCACCCTCGCCATCGCCAGTTTCACTCCGGTTGCAGTCACCGGTGGGACGCAGTACTGGGTAGTTGCTGACACGCCGCCCACAGGCACGGGAAGCAACTTCGTGGGCACATGGCGTGAGGTTGTCAAGCCGTTCATCCCGATGGCGTTTAATGAAGGTGGCAGCGGCTGGTACGGGACGAACGCCGACAATCTAGTCGCCGGCGAAGTGCTCGGTATCATCCCATAGACCTTTGCATAATTTCACCCCTTGAAAATCTGCCGTGCCGAAAAAATCAAAACCGTCGGCTCCAGACTCCCGCAGGTGCAACAAGGCTGTTAGAGGCTGGCGTCGGCGGTTCTGTGTGTAATCGCAGCTAACCGCCCGTGAATCTTCCGCGTCTAACTCCGAGGAAAGACTATTTTTTTTCGGAACCCAGTCAGCCCCTTTTTCGTATCCATTAGCAGACGGCAGCAATTCTTCGCCCAACCGGCGAACTCGCGCTCCCGACTACGCCCATGCGGATGCTTCTCGAAATCGTGCGCCAATCGCTCTCCACGCTGTGGGCTCACAAACTCCGCTCATTCCTGACTATGTTCGGCATTGCCTGGGGAGTCGGCTCTCTGCTCCTGCTGGTCGGCCTCGGAGAAGGCTTCCGCAGCGGCCAGAACAAGCAGCTCGCCAACCTCGGCCAGGACATCATGTTCACCTTCCCCGGACGCATTCCCGGCGTCGAAGGCAGCACCCAGTCCGGCCGCACCTGGCATTTCACTTACGACGATTACCTCGCCGTCCGGAGCGAAGCCCGCACCCTGAAATATATTTCGCCCGTCCTCAACCGCGAGGATATCCGCGCTGTCAGCGATTACGGTTCCACCAACGGCCAGGTCTTCGGCGTCGCGCCCGAGTACAACGAGATTCGCAACATCCCCGTCGGCCCCGGCCGCTGGTTCAACGATGAAGACAACACTGAGACCCGCCGTGTCGCCGTCGTTGGCTGGGAGCTGCTCAAAAATATGTTTCCCGATCGCCCCGCCGTCGGCTCTACAATTCTGCTCAACGGCCTCAGCTTCGACGTGATCGGCGTGGTCAGCAAGATCGGCAAGGACGGCAATAACGGCACCAACGCCCGCATCTTTATTCCCATTGGAACCATGCGTGACCTGTTCCGCCTGAAAGAGCAAAACTCCGAAGATGCAATCTCGTTTCTCAACTATCGTCCTTTAACCGCCACGCAGGATCTCGAAGCAAAAAGCGAAGTACACGAAATCCTCGCCCGCCGCCACGGCTTCGATCCGAAACTGGAAGACGCCTTCGAGGACTGGGACACCATCGAAGACAACAAGCGCGTGGGAAAGATTTTTAGCGGAATGGACTACTTCCTGGGCGTAGTCGGCGTAGTCACGTTGGGCCTCGGCGCAATCGGAATCATCAACATCATGCTCGTCTCCGTCACCGAGCGCACACGCGAAATCGGCCTGCGCAAAGCACTCGGCGCAACTCATCGCGCCATCCTTACTCAGTTTTTCGTTGAAGGAGCATTCCTGACCGCCCTGAGCGGCGGCATCGGCCTTGCAATCACCTCCGCGCTCGTTGCAGGTCTCGCCGCCCTGCCGGCGCCCGAAGGTTTCGACACGCCGCGCATCGTCCCGGCCTCGGCCGTCATTGCGATTCTTTCGTTGGCAATCGCCGGCATAGCCGCCGGCCTATATCCCGCGCGCCAGGCCGCTCTGTTAGAGCCAGTAGAAGCCTTGCGCCAGGAGTAAGGAGGATTGAGTGATTTTGTAATCTGGTAATTGAGTAATTTCGAAAAACATATTGCGCCGTGGTTTTTGAATTACTCAATTACCAAATTACACAATTACCAGATTTGCTTTATGCTCTTCGAACTCGCTCGCCAGGCCTACAACGCGCTCAAGTTCAACCGCCGCCGCAGCATTCTCACCATGCTTGGCATGGCTTGGGGAATCGCGACCGTTGTGCTCCTTCTGGCCTACGGAGCCGGTTTTGAAAGCGCTCTCTGGATCGCCTTCCGCTCCTGGGGCACCAACCTCGTTTTTGTTTTTCCCGGACGCACCTCCCTCCAGGCCGGAGGCACCAAAGCCGGCAGCGAAATCAAACTCACCGTCAACGATCTCGATTATCTTCAGGCCGAAGTGCCCCTGCTCAAGCGAATTTCTCCCGAAGCCGCCAAGCAGTCCACCGTCGCCTATGGCATTCGCAGCGGAAACTACGGCGTCAGCGGAGTCTATCCTTACTACGCGCACATGCGCCGCATGAACGTGCAGGATGGAACCTTCTTCACCGAGCTCGACGAGAACACGCGCAGCCATGTCGCCGTCCTCGGAGCCGACGTCAAGAAAAAATTATTCTCCGGCCAGAATGCCCTCGGCGAAAAAGTCCGTCTTGATGGCATTTCCTACGAGGTGATCGGCGTCCTCAAATACACCATTCAGAATGGCGACGATAACATGAATGGCAAGGTCTACATACCGTTCAGCGCCATGAGCGATCTTACGAACACTTACTATCTCAACGCCGTCGCCATCGAATACGAAGGCGACCACCAGAAAGTCGCCGACGCCGTACGCCGCTCTATGGCCTTCCACCACGACTTCGATCCCAAGGATAAGCGCGCCGTCTTCATCTTCGACGTCTTCGCCGATCTGCTCGATCTTCGCGTCATCACCACCGGCATCAAAATCCTTCTCGGCTTCATCGGATTGCTCACGCTCGGCATCGGCGGCGTCGGCCTGATGAACATCATGCTCGTCTCGGTAACTCAGCGCACGCGCGAGATCGGAGTAGAAAAAGCTCTGGGCGCGCGCGGCTGGCACATACTCGTCCAGTTTCTCGCCGAAGCCCTCGTCATCACTGTGCTCGGAGGTCTCGCGGGTGTGATCCTCGCCTACATCATCTCCTGGTCGGTCGGTTCGATGACCCTGTGGAGCGCCTTCATCGAAAACGGCACCGAAGGCGATATTCACCTGACCATCGATCTCACCACGCTCGTAGTCTCGACTGCCATCCTCGGATTCGTCGGCATCGTCAGCGGCATGCTGCCGGCGATAAAAGCCTCCCGCTTAGATCCAATAGAAGCCCTCCGCTACGAATAAGAAGGTCGCAAGTCCAAGGTCTCAGGTCTCAGGAAAGCCGAGCAGCGGGGGAGCCGTAGGTTCTTTCCTGACACCTGAGACCTGACACCGAAGACCTCCCAGCCTGTGCTATATTTCCTCCAACTCAATCAGGAGCCCCCATGCGCCCACTTTCCGTCACCTTGATCGGCTTCTACCAAATCTTGCGCGGTTTGATCTCTGCTCTATTCGGATTGTCGATCCTGGCCTTCACCGGACTCGCCGCCAGGCTTACCTCGCTGGCCGCCGAAGGCAACGCCATACAGCGCCTGCTCAGCAGTGTCGGACACCTAGCCGGCCTGGTCGTTCTAGGCGCAGCCGTTCTTCACATAGCAGCCGGCTACGGCCTGCTTCAAATGGAGAACTGGGGACGCTTCCTGACCCTGCTCCTCTCCGCCATCGGCCTGGTAATTCTCCTCCCATTTCTCCATGGCGCTTTGCCAATGACCTTTGCCCTGATCAACGGCGCTAGTGTCATTTATCTGGTTCTGCCGTCAACCAAGCGCGCCTTCCAGTACCATGATCGCGATAAACCCCTGCGCATGGCCGCCTGAGAGACGCAAATCTTCTCCTGGCCTACTAAAATGTCCCCGTGCCCTCACCGCAGCTCGCCAAAGTCCTCGATCACCTGAGCCTCTACGATCACCCGCTGCTTGCCTTCTCCGCCCGCGAATCGAACGGCCTGATCGAGGTCCTCATCGATCTGAAAATCGACCTGAAACTCGACCTGAAAAATCCCACCAACCCAGTCCACACCTATGTTTTTCCCATCCATCCCCGCGATCTGGATAGCCCGCAATTCGCCTGGCAACTCCAGCGCCAGCTCTACGATGCCCTCCACGACTACTTCGTGGAGATGTTCATCAGCACCCCGCAGGATAAAAGCTCAAAGTCAGCCTCACCGTAAATAAAAGCAGTCCACGTATCATCGAGCTTTAGGGGTATCACTCTGTCTCTCCGCCAGCAGATCGAACAAGAAATCCGCGACCACGGACCCATCCCGTTTTCGCGCTACATGGAGCTTTGCCTCTACGATCCCGCTCTGGGCTACTACTCGCGCAGCCGCGAGCAATTCGGCAAAGCCGGAGATTTCTATACCTCCAGCGACGTTCACGCCGTCTTCGGACGTCTCCTCGCCCGCCAGTTTGAAGAGATGTGGCAGGCGCTCGATCTTCCTCCCCAAATTGAGATTCTCGAACTCGGCCCCGGACGTGGCCTTTTTGCCCGCGATGTCCTCGACTGGTCGCAGAAGAAATTTCCCGAATTCTTCGCCGCCCTGAAATACACGCTGCAAGAGTCCTCGCCCGCCCTGCGAGCAAAGCTCGAAGAGACCTTGCATGAGCACATCGCCAGCGGTAAAGCCAAAGTTCCGGAGGAACGGCCAACCTCCCTGTACCGTGCTCTCGGTGAGGAAGCTCCGCTCATCCTCTTCGCCAACGAATTCTTCGACGCGCTCCCCGTCGAAATCCTCAGCGCGCGCGGCAAACTCCATCTGGCTTTTGAAGCCGGCCATCTTACCGAGATCTGGCTTCCGCCCACCGCCCCCGAACTCGAATTCCTCGACCGTTACAGCACCCATCCAGAAGCAGAATCAAACGAGCGCGTCGAAGTCCCTCTCGCCGCGCAACAATGGACCGCTGCAATCGCCAGCCACATCCGCCGCGGCTTTCTCGTCGCCATTGATTACGGCTACACCCGAGCCCAGCAACTCGCCGGACGCCATCGCGGCACGCTCATGGCCTATCGCCAGCACTCAACCAGCCCCAATCCATACGAGGCTCCCGGCGAGCAGGACCTGACCGCGCACGTGAATTTCACCGCGCTAACCGCAGCCTTGGAGCAGGCCGGGATGCAGCCGCGCGAGTTAGTTACACAGTCGCAATTCTTGATGGGAATCGGCGAGCGCACCCAATTTGCCGAAGCCTTCGAAGAATGCCGCCTCCCGCAGGAGCACGCCAAAGTAGCTCTCCAACTCAAGTACCTGATCTCGCCCACAGGCATGGGAGAAACCTTCCAGGTGCTGGTTGCCAGTCACGGAGTCGAGCTTGGGAGAGTCGCAGCCCTAAGCGGCTTGCGGTTCGGCCGGTGATACCCTTTAACGACGCGCCTTGACGATACGCCTGAACGACGCGCCTCACCCTAAAGATGCGCACTGACGATGCGCCCTAAAGATGCGCCCTAAAGATGCGTCCTAAAGATGCGTCCTAAAGATGCGCCCTGACGGCGTGCCACCGACACCGGTCTTCCGCCTAAGGCTCGTTACCGCCCGCGTATGATTTGTGGACGATGATTTGCCCAACGATGATTTGCCGACGAAGATTTGCGACGAAGATTTGCCGACGAAGACGAACCACGAACACTGACCACTAGCCACTAGCAACCAGCAACCAGCAACCAGCAACCAGCAACTAGAAACTAGCAACTAACTTTAGTGCACTATTTTCGCTGCAATTTAATACTCTAGAAACATCCTCGCGCTAAACTGCTGATAGAAGGCTTATGGGCTCCGCTCGCTCATCTCGCTTTACGCTGCCGTTGCAGGTAGCTGCCGTCTGCTACCGCAAGCAGAATTCTCACGCCGAATTTCTGCTCGTCAATACCAACGGCGGCAACAAATGGACTTTTCCCAAAGGATGCCCCGATGCGCGCCTCTCCCACAGCCAGGCCGCCGAGCGCGAGGCCCGCGAGGAAGCTGGCGCACTCGGCGTCATCGAGCCCCGCCACTTCTACACATACATCCATTCCAAGGGAGTCTTTTGGCAGCCCGGGGGCGTGCAGGAATACGTAGTCAAAGCATTTCTTATGCAGGTCCGCCAAACCCGCAAGCCACACGAGGATTACCGCAATCCCACCTGGTTCGACGATGAAGAAGCCCGCGTGATTCTAGCCAAGGGCCGCGAAGTGAAATACGCAAAGGAACTCCAGGCAGTCATCGACCGCGCACTGGAGCAACTGGGAACCGCCAGCCTGGCCGCCGCCCGCTAAACAAATCGGAACTCAGCGAGTCCTTCAGGCGATCTTCAGTCCCGTTGCCTGCGCCAATTTTTCCTGCCGCTGGTCAAACGTCCAGAAACGCTCGGCTTTCAATTCAAGCGCGGAAGCCATATGCAGCGTCTCGAGAGTTCGAACGCCGATCTGTGCCGCGTACCGCCGGGCCAACTGTGCACACACGGTAAATGCTCGTTCGGGAATCTCCGCCTCTGCCCACAGGTTTCGCGACCGGTCTTCATGGAACCTTTGTAGAGCAAGATCAGCCTCGCTGCGTGTGATCTCTCGGCGGAAGACATGCTGCTCGATGGCATGCGTACACTCAGCCACATGAAGCGGTGTCATCCAAAGCGATGGCCGCGAACTAAGCCGGTGCTCTGCTTCGTGCGTGTGCCGATCGGGAAGATAGAGGGATACGAAAAAGGAAGTATCGGCATAAATGGTCGATGTTATAGCCGATGCGGCAGACTTCAATTGAGCGCTCAATAGCGGCCGCGTTCTTCAATCACTATGTCGGCTCCGAGCAGAATGCGGTCGCCAAAAATTTCCTTTCGCATGGCCGCAAAATCCGGCCATTCGGCAGGCTTGCGGGTCTTGCTTTCGGGAACAATGCGAGCAATCAACTCGTCGCGCTCCCGCAGTTCGACAGTCTTCCCGGCGCGCAGCCAAGCCTTCAGCCGCTTGGTGTCCCGAAGCTCGCGAATATTCACGCTAGGCATAAGATAATTGTGTCACAACATGTGACACATGTCAAATCCCATCCGCTCCACAGCCCGTCATGAGAACATAAAAGCAGACACATGATCCAGCTCTCATCCGCCGGCAAGCGTTACGGCCACAAACTCCTCTTCGAAGATGCCGATTGGCTCATCACACCTGAGTCGCGCGTCGGCCTTGTCGGCGCCAACGGCACCGGCAAATCCACCGTGATGAAAATCCTCGCCGGCCTCGAAACCCTTGACTACGGCCAGATCTCGCGCGCCAAGGGCACCTCAGCCGGATACCTTCCGCAGGATGGTCTCACCCTCTCCGGCCGCTCCATTTTCGACGAGTGTCTGTCCGTGTTCGACGATCTCCATGCCATCGAAAAAGAAATGGAGTCGCTCACCCGCAGCATGTCGGAGCTTGACCACACCAGCTCGGAGTACGCCGATGTCGCCGACCGTTATCAGAAACTTGAACATGAATTCCGCGCCCGCGATGGCTACACACTCGAAGCCGAAGTCGGCAAGGTGCTCACCGGTTTAGGTTTCAATCGAAACGACTGGACGCGCCAAACCGAAGAATTCTCCGGCGGCTGGCAAATGCGCATTGCCCTCGCCAAGCTCTTGCTGCAGAAACCGAACCTCCTTCTGCTCGACGAGCCCACCAACCATCTCGATCTCGAAGCCCGCAACTGGCTCGAAGAATATCTCGGCAGCTATCCTTACGCGTTTGTCCTTATCTCCCACGACCGCTATTTTCTGGATGTCACCGTCGATCGCATCGTCGAAATCTGGAACAAAAAGCTGCACTCTTACGTCGGCAATTACGATCAGTATCTAAGCGCGAAAGCCGCGCGCAAAGAACAGCTCGAATCCGCCTACAAAACGCAGCGCGACCGCATCGAGCAGCTCGAAGTCTTCATCAATCGTTTCCGCTATACCGCCACCAAAGCCAAGCAAGTCCAAAGCCGCATTAAAGAGCTGGAGAAGATTGAGCGCATCGAAATTCCGGAAGAAGAAAAAACCGTCCACTTCTCCTTCCCGCAGCCCAAGCCAAGCGGCCGCATCGTCGCCGAGTTCAAAGACGTGGCAAAAAGTTACCGCACCGGGAAGCAAACGCAGGTCCAGTGTGGCGCGGGCGCCCCCGCCCGCGAAAAGCCAGTAGCCGAAAATGCTTCTTCGGATCGAACGGGAGCGACCCAGGCTGCCGCCAGTGAACACAAGGTTTTCGCCGGCGTGAATTTCATGATCGAGCGCGGCGAGCGCATCGCGCTGGTCGGCGTCAACGGGGCAGGGAAGTCCACGCTGATCAAGCTGCTTGCCCAGACCGAGCCGCTCACCGCCGGCGAATACAAGCTTGGCCACGAAGTCCATCTCGACTACTTCGCGCAGGATCAGTACAAGGAACTCGACCCCGAAGCCCGCATCCTCGACGATCTCGGCGAGCTTTCGCCGTCATCCACGCAAACCCAATTGCGCAGCCTACTCGGCTGCTTCCTTTTTTCAGGAGACGATGTTTTCAAGCGCATCGGCGTGCTTTCCGGAGGCGAGCGCAATCGCTACGCGCTGCTTAAAATGCTGCTGCACCCGGCCAACTTCCTGCTGCTTGATGAGCCCACCAACCACCTCGACATGCGCGCCAAGGACGTGCTGCTCGAAGCGCTCGAAAAATATACAGGCACCGTCGTCTTCGTTTCGCACGATCGCTACTTCATCGACAAGCTGGCCACCCGCATCTTCGAAATCGGAGACGGCAAAGTCGAACTCTATCCCGGCAATTACGAAGACTATCTCTGGCGCAAGCAAGGTGGAGCCGCAAAGCAAACCGCAACCATCGAGAACGAACTGGTAGGGGAGCTGTTCAAGAGTGGCGCAGTCACCCCCGCCCACCAGAAGCTGGCGTCCTCATCGAATTCGTCCGCGCGTTCCGGAGTAACTTCAACGCAACCCGCGGGGCCCACGAACGGAGGCACACCCATTCCCACGCAGCCGGAAGCCAGGGGCCCTCGACTGAATCCAATCAAGCGGAAGAAACTCGAGGACCGCCTGCGCGAAGTGGAAGAGGAAATCAGCCGGATGGAATCGGCCATCGCGTTATGCGAAACCCAGCTCCAGAGCTTCGTCAGCGCCGAAGAAACCCAGCGCCAGACCCATGCGCTCGCCACGCACAAAAGCGATCTGCGAAATTTAATGAATGAGTGGGAAGAGTTGTCGGGGTCCCTCGAAACCGCTGGCTAGCCCGTTTGTTTACGAAGAACTCGCCGCATGCTCGGGTCGCAAATCCAAGTATATTGACCCACTACCGCGACGCCGCTCATCGTCCGATCTGTGACCCTACGGCGCGCACCCCATGGCCAATTCCACCTTCCGCGCCAGTTCGCAAACCTGGCTAGAACTCAGTGTCCTCAGCCGCTCTCTCGATGGGTCGAGGAAGACCTTCAGGATCACCGAAACATCCTCTGCCTTCGCCACCGACCGTTCCCGCAACCCAGTCTGCCCTGATTCCAATACCATGTGAGTCGGCATCTCGCCCTTATGCACGGAGGTGCTGAGTGGCACCACGAGTACAGTCTCAGCTCGCGGGTGATTGTTTCGCCCGTTGACCGAGACGATGGCGACCGGGCGCTTTCCTTTGTCCGGAGGGTCGGTTGGCAATTTTGTGAACCAGATCTCCCCGCGCTGCGGATTGGGCATGTGCCAGTTCCTCCTCAGTCAACACCAGGGTCTGACCTGCGAATTCTCCCCACGCTCGCTGTTCCTCGACTTCCTCATCGGTCAGGCTGTCGTAATAGGCGATCGTGTTGGCCTCGATTTCCGCGAGTTTTTGCTCGCGCGTCTTCTCCCGCAGCAGTTCATCCAGGAATGCCGAGAGCGAGGCCAGTTTTCGCCGGCGAGTCTGTTGCTCGATATAGGCGACGTTCTCAGGCGAGAGCGTGAATGTGCATCGAACCTTGCGGTGTGGTTTTCTCTGCGCCATACGAAATGATCATACCATGAGTATGATCTTGTGTATTACGAAGGGTCATCCTCCGCTGCATTCACGAAGCGCAAGCCTATTCACGCCGTCGCCGCCCGCCTCACAGTTTTCCGCCCGCTGAGCCACGGCAAACCGCGTCTCTACCGGAAATTGTTTTGGGTGTGAACTGACAACGGAGAACCGGGAACTGAGAACCGAGAACTAGCAACTAGCAACTAGCAACTAGCAACTGCCCTACCCGCCCTGCTTCAACTCCATCAGCACCTGCCGCGCAATTTCCTTCAGCGTCTCAAATACGCCTGCGCCCTGAAAGGCGATGGATTCAATCACCGGCTCATTTTTCTTGCGCAGCTCCTTCGACAGCGCATCCACCGGCAGGATATTCGGCAGATCGCGCTTGTTCAGTTGCAGCACGTAAGGAATCTTGTTGAAGTCGTAGCCGTGCTCTTTCAGGTTGGTCATCAGGTTATCGAGCGCTTCGATGTTGGCATCCATGCGCTCCTGCTGCGAGTCGGCCACAAACACCACGCCATCCACGCCGCGCAAAATCAGCTTCCGGCTGGCATCGTAGAAAACCTGCCCCGGCACTGTGTAAAGGTGAATGCGTGTCTTGAAGCCGCGAACCGTGCCCAGATCAAGCGGCAAAAAGTCGAAGAAAAGGGTGCGATCCGTCTCCGTGGCGAGCGAGATCATCTTGCCCTTCTGCTGTTCGGCGGTTTTCTGAAAGATGAATTGCAAATTCGTCGTCTTTCCGCCTAACCCGGCGCCGTAGTAGACGATCTTGCAGTTAATCTCGCGTGCTGCGAAGTTGATGAAACTCAAAAGACTTCCTCAGAAACTCTTGCGCCAATGCTCCGGCCTGCAGGCCAAAAGCGAGCATCGCCGCCTGGAAAATTGAAGAATATTTAATATTGTAGCCTGTTGATTTTTATACCACATTGCGGCGCTTGGGCGCAGGTTACCCACGTTACCGCAGGGCGCAGTCCTCGGTTCTCAGCGATGGGTCGTATGAAGGCCGCTCTACCGCCGATCCGCGGAGACTCTACCTCGGCGACGGCAGCGGATAATATCCCCTCTTCGCGACCACTTTCACGTTTGGCCGCCGTACCCGCACTTCTATCTCGCGATATCCTCCAATGCCCTTTGTGCTATATCCCAGCGTGTATTGGTTGCGCGCCTCTCCCACTGCCTGGCCATACGCTCGTTCTATGTCCGCAGCCGTCAACTCGTTATAAACCGTTCCTCCACCCGTCGCCGAAACGTACTTCGGGAGAATGTCGCTATAGCCCAGCAGCCCCCGAGTTTTTGGCAGGTGGATTCGTTGCAGCTTGTCGTAGATCGGAATGGCTGCGCCCTCAAGGCCTATCGCGTACATGGTGATGTTCTGGGTCAGCAATACTTTGAGCGTGTCCGTATAGCTGGCCTTCGATCCCAACTCTCGCCCATCGCTGATGACAAAAATAATCTTGCGATTCGTTCGGTCGCGCTTGGCAAGATCGCGCGCCGCCATCAAAATCGCATCGTTCATTACATGCGCAACCCGCGGAGGCGTGCTCACCGGCGTCACCGGCGTATCGATCGGCATGCCATTGATAATCGGACCCTGCGGCCCCAGCGGACCACTCGTTACCGGAGGTCCATTGTTTTCGCCGCTGTAGGTTCTTACTTCATTCAATACTGCGGTCAGTTGCCGCCCCGACGAGCCGAAGTCCGAAATGCGCCCCACCTTATCGCTGTAGGTATAAATCGCCACTTCGTCGAACGGGCTGAATGCCCCTTGCAACGCCGAAAGCGTTTGCTGCACCCTCTTCACCGCTAAGTCCGGCATGCCCAAATCGATGATCACGGCGGCGGAAAGCGCAAACGGATCGCTCGTAAAAAACTTCATCTGCTGCTTCTGCCCGTTTTCGTAGATCGAAAAATCCTTCGGCTGAAGGCCATTCACCATGCGCCCGTCGTTATCCTTCACCGTCACCGGCACCAGCACCAGGTTCGTAGTCGTCTTGATCGTGAAGCCGACATCTTCACCCGTGTCCTTATCCTTGGGCACGCTGCCCGCAGGCACAGTCTTCACCGCAGGCATGGGTGGCGGAGCCGCCGTCGAATTGCTCCCCGCAGCAGGAGCGTCGGCCGGCGAGTGCGGAAGCTCTCGCGATCCCGTAGTTACGTTCTCGTTGGCATCGGGCGTCTGACCCTGCTCAGCCTCTGCTCGCGGGCTCTGCGGTTCAGGAGGCGGAATCGGCCGCGTCGCCGAAGGGGCATCCGGAATCTCATCCGGCTTTTGTTGCGCAGCCAGGCCGTATGAGAGCCACAAACTGATGCTCAAAACAAGTATCGTGCTTGCTTTTATCCGCATTCTTCTGTGCCCCTTATTGTTCCCTGTCATTCTCAACACCGGCCAGAACAGCGCCTTGCCAATCGCCGTCACTCCACTCCCTTTGCCAATCGGCCCCCAAGAACCTTTTTCTGCTCTATTCTGATGCCCGTTCCTGCCTCGCCTGTGCATCTAACCCTAGCAGTCCGTTACACGATAGACTAGCAAAAGACTAGCAAAGTCTCAGAATAAAAGCCGATGTCAAAAAACCGTTTGCATTGTGATTTCCCGGCGAGAGTCCTGGTCGTGGCCCTGGTCCTGTTCCCACTCGCCTTTACGCAACGTTCGCAGGCGCAGGCCTCGAACGCGCCCAGCTCCAATTCCTCATCTCCCGGCGAGCACCGTCCGGTTAACGATCAGTCTGCGCAAGACGAGAGTACCGAGACTCTGAAAGTAAACGTCGAGGTCGTCCAGCTCTTTTTCAACGTAAAAGACAAACACGGCGCTCTCATCCCCAATCTGACCAGAGACAACTTCGACATCTTCGAGGATGGCAAGCCCCAAACCATCAAATATTTCAAGGCCGAATCCGATCTGCCGCTCACCCTCGGCATTCTCATCGATACCAGCGGCAGCCAGCAGCGTGTCCTTGGGATGGAACAAGAGGTTGGCGCATCTTTCCTTGAAAATATCCTGCGCTCCAAAGACGAAGCCTTCGTCATCAGCTTCGATGTTGATATAAACCTGCTCCAGGATTTCACCAACTCCGTCAGCCGTCTTCGCCACGCGCTTAACGACACCAAAATCAATACCGGAGGCGTAAGCTGCGCCGGAGGCCCAGTCGGCCCGCAAGGTCCTATTCCGTGCCCTTCGACCGGTCCTCGTGGCACCGCGCTCTACGACGCAGTCTACCTCGCCTCGCACGACGAATTTGGCCACGAAGTTGGAAGAAAAGCCATGGTCCTGCTGACCGACGGCCAGGACGAAGGCAGCCGCCTGAAAATCAAAGATGCTATCGAAGCCGCGCAAAAGGCGGACGCCATCTGCTATGTGCTCCTCATCGCCGATCGCGGCTTTTACGGCTTCGGCGGCGGCTACTCCGGCGATTCGGAGATGAGAAAGCTCACTCAGGAAACAGGAGGCCGCGTCATCGACGTCGGAAATAAGATCGACAAACTACGCAAGGCCTTCGACGATATCGCCGCCGAACTCCGCAGCCAGTACGACATCGGTTACACGTCAGCAAATACCGCTCGCGATGGCACCTTTAGAAAAGTGGAGATCAAACCCAAGCAGGGTGATTACAAGATCCAGGCACGCAGCGGCTACTACGCGGGCAAAGACCGCGACTAGTACTGGAGAACTGATCTCCGAAAAATACGGATTCGCAGCTATCGAAAATCCAGTCCCGGAGGGACGAGCTACCTTAGCCCCGCGCTTCAGCGCGGGGTAAAGTGGGAAAGGCACTCAAGTCCCGGAGGGACGACCCAGTTCTCACGCACCCGCCCTCAGCGCTCCCATAACGGCCGCCTGCGGTCAGACGGGCCGCCCGAAAGAAGCTTCTTCACTGCACCTGCGCGAAATCCTCAACCGCAAACAATTGCCCGCCGCGCTCCACCACGCCAATACCCGCCGCATTCATATCCGTGTCAAGAATGTTCCCCCGGTGTTTTGGAGAATCCAGAAACTGCGAATTGATAAACTCCGCCGTCCGCCCTTGCGTAACATTCTCCGCCAGCCAGCTGAAATGCGCTCCCGCCCGCTTCACGCGCACCGAAAGGCTGGTTTCGCCTTCAAACTGATGTTGCGCCTCACCATGCTCGGCCATCACCACGGCATGCCGGCGCGCCGCTTCCGCCAGCGAATCATCCCACCGCAGAGCGGGCAACCCTTGCGCCCGCCGGGCCTGGTTCACCGCGGCAAATAGCTCTTTCTCGGTCCGCACCGATGGCGATTGCGCATAAACCGTCCCGCTAAAAACAACCAGCAGCATGATTGCCCCCATCGCCGCCGCAAGCCCGGTTCCGATTCGCATTGCTCTCATTCTCTCCCCACTAATCAGAACCCGGATTCCGCGGCGGCGGCAAGTTACAAACGGCCCAGGTTACTCATGCCGTTTTCTCACCCGCGAATGCGATATATGGTTGCTGAGAAAACTCGATTAACGGCGGTTTTGGGAAGGGCACGAGTTCCACTCGTGCCGCTGAGGCGCTAAGAATAGAACTCGCGCTTTAGCGCCTGAGGGTGGCTCCTGGAACCTGCAATGCTTTCCCGCAGCCGCTACCGCCCTCCCGCATTAGCCGAGTAGCGGCTACCAGCGATCGCGGTTCAAATGACGATAGTCGCGCCGTAACTCCCGCCGCTCATGTCTTGCCGCGCGATAGTGTTCATAAGCCAGATCCCTGCGCAGTTCATACCGGTCCCGCGCGATTCGAGCTTCGTCGCGACGTACGTAGCGGCCCTCGCGCCAATAACCGTCCTGCGCGAACATCGTGCCAGCGCCCAATGTCATCACCAATAAAACCCCAGCTATCAGTCGTTTCATAAAAAGCTCCTCCGATCCCGTCGGCCGTCCTAGGTTTTATCAACCGAGGTCTACTAAACCCCGGTTGGCTCATCGCATGGACCAGCCGCCTCAGATCCCTGTCTGCTCATACAAACCCAGCCCCGGGAGCCAAGTTGCGCTAGTGCTGCTTCGTCTTGAAGAAGCGCGGATCGAGAGATTGCGGAGACCGGTCGCGGAGATCGGTTGTGAAGATCGGTTGCGGAGATCGGATGAGGAGATCAGTTGCGGAGGTCGGATGCTGAGATCAGGGCGGTAGATCGGTTGTGAAGATCAGTTGGGGAGGTCGGATGCTGAGATCGGTTGTGAAGATCGGTTTGGCGGTTGATTTTGGGTGGCGCAGCGGTTTACCGCTGCGATTAGTACGGCATGTTCAATCGCGGCTTCAGCCGCTGAGGGCGCCCCGAAGCCGAGATCACTTCCTCTTCGGCCGATCCTTCACCGGAATCACAAACTTCAGTCCCGACCACACTTCGGTCACAGCGCAAACTTTAATGTCCACCAACCCCGCGCCCAGCCCGCTATCGCGCACAATATTTTCGTCAAGATCGGTGCTCACGCCTGAGCTTTTCTTCGGCCATGCGATCCACAACATCCCCGCCGGAGCCAGAGCCTCCGCTGCTGTCATCAATTCGCGCTCAAGCGCAACCCGCGACTTGGCAAACAGAAAAATAAAATCGAGGGCGCCAGCGGCAGGTTTCGTACTCTTGCATTTGTCGAACGCGCTTCGCAATTCCGCCACCACATCCGACGGCACATGCATCAGCGCAATCCGAAATCCATCCTTGATCCCAAGTTTCTTCGCGAGAGGTGTTCCAGAGTATCCAGGCATAAGAGCTGTGAGCTTTGAGCGCGAGCTGAAAGCTAAAACTTCTCAAGTCAGGCAAACAGAAGCGATCGCGAGCGTCTCGAATTTACTAGCAACTAGCAACTAGCAACTAGCAACCGACCACTGGCCGTGCCCACTGCCGGCTGATCACTGCTTAGGCGCGTAGTATCCCTTGCGCGTGCGCACCTTCAACCCTTTGCCCGGCGCAACGATGTCAATCGTGCGATATCTCCCATCCGCGACGAAATTCTCCGGCTTATACGCCACCGCGTACTGGCTGCGCAACTCTTCCTGAATCGAAAGAAACGCATCCGACACATCGCGCAATTGGAAAGGAAAGAACGAGCGCCCGCCCGTAGCGTCGGCAATTCTCATCAGCACCTTGTCGCCCTGGCCCTTCATGCCGCTGATGTTCGTGCTGATGGTGTACACAATCGCGTCCGCACGCTGCGCCATGTCGATCGCCTCCTCGCGCGTCACATGGCTGGCATTGTCTTCGCCGTCGCTCAGCAGGATAATTGCGTTGCGCACCGGGCCAGTCTGCTCCTGCTTCATCAGCTTGTCGCGGCAAGCGAAATAAAGCGCGTCGAACATCGCCGTGCCGCCCCCCGCGCGCAGTTGCCGTATCCCGACCGAAAGCTTCTCTGTGTTATCGGTAAAATCCTGCGTCACCTCCGGGGTTACGTCGAACCCAACCACGAAAGCCTTGTCATAGTGCGGACGAATCACCGCATTTAAAAACTCAATCGCCGCTTCCTGCTCGAACTTGAAGCGGTCGCGCACCGAATTGCTGGCATCGATCAGCAATCCCACCTGCAAAGGCAAATCGGTCTCGCTTCTAAAACTGCGCAATTCCGCTGGCTTCCGGTCGTCGAGAACCTTGAAGTCATTTTTCTGGAGATCTTTGATATAGCGGCCATGCTTGTCCGTAACCGTAAACACCACGCGCACTTCATCGACCGTAGTTCTGATAGTGGTAACCGACTCATTTTCCTGATTGCTGGGATTATTAGGATTCTCAGCCGCAGCCGGAGCTTGCCCCCCCGCCGCTGGAGCCGCCTGCACGGCAGCCCCGCTCGCAGGCGCGGATGGCGCGCTGCTATTGGGTTGTGCCGCCGCGCTCGCGGGCGCAGCCGTCGTTTGCCCCAGGCAAGCGGTGCCAGAGCCAGCCAACATGCCGGCCAGAACAAGAATCGACAGATACTTAAAAATAAGGAATTTCATCGGGATCGCCCCATTATAGCCGCAGTAGATTGACGGCCGCGATAAGCGGGCACTCAAATTGGTAAGGCGACCGGCCGATTACCTACTTGTCAGGCGCGCTCTCCAGGCTCGCCAGCAGCGTTTCCAACTCCGGCGGAAGCGGCCGGCAAAACTTCATTTCTTTTTCATTCCTCGGATGCACCAGCTCAAGCTCCGCCGAATGCAGAAAATTGCGCGCCAGCGCCAGCGTCGCCGGCATGCCAGCTTTCCGCACCTTGTTCGACTGCGACTTCAGTTCACCCGGCGCTCCGTACAGCGCATCCCCCACCACCGGATGCCCCAGCGACGCCATATGAACGCGAATCTGGTGCGTCCGCCCCGTTTCAATCTTCACTTCAACCAGCGCAAATTTCCCATAAGGCGAATCGATCTTTCGTGTCACCACGTAATGCGTCACCGCGTCGCGCCCGCCCGAGCCCCGTGTCGTCATTCTCGTGCGCTTCTGCGAATGCCGGCTGATCGCCGTCTGAATCGTCCCACGGTCTTTTTTCGGCCATCCATGCACCAGTGCGATGTAAGTCTTATGCACTTGCCGCGCGCTGAATTGCTTCGCCAGCCGCCGGTGCGCTTCATCGTTCTTCGCGACGACCATCAGCCCACTGGTCGCTCGATCCAGCCGATGCACAATCCCCGGCCGCAACTCTCCGCTCACGCCCGATAATGTCTTGAAGTGATGCAGCAGCGCATTGACCAGCGTCCCCCGATTGCGCGCATCGTCGGTCGCGCCCGCCCCCGCGTGCACCATCATCCCGGCCGGCTTATTGACCACCGCCAGATCGTCATCCTCATAAACAATGTCGAGCGCAATTTCCTCCGCCATCGCGCGCAGCGGCGCAGCCACTGGCGGACCCGTAATCGCAATCCGCTCACCGCCCCGCAATCGCAGCGACGCCTTGGCCGCCGCGCCATTCACCAGCACCTCGCCTCGCTCAATCAATTGCTGCACTCGCGCCCGGCTGACCTCAGCAATCTGCGCGGCCAGATATTGATCCAGCCGCTGGCCAGAGTCGTCCGATGAAACCGTGAGTAGGAGAGGAAAATCAGTCATTGAATGGAATGCAAATGAGCGCACAATCATGAAGTCATGAAACGCAAGTAGCGCGCCGTGATGAACTGCCAATCAGACTAAGAAAGCGACAAGAACGAAGAGTTATGACCCGGTCTTCTGCGGCCGAAGCGGCGATTGCACAATAGCCTTCCCGCTCTTCAACCACCAGATCACCCCGCCGCCAATCACCAGGCAAATCGAAATCAGCTGAGTTCCGCTCATCAGCCCGCCGAAAACCACGCCGCGGCCTTCATCTCCACGCAGAAACTCTATAAAGAAGCGCTCAACCCCGTAGAGCATCATGAATGCCGCGAACACCTGCCCATCGAATTTCTTCCGCTTCAGCATCCACATGAGGAACACGAAATTGAAAAACTCCGCCGCCGCTTCGATCAGTTGTGTCGGCTCAAGGCGAATATTAAGCGGTGTTTGACTCACCAGATTCGCCAGCGGATTCGTAAATGTCACTCCCCAGAAATGATCCGTCGGCTTGCCGTAACAGCAGCCCGCCGAAAAGCATCCAAAACGTCCCAGCACATGTCCAAACGCCAGCCCCGGAGCGAACGCATCCGTCGTGCGCAATGGAGGCATGTGGTGCCTGTGCATGTACCATGCGCCGACCGCCAGCGCTCCCAGCAATCCGCCGGAAAATACTCCTCCCGCCTGCAGCGTGCTGATGCTGAAAATCTCCCGCCAGTTATGCGAGTAGGAACTCCAATCGTTGATCACATAGAGAATCTTTGCGCCAACGATCCCCGCCAGTACCATGAAAATTCCCAGGTTCCACGCGTCATCGCCGTTGATGCCCTGCTTTTCGGAATTTCGTACGCTGATCCACAGCCCCAGAAGCACGCCGGTCGCGACCAGCACGCCATAAGTCGGCAGATAAAAATTGCCAATCTGAAATAGTCTTGGATACACGCTAGTTTAGATGCTCCGGATGTCGGCTAAGTGACAGAAAGGAGTTTAGCAGGAAACCACATGCTGGCTCCGAGCCTTCAGCGTTAGTGTTTGAGTTTTTGAGTTTGTTTTGAAGACGCCGGATTTAAGCCGTGCCGTAAGAAATCAATCCCGGCTTGACCGTTTGCCGCAAAACTCGATCTTGGTTTTGGGGTGGCGCAGCGGTTTACCGCTGCGATAAACGCTCTCTTTTAGTGCCGGCTTCAGCCGCAGAGGGAACGACGTGGCCGCAAGCGGAATCCGGAATGACGCGTGGCAAGGCGAGATTCTATCGTTTACCGGGAACTGCCCGCTGAATTTCAAAAGCCGGCCCGCGCGGCCGTGTGGTGGGCCGAGAATGAACCCGTCTCAGACGGTGGGAACCCGCCGCGACCCATTAGGCCTTTCCGCATGGCGGAACATGGCACACCGGATCTATGTATGCGAGTCGAGTCCCCGTTCATTCGGCATTGGTTCAAAAATCGGTTGCCACCATCACCAACCTTGCAGGCCGGCTCTTTCATCTTCGATGCTAGGAAACTGCGGACAGATTGGCAAGAGGAAAGCACAAAATAGTTGGCAGGAGGTTTGCTAAGGCCAGAATCAGAACGATCGCCAAAATGAATGAAGTGTGAAAATGAAATGTGAGAGAGGATTACTTTTGAGCTAGCCGCGCGCCGCAGTATCTTGCAAAATTTCATCCAGCGCGCTAGCCAGTTTCGTCGTCCGCTGCCGCGCCTCGGGAGCTCGCGTCTCCATGCTCTTCTTCAGCATGTGGTATTCATCCGCAATATTCAATGCCGCCAGCACCGCCAGCCGCACCGAATCCACCGTCGCGGTCTGCTCCGATACCGCCCGCATCTTCCCATCCACATACTCCGCCAGCTTCAGGATGTAATCGGCGTCGGAGCCCCGCAGGTTGTACACCTGGTCGAATATCTCCACCCGCACACTACCATTCGCCGAATCTTTCGTCGGAGCCTGTTTCGTGGCAGCTGCCATGTTACTCCTTATCCTCGCCCCTCATCGCACCCGGAAACCTGTCGCCCAAAACTAAACGAGAAATTTACTCCCTCGCGTCAGCTTTGATGCGCATCTTCAACTTGCCGCCTGCTCCTGCGCCAGATTCTCCATCTGGCCCAGCATTCTTTCCACGCGGCCGCGAATATCTTCCCGGTCTTTGCGCAGTTGCACCAGTTCCCGGCGCAACGCGTCATTTTCTTCTTCCCGCTGCTCCAGTTGCTCGCGCAGCCGCTTCGCGTCGCGCTCCGCGGTCGCCCGCGCTTCCTTCGCAGCCTTGTACAACTCTATGGTGCGATAAACTTTCTCTTCCAGCGCCTGAAAATCTTCAGCAGGAACCTGCGCAGATACCTCTTCCACGGCTTTCAACGGCATGGATTCGACTCACTTTCGTGGTATTTCTTTGAGCTTTGCGCGAAGTATAGCGCAGTTCGCTGTGGATTACGCCAGCCTTTGTGCCTTGGAGTGTTGCGCGAAAAGAGACTCCCCTTCGTTTGCCGCCGCGCCCCCAGCCTACTTTCTCCCCAGCTTCTCCAGCCTTCGCCCCGCCTCATCCAGCGTCTCGGGCTTCTTGCAGAACGCGAACCGCACCTGCTGTGCTCCATCCTTTGCGTGCTTGTAGAAGCTCGATCCCGGCACGCACGCAATCCCCACCTCTTTCACCAGATGCCGCGCAAATTCCACATCGTTCTTAAATCCAAACTCGCTGATGTCCGTCATCACGTAGTACGCGCCCCGCGGCCTATAGCAGCGGAATCCCGCCTTCTCCAGCGCCGGAATCAGATGATCCCGCCTCGTCCGGTAGCGCTCCGCTAATTCCCGATAATATGAAGCCGGCAAACTCAACGCCGCAGCTCCCGCTTCCTGCAGCGGAGCCGGCGCGCCCACCGTCAGAAAATCGTGCACCTTGCGAATCGCATTCGTAATCGCCGGAGGCGCAACCGCCCACCCCACGCGCCATCCCGTCACACTGTAACTTTTCGAGAGCCCGTTGATCGTGATCGTCCTCTCCCGCATTCCATCGAGCGATGCAATCGAAATATGCTGCGCCCCGTCATAAAGAATGTGCTCGTAAATCTCATCCGTGATCGCGAGCACGTTGTACTCCACGCAAAGATCGCGAATCAGTTCCAGTTCCTTCCGCGTGAAAACCTTGCCCGTCGGATTATTCGGCGTATTAAGAATGATGGCCTTGGTCTGGCCTATATCCGAGTGATGCTGGAACGCCTCGCGCAGCTCCTGCCCATCGAACGTCCATTCTTCGTCGCCGCCGCTACCGCCCGTTGCCTGCGGAGGCCGCAGCCTCACAAACCTCGGCTTCGCTCCGCTCAATACCGCATCCGGCCCATAGTTCTCATAAAACGGCTCGAACACCACAACCTCATCGCCCTTGTTGCACACCGCCAGCAGGGTCGCAATCATCGCCTCGGTCGACCCGCAACAAACTACAACCTCCCGCTCCGGATCGACCTCAATCCCCTGCCACTCCTTCATCTGCCGGGCAATCGCCTGCCGCAGGTTCTTCGCGCCCCAGGTGATGGCATACTGATTCACATCGTCCGCAATTGCCTGCTGCGCCGCCCGTTTGATCTCTTCCGGCGCGGAAAAATCCGGAAACCCCTGCGCCAGATTGACCGCTCCATGCTGCATCGCCTGCCGCGTCATCTCGCGAATCACCGACTCGGTAAAATGCTCAACCTTGTCGGAAAGAAAATGCTTGGGAAGGGAAGAGGTCAGCGTCATAGATCAAAAGGCTACCATATTAGTTGGGATTTTCCCCGGGGCCGACGAGAGAGTTGATACTGTCTTCCTCCCACCGGGGGCCGAGGAGAGAGTTGGTACGCTCCTCCTCCCACCGGGGCCGACGAGAGAGTCGGTGCACTCCCAGTCGCGCAACGGCGCAAGAATGAAGCCCACTCCCAGCCGCGAAGCGGCGCAAGAACGCAGCCCACGGCGCAAGCCGTGGGTTAAGAGTGAGGAAACAGTAAAGCTCCGAAGGAGCGAAAGACCAGTTATAGCCTCCGAGGAAGGCCGAGTTTCGCAACAGACTCGCGAGCAACCCCGTCCTTTGACGTTCGATTTCGGGTGGCGCAGCGCTTTCGCAAGAAACTCGATAGCAGTCCCGTTCCTTTATGATGGCCGATTTTGGGTGGCGCAGCGCTTTCAGCGCTGCGATAAGGAGCACCGTTTGAAGGGCGGCTTTAGCCGCTGGGGGGAACGTTTTTTCAAGCTCCTTCATAACAGATGCTATGACCAATAAATTGACCATGGTACAATAGAATGACCACAAAGGGCTGCCATGCAGGAAATCGCTATCTCCGAATTTAAGGCCAAATGTCTCGCCATCCTGGAACAGGTTCGCGCCACCAAGACGCCCATCCGCATCACGCGCTTTGGCAAGCCGGTGGCCGAAGTTGTTCCGCCAACCGCGGTAGAAGATCGCAAGGCCTGGATCGGATCGATGAAAGACACGTTCGAAATTCTCCGCGACATCGTCTCTCCGGCGAACGACGAGGACGAGTGGGAGGTCCTGCGCGATTGAGACTCCTGCTCGATACCCACATCTGGCTCTGGAGCCTGAGCGAGCCCCGGCGGCTTGGCAGAAGAGTTTTGGCTCACCTCAAAGACCAGAATAACGAGCTCTGGCTTTCTCCAATGAGCACGTGGGAAGCGCTGACACTACACTACCAAGGGAGAATTCGCATCAAGGAAGACCTGCCGGACTGGCTGGCGCGAGCCACTACTGGAACCCGCGAAGCCCCTCTAACCCATGAGATCGCACTGGTAGCGCGCCAATTACCGTTGCATCAGGACCCCGCCGACCGCATCCTGGCCGCTACCGCCGAGGTCCTCGACCTGACCCTGGTCACCGCCGACGAGCGCCTACTGGGATTGGGAACGATCCGCACCCTGGCCAACCGCTAGACAGTTTAGGTTTAGCGTAGTTAGCTTTTGGGTGGCGCAGCGCTTTCAGCGCTGCGATTCAGGCCTCCAAAATCGGGCGGCTTCAGCCGCTGAGGGAAAACAGTCTACACCGTTTCCAACCCGCCTTAGAGCTTCGGCGGATACCTGCCCCGGACCATTCAGTGCGACGCTGTGATCGAAAGTGGTTGGCCTAAGACGTCCCCGGATTAATCGCCTACGCCCTCCGCACGCCGCCCAACCCTTCCAGCGCCTTAGCAATCTCTCCCGCCCACCCTGCCACCTCGTCATCCCGCAGCGTGCGCTCGGACGACTGAAACTTCGCCCGCATCAGAATCGAATACTTGCCCGCGCCCACTTTTTCGCCGCGAAAAATCTCCACCGGAACAAACCCGCGCAGTTCGCCAATGCCCAGATCTTTCACGCTGCGCCGAATCTTCTCAAACTCCACCGCCTCCGCGAACACAAACGAAAAATCGCGCTCCACGGCAGGGAAGCGCGCCAGCGCTTCATACCGCGCCTGCCGCAAGTCATGCTGATAGAGCCGGTCAAGATAAATTTCGCCGACAAAAACATCCTGCTTCAGCTTCCGAGCCGCCGCTAAATCCGGATGTATCTGCCCAAACTGCGCCACCAGTGCGCCATCCATCACCGCCCGCGCCGAACGCCCCGGATGATAATAATCCCCAGTCTCCCCCACATAGCCCAATTCCCAGTGACTAAAATGCGCCAGCAAATCTTCAATGTCGCCCTTCAAATCGAAGAACGATAATGCCCGCGCCTCCGCGCCCGCAGCCAGTCCGCGCACCACATCCGCATCCACGCTCCCTGTCGCGCCGAGCACAATGCACTTCCGCTCCACCGCTTTCTCGCCTGCCGCCTCAAACGTTTTGCCCGCTTCAAACAGCCGCACATTCTCGCTGCCGCGGTTCAGGTTATAAGCCAGCATGTTGAGCATGCTGGGCACCAGCGACGTGCGCATCACCGACGCCTCATCGCTCAACGGATTCGCCAAATCCAACTCCGCCGCCTTCGAAAACCGCCGCGCGTCTTCTTTTGAAATAAATGTCAGCGAAATGCTCTCGTTATATCCCAGCGCCAGCAGCGACGACCGCAGCCGCGCATCCTTACGCGCATCCGGCAAGTCGCGCACCTCGCCGCTATCCGCCGGCAGCGTGTTCGGAAACTTGTCGTACCCGTGCAGCCGCGCCAGCTCTTCAATAATGTCGATCTCGCGCTCAATATCCAGCCGCCAGCTCGGAATCCCCACCAGATACCGCCCTTCGCTGCCCGCCGTCAGCACAAATCCGAGCCGCGTCAAAATGCGCCCGATCTCGACAGTCGAAATCTTCTCCCCAAGCACCCGGTACACTTCGCGCAGATCAAGCTCCACCGGCGCGACGTCGAGCCTGCGCGCCATCACATCAATCACATCGCCTACCAGCGTTCCTCCGCCCGATTCCAGAATCAATTCCGCCACGCGATTGGTCGACGCAGTCGTCGATTCAAAATCCGCTCCGCGTTCGAAGCGATGCGACGCGTCCGTATGAATGCCATGCCGCTTCGACATTCGGCGCACCGTCACCGGGTCCCACCACGCCGATTCGATCAGGATGTTGTTTGTGCGCTCGGTGATCATCGTGTCAAAGCCGCCCATCACGCCAGCCAGGCCCACCGCCTTGACTGCGTCGGCGACCACAAGATCATCTGGCGTCAACTTTCGCTCCACGCCATCGAGCGTCTTCAACATCTCGCCGGCGCGCGCTTTGCGAATCACCAGCCGCCGCCCCTCAAGTAAGTCAAGATCGAATACGTGCGTCGGCTTACCGCTCTCCCACAAAACGTAATTGGTCGCGTCCACCGCATTGCTGATAGGCCGCTGATCAAGCAGCGCCAGCCGCGACTGAATCTTTGCCGGAGATGGTTTGACCTGAGCCCCGCGAATCTCGCGCGCCGTGAATCGCGGACAAAGCTCCGGCTCCTGAATGTCGATTGTGACGTCTGACTTGCCTTGCGCAGCAGGCAGTTTCGGCTCAATCGCCCGCAACGGGAGATCGTAAAGCGCCGAAGCCTCGCGCGCCACGCCATAGTGATTCATCGCATCAGGACGATTGGTCGTGATCTCCATCTCATAGACGGTCGAGTCGCCCTCGCCGGAAATGCCTTCGACCGCGACGCCCGCCAGAGTAAGTTCGTCCGCAAGACGCCGGTAGTCGACCGGAAGGTCAACAAAATCGCGCAGCCAGGCTGGGGAGATTTTCATCGGTAATAGTTTTCTAGGATTGTCATCCCGAACGGAGTGAGGGATCTGCATTTTGACGCCAGAAATAGCCGCAGATTCCTCGCATTCCTCGGAATGAGAATAACTAACATTGCGCTGAACAATAGGTCGCGAACAACTAACGAATAACGACTAAAGACTAATGACGAACGACGAACGACGAGCGACGAGCGACGAATGACCACCGAATGACCAACGACGTCCCTACCCAAACTGCTCCAGAAACCTCACATCGCCATTAAAGAACAGCTGAATATCATCCACGCCATACTTCAGAATCGCGATGCGCTCCACGCCCATGCCAAACGCAAATCCCGAAACTTTCGCCGGATCGTAATCCACAAACCCATACACATTCGGATCGACCATTCCGCACCCCAGCAGCTCAATCCATCCGCTGGCCTTGCAATTGCGGCACGGACCGCCATCGCGCGTCCCCTTGCCATCGCAGAAAATGCAGCTGATCTGCACATCCGCGCTCGGCTCTGTGAACGGAAAAAACGACGGATAAAAACGCGTCTTCACACTCGATCCAAACAGCGCCTTCATTGCGTGATCGAGCGTCCCCTTCAAATCGCAAAATGTAATGTTGGTATCGACCGCGAGGCCCTCGACCTGATGAAAGATCGGAGAGTGCGTTGCATCCGGCGCGTCGTTGCGATGCACTTTCCCCGGACACACCACGCGCACCGGCGGCTTCATCTTCTGCATCGTCCGAATCTGCACCGGAGAAGTATGTGTCCGCAGCAACAGCCGTTCCCGCTGCGCCTTTGCGTCCTGCCCGGCGATGAACAACGTATCCTGCGTGTCGCGCGCCGGATGATTCGGCGGAAAATTCAGCGCCTCAAAGTTGTAATAGTCCGTCTCAATCTCCGGCCCTTCCTCCACCGAATATCCAAGATTGCGAAACACGCCAACAATCTCATTCATCGTCTTGATGACAGGATGCTCAGCGCCAATCACCCGCCGAATCCCGGGGAGCGTAACATCCACCCGCTCCGCCGCCAGCCGCGCTGACGATGCGCCGCCTTGAATCCGCGCAAGCGTGGCTTCAACCGTCTCCTCAACCTCGACCTTAAGTTGATTGACCCGCTGCCCCACATCCTTCTTATTCGGCCCCGGGGCAGCCTTCAGCCAAAGATCGTTAAGCTGCGTAAGCACGCCATTCTTGCGCGCCATCCAGCGGTCGCGATAGTTCTTCCAATCGCTCTCCGATCCAACCGCCGCTGATTCCTGCTCCAAAGCAGCCAGAAGGTCGCGCACCGCGCCGTCGAGCGCCGCGTCCGAAAAGTCTGTCAGCCTGGGAACGGTATAAGGCATGTCTCTCAAGAACTCTTGAGGAAATTGTCATCCCGAGCGAAGCGAGGGATCTGCACTTTCTCGTCGCCGCGGAAAATACAGATCCCTCGCACGAGCGGCTCGGGATGACAGGTCCTGTTGAACTGAAAACTGAGAGCTGATAGCTAGACCGTGGCCGCCGCGTTCGCCTGTTTGGCCTGCTCCGCCAGGTGCGCAAATCCCGCCGGATCGCTCACCGCCAGATCCGCCAGAATCTTGCGATCCAATTCCACGCCGGCCTTCTTCAGCCCGCTGATGAACTGGTTGTAGTTCAACCCGTTCAGCCGCGCCGCCGCTCCAATACGCACAATCCAGATGGAGCGGTACTGGCGCTTCTTCTGCTTTCGGCCCGAGTAGGCAAACTTCAGCCCGCGGTCGACCGCTTCTTTCGCCGACCGGTAGAGTTTCGATTTTGTTAGGAAATATCCACTGGCGCGTTCAAGTATCTTTTTCCGCTTGGCGCGGCGTTTGGTTCCGCGTTTTACACGAGGCATTGCTGTTCTCCTTTTTTATTTCGTCTGGCGGCTGGAGGTAAGGAGACTTCTACCACGCTTCCCAAAAGGAAGCGGGATTTCTAAAGTCTGGCCTCTTCACGCGCCGCTGCGGTTCTTCAAAGATCCGCAGACTTTGTTAGGAAAGCGTTTCTAGGCTTTCAGCTTGGGGTTCACTGGCCACTGGCAACTGACCATGGCCACTTCTCACATGTACGGGATCATGCGTGCCGCTTTTTTGTAATCGCCGTCACTCACCAAGGTCGCCTGGCCCAACTGTTTCTTGCGCTTTTTCGCCTTGGATGACAGGATGTGACGCAATCCCGCCTTGTGACGCACAATCTTCCCTGTACCGGTTTTCTTGAAGCGCTTTGCAGCGCCTTTGTGTGTTTTTAGTTTGGGCATAAAAATCGGTTCTCAGTTCTTAGGTCCCAGGTCTCATTCCTGGACATGGGTTTAGTTCAAAATTTTCAGCACCTGGAAACAGACGCCTCTCGCGTCGCGGCATCGTCTTCAGTGATTTTCCTGAGACCTGACACCTGAGACCTGAGGCCTGTACTCTACGCTGTCTGCGCTCCGCCCTGCGCCGCTGGAGGCGCTGCAACCTTCGGAGCAGGCTTCACGGCTGGCTTTTCCTTTGCCGCTGGCTTTTCCTTCGCGCCGCCGCCCGCATCTTTCTTGGGCGCCAGAATCAGGTGCAGCGTATTGCCTTCCTGCCGCGGCCGGAATTCCACCAACCCTCTGTTCTCCACATCCTTAATCAGCCGCTCCAGAATCTGGCGGCCTAAACTCTGCCGCGTCATCTCGCGTCCGCGGAAGAAGATCGTTGCCTTGACCTTGTCTCCTTCATCCAGGAAGCGCAGCACGTGATTCTTTTTCGTTTCGTAGTCGTGATCGTCCACGTTGATACGAAACTTCACTTCTTTTACCGTGATAACTTTTTGTTTCTTCTTGGCCTCGCGCTCGCGCTTTTCATTCTGATAAAGAAATTTCCCGTAATCCATAATCCGGCAAACCGGAGGTTGCGCGGTTGGGGAAATTTCCACCAGGTCGAGATTCTTCTCGCGGGCCATCTTGAGCGCTTCGAAAGGGGGCAGAATTCCTATCTGTTCGCCCTCGTCGCCGATCACGCGCACTTCGCGCGCGCGGATGCGCTCATTCATGCGGATAAAACGCTTGTCGATACAGTCCTCCGTCTGCTTATTCGTGCAGAAAAGATGAACCAAAAGTATAGCATGCTGCCACTCGCAACCCCGAGCCTCCCGTCGCGTCGGAAGTGGCGCAGGTTCATCGCTGCGATAAGGGCTTTTGGGTGGCGCAGCGGTTCACCGCTGCGATAAAGGCTTTTGGGTGGCGCAGCAATTCACCGCTGCGATAAGGGCTTTTGGGTGGCGCAGCGGTTCACCGCTGCGATAAGGGCTTTTGGGTGGCGCAGCGGTTCACCGCTGCGATAAGGGCTTTTGGGTGGCGCGGCGGTTCACCGGTGCGATAAGGGCTTTTGGGTGGCGCAGCGGTTCACCGCTGCGATAAGGGATGGGTGTGAATTGCGGCTTTAGCCGCTGCGGGACGCGAAGTCACACCAATGACTTTCCCGGCTACTTCTTCGGCCGCCGGCGGAACGCCCTCTCCAACCAACCCGCTCTTTCAGCTTGACCAATCTCGCCAAAACCCGCTAGCATCGCCGGATTGCGAGTGCCCAGGTTCTCCCAACCAGTTTCGCCCCGCTCGCCCTCGGAGGTTCTTCCTATGCGCCGTTCCGCTCTTTTTCTCATCGCGAATTGCATCATCCTATGCGCAAGCGCCGCGTTCGCAACCAACTCCGCCGCCAGCCCCGCTCCAGTCATCGCCGCAGCAATCGACGAATCCCAACTGGTCACGCTCACCGGCAACACCACCGCCGCCGCGCTCGGCGCCCAGAATGATCGTGGCCCGGTCGCCAACAACCTGGCCTTCGATCACCTCCTGCTCGTGCTCAAGCCCGCGCCCGAATCCGAGGCCCGCCTCAAGACTCTCATCGACGAACTGCACAACCAAAACTCGCCCGAATTCCATCATTGGCTGACGCCGCAGCAACTCGGAGAGCGTTTCGGCGCAGCTCCTCAGGATCGCGAAACCATCCAGCGCTGGCTCGAATCGCACGGCTTCACCATCAATCGCGTCTATCAAAATGGATTGGTCATTGATTTCGCTGGCACCGCCGCGCAAATCTCAGACGCCTTCCACACCGAGATCCACAATCTTGTTCTGCCCAATGGCGAAAAACATATCGCCAACATTCGCGATCCCCAAATTCCCGCAGCCCTCGCGCCTGCCATTGAAGGCATTGCATCGCTGCACGATTTCTTCCCCCATCCGCACGCAAGACAACTCGGCCAGGTTTCCTATAATCGCGCTACCAACACCTGGAATCCACACTTCAACGTCCGCTACGACGGAGAGGTCTACCACACCGTCAGCCCCTATGACTTCGACACAATCTACAACGTGCTGCCGCTCTGGAAGCGTGGATTCACCGGCAAAGGCGTCACCATCGCTCTCGTGGAAGTTTCCAACCTCGCCCACATCTCTGACTGGAGCGACTTCCGCGATACCTTCGGCCTGAAAGATTTCACCGCCGGCAACTTCAAGCAGATTTATCCCAACTGCTCCAACCCCGGTCAAAATGGCGCTGAGATTGAGGCTGCCCTCGATGTCGAATGGGCCAGCGCCGCCGCTCCCGATGCCAACATCGAGCTTTCCGCCTGCGGCAATTCCAAAACCGTTTCCGGACTCGATCTTGCCATTCTGAATCTTCTTGACCTCGCCCCGCCCGACATCATCTCCGATAGTTACGGCCTCTGCGAGACCATCACCGGCCAGGCCGAGTTGGCCCTCGAAAATCGCGAGGCTCAGATCGCCACCGCGCTCGGCACCACTTTCTTCATCGCGCAGGGAGACACCGGCGCCGACGAATGCTCCCCCGTCGAGGGCTATCTCTCTCACCTCGGCATCAACAGCGGCGACAATACCGCCTCCGCCTATGCCGTCGATATCGGCGGCACCGATTTCATGGCCCAGTACAACTCCGATGCCCATAACATCCCCGTCAGTGACTACTGGACCGCCACCAACAATCCCACCACCAAGCAGTCCGCGATTTCCTACATTCCAGAAATTCCCTGGAACGACGGTTGCACCAGCCAGCTCATCTATAGCGACCCCGTCTTCGGCAGTTACACACAATCCTATGGTCCCTCCGGATTCTGTAACTCGGAAGTGGGCAAACAGCTCAAATATTCCGTCGGCGGCAGCGGCGGCCCCAGTACCTGCTTCACCGGCGCCCCCTCTATTCCCGGCGTAGTCAGCGGCACCTGCAAGGGCAATCCCAAACCTTCATGGCAGACCGGAGTTCCCGGCATTCCCAACGACGGCCTCCGCGATCAGCCCGACCTCGCGCTCTTCGCCGCCGATGGCGTCTGGGGAAGCTTCCTCGTCGAATGCATGTCGGATAAGGAAGAAGGCGGCGCTGCCTGCAGCGCGCAGAACGACGCGCTGCTCCTCGGCGGAGGCGGCACATCGTTTGCCTCACCCGCCATGGCTGGAATCCAGGCCTTGATCGATCAAAAATATGGCCGCCAGGGAGACGCCAACTACGTCTACTATGCGCTGGCCGCCAGCCAATTCACAAAGCAGGGAACGAAGGTCTGCAACGCCAGTCAAACCACCGGCAAGCTGCCCGCTCCATCCTGCATCTTTAATGATGTCACCGCCGGAGACATGGACATTCCCTGCGGCCAAAACTGGAAAGGAAAATCGTACGATTGCTACGGCAACGCCAGCAAAATCATCGGCGAGCTTTCGACCTCCACATCGGAAAGCGCGCCAGCCTACCCAGCAACCGTAGGTTACGACCTGGCCACCGGACTAGGCTCTGTAAACGCCACCAGCCTCTTTAACGCGTGGCCCAGCGGCAGCAAATAAGCGTCCGCTAACAGACTCACCAAAGCGGGTGCCCCATCCTTTCGCGGCTTTTCGCGAAGGTGGGAGGCAGACTGCTGGCACGATGGGCTTTTCCTTTGACGCAGTCCGTGCCTGAAATGAAATCTTCCCGCCGGGCGACCCAGCCTTCCGCCAGCAGAATTACGAAAGTGGGTGCCCCATCCTTTCGCGGCTTTTTCGCGAAGGGTGGGCAGCAGACTGCTGGCACGATGGGCTTTTCCTTTGACGCAGTCCGTGCGTGAAATGAAATCTTCCCGCCGGGCGACCCAGCCTTCCGCGAACAGATTCATGAAAGTGGGTGCCCCATCCTTTCGCGGCTTTTTCGCGAAGGGTGGGAGGCAGACTGCTGGCACGATGGGCTTGTCCTATGACGCAGTCCGTGCCTCAAATGAAATCTTCCCGCCGTGCGACCGAGCCTTGCGCGAACAGACTCACGAAGGTGGGTGCCCCATCCTTTCGCGGCTTTTTCGCGAAGGGTGGGCGGCAGAGTTATTGCACTTCGGCAACAGTGTGCGCGAACGACCTTGGATCCATGGGATCCCCTCGGCATATACTTCCCGCAAATGTCCCGCGTCGGCGCGCCCTACGCCGCCGAGCTCTTCGATCCTCTCAGCCGCCGGTAAAGATGTAGATAGTCATCCACCATCCGCCGCGCCGTAAACCGTTCCCGCGCGCGATTGTAGGCCCGAGTGCCATACAGGCGCGTCATCTCCCGATCCTGGTCCAGTTGCTCGAGCACTTCCGCCAGGCTCTCTCCGTTGTTGCGCTCGAAATACAACGCCGCGTCGCCCCACAGCTCGCGATACACAGGCATATCGTTCGCCACCAGCGCGCACCGCGAAAACGCCGCTTCCACTGATGCCAGCCCCGTTGGATCGTACCGCGACGTCGCCGCAAATACCGTTGACTTGCTATAAAGATTGCGCAGTTGCGATTCCGTCTGCGCCCCCTTCACCGATACTTCATGCTCGCCCGTCGATACCCGCACATCCGCGCGAATCGGCAGCGTCGGCACCGGAATCGGATTATCCGCTCCCACAATGCACACCGGAAGCCTATGCGAATGCTGCGTCAGCAGTGAAACCTGTTTGCCCGTGTCCCACAGCCGCCCAATCGCCAGCACCGACTCTTCTTTCGTCACGAACGGATTGAAGTAAATCGGATTCCGTCCCGGAGCAATCACATGTCCCGCAAACACCTCGCCATAGGCGAAGCGCATCATCTCATGCATCCAGTTCGTGGTCATCACTACGGCATCGGCCCGCTTCAATCCAGCCACAACCGTCTCGCGATACCAATCCAGCCACACCGACGGCGCAGGCTCTTTCCCATGGATCGTCAGCCACCACGTAATCACATCGCCATGAGCCGCAACCACGCGCGGAATCGCCACCGGCAGAGCCCCAAAACTGAGCTGATTCAAATGGAGAACATCGGGCCGCGTGTCGCTGATAATCTCGCACAAATATTCCTGTGCCGCGTCGAAGTCCTCTTCGCCCTCTTCCATCCAATCCAGCCGAAATGCGGTGGGATGATATTCCAGCCCGTGCAGGTTCTGCATCCAGGCAGTCTGGTCCGGCATGGGAATCTCGCCGAAGCTCACCAGCGTGACTTGCGAGCCGTGAGTGACCAGTCCAGTCACCAGTTCACGGGCGTGAGTCCACACGCCGCTGAACGTGTCTGTCGTTACCAGAACGCGCACAGAACCCCCAGGAGAACCTGGCCTAAAACAGGCCGTCCCCTAGTTTAGAGTCCGCCCCCGCCCTAGGGAAGCGTTTTTTGCTGTTTTGGCCCGTTTTTATCCCAATTTCCTCGCTTTACTAGGGTCGCCATTGGGATTTGGGTCGCCATCCGGGTCGCCCCCGCCCCTACATCTTGGCTAATGGCGTGCTCTAGACTGGGCACCAGGCCTTTAATCCCATTCGTTGCGCTGCTTATTCGACTGGGCTTTCGACTACCCGTAAGTCAGGTCCGTGCTCTGTCCGACTTCAATAATGTATCCGTCAGGATCGCGGATGTAGCAGCGTATCTCGCCATACTTGGGGATCGGCGGCGTGATGAATTCCGCTCCCCGGCTCTTCCATAACTCGTAGCACGCCTGAATATCCGCAACCCGGAAATTCATAAAGCTGTTGATGTGATTCGGGTCCGGGACGCTGAGCGTCACCGTCGGCTTATCGGGAGTCGGCCCGCCTCCAACATTCAGAATCATCCAGATATTCGCCAGCAGAAGGTACGCCGGCGCGTTGCCGTCACCCAGGGTCAGAATGCGAGCGCCGAAGACCTTCTCGTAGTAGCGAGCCGACCGCTCAATGTCTGCGACCGTAAGAAATTGCGCGATGCTGATCCCCTCGCGCGGCGGCATCTCATAGCTCTTCTGTTCGATCTGTACGCTGTTCTTCGATGTGGACATTGGCATCTCCTATTCGTTTTCGGACTGTGTTAAGGGCGCACAAGCGCTGCTACAATACGCGCGCATCGGGACAATCCGACAATCCAATGAGAAATGTAATCTACGCAATCAACCTTTCCCTGGATGGCTGCTGCGACCATACCAAATTCAACCCTCCTCCTGATGACGACGTACTTGAACATTACACCCACCTCTTGCGAGATCTTGACCTGCTCGTCTATGGGCGTAAAACCTATCAATTGATGGTTCCTTATTGGCCTGATATCGCAAAAGGCCAGTCCGAGACAAAAGCGGATATCGAATTTGCTCAAACCTTTGTCTCGAAGAAGAAGATCGTTTTTTCACGAACTTTGGAGCTGGCCAGCGCTGAAGACGAAAATACGAGAATCGTTCGTACCAACCTTCGCGACGAAATCCTTAAACTGAAGCAAGAACCAGGCAAAAATATCCTGACCGGTGGCGTGGATCTTCCTTCACAGCTCATAAAGCTCGGCCTGGTCGACGAATACCATTTTGTCGTTATGCCAACCATCGTTGGAGAAGGCAGACGGCTGATGGAAAGCGTCAGCCTGCCGGAGAGATTACAACTAAAACTCGTTGAGTCAAAGATTTTTGCATCAGGATGTGTCGCGCTTCGCTACTTGAAACAGTGACCGGACAATCCGCATTTTTCCCAGGCTTGGGAGAGAGGAATAACGCAAATGACCCCGGATATCCGGGGTCATTAGGAACTAGGAAGGTGGCGTAGCTCTCTGTCAGCTTCAGTATTCGCGGTGGTGGAAACAAATGTCAAGTTACTGGGGGAGATTATCTCTGCGTTCTCTCCCCGTATAGATCTTCTCCACAGATGGGAGAATGGACCCGGCGGGATTCGAACCCGCTGGTCTCTCGCTTCGCTCGGGATTTCGGCTGCAGGCTCCCGCTTCGCTCACTCCTGCGAAGCGCCTCAACTTTGACAGAGAGCTGTGCTACCCGTTGCACCACGGGCCCTGTCGGGAGTTTCGCGAGCCGCAGGGATCGTTGCAAGGCTGCGAGTCACAACAGTTTTGGCGGGTGGCCCGTCCTATCGCGAAGCGAAGGGCGGGAGTCGAAAATGCCGGCGCCAAGTGGGTTGGATCACGGGTAGTGCCTCAGTTTGAATTTTCAGGCACAACGAAATGGAATGTTTTCCCTCGGGAATCTGGCTCCCATCCCGCCGCGATAGCTTGGCGGATGCCAGTCTCGATTGCTTTCTCGGATAATTTGGGGCGCTGAGGGAGTTGTGGTAATCCAACTCCGGTAAACTTCTTGGGAAATGGGTACTCAACAATAAGTTCTCGATGGCGACCATCTTCCGTTTGTACGGAAATGCGAAGCCCTATATAACCATCCTCAGAGGACCACAGCGGCTCATTAAGCAATCGCCACATAAAGAGAATTCTATCGACTGTAATCAAACCTTCCAGCGACCGCTTGCGCCTTTTCTTTTGCCCATGCATCCCTACACCTCTCTACTTTTCTTGTAAGGCCCGCGCTTGCTAGTTTTCGGCATGTAATTGTCAGCCATCTGGACGATTTCCTCAAGGCTCCAAACGTGATCACTCAGGCCAGCGGCCGGGTGCCCCACGTTTCGCGGTTTTCGAAACGTGGGATTCGACAACTGCATACATCTTGGGTTGTAGGCGGGTGGCCCGTCCTATCGCGAAGCGAAGGGCGGGAGTCGAAAATGCCGGCGCCAAGTGGGTTGGATCACGCGTCCACAACAAAATCAAAATGGCACGCGCAGCATCGCCGTCCATCTTTCGCGGCTCTTTGCGAACGGGTTTTCAGACTGAGGGTACTCTACCTCCGCCCTCTCATTCGGACGGCGCCGACAAACATAATTTTCCACTAAACGGAGACGTCGGGAGCAACCCTGAGATTAAGAGTGAACAAAGAGAAGAAAAGGAAGAGCCCACGGGAAACCATCGCCCTCCCGTGATCCATACAATAGAATGTCATGGAACCACTAAAACACCTACGAAATTATTGGGCCTTTTTGTCTACTTTCGTACCCCTCTAAAAGTCCACCTTCGTATGCTCCACTAAAGTAGACATTTTATTTTGCAAATTGTCGTCCGACACCGATTCTTGCAGGATCGGTTCCGTCTGATTCTGTTTTGAAAGTGCGCCAGTTTTCCCCGCCGCGTAAATGTGTTTTTCTAGCCCTGCGACTGCCACGCAGCCACTGCAACTCCCATTGGATCGTGTAGAATGCATAAGGCGAGTAACGCTGCACCGCTTCCACGTGTGTTGATCCCGCCGGACTCATTGCAAAACGAGACCGGCATTCTCGATACTCCCTAATTACCAGGTAGAACCGCGGCGCTTAGCCGGCGGCACATTCCTGTCAGGAGAAACTGTAATGAAGATCGCAAAAACCGCCGACCGTAAAAAAGTCATGGATACCACCAAGTCAACCGCTTGCCCAAAGTGCGGCAAGGATACGCGCATCGTCAAGCGCGTGAAGGACCGCGAGCGCAACGTCCCCGGCGGCATTTTTATTTCCTGCTCGGCCTGCGAATTTTTTGAAAAGCTCTAGGCCCCGCCCGCTTGCAATCGTTCGCCAATCGAGGGAAGTAATCCAACAAGACTCTTAAGAATTTGGATTGGGGCTTGAATCACCGGCATCTCGAAGTCACTGCGTAAATCTCTTTTCAGAGAACGCAAGGCCTTCGAGAATTCGTGATTCAATGCCCCAATGTCGCGTCAGCCGCGGTGTTTGGCCACCTTAGCCATTGACGAATATTTCAATCTGCACTCCTGGATGCAGCAGGTCGAACAGGAAGTATTCGCCATCGATGTAGTCGATGTAACAGTCGTCCGTATAAGCCCAGCCCATGGGCCAGGGTTGCGCCATAATGAACGTGTATCCGCCATACTGAAACGTCGGCTGGTTATTCACGATGACCGGATGATTAACGACGAAGGTGTGGCCCTTGCCAAAATTCGCGCGGAACTTGTCATCCGGAATGTGTCCGCCCTTGCCCTGCATCTTGCCCTGCATATTGGTGTTGCCGGCGGCTGCGTTAGTTCTCTCCTGATTGCTGCCGGTCGCCGCGTTGGTTTTTTCTGAGTTGTTGTTATTTACTTTGCTCTGATCTTTATTCTGTTTCTGTTGTTTCTTCTGTTCCTTCTTCTGCTCCTTGGTCAGATTCTTGTTCTGGTCTTTACTCTGATCCTGGGTCTGGTCTTTTGTCTGATCCTGTGTCGTCTGGTCTTTCGTCTCGTCCTTCTGCTGCTGTTCGGGTTTCGCGGTTTCCTGCTTGTCCGGTTGCTGTTCCGGCTTGGCTGCGGGCGTCTCCGGCTTTTGCTCAGGCTGTTGCATTTCCGGCGCGGACTCATGGCCCGCCTTTGGCTCTTCCTGTGTCAAGAGGGACCCGTGCGCGCGCTGCGTGGCAACGGCGGTGAAAAGTGTACAAAGAACAAGGGAGCAGGCAATTCTCATCCAGTTCATAGTCTTTTCTCCTGGCCTAAGCATGGATACTTGCTTCTGGCGTCCATAAGCCAGCTAGTAGGCTGCACTGGGATGTCAGGGGGATTCCTAGGGGATGCCGAACTAAATAACAGCTCTGAATGGAAATACAGAAAAGACCGCAGGAAATCAATTTAGAAACACACGTCGGTTAAAGTTCTCACGAAAGAGTGAACTAGGCGGCTAGCTGTCCGAGAATCGCCCGTGCTTCGGCGGCTGGATCGCGGGCTTCCGTGATCGGACGGCCCACCACAATGTAGTTCGCACCCGCTGCGATAGCTTCTGCCGGCGTTACCACTCGCGCCTGATCGTCGTGCCCGCTTCCGGCAGGGCGCACACCCGGGGTCACGATCGTAAAGTCGGGTCCAAATTCCTGGCGCAGCGCGGAGCATTCATGCGCCGACGCGACTACTCCCTTGCATCCATTCGTCAGCGCCAGCGCGGCCAGACGTAAGACCTGCTCATTGACTCCGCCGCGCAATCCCAACATTCCCAGGTCGGTTTCATCAAGACTGGTTAGAACAGTTACGCCCAGCACAAGCAGATCCGGATTCACGGCCAGCGCGGATTCCGCCGCTGCTCGCAGCATTTTCCCGCCGCCGCCAGCATGAACCGTGAGCATGCTCACGCCCAGCTTCGCCGCCTCATGCACAGCCGCCCCAACCGTATTCGGAATGTCGTGGTATTTGAGGTCAAGGAAAACATGGCGGCCCGCAGCCACCAGTTCGCGCACCATCTCCGGGCCTTCGGCGGTATAAAGCTGCATGCCCACTTTGTAGGCAGAGGTGGAGTCGCCGACGGCCGCCACGATCTTCCGGGCGGCCGTCGCCGTGGATACATCCAAGGCAACGATGAGACGCTCGTGCGGTTCCATCGTTGCTGAGTGTATCGGTTTTAATTGAGGCTGGCTACAGGTTGCAGACGGGCCAGGGTGGTGGGCTGGTAAAGGTCCACTCGCACCTTCTGCAAACCGCGCTCTTTGAAGCCCAAAGCTCGCGCGGCATTGTAGGAAAGATCGATGATACGGCCATCGACCACGGGTCCGCGGTCGTTGATCCGAACCACCACCGCCCTCCCATTCCTAAGGTTCGTGATCTTCACGAAGGTTCCCAAAGGTAGGGTAGGATGTGCGGCTGTAAAGTCGTGCATGTCGTAGGGCTCACCGCTGGCAGTCTGTTTGCCTTGGAAATAGTCCCCATACCACGATGCCGTGCCTACCTCATACGGCAGGGACTTCTTTTGCTTCTTGGCGGTGATGCTGCCACCGGAAACTACCGGCGGCTGTATGACCTTGGCGGCTTCCAGGCTGCTTGGCCCGGATGCGGCTCCGGCCCCCAGACTGGCGATTGATAAAACTAACGCCAGGCCTTCGGCGAAACGTCGTCGCATTCAGTTACCTCCCACTTGAAAGTCGGTTGCTGGTCCTAATCTCCTTTTTAGACGATCTGCCTATGCTAGGTGTTCGCTTCGGGGGTGTCAATCAAAAAAACCAATTACCTGATTAACTAAATAGTAAATATCAATCGACGTATAGCTGTGGAAAACCTAGATTATCCTTGTATGTCATTGAAATAAGTTGCGTCTGACTGTTTACAATTATGTAAACATACGGACCGGTTGGCTACTGAAGATTCTTGAAAGGCTATTGTAATCTTACGCTTAGGGGGTAAAGTGGACTAAGACTATTATAATCAATAGTTTAATGCTTGTTTCTAGTAACTTTCCAGTAATTTAAAAAAGTGTTCCTGATTGTACCCGTAGCAACTTCGCCTTTGACCAACGGCGCTAAACACTGTTTCGCCCGCAACCTGCTTTTCGGTTACAGTGACTCCCATGGCTTTCGCCCACCCGGTCATTCTTACAATCGCCGGTTTCGATCCCTCCTCTGGGGCTGGTATCACCGCCGATATCAAGGTCATAGCTGCCCACGATTGTTATGGGATAGCCTGCGCAACCGCGCTGACGGTCCAATCCACCAAAGGGGTTCGACGGGTTGATGGAGTTAACCCCGAGGTAATCGCCGAGACGCTCGCCGAACTAGCCTCCGACTTTGCCATCGATGCCGTGCACATTGGAATGCTCGCCAATGAGGCAATCGCTCTCGCCGTGGCCGATTTTCTCTCCGGAGCCCGGCTGCCCCACGTTGTGCTCGACCCGATCCTCCAGTCGACATCGGGAGCCGATTTGATCGATCCGGGCGGGATGAGGATCTTGATCGAGAGGCTGCTTCCGCTCTCGGAATTGGTTACTCCCAATCTGGATGAGGCGGCCGTGCTCAGCCGCGCCCACTTGGGTTCTGTGGGCACCACAGGTGCGCCGCCGGCGGCTTCGCCTGTGGGATTGCCCGTGCAGCCGGGCAACACCATATCCCCTGCCGACTCGATTCAAACCATGCGCGCGGCCGCTCGCCAACTGCATGCCATGGGCGCAGCCAACGTGGTTATTACGGGAGGCCATCTCGACAAGGCGATCGATCTGCTCAGCTTTACGACTGCCCGGGGGATCGAACAAGAGGTTTTCAAAGCCGAGCGCCAGAGGTCAACCTCTACTCACGGCACCGGCTGCGCGTTCTCAACCGCGCTGGCTTGTCACCTTGCCCATGGACGAGGCCTTCCGGAGGCAGTTTTGCTTTCGAAGGCATATGTCTCGGCCGCAATCACCAACGCGCAGCCGCTGGGCCATGGGGCTGGGCCACTCAACCACCTTTACCGTATGAGCCAGCGTCGCCGGCCGACGAATATCGTCTCAGAAGCCGAACATGCTCCCGCACGCAGGTGACGCTGGGTTGATATCTGGGAGGATATTAAAGATGCATTAGATGCTATGAATTCCAGGGGAGGGCGTCCGAGCTTAACAAGCCTTCTTCAACAACAAGCCCGCTGCAAAGCCTGCGATTCCGGCCAGCAACCACTCAATCCGCCACAGCTGGACTGCCTGCCAGTCGAGCGTGGTGTGCGGAGTAAAAAGCACCCCGACGCTGAGGGCTGCTACCAGGCAAAACGCACCGAATAGAAATGCAATGAGGGAGGGCGTTGTAAGGCCAAGGCGCTTGCCAAGAGCGTTGAATTCGTTGATGCCGGCGATTTCGGTTGCAACCCGCTGAGCGGTTGGACGGCTGGCGCCGCAGCAATGGCAGAAACGCGAGCCGACAATAAACTCGGTCTGGCAGTCCGTACAGGCTTCAGCTCGTTCCTGGCCAGCCATCGCCGCGGGAGCGGGAGGCCGCCAGAACTCATGACGCACCGGGTTTACCATTTCAGCCATAGAAGAACAGTCTCTTTCTGAGAACCTTGTTAATCGCACGCGAATAACCAAATCCACGAGTCACAAAGACAGCAGTTAGGGCTTCTCCTAATGGGGAGGGAGCCGTCGGGCTGGCAAGAATTACGCGATCATCGGCGAAATTCCATCCCATGATGCCCGAGTTGCCCTGTCCGGGGACGTACCAGACTTGGTTCACGTGTAAAGAGTTACCCCGCTTTGCCCTAAAGAGTGGCGGCCAAAAGCTGGCAGCCGCGTGATCGGGTACACTGATTTTGCTTGGCTGCCGTCCCTGCTCGATTTCGGTTGGTTTTATCCGCCGCCGTAGCGGCGGGCATTGCCCTGTTAATTGTATTTGGCGGGGGCTCCCTTGGCATCGGGCATGCGGCCAGTCCGATGCCGTCAATCTCGATTCGGCCTGCTGATCCGCTGAACGCCGCCGCAGTCGATCACTACTACAATCTCGATCACGATGCCGCGATTGAAGATTTTGAAAAAATTGCCGCCCGCCACCCCAGCGAGCCTTTTGCCATCAACCACCTGCTCTCAGCAACGCTGATTCGCCAGTTGTACATCATGGGCGCTATTAACACGGGTGAGTATTCGAATGATAGCTTCATAGGGACAGCCCACCGTCCGGCTGATCCGGCTCAGAAAGAACGCATCAAGGGCCTGATTGCGCAGGCGGAAAAACTCGAAAATACGGTGCTGGCCCGCGATCCCGATAATATTGACGCCCTCTATGCTCGTGGTGTCACCCGCGCCCAGTTCGCGCTCTACACCGCCCTCATCGAGCGCGCATGGTTTTCCTCGCTTAGGAATGCGGTGGGAGCGCGCCACGATCACGAACGCGTGTTGGAACTTGACCCTCATTACACGGACGCAAAGCTTGTGGTCGGCGCCCACAATTACGTGATGGGCAGCCTGTCTTTCACCGTCAAAATGGCAGTGGCACTTGTTGGATTGAGTGGCGATAAGCAAAAGGGAATTCAGTATCTCTACGACGCCTACCACTCAAACGGTGAAACGAGCGTCGACGCTGGCATGGTCCTGCTTGTCTTTCTCCGGCGCGAACATCGCTACGCCGATGCTCTGGAAATCGCCAATGCGCTCGCTCCCAGATTCCCACGAAATTATCTTCTGCCGCTCGAACAGGGCAATCTTCTACGGATCAGCGGCAAGACCGATCTTGCCGAGGAACAGTACCGGCGGGTTTGGCAGGAAGGGCGCGAAGGGAAGTTTGGCAGTCTGCACTACGAATTGGCCGCGCTTAGCCTCGGAGATCTGCTTCGCAGCGAAAGGAAGTACTCCGCTGCCGCCGGGGCTTACGATGAGGTTGGTGAAGTCGCGAATCCCGATCCCGAATTCCTGCAAAAAGCTGAATTAGGCGCAGGTGAAATGTATGACCAGCTACAAAAGCGCGACCTCGCGTTGAAGCGCTATCAGGCGGCAGTCGCGGTCAACCAAGGTAGCCCTGATGCGGATAAAGCTCGCATGAGGATGACCGAGGCCTACCGGGAGTAGGCCGGGATCTATTTAAGCTCTCAGTTTCCAGCGTCGGCTCGTCCGACAATTCCGGAAACATATCACTTCTTCTCTTCGTATAATGTTATTAACAGGGGAGGCGACCATGTATTGCAATGCATGCGGCCAAGTTATCCCAGACGACTCTCGTTTTTGCTCACATTGCGGACACAGCGTGGGGCACGCACATCCCACACGTTTAATCCGTCCGCGCTTCGACCGCAAAATCGCGGGTGTATGTGCCGGAGTTGCCCATCATCTCGATCTTGACGTGACCATGGTTCGCATCCTGTGGGTTTTTGTTACCCTGGCCGCCGGATTGCTTCCGGGCGTGATCGCCTATGTGATCGCCTGGATCGTTATGCCCGAGGAGCCGTTATCGCTGCCGGCGCCAGTCGGCCAGCCACAGCAGCCTGTCGCCGGATGAAAGAAGGCTGAGCATGCCCTGTGCCGGGCAACCATCGAACAGCGGCGATTAGCGAAGGCCGAGCTCTTCGCAAGCCGTGACGCCCCTCCTACCTCTGCGTGGTTCGCTCTGCTAAAATCGCCCGGTTATGATGGAAGCATTCCTTGTCCCCGAAGCCACGGTTGCCACCGCGAAGGGAGATGGCCCCCCGGTAGCCCTAGGCGCCGCGTCCACGCGCGTGTTCCTGCTTAATCTCGGCATCACCGACATCATTGAGCAGGAGGCGATCGACGTCAGTATTCTGGGCTCAGCCGATGGCGCAATGTTCGATCCGAAGCCGCTCGCGGCTTTTCCGCAAAAGTTCTATTGCGGAGAAACCCCTCTACTCGTCGATCTTTCGTCAAAGCCTGAGATCAAAGGGATTCGCGCGCACTGGGAGGTAAACCGCTGGGGCCGCGGAACGGAAACACCGAGGTTCGAGTTCTGCGTCACGCTTCGCGAAGTGCCAAAGGAAATTCTTGACGCGGCCACTCCGGGCGGTGGCCGGTAGATGCGGCTTGATATTTCATGGCTGCGCCGTTTGTTTGGAAGCCTTCGGCGTTAACTTCTTGATGAAAAACTCCTGAAACAGATTGCCGATTGCGGTTGCGCCAATTCCAATGGCGGCATTCTCGAAGGTCAAACCCGCCCCGCTGCGATCCTGCTCCGGATAATACAGATTCGAAATACCCCCAGCGGCGAGGTTCCCCAGGATGTTCGAATAGTTGACCTGCCAACGCCGATTATCCCCCTTGCAGATCACCGAATTTGCAATCGCGTAGAGCGCCCGCGAAGTCCTGCTTCCGGTGCCCTTGTAGAAATAACGCGGATCCTGCTTGAGCAGCGAGGGAAATACCGCACCCGCAAGAAGCGTGCCGGTAGTTCCATCGGCTAAGCTTGCGCCGAAGCGCTTTCCATAACCCTCAGCGCCCGGTCCATATTCTGCAAAGTGATTCTGTCCCTGCTCGATTCCCGCAACCGCTGCGGCAATTCCGAAGGTGAAAGGATCTACCATGGTTCGAAAGGCGAGTTTGTATTTTTGTTTTGTCGTAAGCGCGACGGCATCAGGAATGTAGCTTACATAAAAATTCGGAATCGCCCCGAGAATGCGTTGTTTTTCTTCCACCTTGATCTGCTGCTCCGCCACTTCGACCTGCGTGTTTCCTACGTCGATCTCTGTAAATGTGTCGGCGACGGCGAGCGCGATTGGGGGCATGGTCTTCACTTCGCCCGCCGCCAGGCTCCCTGAGACGGTTTGCGGCGCGAAGCCCGAAGAGGTAATCGTCAGCTGAAATGGCCCCGCAGCAACGCTTGAGAAAAAGTACTGGCCGTCGGAGCCGGATGTCGTTTCCGGACTTAAGATTTGATCCTTGCCGGTCAGCTTCACCTTGGCTCCCGAAACCGCCGCGCCACTCTGGTCCAGCACCGTTCCGTTGATACTACCGGGTGATGCCTCATTTGGGGCTGGAGGCGGTGAGGGCGTAGCCGGTCGCTGTTCGTGTGTACTTGACGGCTGAGCAGGCGCAATCTGCGACACGGAGACCGCCGTCCAATTCAGGCCTGCCAACGCGAGAATGATAACCTGGAGTTTTAGTGGCAAGACCATGAACCTTCCAACTCTACCATCCTCGATGTCGCGAGCCAGTATCCGAGTCGGCGGACTTTAACCACATGGTTTAAAGCCCCGCGGTCCTCGCTGCCTGTTTTTATCACGATCTTCGCTCGTTCCTTCCGGACACATTCGTAATTTGGATGCCCTTTGTAACCGGTGGTTTGGAATCTCGTGTTCTTTCCGCGCTGCTGCCGATTAAGCCTGCTTTACTATTAAGTGCTTATGCCTAACGATACGACTGCGATCGTGCATCCCGCAGCCACGGTCCGCGGCCTGGTGCGCATTCCCGGAGACAAGTCCATCTCCCACCGCTACGCCATGCTTGCCGCTATTGCACGAGGTACCAGCCGTTTCCATAACTTCTCCGCGGCCCGCGACTGCGCCAGCACGCTGAACTGCATGCGCGATCTCGGGGCCACCTGGCGCCGTGCCGACGATAACGCGATCGAAATGACCGGAATTGGCTCCCAGCTCAAAGCTCCCGCGGCGCCACTCGATTGCGGCAATTCCGGTTCCACCATGCGCATGCTCTCGGGCATTCTTGCCGGCCAGCCATTTGCGAGCGAATTATTCGGCGACGAATCGCTATCCCATCGGCCGATGGCGCGCATCATCAAACCGCTCTCCGAAATGGGAGCGAACATAACGTCGTCCGCTGCCGGTCGTCCTCCACTTAAAATTCACGGCGGCAGGCTCCGCGCCATTCACTACAAACCCGAGGTCGCCAGCGCCCAGGTGAAATCCTGCGTGCTTTTTGCCGGCCTGTTTGCCGATGGAGAAACCATTGTCGAAGAGCCCATTCGCACACGCGATCATGGCGAACTTGCGCTCCAGGCTTTCGGTGCAGAGGTAGAGCGCCAAGGCCACGTTGCTCGCATCCATGGAGGCCAGTCGCTCACCGGGATTGAGGCGCACGTTCCCGGCGATCTCTCTAGCGCTGCTTTCTTCTTATGTGCGGCAGCGCTTTTTCCCGGCTCCCAAGTCTCGCTGCCCGGCATTCTGATGAATCCAACACGAGCCCGGCTGCTCGACATCCTCGTTCAAATGGGATTGAAGATCTCGATCGCGCACATTGAGGAGCACCATGGCGAAATGATCGGCGCGATTGAAGCCCGCGGCGCGTCGTGGAAAGGCGGAACGATCGCTGGCGCTGACACCGCTGCTCTGATCGATGAAATTCCCGTGCTCGCCGCCGCCGCGCCCTACACAGAAAATGGATTGGAAGTTCGCGATGGCAAGGAGCTGCGCGTGAAGGAATCCGACCGCATCACAGCCGTCGCCACTAACCTGCGCAAGATGGGAGCCCACGTGAACGAACGTCCCGATGGCCTTCTTATTTCCGGCGGGCAAAAACTCCGCGGCGCTGATCTCGATTCCTTTGGAGATCACCGCATCGCGATGGCATTTGCCGTCGCCGCCCTTCGCGCCGAAGGCGAAACGCGAATCCTCAATGCCGATGCGGCCGGCGTCTCCTACCCAACTTTTTTCGACGAATTACAAGCGATCGCCGCTGTCTAACCCGAACATTCACCTGGAGGTGGACGACACTGGTAAGGTTGCCCGTAGATAATTGCTCCGCCGCCCCGATCTCCTGATCCCAGCTTATGTTGCCCATCCCCAAAAAACCGCCGCTACTCCAAAGGTATCGATGAATCCGTGCGCCAGGATGCAGACCCACAAGTTTCGCCCCGACAAAACATAGGCCGCTCCCAGCAACAGACCCGCCATCCCGGAATCGACAATTCCCGCCGGCCCTTTATAGTAGTGTCCGTAGCCGAAGAGCACGGAAACGATTACAACCCCACCCCAGTAAGCTATTCTGGTTCTTCCCCCCGCCTCCGCCGCCCGCGTAATCAAATATCCCCGATAGCCAATTTCCTCCGCAAACGCAGCGAATGTCCAGATAAGCCCAAGCCACTTCAGCGCGACCCACCCGTGGTTGGCGATCTCGTTCATCCCACTCGGAGCAACTGCTGGCGGCCAGAAATGCGCCGTGATGGGATCGACCACGAAGTTGCCAAGCAGGATTCTGGCCGCTGCCACGGCGAGTGCAAACAAGGCAGTTCGCCGCCAGGAAACTGGCCAGCCCAGTCCCATCGCGGTCCAGCTTCCATTGCGGAGACGCATGGAAATCAAGCCAAGTACAACCAGAATCGGCACCTCGTTGGGAATCACGTGATACACGTTGTGCCCGATCACAATTGCGCCGCCCACTATCAATTCAGCGAAGGAACCCCATCTCTCGCGTCCCGACAATCCTCGATGCGCAGGGACGGCCGCGATGTTATTGTCGGCTCCGTGTGTGGCTGCATTCATTGACATACTTTTCTAGTTTTTCCTAGTCGTTTCCAGGGAACTCGCGGCGCGAGACTATCCCCGCGGCAACGCCCGCGAGCGCCGATATCGTCCCAGGCACCAGAGCGAAAAGTGTGTAGTCAGCATTACCAGCCCGAAACCTAGCGACAGGCCGATGGGAGTGATCGTCCAGCCAAGCAATTCTCTAGCTCCCACTGGCGGCGCTCCGAATCCCATACGCACTGAATAAGTAACGTCTCCGCTAGCGCGCCAAATCCATAATCCGGCCGTGTCTGGATGAAACGGCTTCAGCAGACCCACGAGAAAAAAACTTATTCCCATTCCGTATCCGACGAGCGAAACGAGGAGCACAAAAAAGCCGCCCAAGCTCAGACTGCCCCAGCGAAACAGGCTCGTTAGAATGCTCACTGGTGAGCGGCTGATCTCGGCTTCTGCCAGCATGGCGTCGGTTACATACTGGCTAGCCAATTCCGCGGGATCGCCCAATTGCGCAAGCGCCACATCAATGGCGGCATCCGAAAGGCCGTCAGCGACAGCCGCTTTGTCGAGGATGTGGCCGCGCAACTCTTCGACGATCTCGCGAATTTCGTCGGAGCTAAGACCTCGCAGCCCTGCGCGTACGCGATTCAGGTAACCGTCAATCCTCTGTTGCTGCGCAGCTCCAACTGTCATTCTTTCCCTTTCCCGAGCGGCGCAAGTAGCTGGTCCATGCTCGAAGAGAACCTCGTCCAGATCGTCCTCATCTCAAGTACGCGTTTTTTCCCAACTGCTGTTAGCGCGTAATACTTCCGGGGATGCCCGGCATCGGATTCCACCCATTCGCTTCGTACCAGACCGAGCGCCTTAAGGCGACTGAGCAGGGGATACACCGTTCCCTCCGATAGGATCAAATCTGAGTTGCTTTCCAGCCGCCGCAGAATTTCCAGTCCATAGAGCCTCCCGCCCCAGAGCGCCGCCAGGATCGCCAGCTCAAGACAACCCTTGCGGAGCTGAACCTCCCACTTATCCGTCGGCTCCAGTTCATGGGGATCGTTCTCTTTCACGCAAGATACTATGTATCACAAGGTATAATGCTGTCAAGAGGTTTATCACTCAGGCTTTCCCGGCAGTTCGCGATGGGGTTTCGGCCCCGATCTCCAGATCGACATTTACAATGAAGTGGTTACGAGCCGAGACTTGGAGGCCTTCCTGTGCCCAATGAAAAATCCCAATCTCCCGACGAGCGCCTGCAGCAGGAATTCAACCGCTGGGCCGAGCGGGGCGAAGGCCCGAAGATGGAGAACCATCATCTCGACATCACGGAAAAAACCCTGCGCCGTATGGACCTTCGGCCCGGCGAACGCGTGCTCGATCTCGGTTGCGGATCGGGTTGGGCCACGCGCTTGCTCGCGCGCCTGGTGGGCGACGGCCCGCAGGGGTTCGGTCAGGTGGTCGGTATCGACATCGCCGACGAGATGATTCGCCACGCTCGCGCCGCCTCGCGCGATTTCGAGAACGTGATGTTCGTTCAGGGCTCGGCCGCGCAAATTCCCTGGGAGGAAAATTTCTTCGACAAAGTACTGTCGGTGGAGTCGTTTTATTACTATCCCGATCAGGATCGCGCCCTGGCCGAGCTATTCCGCGTTATGGCTCCTCACGGGCGCCTTTTCATCCTCATCAATCTTTATAGAGATAACGAGTATTCACTACAGTGGGTGCCGAAGCTGAAAGTGCCCGTGCACGTCCGTTCCGCGGCCGAATACGTTCAGCTATTGAAGGCTCACGCCTTCCAGGACGTCGAATACGCGCAGATACCCGACGACGCCCCCACTCCCGAGAATTCCCAGACCACATCGTTCCACTCGCTCGATGATCTGAAGGCTTTTAAGAGGATAGGCGCGTTGTTGCTGATGGCGTCCAAGCCAGAAATTCGCAATCCCGCGCCCGGATACACGATTTACTAGAGCAAGCGGGCCGAATGCCGCCACTCAATCATTATCGTTTTCGTCGTTATCCCGCCCGCGGCCTTTTTCCAAATTCTGCGCTGCGCTTAACGGCCGTCCGTCGTCAGCATGGTTGATCTCGATTGAGCCATTCACGTTTGAGAGCTTCACCATCGCTCCGCCCCCGCCCAGTTGCCCGTGCAGGCTGTGCCCAACATACTGGTGCTGAGTCGCTCGCAAGCCGAAATCGTTGGAGATGCTTCCGGACATCGTGCTCGCTTTGATCTCCGCGTTAGTATCCGAGGGCAACGTTACTTGCACATTGCCGTTGACAGACGAGACCGTGATGCCGGAGGAATGCAACTGATCTATGCTCGCCTCCAGTGAGCCATTCACCGTACTCAGCTCGGAGCGTCCCTGCAGGTTCCGAGCCTCAAGCCGTCCGTTGACGCACGAAGCGTGTACATCTCCGGCAACGCCCTGAATGTCGAGCCGCCCGTTCACCAGTTTGACCTCGTCAAGATTCGCCTGCCGCGGCACAGTGATCGTGTACTCCACGCGCGCGGGGTTATTATGTTCTCCATCGCTACCGTAATTAAATGTGCGGTCGTGGCCGGGATATTCCGTGCGGATTGAGATTCTGTCCCCAGTCACTTCTACCTCAATCCGCGCTTCGTCAAGGCGTTCCTTGCTCCACGCACTTTTTACCGCATCCACTTTCACCTCAGGACGATCCCACGCGGCGATATGTACCGGTCCATTCACATTCGCAATCTCAACCCGGCCCTGCGCTGAGAGAGGATAGACCTTGTGAAATTCCTCGCGTTCGCTCCCTTGCTGCTCTGAACTCGGCCAGGCATATGCTGCAACCGTGATCGAAAAAATCGTCACCATCGCTAGAGCCAGGTTCCGGAGATTTAGCACTCCAAATTGTTTTGTCATGATGCCTCCGACGAGGGTTAGACGCGGCAAGCGAGGATTGGTGAGTCTGGCGGCGGGGTGCGGACGGCCTAATCCGAGGGATCCTAGCAACCAAGGAGCTCTTGAAATTATTCCAGAGAGGCGCAAAACATCAAATTGGGACGTGTTCAGATCAACGACCGGCATGCTCACCCAGGGCGATCCAAGCGAATTAAAAGTTCCACACTTTACGGAGGATTTATGTCTAGGATCGGTAGTTATGTGCCCACGTGCATAGCGGTCGCGCTTTTGGCATTGGTATGTACGGGATGCGGTAGCAGCCATACGAGCAGCAGCAATAATATGTCGCAAGCCCAAGCGCAGGCGGTCTCCCAGGAGCTTGTGCAGGCGGTCGAACAGGCTCTGAACAATGCATTTTCCGGCTCCGCTTGGGCCAAATCCCCCACTCACTCGCCTCTGGCCGAAGCCCTGTCTAGTATCCGTCCAGAGGATTCATCACCCTGTACGATTGGATCGTCGATCGATTGCACCATTAATAGCAGTGCAAGCTGCCCGCAGGGCGGAACCGTTTCCGTTTCCGGTAGCATCGATGGCACCTTGAACAATGGCAGCGGTTCGATCGACACAACTTTGACAGTCACTCCTAACAAGTGTGCATTGGATAGTGTTGTGATTAACGGCGATCCCGACGTTGCGTTCACTTCGGACTTTAATTTCACTAATGACGCTCTGGACTTTCCCATCACGGCAACGACAAATGGCGGTATTTCCTACGGTCCGAATCCATCCGGAAGCTGCACAATGAATGTAACTATCACCATCAACTCGGCTACCAGTTGCTCAGTTACTGGCAGCGTATGCGGACAGTCCGTGAATGGAAGTTGCTAGTGTAGGCACGGCACGAAAAGGGTCGGAAACTGCCGTAAAACGTGCCGCGCAGCCTCCTGTTTTGCGATCCCTTTTAGCAGTGGCCGGCTGGAGGAAATAGGGCTCGTCGTCGTTTCAGATAGAACGCGAATGCGATGATGGCCGCAGCGATCAGAATCACCATCCAGTCGTCGCCAGCGGAGACTGCAATTTTCCTCGATGGCACGCCGGGAACGGTGGGCGGCGGGAGTGGGTACGGCGCGAGGGGTGGTGGCGCCGGTTGGTTTACTGACCCCAGAGGCGCCTCTGGGACTTGCTCCTGCAAGGCATCCACTTCGTCTGGAATGTCTGGAACTGCGATGTCTGCAATTACTTCGTTCAGCGCCGCCGCCTCGAGTTCGATTTGGGGTTCTTGCGGCGTATAGGCAATCTGGTTACCGCATCGTGCCAGCAGGGAGTGGCTGCCATCGGTCCACATGATTTCGCCGGCATGAATCTGAACGCAACGCTTGGTCCAGAAGATCGCGCCATTTTTCCTTGACTGGACGAAGGCACAAGTGTCCTTTGTTAAGCGGCGGGCGTGCAGCTTGTTGAAGTCCAAAGTCTCGTAGGCCTTCGCCAGCAGCGGATCGTGCAGCGCAGCGCGGATTTCCTGCACCGAGTGGAATCCTCCTGGCGCAAGACTGTACTGGTAGACCGGGCGTGTCTTGACATGGGACTTGGCGGCCGTAGCCGGCGGCGCCGCGAAATGAATCGCGGGCGCGACGGCGGTCGTAACCGCAGCGAAATTAGCTCGCCTTTGCCGTTCCCGATTTGCATACCCCACCGCAACAATGACTGCCATTATGCCCAGCAGCAGCCATAACCACCTTTTCATGGAGCCTCCGTTGGGCATGTCTCAAGTTTGAGCCGGACAGTCTTCTTTCGGCAAGAAATTCGGCTGGCGCTGAGATACCAAAGTCACACCCGACAGAAACCTGATCGGCATGAACGGTCATTTTCTTTAGCAGGCGGCTGAAGGTATCTTCCGGGCGTCAGACCGGATTCAAGAGACGAAAGCTGCACTGCAAACAGGCAGTTATCGCAGCGCTGATAGCAGTGCGCCACCCCAACTCAAGCGGAGGGAGTTCTTCTGCGGAAGGGTAGAGGGAAGAGCTATCCGCTGCCAAGGCACCCAGAATCGGCTTGCGGCTCCCTGTGACCTTCATCACTCACGGGCGTATGATGTTTTGGTTATCCTATAGCGCAGTGCTTGACCATTGCCGCAAGAGGCGCCATGAGCTGGTTGCAGAACAAATTCGAAAAGAACTTCATGATCTCGACTGTGGATTACGTCTTCAACTGGGCGCGCAAGTCCGCGCTCTGGCCGATGACGTTTGGCTTGGCCTGCTGCGCCATCGAGATGATCGCATCTTCCACCGCGCGCTTCGACATTGCGCGCTTCGGTTCGGAAGTCTTTCGTCCCAGTCCGCGCCAGGCCGACCTGATGATCGTCTCCGGCACAGTCACGTTAAAAATGGCGCCAATCGTTAAGCGCATCTACGAGCAGATGCCAGAGCCGAAGTGGGTAATCTCGATGGGAGCGTGCTCGTCGGTTGGCGGCCCGTTCAATACTTACGCCGTGCTTCAGGGCGTCGACCGCATCGTGCCGGTCGATGTCTACACCCTCGGCTGCCCGCCGCGTCCCGAGAATCTGTTCTACTCGCTGCTCAAATTGCAAGACAAAATCGACACCATGACGCTAGCCAAGAAGCCCACCGAAGTGCGCCTGGAAGAAAGCATGATGGAAAATTTCAAGCGCCAGGTGATGGTCGCGCAGACGATGCAGCCAAAATAGCTTTCAGCTGTTAGCTCTCAGTTAACCCGAGCATGCGCAGCGCTCCTATCCCTTTGTACTGTTGTCATCCTGAGTGCTGTCCGGGCCGCGATTGCCGCGGTGAGGGCAAGTCGAAGGATCGCTTAGCGCTACATTTTGCACTTGCCCAGCGAGCAAAATAAATGCCGTTCATCAAACTAGCTTCCATATCCGATCTTCCCGCCGTCAATGAAGCCAAAGAACTGCCCTGTGGCGGCAAGCTGATTTGCGTGGCGAACGTGAACGGAGAAATTCACGCAATGGATAACATTTGTCTCCACCGAGGAGGCCCGCTTGGCGCGGGCATCATCGAACAGGGAAAAGTCATCTGTCCCTGGCATGGCTGGGACTGGGACCCAAAGACTGGACAGGCGCAAGCTCCCGGCGCGAAGGTTGCTGTGTATCCGGTTAAGATTGAGGGCGAGGACGTGCTGATCGATTTATGACATGTGCTGCCGGGCGAATGAAGGCGTCCGCCGCTACACAATTCCGCTAACTCTTTTCGCGCTCCATAACCTTGGCGCGCAGGTGCTCCGACTTTGGCTCGTACACGCAGAACGGCTCTGGATCGAGATAATCTCCGGTGGCCGCGAACGCGCGCGCGCGGCATCCCATGCAAACGTTGCGGAACTCGCAGCAGCCACACTTTCCCTTTAGGTTATTCGTGTCGCGCAGCTGGTTAAATACGTGTGCGTCATTCCAGATGTCGGCAAACCGTTCCTTGCGCAGATCGCCGGCAATGGCGGGCAGATATCCGCAGGGATAAACCTCGCCTTCATGCGAGATGAAACAAACGCCTGTTCCCGCCAGGCATCCCTTCGTCATGGCGTTCATGTCGTTGGGATGGCCGCTCGGATGCCCGGTGTGCTGTCCCGGAGGAGGAACTTGCGGCCTTAGCGAGATTCCGGTGCCTCCCGGCATAATCATGTCCGTCGGGCCGATACCCGCCGGTGGTAGAAGCGCTGCGGATTGCTGCGTCTCAGATGCCGCACCCGGCGCGGTTTTCGCGGCCGCTTCCGCCGCGTGGCGATCGGCAACTCGCCGCTGGCGCACGACGCGGAAGTAATGCGGCGCGCATGTGGCTTTCAATTCAATTCCGCCTTCGAGCGACTGGTCGTAGAACCAGTTCAGCATGCGCTCATACTCCTCGGGAGGCACCATCTGGTCGTCGGCAATATCCACGCCGCATCCTACCGGCACCAGCAGGAAAGTGTGGAGTGCGTCGGCGCCCACTTCCTTTGCCAGTTCCAATACCTGCGGTAACTGATGGGCATTGTGCCGCGCAATCGTGGTATTGATCTGTACCGACATGCCAACATCTTTAAGATTGCGGAATCCGTGCAGCGCCGCCTCGAATGCTCCCGGAATTCCGCGGAAAGTGTCGTGGGTCGCCGCGTCGGCGCCGTCCAGGCTGATGGAAACGCGCTTCACGCCGGAGTCGGCGATCATCCGCGCAACTTCCTTGGTCACCAGGGTTCCGTTCGTCGCCAGCGCGACCCGCAGGCCCTTATCTTTTGCGTAGGAAGCAAGCTGAAAAATGTCGGAGCGATAGAGCGGCTCGCCGCCGCTGAGCACGAGGATGGGATTCGAGAACGCCGCAATCTGGTCGATAATGTCGAGCGCGCGCGCGGTTGGCAGGTCCGTCGGAGAAGCAAGCTCCGTCGCCGTAGCGCGGCAATGTATGCAGCGCAGGTTGCAGCCCTTGGTCACTTCCCAGAAAATCAGGCGCGGCTTGAATTCTTGTTTCGCGGGATGCTGCGCGGGTTGTGCCGGTGCCGTCACAGTTTCCTTGCCCTCTAGAACCTTCATGGAGATCACCTCACCCTCGATGAAAGGTTAGGGGAGCGACGAACCGAAGGCCGTGACTAGTATCACGAGCAATTGTGATGAACATCACGCTAGACCGAGGGCCGTCTCGGCCACCTGTAAACAGTTATATAACCAATAAGTTAGGTCGAAGTGATCTCGCGGGAAGCGTCTCAGCTCTCGCCGTCCGGCGCAGGCGCGCTATTCGGAGCGCGCCCCGTATTATAGAAGTTATGTCCGACCAAAATGGCTCCCAGACTTTGTTGATTGATGCGGACGATACGCTTTGGGAGAACAACGTCTACTTTGAGCGCGCGATCGCCAAATTTATTTCCTTCCTCGATCATCGCGAATATACGCCGGAACAAGTACGCCTGGTTTTGAACGAGGTAGAGCGCGATTCAATCGTTAAGCATGGATACGGACTGCATAGCTTCGCTCACTCGCTCGTCGAAACTTTTGAAAAGCTGTCTGTCGTGCCGATAACTCCAGAGCTGCACGAACGCATACACAGCTTCGCACACCAGATTGCCGAGCATCCGGTGGAGTTGATTTCGGGCGTGCCGGAAACGCTCGACTATTTGAGCCGGCGGCATCACCTGATCCTTATGACGAAGGGCAATCCCGCGGAGCAGGCGAGCAAGGTCGAGCGCTCAGGTCTTAAGGATTATTTTGCTGCCGTCGAGATCGTGGCGGAGAAAAACGAAGCGACTTACCGCTCCGTGATCACAAAGTATGCGCTGGCGAGCGATGAATCGTGGATGGTAGGAAATAGCCCCAAGTCGGATGTCAATCCGGCGCTGGCAGCTGGCCTTCACGCAGTTTTCATTCCTCACGACCAGACATGGATTCTAGAGCACGAGGAGCTGGCCACAGCGCCGGCTGCGCAGCGGTTACTGGTGATCGGCCGCTTCGCCGATTTAACTTCGCACTTTTAAATTTCTCGTGGCAAATAACAAGAGTCGCGGAAACTGTTGAGTGGGAATTTTTCCGCAAATAGACACAGGCTGAATACCGGATTCTGTCCGGTTTCAGCCTGCGCTTCCATCAACTTGTGGCCGCTCTTAGTTGGTTGGACTCGAATTGGTTGGGCGTGAAGCCGGAACTGCGTTTGTGGCCGTCGTTGGACTTGCCGCCTCGCCGGCCGCAGCGTATCGAGTGAGCTTGGGGAAAAATGGGGTAACTTCGAAGGGCATCTTGTCGCGCGCGGAAGTGATGGTGACCGGCTGCGCTTTCACCATTTCGATTTTGTCATCCCAGGGATTTAGCTTGACGCGGCCGCCCAGAGGCAGCGCGGCAATCTGATCTAGCTTGTTCCAGTCCAGTGCGGGCGCTCCGTTCGCCAAGTCCGCCATGCGGATCACCTTCCCATTCTCGGCGATGTTATTGCCCAGGTGCGCCTGAAGAAGCGCCGCAAGTTCCGGAGCGCGCGCCTGCAGCGCTTGAATAAAGAGTCCGGCTGAATCGAGTTTTTGCGCGTAGGGTGAGGTTTTCAACATCTCAATCGCTTTTTTATCGGCCGCAGCCTCTTCTTCCGGAATGTGCTTGAAGCCGAGGTTTGCAAATGTCCCTTCGTCGGAGAACAGCATGCGATCGTTGAATGCATACTGGCTGCCCACATTGTGGCCCAGGACGATGTGCGCCAGTTCGTGAGCGAGCACCATAGCGAGGCTGCCCTCGTCCGGCAGCACGTCGATGATCCCGCGGCTCAGCACAATCGTGTTGCCGACGCTGAATGTTTCAAGCGGAGATGTAGTCAACACGCGCGTGCGTATCGGGCGCGATAGTTCGATGTTGTTAGTGATTACGATGTTGTTGACAACGGTCTGCAGCACCTTGTCCACGTCGCCTTCGGGGGCAAGCAAGCCGGCCCTTTCCAGACGCTCGATGACATTGTCTTCCGCCTGTTGCTGCCATTGCCGTTCGGCGGCCAGGGGTGACGCGTCCTGAGCCTGCGGCGTCTCGTCTTTCACGCTATCCACGCGAATCTGTGTCAGCTCTTCATCCTGCGGAGCCGCTTTGAGGTTATATCCCCACAAGCGCGTCTGCGCCTTGAAGGCGAGCTTATTCTTTGCTCCGGCGGTGAAGTCGCCTTCTTCGCTATAGATGTATGCGGGCACCCAATACCCGGGAGTCAGATTCAAGCGCCAGCTATCCATGTGGAAAAAATATGTGTTGCGCGTTGGATTAACATAAGTGCCATTCAGGCGGACGATGTTGAAGTCCTGATCCTCAATCCAGATACGCCCGAGAAAACGTCCGCGCCCCGCATCTTTCTTGGGTGTAATGTCAAACACGATGCAGCGCACATCGCCGAGGAATTCGCGACGCACATAGTGAAAATCATAGTGCTGGCGGTCGAAGTTATAGCGATCTGCGTAAATCATCCACGAAAAACCAAGTGGCTGATACTGGAATTTGAAGATTTTCGTGAAGCCGCCAAGAAGGCGCTTCTCCATGCTCTCGTCGCTGTCTTTATCCTTGTCTTTATCTTTGCGATCCTTGCCTTTATCGGCAAGGTAATCGTCGCGGTCGATCGACTCGCGCAGATCCATGCGGCCAAGAAAGTAATGGTCCGCCTGTGGAACCGGACCCATCTGCGGATCCTGAGTCATGTCCTGCAGATAGGTCTCGACGATCGGAGTACGTTGCTCCAGGAATTTGATCAGGTTCTTCTCGCGGAAGACCGCGCGATCCACCACCTGGTCCATGGTGGTTGGCGGAGCCATTGGCGTCTGGGCCTCACTGGGATCCTGAGCTGGCGGTTGCACGGTTTCCTTATGTTTAGCGGCCGCCGTCACCGACACGGCCAGCAGAACCAGAGTTATCCATTTTGTATTGCGCATAACTTCATCTCCAATTTCAGTACGCCAGTTGAAACACTACGTGTACGATCGCCGTTGAATCCACGGCTTGCCCACTGCGTGTTGCGGGCTTGAAACGTATATTATTGGCGGCGGCCATGGCCGCTTCATCCAGTCCGTGACCCAGTCCCCGGACCACACGATTCACGTGTAACTGCCCGTTCGCGGAAAATTCCACCTCGAGCAGAACCTCACCTTCCAGCTTCAGATTCCGCGCTTCCTGAGTGTAAACAGGATTCGGCTTGAATGTAATCTCGACTGCACTTGTGGCGGATACTGTCTCCATGCGCGTCGCGTGCGGGACATTTTGCGCGATCTCCTGCGTTCCAAATCCGGAACTCTGCACGCCTGCATTTCCGCGCCCACTGCTGCGCCCGTCACCTCTTCCGGGAGTTGCAATCCCGTCACCAAAATTTGCGCTCGCAACCGTTCCCTTTATTCCTTTCGCGCCGCCGGATCCATTGCCCTGTCCCGGACCAACCGGCATGTCAAACGAGCCGGCGGCGGTGGCAATCAATTTTCCATTGGGCTTGCTGTTTTCACTCGGCTTCAATCCGTTGGGATCGCCGAATCCTCCGGTCTGCACCTTCTGAATCGGCGCGTTCACGGTTGGCAAAACCGAACTGCCCTGGAATTCGCCGGTGTGAATCAGTACCGGCCGTGCTCCGCCCGCGCTGGGTTTAAGAACGGCGGGCGCGAGGTTATTCATAGAGACCTTCGGGGCTTCGACTTCTTCCTGGCGCTGTGGCTTGGGAGCCATCGCCTCCCGTGGCACCATCAGTTTGGGTGCCTTGAAAACCGGGTCCGGCGGCAACAGCTTGGCATGGACCGGCAAAGGCTTCGGCTTTGAGACGTGCCTGCGCGAGGGCAACGGGATAAGTTCCGTCACGCGAAAGTTAGGCAGGACCTCAAGTGTGTCAGTCGTGACGATTCCAATCACAATAAGGAGAAGGACGAATGCCGTAACCATCCCGTAGCTGGCCGCGAACGTGCGCCAATTGGAAGGCTTGTCGGGCAATAGGCCGAGCTGAAATTCATGATCGGACGTAGGCATCCATTGACTCCAAAGGGGCCCAGGCAGACGGATATTGCGTAGGGCTGGAATCTCTAACTTAAGTGAATTTCGCGGAGGGGTAAATGTGCCGCTTGCGCTTGTCCTTTAGTAACGCGTGGGGCGGTCGATTTGTTACTCTTTCTCCGAGATTTTCGGGCCGCGTCTGCTCGAAAAGTAATAGAACACGGGAACGCCAGCGAGAATCGCGAGGCAGCCTTCGCCTGAATATCGGAAGTTGTCCGTAAAGGTGTAGTAAAGCAGGACCGCCGAGGCGGCAACAAAAAGTGCGGGAACCACGGGATAGCCCAGCACGCGATAAGGGCGCCGAGCCCGAGGATCGCGACGGCGGAAGACAAACACAGTGCTACCCGCGATCATGTAGAACAACCACTCGGCGAAGATGGCGAGCGAGAAGAACTGCCGGAAACTGCCTCCGCCAAGCAGCAGCAGAATTGCCAACCCACATTGCACCACCAACGCCACCGAGGGCGTGTGGAAGCGGGGATGCACTTCGGCGAGGGCTCGAAAGAAATATCCATCGCGCGACATGGCGTAGGGCACGCGCGCTCCGCTCATGATCGTGCCATTGAGCGTGACCAGCATGGAGACAGCAATGCCCGCCGAAACCATGAGATCGCCGGCGCGGCCGAGTACCAGCGCAACCGCATCGGCCGCCGGGCGCGCCGAAGCCGCCACGGCCGATGCCGGCATGGCATATTGCACAGCCGCGTTCATTAGAATGTAGAGCGCCCCAACGGTCGCGACTCCCCAGATAAGTGAAAGCGGGATATTACGCTGCGGTTCGCGAATTTCGCCTGCCACCATCGTCAGGTCGTTCCAGCCGTCATAAGCCCACAGAGCCGCCACCAGCGCGGCGAAGAATCCGGCTAAGCCGCCCTTCGCCCCCGCAAAGCCAGTCGCGAAATTCGCCCATGTTCCCCCCCTGTAGCTGAAGCCGACGGCGATGATCGCGAGGATGATCGCGACCTTCAGCAGTGTAAATACAAACTGGAATTCTCCCGCCTTGCGTATGCCGATGGCATTGAGCCAGGTGATCACGATGGCGGCCGCGATGGCGACGATCTGTCCATAACTGACCGAAAAGGAGTGAGACATTGCGCCGAACGATACGCATGACCGCGGAAAAAAAAAGAACACAGGAAAAGTTGCCAGCGTGCGCACAATTCCAGTGGCTACCGTCGCGATGGATGCTGGCTTCGCGATCAGAAACCACGTCCAACCATAGAGAAAACTTGCCAATGGTCCGTAGGCATCGCGAATGTAAACATACTCGCCTCCCGCCTGCGGTTTCATCGCGCCGAGTTCGGCGTAGGTCAAAGCTCCGAAGAATGAAAGCAAGCCACCGATCAGCCAGGCCAGGTAAACGATGCGCGCCGACCCCACCGCCTGCATCATTTCCTGCGGCACCAGAAAAATTCCGCTGCCAATGATCGTGCCTACGACAATCGCGCCCGCGTGCGAGAGTTTCAGATCGCGCGCGAGACCGGGTCTCGCCGTCGCTTTGTGGGGCACGTCGTCCGCTGCGCCTTCAGCTCTCATTCTTTCTCCACAGGAAACTCGCCAGGTAGCCGATTGCGAATGTCGCGCCCGTGCCAATTGCGACCCACCAGGTGAAGGCCACATTGGTCCAGCGCCACAAATACAATTCGATCACCAGGCCCGCGATCATCCCCGCAACCGCGCCGCCTTGCGTTGCGCGCTTCGTCAAAACGCCGAGCAGAAACACCCCAAGAAGAGCGCCATAGGTGATGGAAGCAATCTGCAAGCCGGCCTCGACCACACGCCCCGCGCGATGAAGTGCGAGCACCGCCAGTCCAAACAGCACCAATGCCCAAATCACCGTAGCCACCCTCGCCAGCCGCATTCGACGCGCCTCATTCACCTCCGGCCACATGCGTAGATAGAAATCCATCATCGTGCTCGAAGAAAGTGAGTTGAGCGCCGCGCTCAGGTTTGACATAGCGGCTGCCAGGATAGCCGCGATCAGCAAGCCCGAAATGCCATGCGGCATGCGGCTCACAATGAAGGTGGGATAGATGCGGTCAGCGCGCCCGAACGCCACCGAAGGAAGACGATAATACGCGAAGAGCATCACGCCGACGAGAAGAAACAATGAGAACTGAAAGAATACTGCCACGCCGCTGGTCAGCAAAGCCGCTACCGACTGCCGCTGATTGCGCGCCGCCAACAGCCTTTGCACGATGAGTTGATCGGTGCCGTGGCTCGCGGTAACAAAAATCGCGCCGCCGATAATCCCCGCCCAAAGCGAGTAGGGCTGCGCGAAATTTACAAACGGCCAATGTGCTGAAACTGCGGGGTCGAATACCCGAAACTTGTCAAAGGTCGCTGCAATAGCGTGCCCCGACGCCCATCCTCCGGGCAGCAGATAAAGAATCGTTATCAACCCCACCAGCGTGCCGCCGATATAAATGAGGGTCTGCACAACATCGGTCCAGATGACCGCGGCAAGTCCACCTTCAAATGTGTAAATCAAAGTGAGCAGCGTAATGATCGCAATCGATCCGATTTCGCCCGTCCCCAGCGCAATCGAAACCACGATCGATACCGCGTAGACGCGCACACCCTCGGCGGCGGCGCGCGTCACAAGAAAAATGGCCGCCGTCAGGGTGCGAAGCTGCGGCCCGAAGCGGCGTTCAATCAACTGATATGCGGTATAGAGTTCGCCGCGAAAATACTGCGGCAACAGCACAAAGCTGATGATGATGCGCCCCACCATGTATCCCATGACCAATTGCAGAAAGGTAAAATTCGAATCGTAGGCTAGGCCGGGAATACTGATGATAGTGAGCGTGCTGGTTTCAGCCGCGACAATCGAGAGCGCAATCGCCCACCATGGAATCTCGCGGCCAGCAAGAAAATAATCGCGCATGGTGCGCTGGCGCCGGCGGAAGCGCAACCCGAACAGAGTGATTCCCGCCAGATATGCCGCGACGATCAGCAAGTCTATCCGATTCAATCCCATGCGCATGTTTGTTTCCGAGCATTGTACAGGCATGTTCCGCACCCTCAGATGCGTCGAACCTGTGTTAGAACTAGCGCGATGGCCTACTATCTCGGAATCGATGGCGGGGGCACGAAAACCCGCTGTGTCCTCGGCGACGAAACAAATCTGCTCGCTACCGCCGCTTCGGGCGGCGCCAATATCGTTCGCGTGGGTGATGCCCTTGCGCGCGAATCTTTGCACACCGTGATTCGCCAGGCCTGCGCAATCGCGAAGATCTCGCTGCCCGAGATTCACTCTATTTGCATCGGCGCATCTGGCGCAGGCCGATCTGAAAGCGCAACTCGCATTCGCGCGATCGTCAGCGAACTTGATCCGCAGTTTTCCGCTTCACGCATCAGGATTGTCGGCGACTCAGTCATCGCATTAGAAGCCGCATTTGGCTCGGGTCCGGGCGTGATCGCAATCGCCGGTACGGGATCGATCGTCTTTGGACGCGACGCGACGGGCCACTCCGCCCGGGCGGGCGGCTGGGGATTTGCAATTTCTGACGAAGGCTCCGGCCACTGGATCGGCCGGCAGGCTGTTTCCGCTGTCCTGCGCGCCCACGATCAAAATGATGAGACCCTACTCTACGCGCGCATTCTTGAAGCCTGGAAACTCCCCGATATGGATGCGCTCATTCTGCGTGCCAATTCCACGCCGCCACCGGAATTCCCACGCCTTTTTCCCATCGTGCTCCGCGCGGCGGAAGATGGCGACCGGGTTGCTCACGAGCTTCTTATTCGCGCCGGGACCGAACTAGCCGCGCTGGCGCAAATCGTCTTGGAGCGCATCTCACCCACTCGGCCACACGCACCACTGGCCATGACGGGCAGTGTCTTTCGTCAGTCGGCGGACGTACGTCATGTTTTTTACAATCGGCTTGAGGCTTGTTTCCCCGGGATTGAAATCTGTAAAGATTTTGTCGATCCGGTCATGGGAGCGCTCGCATTGGCACGCGCGGCGGAACCGGGAAAAACCAGCTGATTTTTGCCTTTGCGCGACGGGCGATCCTTATTCCTATGAATGCACCGGGCGAGCAATCGGAGTTGCCTAAAGCACCGGCGAACAATAGCGATGCGCACCAGGGCCTGCTGTCGCAAGGTGCCCTCCACTGCGCAAGCAAGGCTGACTTGGTGCGAGACGCGGCAGATCCCGCGCTCGGAACCGACCTCGCGCTTGCATTACTTCAACGCGCCGATCTGCCCTGCGAGGCGCTTGAACAACTCAGCAAGAATCACGCTCTCCTGAAATTCCGCAAGGTAAGGATCGCGCTGGTATCGCATCCGCGCACGCCGCGGCGTGTTTCTGTGCCGCTGATCCGGCAGTTCTACACATTCGATCTGATGAAGTTGGCGCTCCTGCCGGTCGCGCCCGCGGACGTAAAGCGAACCGCCGACGAAGTCCTGACGGCGCGGCTAGGCACCGTCACGTTGGGCGCACGGCTGACACTGGCCCGCCGAGGTTCGGGAAGAATTGCGGGCGCATTACTGCACGACTCGGAACCACGCATCATGCGCGCCGCACTGGAAAATTCGCGTTTGACCGAGGTCTTCATTGTACGAGCCGTCGTTCATCCAGAAGCAAGCGCAGCGCTCATACAAGCTGTTTCGCAGCATACAAAGTGGTCGTATCGCCGCGATGTACAGCTCGCGTTGCTGAGAACAGAATATCTTTCGCTGGCCAAAGCACTGGCGTTTGCACGGGAAATCTCGCCAGCAGAGCTGGGCGAAATTCTGCAAAATTCCCGCCTGCCAGACAAAATCAAAGAGCAGCTTCTCTACCAGGCGAACCCGACTCGAATGACATGATGCTTTAAAGTTACTTCTGCAATCTGATTTTTGACTACTCAATCTAACTTTGCGATCTCACGTGTGCAATCTAACCTCTAACCTCCGACTTCGCTCACTCCACCCAATCGGCGATGAACACATTGGTTTCATGTGGTTGTTTGCCGTTGCGGTGAGAAATCCAGACTAACTGCTTTCCATCCGGACTGAACATAGGGAATCCGTCAAAGCCGTCGCTGAAGGTAATGCGTTCCAGTCCGGTGCCGTCCACTTTGATCGTATAAAGTTCGAAATTGCCCATTCCGCCGGTGGATCCAACGTTGGTGGCAAAAATAATGCGCTTGCCGTCGGGAAAAAACGAAGGCGCAAAGCTCGCCGCATTTAAACTTGTGAGCTGGCGCTTTCCGCTGCCATCGGCTTTCATCAGCCAGATTTCCAGAGTTGTTGGCCGAATCAAGTTCTGTTTCAGCAGCTCCTTATACTCAGCGATCTCCGCATCCGTCTTGGGATGATACGCGCGGTAGACAATCCACTTGCGATCCTTCGAATAGAACGGCCCGCCATCGTATCCGAGTTCATGCGTGAGTTGCTTGACATGCTTCCCGTCGGCATCCATCGAATAAATATCGAGATCTCCATTCCGCGTGGATGTAAAAACAATCTTCTTCCCATCTTCAGAGATTGTGGCTTCGGCGTCGTAGCCGGGAGTGGTTGTGAACTGCTTCACGTCGGAGCCGTCGAGCTTCGCGGTGAAGATGTCGTAGCCGGGATAAATGGCCCACACGTAGCCTTTGGAGAAGTCTGGGCGCGGCGGGCAAGCCGCGTCTGCCAAGTGCGTCGATGAATAGAGGATCTTATCCCCGTGCGGAAAGATGTAGCTGCACGTGGTGCGGCCTTTGCCGGTCGAGACCATCTTCTGGTCAGATCCATCCACGTTCATGGTAAAGATCTGGTCGCACTGCAGGTTATCGCGAGTCGATTGGAAGATCAGTTTCTTGCCATCGGCCGAAAAGTAGGCCTCGGCATTGGATCCTCCGAAGGTGAGCTGACGCATGTTTCTTAAATGCTTTTCTTCCGGCGTGCGAAGGTCGGCGGCAGGCGCGTCGGCCGCGGATGGATTCGCCGCCGCAGACGTGTTTTGCGCCGAGGCCATCCCTACGATCAAACTCGTAGCCAGCGCGCAATAAACCAAGATTCTCAGGGCTTTCATAAATGGAGACATGTATGGAGAAAGAGTGTAGCAGGCCAGCCGACGTTTCTATCGCCAGCGCGCGGCTAACTCTTCGCTGCCAGCTTCTCTTCGGCCAGCCGCCCGATTTGTTCCACGACTTCGTCTTCACTCATGTGCGTGGAATCGACCAGCAGTGCGTCCTCTGCCGCCACCAGAGGCGAAGCCGCGCGGGTGCGGTCCCGATGGTCGCGGTCGCGGAGTTCGGCGGCAATCGATTCGGCGGATGCTCCTTTCACCTTCTGTTGATCGAGCCGTCGTTGCTCGCGGATCACGGGATCGGCGTCGAGAAAAATTTTCAGATCGGCATCGGGGAAGACTTTTGTGCCGATGTCGCGGCCTTCCATCACCACGCCGCCGCCGAGGCCCATTGCCCGCTGGTGCTCCACCATCCATTGGCGCACTGCTGGATGAACCGAAATTTTCGATGCGGCCTCGGTCACGTCGCGGTCGCGGATGCGCGTGGAAATGTCGCGGCCATCGAGCAGCACGCGATTGCCAGTCCGCGACGGTTCCAGCGCAATGCGTGAGTCCTGCGCCATTTTGAGCAATGCCGGCTCGTCGTCGAACGACGTGTCCCATTCAATAGCCTTCAGCGCGAGCGCACGATACATAGCGCCGCTTTCCAGGTTTACGTAGCCGAGTTTGCGCGCTACGCGAGCCGCAATCGTGCTTTTGCCCGCGCCCGCGGGCCCGTCAATGGCAATGATAAGTTTTCGTGCGGAAGAGTCGGTCATCGTGCGAAGTCAGCATTGTACATGGCTGAGCTGGCAGAGTCGTCGAAAGAAAAACCGGGCGGACACGATCCGTTCACCAGCATGTGTTTACCCACCGAACGCGTTATCGCTTGCTCCATTGGCGCGCATTTTTTTGGGCCGGCGCTGCTTTTTTTGCGGCGGATGGCGCGGCGGCACGCGGGCGTAACACAAATGCTTCTTTCTTTGGGGCAATCTGGAGCAGGGATTTGCTGCCCACGCGCACGAAGCCTAAATGGCGTGCTGCCAGCAAGGCTCGTATCGCATCCCTGGTTCGGGAGCGTGGAACGATACCGGAAAAAAAGTGTTCCACTTCGTCCTGTTCCGCAGCGACAACACAATCCAGATAACGGGAAAGCAGCGCGGAGAGCGCCTCGCCAGCCGACGCGTTCACGCCTTCCCAGACTTTATCTGGCGCCCAGCGTTCCATTTCATCCCAAACAGAACCTTCATCTTCCGAGTAATCGACCCGCGTCACGCGCAGCTTGGCCCATAATTCCAAAAGGGCGCGGTCAAGTCCCACCGTCGAAAGCGCTCCCCCCAGCAACTCGCCCAGTTTCGTTTTCGATACCGGCCCGCGCTTGCGGATGATCTCAAACGCGTCGCATGCCAGCTGTGAATAGGGCGATCGAGCGCCCGCTTTCGGCGCTTGCTTAGGATTGCGCTCGCCCACCAGCGCGTAATAATAAGGAAAGACCCGTGCCGCCACGAGAAAAGCGTTGTTCTCGTCGATGAGCGGAACCTCATAGGCAGCCTGATCGCGCAGCGTGCGCACCATCAGCTCTTTCGCTTCCTTGGCGCGCGGATCGGCAAACGCGTGCTGCTGCATGGGAAGATTGTCATCGGTGCCCACCCACGCCCCCACGAATGTTGGCGCGAGGATGGCGGGCCGCGCCGGATACATCAGGCAGAAGCCGACTTCATCGAGAAAGGCGCGTGCTTGCTCGATGGTCCTGATGGGTTGCCCATCAAGATGCCACTTTTCACAGCGCGCCTGCTGAAGTTCAACTTCGGTCATGGAATTGATTAGAACACAGTGGTTCCTGCAACCAGCGGAGCTTCGCCCACTGATCGCCGGAGCCGCTTGTCTCCGCTCGGGATCGGCGTCCCTAATTCTATTAAACTTCCTCAGATTCTCTTGAACGCTTTCTGAATTTCGGTCATTGTGTAACGCAACACGACCGGCCTGCCGTGCGGACAGGTCATGGGATGCTGCGTTTTTGCCAATTCTTCCAGCAGCCACTGCATTTTGGTTTGTTCGAGCGCCATGTTTACTTTGATCGCCGCGTGGCACGCGATAGACGCCGCAATCCGGGTGCGCATTGCATCCAGATTCAGCGCTTGTTCTTCACGCGTGAGCTGCTCCAGAATTTCGTGCAGCATGTGTTCCACCTGGGAAGCCTCCACTCCGGCGGGCGCAACCTTGACGGCAACGCTGCGCGAGCCGAATGGTTCGGATTCGAAACCATTGTGTTCCAGTTCGTGCGCAATCTCACTGAAGATCGCCTGTTGCGCGGGCGTCAATTCAAGAAGGATCGGCATCAGCAGCCGCTGGCTTTCCACTTTTTGCGCGGCGCGCTGCCGCAGCACGCGCTCAAACAGCACGCGCTCGTGCGCAACATGCTGATCGATGATCCACAGTCCATCTTCATTCACGGCGAGAATGAATGAATTGCGGATCTGTCCCAGGGCCTTCAGCGTGCGCAGCGATTCGAGTGTGGGCGCGCTTTGAGGCTCAACGTCGATGGGCGGCGCGCAGCCCTGATCCGGAATCGCCGCTTCTGGCGCGCGCGCCAGCGACACCGCGGCATTCGCCTCAACCGCGATTCCGCCTTCAAATGCGAAACGCGTTGTAGCCGGCGGAATCTGCGGTGGCTGTAGAGCAAAACCGGGTTGGGCGATGGTGTTCAGGGCTCCGTTCCGTGCCAAGTCAAGTCCCGCTTGCGGCGGCTCGTACAAGCTTCTCCACGCAGCTGATTCTGCCGCGTTGCCGACATGCGCGCCCGGCGTCAGTCCGGCGCTTGCCGAGGGCTGCGCGTTGATCTCCGTCAAAAATTGAGGCGCTGGCCGCGCTTTCATCAGCGCTTCGCGCACGGCATCGCGCACAAAATCGTGGACCACCGTCTGCTGCCGGAATCGCACCTCAGTCTTCGAAGGATGCACATTCACATCGACTTCCGCGGGGGGCATCTCTATGAACAGAAGCACAACCGGATAAACCGTCGGCGGCAGAATATTGCGGTAAGCATCCGTGAGCGCGTGCTGGATAAGGCGGTCGCGAATCAGCCTGCCATTCACAAAAATGTAAATTGAATTGCGGTTGAGCTTCTGTATCTCCGGCTTCGAAACCAGGCCGTGCAAGCGCAGTTCGCCCGGGTCCGGCTTTTCCAGTTCCTGCTCCGGATCGCGGCGCCACGGTGGAGGCTGCGGCAATCCCACATGATCGAGCGGTTGGACGGCCGCGAGCGGAATGAGTTGGTCGAGCGTCTCGCGCCCAAAAACCTGGTAGACACGTTCGCGATGATCGGCAACGGGCGGCGCGACCAGCAGTGCGTTGGTGGCCGAGTGCAGTTCGAAGTGCTTTTCCGGATGCGCCAGCGCGTAGTGCGTGACCAGCGATGCGATGTGTGAAAGTTCCGTCGACTCGGATCGCAGGAATTTCTTTCGCGCCGGCGTATTAAAAAACAAATCGCGAATCGTGATCGAGGTGCCGAGCGGCAAGCCGGCTTCTTCCACGCGGATCATTTTGCCGCCATTGATTTCAATTACCGTTCCCGCGGGTTCTTCTTCGGCTCGCGTTTCCAGATGAAGCCTCGCGACCGATGCGATCGAAGGCAGCGCCTCGCCGCGAAAACCCAGCGTGGCGATGCTGAGCAAATCCTCCGTGTCCTTGATCTTCGAGGTGGCGTGGCGCTCGAAGGCGAGCATGGCATCGTCGCGCACCATGCCACAGCCGTTGTCGATGATCTGAATCAGCTTTTTTCCGCCCGCCTCGACGTTGATTCGGATGCGCGTCGATCCCGCGTCCAGCGCGTTTTCCAGCAGTTCCTTCACCACCGATGCGGGGCGCTCCACCACTTCGCCAGCGGCGATTTGATTGGCGACGCGCTCGGAGAGGACATGAATTTTTCCCATGGAATCAGGCCGGTGGCCGGCGCGTGGTCAGTGTGACAGATTCCGCTTGAGAAGGTAAAGCGCACCGCCTTGAGATGGCCTGATGCCTGCAGCAAGTTTCGCGCGCCGCCACGTCGAAGAACTCAATTGCGCCATGTCCCGGAACTTACGCCCGAAATTGCGTGCTTGGATTTTCCGATCGCTCCGCGCGCCGGGCGCCGCCTTCGATCATCTCCAGGTTGGGAAGGCCTTCCCAATCGGTGTCGCGGTCGCCGGAGCGGACGACGATATAGATGCTTGATGTTCCATCGTGCCGTGCTCGGTTCCAAAGCCTGCGCCGCCCGCCTGATTTCGGATTCCGCCAGATGATCGCCGGGACTTTCATAGGACCCTTTCTTGCTGCCGTGCTTTTTCGCGTAGTGTGCCGCCGCGTGGAAAGCAGTATTGCCCGGCTGTATTTCTTTCGGCGGTAGGTGCAATCACGCGACGAAGTGATTGCAATCACAATGGTCGCCCATCAAACGGATCAGAGAGTTCATTCGTAATTTTTCTGACTGCGCGTCCGCACGCGTTTCTGGAATTCTCATTAGTTTGGATTAGCGATCCGCGCGGCCTGGACCCTCCCCCTCCCCCCCCGGTCTATTGGAATCAAGATGTTGGCGAGGTAAATATATACTTGACACACGCGAAGAAATAGGGTACATTTGTGACATGAAAACGCCCCGCACCTTACAAGAAGCCATTGTTTATTTCTCCGATCTTGACCGCGCCTTTGAATATGCGGTCAAACTGCGCTGGCCTGACGGCAAGGTGATTTGTCCCCGCTGTAGCTCTGAATCCAACTACTTCATTAAAACGAGAAAGTTGTGGCTCTGCCGAAGCTGCAACCGGCAGTTTACGCTCAAAGTGAACACGATCTTTGAAGATTCTGCCCTTGGCATGGACAAGTGGATGACGGCGTTTTGGATGCTGGTCAACTGCAAGAACGGGGTATCCAGCATGGAGATTCACCGCGCTATCGGAGTTACGCAAAAGTCGGCATGGTTCATGCTTCAACGGCTCCGCACTGCCCTTAGCAATCGCACGTTTGGGTTTACGAGAAAGATGGGCGGTCCGGGGACGGAACTGGAAGCGGACGAAACGTTTATCGGTGGGAAACTCAAGAATATGCACCGTGACCGCCGCGCTCGTTTCGCTCGGGAACACGGCCACACGGGCGGCACCACTGGAAAAGCAATCGTTCAAGGTATCTTCGACCGCGATGCACGGCAGGTTCGTGCTCAGGTTGTGCCCGATATTAAGCGCGAGACCTTGCAAAATGCCGTTCTTGGTAACGTCAAGTACGGTTCTACAGTCTACACCGATGATGCGATTGGTTACGATCTGCTGCACTCGCGTTTTGTCCATGACGTTGTGTGCCATGCTGAAACCTACGTCAAAGGCCGCGTGCATACGAACTCGCTGGAAAATTTCTGGTCGCTCTTGAAGCGCGGCCTGAAGGGAACCTACGTTGCTGTTGAGCCTTTTCATTTGACTAAGTACATTGACGAGCAAGTATTCCGTTTCAATAATCGCGCCACCAAAGACAACCCGCTAAATGATGCTGACCGCTTCGCGCTGGCTATGAGCCAAGTTGCCGGAAAGCGCCTCACCTATGCCGAACTCACGGGCAAGGATGCCGACTCGCTCCACCACGAAACGACAGGGGCGGGGGAAGCGCAACAAATCCCCTTCTAGTCCTTGTCGGATTTCGGCTTCTTCTCTTGAGAAGCATGTTTCTCGCGCTTCTTCTGAGCCTTTGCAACTGAGCTTTTGGGAACTTTAAAGAGGGCTTTCATGCCTTCTTCAAAGTTCTCGCTGGCTTGTTGTCCCTCGATGTATTCAGGTGTCCTCACACTGCTCCCTTCCTAGCCATCTTTCCTGCCAGTTCCCACAGTTTTGCAGATATATTTTGTATCCGCGCTGGGCCGTATCGCCCTTCAATTGGCATCAAGAGCATGTTGTCGTTGTCAGTTATTCCTTCCACTAGAAAGCGGTTGCGTATCGTTTCGACCTTATCTCCCAATTTTTCTAAGTTGTAGGCCGCTGCGAGCTTTTGGTACCACGGCAACATCCGAGTCATATACGCCGCTTGCTGGTTTGCCGACTGTTGCTCCGTGAAGGCAATCCCGCCCGGACGGTAATACTCGCACGCTTCCAAGAAATCGCCGTCATTAGAGTCGATAAGCTGTCTCGTCTCCCTGGTCGTCATCTTGTCTATTTCTTCAGGCGTGTACTTTGGGGCCGGTGGTGGCCCAATCTTCTTGAGAAACTCTAAAAGTTGTGCCGACAGTTGGACAGCTTCAATCTGAAGAGGGCTAAGGATTCCGTCGATAGACCTTCCTAGTTCAATCAACTTGTTTTGGTACGCAGCGGACTCTTCTACCACCTGCAGTCTCTGCGTGGCGGCGGGTCCAGCTACGGGAACACCGTTTACCAATATTGATGGAATCTTTGATTCAATCTCCTTTAACCTATCTTCAGTTGTAACCAACTGCTTCCGTTGGAGCCATACTCCGATGACCACAAGAAGTAAGCCGATGATTAAGACAAATCCTACGAAATACCAATCAAGCGGAGAACGATGGAACTCCTGCCACACTACACGACCAACGGCTGTCATTATTGCTGACCCGCCAATCCACTGCACGAGCCACACAATGAGATTAGATCGCCACTCCCGAAAAATCCTCTTCGCCGTGACCCTCCAGTTCCGCATAGATGACATTGTGCAGGAAAATGCGACGTGTGTCTAGTATATATTCCCCGTTGGCGAACAATTGCTTGTAAATTCTTGAGCCGAGGAGAGTTAGAGGCAAAATCTTGAGCGCATTGGAGTTAGCGTGCTGGGATAGTCAAAGATCCATTCTCGGGTCCTCCTGGGAGGCCGCGTTTGCTGAGCTCACGATTCTCCGATTCCATTTTTTCCTGAATTTGCGGGCGGGACAAGTCTTCTTTGGTGGAGGGTACGAAGGTGGACAAATGTACCGGAACTTAACGGCGCGATGGCGCGGGTCGGATAGCCAAGGCCGGGTTGAAAACCCACACATCGCAAAAGGCGCGATGTGTGGGGCACCCGGCACCCGGCGTGTGTGTAGGCACGAATCGTTAGTTTCTCTTCACCACCCCAATCCCCAACTCCCTTAACTGGCCGTCTGCTACTGGGGTCGGGGCTTCCATCATTAAATCTTTGGCGGCGGCGGTTTTGGGGAACGGGATTACTTCGCGCAGGCTTTCCGCTCCGGCCAGGATCATTACTATGCGATCTAAGCCGAGCGCGATGCCTCCATGCGGAGGGGTGCCGTATTCGAGGGCTTCGAGGAAAAATCCGAAGCGGCTGCGGGCTTCTTCTTCGGTCATGCCTAACGCGTGGAAGATTCGGCTTTGAATATCCTGCCGATGAATACGGATCGATCCCGACCCCAGTTCGGTGCCGTTGAGCACCACGTCATAGGCCAGCGCGCGCACCATGGCGGGATCGCTTTCCAATTTGTCCATGTCTTCTTCGTGCGGCGAGGTGAAGGGATGATGCGCGGCCATCCAGCGGCGGTCGGTCTCGTCGTACTCGAACATGGGGAAGTTCGTGACCCAGAGGAAACGGTAGTCTTTGGCGGGGTCTCCTGTCTTTTTAAAGATGCCGTGCTTCTCCGCATATTTTTGCGCGAGCGCGATACGCAGCAAGCCGGCTGAGGCATAGATGGCCATTTCGGCAGGCGTGACTTTGCGCTTGCCCGCGGGATGATCGTCTTTTGCGGCTTGCGCCGATCCGACAACGAGTACGAGCAGGTCGCTGGCTTCGCACGCGCCGGTGTGCGCGCCAACCTTGTCGCGGATTTTCGCCGCCGCGTCGCCGAACTTGCTCTCGATGCGCTTGAAGTCTTCAAACAAACGCGCGCCTCCCTTGGAGATGAAGAGCGGCTTGAGGTCGTCGCGCTCTTTGCGGGAAAGCTCGCCAACTTTCGGGATGCGAATGGCAATCACGGGCAGGTCTTTATTAATTGCCAGCGATTCCAAGCCGGCGGGCGCGAAGCAGTCGCGCACGTCGGTGAAGGCGGGCAGGCGAAGATCGGGTTTGTCGATGCCATACTGGCGGATGGCGTCGTCGTAATCCATGCGCGGGAAGCTGGTTTTGATTTCGTGGCCGGCGGCTTTGAATGCGGCGGCTAGAAAGCCTTCCACCACCTCCCACACGCGTTCGGGTTGTGGGTAAGACATTTCGAGATCGATCTGCGTGAACTCGGGCTGGCGGTCGGCGCGGAGGTCCTCGTCGCGGAAGCAGCGCACGATTTGAAAATATTTGTCGAAGCCGGAGATCATCAGAATCTGTTTGAACAACTGCGGCGACTGCGGCAGCGCGTAAAACATGCCGGGCTGCACGCGGCTGGGGACGAGATAATCGCGCGCGCCCTCGGGCGTTGAGCGCGTCATGAAGGGTGTTTCGATCTCGAAGAAGCCCTGCTGCGCCAGATTCTCGCGGATTGCCAATGCCACTTTGTGGCGCAGCGCGATGTTGAACTGCATGGCGTCGCGCCGGAGATCGATGTAGCGATACTTCAGGCGCATCTCTTCATTGGCGAGCACGGCATCGCTCGGCAGGAAGGGAAGCTGCTTGGAGACGTTGAGGATGCGCAGCTCTTCAACCACGAGTTCGATTTCGCCGGTGGGGACGTTGGGATTAATCGTATCGGCGTCGCGTTTTTTGACCGTGCCGATGGCGGCGATGACGAATTCGTTGCGCAGCTCTTCCGCCTTTTTGTGGACGGCAGTGTTCAGTTCATGGCTGAAGACGACCTGCGTGACTCCGGTGCGGTCGCGGAGATCGACGAAGATGATCTGGCCGAGATCGCGGCGGCGGTTGACCCATCCCATGAGGACGGCTTTTTTGCCTGCGTCAGCGAGGCGCAATGCCCCGCACATATGAGTACGTTTGAGATCGCCTAAAAAATCGAGCACGTTTTGCCTTCTCTCGCTGGATCTTTTGTTTCTGGAGCAGCCAGCACAAGCGAATGATGAATGACTGCAAATTATAAATGGGCCGCAGCTGGATTCCGTTAGCGAAGCGCAAGATTGACATTCCTGCAGGATGCTTCTAATATCGCGCCCGAAGAACCGTCAGGCATTCGAAAGAACAACAAGGAGGAGGGTATGAGATTTACGTGCGCGGTATTGCTGGTGTGCATTGCGGTGGCAGGCGTGACGTTGGCGCAGATGGAAAAGATGACGCCGGCGCCGGAGCTGAAGAAGCTTGACTATTTTGCGGGCAACTGGACTTCGGTGGGCGAGGTTAAGCCGGGACCCATGGGTCCAGGGGGAAAGACGCTCTTGCATGAGCATGTTGCGTGGATGGAGGGCAAGTTCTTTCTTGAGATCCACGCCGACTACAAAACTCCGCAAGGCAACGGCACGGAGATCGCGTTCATCGGATACGACACCCAGGAGAAGATGTATACCTACGACGAATTCGATAGCCAGGGCGAAGCGGTCCATGCCAAAGGAACGGTGGATGGGGATACCTGGACGTGGACGAACGAGATGAAGATGGGCGACAAGACGATGAAGACCCGCTACACGGAGAAAGTGCTGTCGCCGACCTCATACAGCTATAAATTCGAAATGTCGCCCGATGGCACCCAGTGGAATCTGGTCATGGATGGGAAAGACACGAAGAATACGAAGGCCGTCGCCAAGGCGGCAGCCAGTAAGCAGTAACCAGTAACCAGTGGCAGACATCCGGATGTAATCTTGAGCGAAGCGAGGTCTTACGCATGTGAGGCCTCGCGTAGCCGAAACATTCCTGCCGACCCGTGGCCCCGGTCTGGCACGACGAAACGGGGAAGTTAGTACTATTTGGCTTCGGCGATTTTCTGGGCCAGGTCCGCACGCGGCACGGTTACCTGTTCCCCCTTCGCGAGATGCTTGAGGGCGAAGGCGTCGGCTTTCACTTCGTTTTCACCAACGATCAGAATGTAGCGCGCTTTGATCTTGTCGGCCGCCTCAAAAGATTTCTTCAGGCGAAAAGTTTCATCGCCGAGTTCGACGACCAGATCCTTATTATTGCGCCGCAGTTCGCGCGCCAGACGAGCGGCTTCGCGATTCATGCCCGCGCCGAGCGGCGCGATATAGACATCGGGATTGCGTGTAGCTTCCTCCGCGGATTTGCTGAGTGAGAGCACCAGCCGATCTTCGCCGATGGCGAAACCGATGCCGGGCGCGGGTTGGGGGCTGCCGAGGGCTTCGGCCAGGCCATCGTAACGGCCTCCGCCAAGGATGGCATTCTGCGCTCCGAGCGCGCCGTGCGTGAACTCGAACGCGGTGCGTGTGTAGTAGTCGAGGCCGCGGACGAGCCGGTCGTTTTCCTTAAACTCGACACCGACCGCTCTCAAGATTGCTTTCACTTCTTCGAAGTGAGCGCGGCAGCCTTCGTCGAGAAACTGGCTGATGCGCGGCAGCGTGTCGATGATCGGCTGGTCCCCTGGAACTTTGCAGTCGAAGACGCGGAGCGGGTTGGTGACGGCGCGGCGCTTGCAGTCTTCGCACATTTGGCCGACGACGGGTTCGAGCGCCTTGCGCAGCGCTTCGTTGAATTGCGCGCGGTCGCTGGGGCAGCCTACGGAGTTGAGTTCGAGTGTCCATCCGGTGATGCCGACGCGGTCGAGCAGCGTGGCGAGCAATTCGAGGATTTCGGCTTCGCGCGCCGGAGATTCACTGCCGGCGGTTTTCGGCCCAATGACCTCGGCCCCGATTTGATAGAACTGGCGGTAGCGTCCCTTCTGTGGGCGCTCGCGGCGGAATTGCGGTCCTATATAGAAGAGCTTGTTCAGTCCGCGATCCCAGAGCTTGTGCTCGATGTAGGCGCGGACGACGCCAGCGGTGTTTTCGGGGCGCAGGGTGAGGGATTGTCCTTTGTCGCTTTCCGCACGGCCGCGATCTTCCCAAGTGAACATTTCTTTAGCGACGATGTCGGTTTCTTCGCCCACGCCGCGGGCGAACAGCTCGGTCGACTCGAAGATCGGGGTGCGGATTTCGTGAAAGTTGTAGGCGCGGAAAACTTCACGCACCGTGTCTTCGACGAAATTCCAGAGAGCGGTATCGGGTGGGAGAAGGTCGCGGGTTCCTCGGACGGCTTTGATCATTCAGTTGCCAGTTGCTGGTTGCTAGTTGCTAGTAGCCAATTGCCAGTTGCTAGTTGCCAGTTGCTAGTAAAACCCGATTGTTCAGAGAACGCCTGGGCTGCCCTGACGTTCAAGATGGAGTAGGGGGCAAGCTCCTTCGGCTTCGCTCGGGATTTCGGCGCGCGGCGCAAACGCCGCGCACGCGCCTCAACGTCGACTCCGCTATCGCGCTCTGCGCTTATCTCGCTCCGCTCAGGATGACATTGTACAGTCAGGTGCGAGTGCGGAATCTAGCTCGCGGGTCGAAACTCGCAGCTCGCAGCTATTTCCCCTTTCTCTCCATTAAATATTGCTTCTTGTAGCCCAGGTAATTTTCCACGTAGCGAAGAATCATGTCTTCGTCGCTCTTCTCCAGCTTGCGGCGCAATTTTCCGGGAGAGCCCATCCAGAGCGAATTGGGCTCGACGATAGTCTTTTCGGGAATGAGCGTTCCCGCCGCAATAATCGAGCCTGATCCAATCACCGCGCCATTCAGAATGATCGAGCCCATGCCAATCAGGCAGCGCGATTCGACGCGGCATCCGTGGAGAATGACGTTATGGCCGACGGTGACATAGTCGCCGACGTAGACGCCGTATTGCTCCTTCATGCCATGCAGCGTGCAGCCATCCTGAATGTTGGAGTAGTGGCCGACGCGGATTTCGTGCACGTCGCCGCGCAGGACGGCGTTCATCCAGACACTGGAGTGCTCGCCGCAGATGACGTCGCCAATCAACTGGGCGGATTCGTCGACGTAGCTGGTTTCGGGGATCTGAGGAGTGATGCCTTTGTGTGAGCGGATCATGGCTGAATAGTCAAAATAGCACGGCGGAATCAAAAAGTCAGACCTGAACGCTGCCCTTTGCGCTCCTGTACAATTTCATGCTCCGTGAAATTCATTCTGAAAATCGCGCTGTTTGTGGCGGCAGTGGTTTTGTGCATGCCGGCGGAGCCGATCGCCTCGCTGCACCCCACCAATTACGTCAACGATTTTGCGGGTGTGCTCGATGCCTCGACCGTGGCGCAACTGAACGCGCTGTGCCAGCAGGTGGACGAGAAGGCGAAGGCGCAGATTGCGGTTGTCACGGTGAAGTCGCTGGACGGGCAGGATGTTTTCGATTACGCGGTGGCGCTGTATCAGGCGTGGGGAATCGGAAAGAAGGGAAGCGATCGCGGAATACTGATTCTGCTGGCGACGCAGGACCGCAAATTCGGGGCCAGCACCGGGTATGGCCTGGAAGCGATACTTCCGGATGGCAAAGTTGGTGGTTTTCGCCGCGAGGCTGTCCCCTATCTCAGCGCCGGTAATTACAACGAAGGTCTATCGCTGATGACATCGCGCATTGCGTCTGTAATTGCGCAGGACGCGGGCGTCACATTGACGGGAGTGCAAGCTCCGCAAATGCGAGAGCGGTCGCGGCCACCGGCGCAGACTCCGGTTATCGCGCTGGTGATTGTGCTGGTCGTGATTTTTTTCGTCGTGATTTCGGCGTTTTCCCGAGGTGGCGGCAGCGGCCGGGGCGGCGGTGGATCATTCCTCTCTGGACTGCTGTGGGGTCTGCTGATGAGCAACATGCGGGGCGGCGGATACCGAGGAGGCGGATTTGGTGGTGGAGGTTTTGGCGGCGGGGGATTCGGAGGTGGAGGAGGGTTTGGCGGCGGAGGATTTGGCGGCTTCGGCGGCGGAAGCACGGGCGGCGGCGGCTCGTTTGGCGGCTACTAGAAAGCGAGAATCACGATGGTTCCAGAAAAACTGATTGGCGAATTCGTCGAGCGGGTGCGCGCGGCGGCGGGAGCGAATTTGAAATCCGTTGTGCTCTATGGATCGGCGGCGGCAGGAGATTTTGTAGCCGAGCACTCGGATGTGAATCTGATGTGTGTGCTCGGCGAAACTTCGTTTGCGGCCATAACGGGGCTGACGCCGGTGGTCGATTGGTGGGCGAAGCAGAAGCATCACGCGCCGCTGTTGATGACTCTTGAAGAATTGCGGCGCGGCGCGGATGTGTTTTCCATCGAGTTTCTCGATATTCAGCAGAATTATCGCGTGCTGTGGGGCGAGAATCTGCTGAAGGGGCTGGAGATTCCGATGAAGTTTCATCGGGCACAGGTGGAGTATGAACTGCGGGAAAAGACGATCCTGCTGCGGCAGCGGCTGCTTGTAGTAGCTGGAGACGAGGGCGCGAAGTGGGAGTTGCTGGTGCGGTCACTGCCGGCGTTTGGCACGCTGGCTCGGCATGCGCTGATTGCGATGGGGGAGAAGCGGGCTGGATCGAAGCGCGAAGCGGTGGAGAAGCTGGCGGCGAAGGCGGGGTTCGATGCCAGCGTGTTCGCGCAATTGTTTGATTTGCGGGAACGAAAAGTGGATCGGAAGACGTTGAACATCGATGATGTATTCGCGCGGTACTTGAAAGCGGTCGAGCGGATCACGTCGGCGGTGGATGAGATTGACTAGTGGCCGGTGGTTAGTGGTCAGCAGGGGCGGATGGTCAGATTGAAGCGTCGAAGCGGTAAGCCGAAAGTGAGAGATCAGAAGTTAGATTGATGAAGTAGAACGGATCGCTTGCCCGGGATGACAACGAAATATAGGTTTGCCAGTAATTCCTGTTCAGGAGAATGAGATGAAGGTTTTTATTGGAGTGGTCGTGGTTCTGGTGCTGATTGCGCTGATTGGCTTCGGTCAATACGTCGGCGTGCGCAACACGCTGGTTGCGAAGGATCAGGCGGTGAAGGCGGCATGGTCGCAGGTGGATATCGTGCTGCAGCGGCGGGCGGATTTGATCCCGAACCTGGTGGAAACGGTAAAGGGCTATGCGCAGCAGGAAGTGACCGTGTTTGGCGACATCGCGAAGGCTCGGTCGGCGCTGCTTTCGGCCGGTACTCCTTCGGAGAAGATTGCCGCTAACGGGCAACTCGACGGCGCGCTCGGGCGATTGCTGCTGATTGTAGAGAATTATCCGCAGTTGAAGTCGAATGAGAATTTCATGCGTTTGCAGGATGAGCTGGCGGGAACCGAGAACAGGATTGCGGTCGAGCGCAAGCGCTACAACGATACTCTGCGGGACTACAACACTTATGTTCTGCAGTTCCCGAACAATATTTATGCGGGCTTCGCGGGATACAAGCAGAACGACGCATACTTCAAGGCTTCCGAGGGATCGAGAGAAGCGCCGAAGGTGAACTTTGGAACGCAGACGGCGGCTCCGGCGGCGACACCGGCCCCGGCGACGGCGAAATAAGAGAGGCCCGCGCATGGCGCGAGATCGTTGAGCGCAGCGGCCAATTCAGAAACTGAACATTTTTTGCGTGCGCCGGTCACATTCTCCGACCGCGCAGTTTGCTATATAGACGTTAAGGACTTCTGGAATCCCCTCCGATTCCGAGTTTCGGACACGAGGGGATTGCCATGCGCCGCCAGTTTGCAGGTATCAGGTGTAAGGTTTTAGGTCTCAGGAAGGCCACTACCTCTTACAATTTCACTCCGGCGGTTGGCTTTCGGATCTCTCCGCATCGACTCATCATCATTCTTGTTCTTCTTCGTTGCCTGGCGTGGGCGCAGGATGCGTCGACGGGGGCGTTGCGGGGCAGCGTGTTGGATGCGCAAGGAGCGGCCGTCACCAAAGCGGATATCGTCGCAATCTGCGTGGAGACAGGGATGCGTTATCACACGGGCACCGACGTTGCGGGGCGGTTCGTGCTGGATCTGCTGCCGCCGGGCAATTATTCGGCGCGCGCGGAGGCGGAAGGAATGTCGCCGCAGATCTCTCCGGTGATACGGGTCGAAATCGGCGCGGCGCAGCAGTTGGCATTCAGACTGACGGTGGCGGGGCCGAGGGAGACGGTGACCGTTTCCGGCGCGCCCCCTGCGGTCGAGACGAATCCGGCCGCGGTTTCCTCGGTGATCGATGAGCAGGCGATATCGAGTATCCCGCTGAACGGGCGGAGGTTTACCGATCTGCTCCTGCTGACTCCGGGAGTGACGCAGGATCCGCGCGGGCTGACCTCGGGATCGAATGGCGATCTTTCTTATGGAGGGATTCGCGGCTACAACACCAGCTATCTTGTCGATGGCACCGACAACAACAATGGATTTTTCGCGCAGGCGCAAGGGCGATATCGGGCGCCATATCAGTTTTCGAATGAGGTGATATCGGAGTTCCGCGTGTCGTCGAACAGCTATGGAGCGGAGTCGGGACGGTCGGCGAGCGCGGTGGTGAATGTGGTTACCAAGTCAGGATCGAATCATTGGCATGGAAGCACGTTTTATTACCTGCGCGACAGCTCGATTGGCGGCGCTGCGCCGCCCTATGCGGGGTTCAATCCAAGCAGCCAGCAGCATCAGTTTGGGGGGACCTTTGGCGGCCCGATCGAGCGGAATAAGACGTTTTTTTTCGCTGGCTACGATCAGCACATTTTTCACGTGCCCATGCTGGTGGAATTCGACGATGGGCAGACTTCGGTTGTGCCGCAACTGGGTACATATCCGAGCATTTTGGATTATGAGATTTGCGATCCGCGGATAGGAGGGACGGCGTGCGATCAGGCGATTGTGCCGGGATGCCCGCCTTTTGTGGCGGGAGCGCCACCATGTTTTTCGGCAGGCGTCGCGACGGCGGCGCAGCAGCTTTCCACTCAGGGCGGCACGTTCCGGTCGAAGCTGATCGGCAACGCGGGGTTTCTTAAGCTGGACAGGGTGCTGAGCCAGCATGAGCTGCTTTCAGCGCGCTTAAGCACGTCGCGATACTACGGGACCAATAACGTCTTTTTCGAACCATCGAGCCCGATTACTTACGATTCGTTGAGTGGCAACGGCGAAGAGGAGGTGACGACGGAGAGCGGGTCGATTTCGCTGTTGAGCAGCCTGTCGCCGCGCTGGACGAGCCATTTTCGAGCACAATTTTCACTCGATCTGGAGCGGTCGTTCCCGAACTCGACCATGCCGGAGACGGAAATCTATGACTGGATCGACGACATCGGCGAGTCGTCAATACTGCCTCGGCAAACGCGGGAACACCGGCTCCAACTGGCCGAGACGATGAGCGTGACGCGGGGAAGGCACGAATGGAAATTCGGTGGCGACGCGATGCGGACATGGGACTACAACTATTTTCCGTCGCTCTACAACGGGGAATATATCTTCGACTACATCGAGGTGAATCCCTGGACCTTCGCGCCAGTGGCGACCCAGGGGCTGGAGCTGACGCCGCTGCGGGCGTGGGCACACACGGTGATGCCGAGCTGGAATTTTGACGCGGCCAGCTGGACAGGGCCGAGCACGAATCTGGCGCGTTACTATGTGCAGAATTTCGGCAACCCTGTGTCCCATCCCAACAGCAACGACTTCTCGGCGTTCATACAGGACACGGTTCGACTAACGCACCGGTTATCGGCAAGCTTGGGCATCCGGTATGACCTACAGACGTTTGCGCAATCGGCCCCGGTGAGCAATCCTTTGTGGCCGCTGGTGGGGTGGATGCCGGAGCCAGATAAGAACTTCGCGCCGAGAATTGGATTTGCTTATGCAATCGGCGATCGGCGACCGGTGGTAGTTCGCGCGGGATTCGGACTTTTCTATGTGCGCATTCCACAGATATATCAGTCGGCGGTAATCAACGATAACGGAGTTACAAATCAGTTTTTATCCCTCGACAATGCGAATTACTATCAGAGTCAGGTTTTTCCGGAATATCCGAATGTGGCGGTAAGTTGCCCGCGTGGGCCGGTTATGTGCAAGTTACCCGCTTCGTGGCAGCAATATGCGACCAATGAAGTGGCGGCGTTTGGTCCGGGGTTCAGGACACCTAGAGCCGAACAGGGAAGCCTGCGGGTGGAGCGCGAGTTCGCGGATGGATTTACAGGCGAGATCTCTTACTTGTATGTGCATGGGGTAAGTATGATCCGCGCGCGGGATGTGAATTTGCCACCGCCAACCTTCTACAGTTATCCGGTCTACGATTCAGCGGGCAACGCGGTGCCGAATGCGGTGTACCAGGTGGAATCGTTTGCGACCTGGCAAACCACGCAGAGCATTAGCTGTCCCTATCCGCCGTGCATCAATCCACTGGCGAGGCCGATCCCACAGTTAGGGGCTATCGATCAGTTTGAGAGCGCGGGATCCAGCGTCTATAACGGGCTGACGATTTCGTTGCAGAAAAAAATGTCGCGCGGTCTTTACTTCCGCCTCGCATATACGTGGGCGCACGCGATCGACGATGGGCAGGACGCGCTGGTCGCGGGGCAGCCGGCGACGGTACAGAATTCCTATGCCGCGAACAGCGAACGAGGACCAAGCGTAACCGATCAGCGGAACCGGCTGACGATTGCCGCGATTGAAGAGCCCCACGGTGTCGATGCGGAGCACGGAATGCTGGCAGCGGCGCTCAAGCATTGGAAACTTTCTGAAGTAATGACTTATGGGTCCGGGCGTCCTGCGAATGCCACGGTTGCGGGCGACCCGAATCAGGATGGCAATGACGAAAATGATCGACTTTCCGGGTATGGACGGAATGCATTTCTCGGTCCCGATTACGCGACCGTCGATATGCGGTTAGCCAGGAAGATCAAGCTGGGCGGAAATATGAGACTTGAACTGGGCGGCGAGGGGTTCAACCTATTAAACCGTGACAACAAGAGATATCTCATCTCGGATAACGGCTTCTATGATTCCGCCGGACGATTCATTCAGTACGCGCAGTCGCCTATTTCCGGTGGCCAGACTTATCCAGCGTATTATCAGCAACCTACAAGTTTCATGAAGACGGAGAATGCGTACACACCGCGGCAGTTACAACTCTCAATGCGGTTGAATTTTTAAAGTGAGCTGAAATTTTCTGCACATTCCACTTGACTTATGGCGATTAGCTTGCCATAACTAACTGTCCAGTTCGTGGCAAGCAGGGGGGTGTAGTTCGTTGGCTGAAGTTAGGCTTCAAGAGGGAGAATCCCTCGAAAACGCCCTTCGCCGGTTCAAACGCAAAGTACAAACCGAGGACATCATCAAGGAAGTAAAACGTCACTCGTTCTATTTGAAACCGGGCGAAAGAAAAAGAGTTAAGGAAGCGCTGGCACGAAAGCGCAGCCGAAAGAAAGCTCGCAAAGAGCAAGACTAAGGCAGCAGAGACGATCAATGCTACAGAATTAAAAAAGCTGCGGTGAAGCAGCGACATTAGACACGAAACCAAGGCGGGGCCGTAGCTAAAAGAGGGGGTACGGTCCCGTTTATTCCAGCAGAAGCCGCCGCCTGACGGCGGGCATCCAGAGCAGCATCTATGCGGCGCAAGCCCGCATGGAGGGCCGAGTCCACGGGTCAATCGAGGGGGATGTCAACTTCTTCTGCCCACGTAGTGAACCGGTTTCCCCCCGGGTCTCCCGCGTTGTGCAGGAACGAGAATGGGAGCACCTCTTTCATGGAGTTCCAAGACAAAGTACTGAAGTGTGTGGATTGTGGCATGGAGTTCGTGTTTACAGCTGGGGAACAATCGTTTTTCCACGATAAGCAATTCAAAAACGAGCCCAAACGTTGTAAAAACTGCAAAAACAAACGGGTAGCCGTATTGGGAAGCGGTTCGCAATCTTCGTCGTACGCAAAGACGGAAACGCGGACGAACTGCTCGCAATGTGGCAAGGAAACCACGGTTCCGTTCCGTCCTACTCAAGGGCGGCCGGTGCTTTGCCGCGAATGTTTTCAGCAGGCCAGGGGCGTTGCCAGCGCCTGAGACGTAACCACTCATAGATTGTCCAGCCTACCCGTCGGGGTGGGGGCGAGGGTGTATTGCGCCCTTAAGACGAACGGTTGTGAAAAGTTGTTTCGCTCACCTGCGCATCGCAAAGGCAACATTCTCCTGCATCAATCGGCTACGCGTAGTACTTCTTGTCGCTGCGGGGACGTTTCTTCCTATTTTTTAGTCTCGGGTTTCGGAAGCCCGAGCTGCAAGCAGCCAGCTCCATCGGCGCTTCGTTCTTTTGTGCCCATGACGACAAATTGGAACGCGTCTCGGGCTAGATGGCTGGGGGGCCGGAGGGAACTCGGTTAATATAAACACCGTGCGCTTCTATATAGAGAATTTCGGTTGTCGCGCCACGCAAGCCGATGGAGCCGCGCTGGAGCGCCAGTTCCTGGATAAGGGCATGGAACGGGCGGGTGCCGCACGCGATGCCGAGCTTGTCGTTCTGAATACCTGCACCGTCACCGCCGGAGCGGATAAGGATGCGCGGGCGTCAATCCGGCGATTGCAGCGAAGCAATCCCGGCTGCCGGATTCTGGTTACGGGGTGCTACGCGCAGCGCGCTCCCCAGGAATTGGCGGCGCTGCCGGGTGTTACCTGGGTTGTGGGAAATTCCCACAAACATCGCGCCGCGGAGATTGTCGCTGGTTCTTTGTCTGCGCCTGCTGGATTTGTTTCTATTACGGAACTCACGGCAAAGGCGGATGGGATCCATTCCTTTAACAAAGACCGGGAAACAGCGGGACAGCAAGCGCAACTGGCGCCGCCGGGCAACGTCGTGGTGGGGGATATTTTCGCCCACACTGAATTGATGGCTGCTCCGGTATTTGAAGCGGCGAACGAACGCACGCGGCCCAACCTCAAGGTACAAGATGGATGCGATAACCGGTGTTCGTTTTGCGTGATTCCGTATGTGCGCGGCGCAAGCCGCTCGTTGCCTTTGGATCGCGTGATTGAGGAAGTGGGGGCGCTGGTGGCAACGGGATATCGCGAGGTCGTCATCTCGGGGATTAACCTCGGACGATGGGGGCGGGACTTGGAAGCCAGCTCCCAGTTCTCCGTTTTCCGTCCTCAGAATGGGCAGTCTGAAAACCGGCAGGCATCGACCGTTGGCGGAGAGAATCTTCGTGGATCTTCAACACTCTCATCTCAACCCACGAACCCGGAACGGCGAACGTCGAATGAGCAACGACTAGTTCACCTCATTCGCGCGATTCTCGAAGGTACATCGCTGGAAAAACTCCGCATCAGTTCGGTCGAACCGATGGACTGGAGTGACGAGCTGATCGAATTGGTCGCATCCTCGCCCCGGATCGCGAAGCACGCGCACGTGCCCATGCAATCGGGAAGCGACGCTGTCCTGCGGCGAATGCATCGCAAATACCGGCCCTGGCATTATCGCGAGAAGGTCTTGAAGATTCGGGAAGCCATGCCGTGCGCGGCGATTGGAGCGGATGTGATGGTCGGGTTCCCCGGCGAGAGTGAAGCGGAATTTGCCGAAACGCGGCGCATGATCGAAGAGCTGCCCTTTACGTATTTACACGTATTCACGTACTCGGCGCGCCCTGGAACTCCGGCGGCAGAGCAACCGGGGCAAGTGCCTGTGGCCGTAGCGCGCGAGAGAAATGCCGTACTCAGGAAGATCGCGGCGGCCAAGAAAGCTGCCTTCATGCAATCGTTGATTGGGAGCGAGGTAGAGGCGATCACGCTGCAAACGGGCGGGACAAATTTCACCGAAGCTCTGACGGAGAACTATCTGAAGGTGAAAATTCACGGCCATTATGAAGCGAACCGGTGGATGAACGTGGTGGTTGAAGGGGTGAAGGACGAGATGATGATCGGGCTGCCGACATTCCCTACAGCAAGTAAGCGCGAAGCCGCAGACTCCTGTGCCCCAGTGGTTACCCGGGAGTACACCACCGGCAATAACTGCGTTGACCTTCCTTAGTTAGAACGCGTACCATAACCGCAACTCAAAGAAAATGTCTCAATCGTTTGCACTTCGTTTCATATCAGCGCTGAGGCCGGCGGTGTGTTGTTTGCTGGCAATGGCGTTTCCGGCGGAAATAATGGCCGGCGAGTCCGCATCGGCGATGCTTTATACGAGCGGTTCGGCGTGGGTGAACGGAGCGAACGCGCCGAAGACAGCGGCCATGTTTTCGGGCGATATGCTGCAAACCCGTGCCGACTCGGCAGCCAGTATTCAAAGTAAGGGATCGAATGTGATGGTGCTGGCGGATTCGCTGGTGAAATATGAAGGGCCGGCGGTTGAGATCGAGCATGGGGGCGTCCGAGTGACGACCTCGACTGGAATGGCTGCGCGGGCAGGGGATGTGACGATTAAGCCGGCGAGCGCTTCCTGGACGGAATTTCAAGTCGTTGACGTTGACGGACGTGTACAGATAGCGGCCAACAAAGGCGATGTTACCGTGCAGGACGGTCAGGGTACGACCACGGTGACGCAAGGGCAGCAAACGACTGTCGCCGATACACCTGCCAATACGAGCGACAGCGAAAAAAAGAAGAGGCGCCGGCATTCAGGTCCAGCTACCGCGGCTCGGGGTGGGTTCATGAGTTCCCCGTGGGCGGTATATGCGGGAGCAGGCGCGGTCGCAGGAGTGGGGATCTGGGTCTGGCTGCAGAATGAACCGCCGATGAGCGCTTCGTGCCCGTCGAATCCCTGTAACTGATTGGCTGTAATGAGTTCTGGTTCTGGGGTGGGCGACTTAATCCATGTCGCGCTACGTTTCCTTTCGAGATTTTGATTGGGCGCTCGCCGGATTTGTGCTGGCGATCTGCGCGCTCGGCGTTGTGCAAATTCATAGCGCGACGGCACATACCAAATTTGCCGGCTCGGACGTTAAGCAAATCTACTGGATTCTTGGCGGCTTGGGCGCCATGTTCCTGGTCAGTCTGGTTAACTATCAGGCCCTCCTGGAAAGAGTCCACTGGATGTATGTGGCTGCTCTGGTTTCCCTGATCGCGGTTCGTCTTTTCGGGCAGAAATATCTTGGTGCGCGGCGCTGGATCAAGATGCCGGGCGGATCGCATTTTCAACCGTCGGAATGGGTGAAGCTCATTCTGATTCTGGCGGTGGCAAAGTATTTTGCCGAACTGCAGCAGCGCGAGCTTTCGTGGCCCGATTTTCTAAAAGCGGGAGCGATCGTGGGTTTTCCCATGCTGCTGGTCCTGGTGCAGCCGGACTTGGGCACGGCGCTGACTTATTTGCCGGTAGCGATCATGGGACTGTTTCTCGGCGGGTTGCGCTGGAAGCAGGCAATGGTTGTTCTCTTGATTCTGGGGCTGCTTCTGCCGGTGGCCTGGATCAAAGTACTGAAGCCATATCAGAAAGAGCGTTTGTCCAGTTTTCGAGATCCGGATGCGGACCGTCAAGGCTCCGGGTATCAAGTAAATCAATCACTGATCGCGGTGGGTTCGGGCGGAATTTGGGGAAGCGCCCAGGGGTCGCAGACACATCTTGCATTTCTGCCGGTTCCACAAACGGACTTTATTTTTGCCGCATTTGCAGAAGAGCACGGGTTCGTAGGAGCTTTAGGGCTCCTGCTGTTATACTTTATCGTGCTGATGCGTTTGACGCAGAATGCGCAAACGGCGCCCGATCGCGCTGGCGCGTTTCTGGTGATGGGTGTGGTGGCTGTGCTTAGCTTTCACATCCTGGTCAACGTCGGCATGGTGGTCGGGTTTATGCCCGTCACCGGAATACCTTTGCCGCTCATGAGTTACGGTGGGTCTTCCGTTCTCTTCATGTTTCTGGCGCTGGGGATCGTGATGAACGTCCGGATGCGCCGATTTGTGAACTGAACGGCCGGCAGCAGGCGAGGCGCCCTTGGAACGGCGCTAATGAAACAGGATCATGCAGTAAATAAGATCAAGCAGTAAAGAAGATTACGAAGGCCCTCGCGAAAAAGGAGGGCAGATTGCCGGCGACGAAGTAGAAGCCGGACAGGATTGAAGCCGGTCAGGCGGGGAACGGCCCCCTCGGATTCGAGAGTGTGGTCACAAGCCTGACGTAGCGGCTCAACGCGATCAGTGCAGAGAATTTCAAAGATGTTTCACTGCAGTGCAGGTGAAGGCGTGAGCGCCATCACCTCGCCCGTTCCTCCTCGGAGCGGCGCTGAAAGCCCTCAATCCTTCCGTCCGCCTTGTGCTTACCGTCCGGTGAAGAAAAACCGGAGTATCAATGAACAAGGAATTGTTTGTCTCGGCCACACCCCATGAAACCAAAGTTGGGATCACGGAAGATGATCAACTAGCGGAAATTTACCTCGAACGGGAAAACGAATACACCTTAGCGGGATCGATTTATAAAGGCCGCGTTACGCGCGTGCTGCCAGGCATGCAGTCGGCTTTTGTGGATATTGGACTGGAACGGGACGCGTTTCTGTATGTCTCGGACTTCATGGATCTGGAACAGCAGGATGAAGATTTGGATGAGCCAGTACCGGCGAATCGTCCGGTAAATGGCGGCGGACAACCGAGGCGCGCGGAGGCGGTGGCGGCAGGCGCCGAGTCGACGGCTGCGGACGTTGGAACCGGGTCCGATGATGGCGATGAGTTAGAGGCCGGCGGACCAGAGCCAGGCAATGCGGGCGATGCGCCGCGTGGCGATGGCCGGGATGTGCGGGGACGCCGTCGCCGTCGTGGACGTCGCGGAGAGAATGGAGATCGTGAACGCCCGGCATTTAACCGCGGCGAAGCACGAACCGAGCAGCGCAGCGGAGCGCGGCCCGATCAGAGAAACGATCAGAGACTGGACCAGACGCCCGAACAGCGCAGTGGCGAAACACGGACAGATCAGAGAAACGACCAACGCCCCGATCCGCGCGCTGACCAGCGAAATGACCGCAGCAATCAGAGGAACGATCCGCGTCCCGATCAGCGCGGCGAGCGTTCGGGACGCTTCGAGCGGGGTGGATCGAGTTCGCGGTTTCAGCGTCCGCCGGCAGGTGGACGTGGGCGCGACTATGACTACGGCCCGCCTCCGGGATATCAACCCATTCTTCTACCTGGAGAATCAATCTCCAAATATCAGCGCCAGGCGCCAGTTGCGGCGCTGCCGGCGGAAAGCGCGGCGGAGCCGCAGGTAGAAGCGATTACCTCGAGTTTTCCTGAAGACGAGCCTATTTTCGCCTCGGGTGTGGCCGAGCCTCTGCACGAACAGCACGACGATGTAGCGGAGATGGAATCGGACGAAGAGGTAACAAGCGCGTCAGCCAACATGCCGTCGCCAGTCAGCGAGTTCAGATCGGCGATGCCGGTTGAATCCGAAACCGAAGAGGCAGAAGAAACAGAGACAGAGGAACTAGAGACAACGGAGCACGAAGCTTCCCATTCCGACTTTGCCACGGCATTGTCCGCTCCCGAAGAAATTTCAGAAGCCCGTTCAGATTCAAGGTCAGATGTCCGGTACGATGCCGGCGGCGGCCGTGTGGAAGAGCAGGAGATCGAAGAAGAAGAAGCCGACTTGGCCGCGTACGGCAATGTAACCGATGAGGACGACGACTTCGAGGAAGTGGAAGAAGAAACGCACGCGCCCGGGACAGAAGCATTGGCTGCGAGCGTTGGAGAAGCGGCGCCCGCTGGAAGCGAAACCGCGGAAGTTGTTGGGACCGGCGAACCTGGCGAGTTCTCAGAAGCCACTCTGGAAGCGGAAGAGCGCGAAGCCGAGGAGTTGGAACTGGAAGAGGCGCAGGCGGAAGCAGAAGCTCTGCTGGAGGCTGAGGCGATTGGCGACGGAACGGTGGATGCCAGCGCCGTTGTTCGCGCCGCGCCGCCGGAAGCAAGATTGCTGCAAAGGGCGCGCCGGGCACCGGATTTCGACCGGCGGCGCGGTGGGCGCCGTGGTCAACGCCGCCGTTTTCGCAGCCGGGAAAACACGGTGGTGCCGCAGATCAGCGAGCTGCTCAAAGAAGGCCAGGAGATTCTTGTTCAGATTGCAAAAGAACCGATTGGCAAGAAAGGCGCGCGCATTACCAGCCACATTGCGCTGCCCGGCCGATTCCTGGTCTTTATGCCGACGGTGAATCATACGGGCGTGTCACGCAAGATTTCGTCGGAAGAAGAACGACAGCGGCTGAAGCACATTATTCAGAGCGAGCGGGAAAATGGCGGCGGCGGGTTCATCGTGCGTACGGCGGCGGCTGGAGCATCAGACGACGAGTTGCGCGCCGACATTCGCTTCCTCAAGAATCTCTGGGCCGAGATCAAATCGCGCTCGGAGAACAGCAAGTCGCCGGCATTGATCTACCACGATCTGAATGTGGTGGAACGCGTGCTACGCGATCAGGTGAGTTCGGATTTCTCCATCATCTGGGTGGATACGGAACAGGAGTATGAGCGCATCCTGCGGTTCGCCAATCGCTTTCAGCCCGCGCTGGTGAAGCGGGTGAAGCTCTACACGAAAGAGACGCCGCTATTCGAGCAGTTCGGGCTCAACGAAGAAATCAACAAGGCTCTCAAGTCGAAAGTATGGCTGAAGAGCGGCGGCTACATCGTGATCAACCAGACGGAAGCGCTGGTGGCAATCGATGTAAACACCGGCAAATATGTCGGTAAAACATCGCGTCTGGAAGACACGATTGTGAAGACGAATGTGGATGCGATTCGTGAAATTGTGCGGCAGATACGGCTGCGCGATCTCGGCGGCATCATCATCATCGACTTCATCGACATGGATGAGCGCCGCAACCGGCAAAAAGTGATGCAGGCTCTGGAAGAGGCGCTGCGCGCGGATCGTGCGCCGTCAAAGGTGCTTCAGTTCAATGATTTTGGACTGGTGGCAATCACACGCAAACGCGTCAAGCAATCACTCGAACGCACCATCGGTTCGCCCTGCCCATACTGCCAGGCGACCGGTTTTGTGAAAGCGGTGAACACCGTGTGCAACGAAATCTACGTCGAGATGCGCAAGATTTCGCAGCACCTCGACCACAGCGACCTGATGTTGCGGGTGAATCCGGACGTTGCCAAAGCGCTGAAAGCGAACAATGCGCATTTGCTCAACGAAATGGAAGAGCTGGCGAAAAAGACAATTATCGTGAAATCCGATCCCGCGCTGCATCAGGAGCAGTTCGATATCAACTAGCTTCCTGCAAATCGAGAAAGGGCCGGGGTGGCTTCCCGGCCTTTTCTTATTTGTGTGAGATTTCTGCGGGTATTTCTCTACCTGCCGGCCAGCGCCTTCTCCGCTTCGGCGGCGCGCGCGCGCAAATTTTCGAGCGAAGCATGCAGGGAGTTGGCCTTCTCTGCAGCGGTCCAGAACTCCGGCACAGTCAGATGCGCAAGGTCTTCTGGCGTAGTCCGAGCTATATGGAGAAGCACCGCCAATGACTCCGCATGCATCCGCCACACGGAGCTGCCATACAGTGAACGTTTGAGCTCTTCCATCTCGGTTGCGATTCGAGTGTTCATGGCAAGCATACGCAGCAAAAGTTGCGCTGCATCACCATCCGGCCCCGCGCGATAGGAATAGTGGGAGGCGCAAACTTCAGCCTGGGCATCGTTCAGCATGAGATTGAAATAGCGCATTGGAACAACCCGGCGCGACTTCGGATCGGCGGCGCGAACAAAGACGCGAATCGATTCCGCCACACGGCTGAGCTTCGTTTCTTCGACAGACAGCGCTTCGGGCGTGATCGCCGAAGGAACGAATCTGGATTCTGAAACGAACGCCGTGGCTGCGCGCTCGGCTACCGGTGAGGAACTTGCTGCGGCGGTTGCGATTGCAGCCCGCGCTCGCGCTACCGGCGGGTTACCCGCGAGTTTCTTCCTTAGCTGCGCAATTCGGCGGAATTTTTCCAATGCGTACGGGTAATCAAGCTCCAGCAATTTTTCCGCATCCACTGCCATGGCTTGATCTGCGCTGATCTCGACGCCCTCGACCATGGCGAGAACGCTGCCTCCGTTTTGTGCGATCGTGCGCGCCAAATTCTTGATCTGCTGAACGGCGCCGGTAAGTAGTGCATGAAAGCGAGGGCCGAACGCGGCATTATATGGAGCCACGATCGCGAGTGCCATGGAAGAGTACATCGACTGGCCAAGGGAAGTTTTCAGTTCGCGAACGCGCGTGAGGATGCCGGAATCGATGAGGGCGGAGAAATCCTGAAAGCGATGGGCCTGCGCGAGCAAAGGACCAAATTCTTGCAGCGCTTGCAGGTGCGAGTCGGGCAGTGGTGTTTCCGGTTGGGCCCGAATCTCTTGCAGCGCAATTTCGAAAGGCGAACTTGGAAGCGCACCATCCAACGCATAGCCGCGCTGCCCCCACTGTCCCGGCACGCGCGGATGACGGAAAAGAAAAGTGGCAATGAGATCGGCCTTGTCGCGGCCGGAAGGCGAGTGGCTTTGATGGCGCGCGAAGTGGCGCAGGAGCGCTTCGGCTACTTCCGTATCCACGCCCGAGTTCAATCCAAGACGAAGCATTGCCGGAGTGATAGCCATGTCGAGAAGTTGGATCCAAAGATCTGCATGGCGGATGGCGGCGTGCAAGTCGTCGGCTTGATTGACGCGGCTGGACGCCATCTCCGGGGCCAGCAGAATCTTGTCGCCCAGGTGCTCGCTCAAAATCCGCAAGTAAAATGCCCGCGCCGACGAAAGCAAATTAAGCTCCCATCGTGGATCGGCGACCGGCGCAGTTTTTTCGGCGCAGTTGGGCATTCGGAATGGCGACTCTACAAGTAAACCGAAGAAAGGAGGGCGGCGCAATTATTCAGATGGTTCAGGGGCAGCGATATCGCGCTCGCACGATCGGACGGCTTCAATGAAAAACGACCGTTTTGTTGCCGTAAAGCAGGACGCGGTTCTCGACGTGCCAGCGCACGGCGCGCGAGAGAACGATCTTTTCGATATCGCGGCCTTTCTGGATGAGATCGTCCACCGTGTCGCGGTGATGGATGCGGACTACGTCTTGTTCAATGATGGGACCATCGTCGAGCACCTGGGTGACATAGTGAGCGGTGGCGCCGATTAACTTGACTCCGCGCTCGAAGGCCTGGTGATAGGGCTTGGATCCGATAAATGCGGGCAAAAAAGAGTGATGAATATTAATGAGATTCTGCGATCCCCAAGCCGCGATGAATTCGTTTGAAAGCACCTGCATGTAACGCGCCAGCACAATCAGACTGCAGCCATGTTCGCGAACCAGAGCGATCTGCTTCTGTTCAACTTCACGTTTATTCTCTTTTGTCAGGGGCAGAATGAAATAGGGAATGTGGTAGAAGTCGGCGATACGCTGATTGTCCGGATGATTGGAAATAATGAGCGGAATTTCGCATCGCAACTCGCCGCTCTGGTGGCGGTAAAGAAGATCTTGCAGGCAGTGGTCGTACCTGGAAGCGAAGATGGCGATGCGAGGCCGATCGGTGGAATGAGCCAGACGCCACTCCATTTGGAACTCGCGGGCTATGGGAGCGAAGCGCTGCTCGAACTGGGACAGAGGGAAGTCGAAGTTGGCGGGATCGAACTCAACGCGAGTAAGAAAAAGATTGGAGGCCTCGTCTCCGTGCTCATCATTGAAGAGGATGTTGCCATTGTGCTTGAAAATGAAATCGGCGATGGAGGCAACAATGCCCTGGCGATCGGGACAAGAGACGAGAAGAATGGCGGAGTTGTGCATTGTCGTACAAGTGTAGCGAAGGCGTCCTCGCCTGCCATTCGTCTGCAGGCTGCTATGTTTTCAGTGCCCTTGCGATTTCGCGCGCCGCATTTGCGCCAGAGGCTCCGGTCAGCCCCGTGCCGGGATGCGTGCCGCTTCCACACAAGAATAACCGCTCGATTGGCGTCTTATAGCGCGCCCAGTCGAGAAGGGGGCGCATGGTGAAGAATTGGTCGAGCGCCAGCTCGCCATGAAAAATCTGGCCGCCGGTGAGGCCGTAAGTCTGTTCGAGATCCTTTGGCGTGATGATCTGGTGGCTCAGAATCGTCTGCGGGAGATTGGGCGCGTATTGGGCGATCGTCTTCACAACAGTTTCTCCAAGCGCGATGCGCTGGCTCTCCCAGTCGCGGTCCTTCAATTTGTACGGAGCGTATTGCATATAGATCGACATAACATGCTGGCCGGCGGGCGCAAGCGATGGATCAGTGAGCGAAGGAATCGTGATTTCGAGATAGGGATTGCGCGAAAAGTTTCCATATTTCGATTCGTCGAAAGCGCGCTCCAGATAGTCGATTTCAGGGCTAATCTGAATGCGGCCTTGCATAAGATTGCCGTTACCCTTCGACTTCAGCGCTGTGAACTCCGGCAGCGCGGAAAGCGCGAGATTCACTTTGGCGACTGTTCCGAACGAGCGGTAGTTTCTTATTTTTTGAACGAAGTCGGGGGGCAGATGGATGGGATCGATAAGTTGCATCAGCGTGCGCTTGGGATCTGCGTTGGAGACGATGGCTTTGCCGGCAATTTCCTCACCCGAGCCGAGCACCACTCCGGTAGCGACTCCATCCTTCACGCGAATTTCAGAGATTACGGCGTTGGTGCGAATCTCCGCGCCGGCTTGCTTTGCGGCGGCGGCCATGGCGGCGGTAATCGCGCCAGCTCCTCCGACAGGAAATTGAACGCTGCCGGCGGGAGACGCATTTGGAGAAGGATCGGATGCGGCGCGCAACAGCAGAACCAGCGCGCTTCCGGCCGACCACGGCCCGAGAAATGTTCCGAAGATCCCGCGTGCCGCGATAGTCGCACGCAGAGGCTCGGTCTCGAAAAATTCCGCGACTAGATCGGCCGCCGCCATCGGTCCCCATCGCAGCACGCGATACAAATCCTTCTTGCCGAGATTACGAATGGAACGGCCCGTTTTCAGCATTCCCCAGAGATCGCCGCTGGAAGGGTTATCGATGTTGGGCGGCGTGAGGGCGAGGGCCTCGGCGATTACCTTGGCGATTTTCGCGAGGGCGGCGGAGAAATCGGCATATGCAGTCGCGTCTTTTTGCGACCACTGCGCGATTTCCTGCGCCGCTTTTTTCATGTCGGAATATAAAACGAGCGAGCGGCCATCGGGCAGTAGAGAAACCGTGGTGACCTCAGGCGTGATGAGCTTAAGACCGTGACGCTCGAGTTGCATATCGCGCACAATGTCGGCGCGCAGCGGGCCGGTGGAATGAGCGAGCGTGGAGCAGCGAAATCCAGGATGAAATTCTTCGGTAATGGCCGAGCCGCCCACCTGCGAGCGGCGTTCGAGCACCAGCGGCTTGAATCCGGCTTTGGCGAGATAGAAGGCCGCGACCAGGCCGTTGTGCCCGCCGCCGACGATGACGATGTCGCGTGTCTCCGGCATCAGGCGGCCTTTCCGTCTTTCAGAATTTCAAGCGCAGCCAAACGGCCGGGAGCGCCCATGATGCCGCCGCCGGGATGCGTGGCCGATCCGCACATGTAGAGATTCTTAATGGGCGAGCGGAATTGCGCCCAACCGGCAACCGGACGCAGGAAAAATAATTGCTCGAGCGAAAGTTCGCCCTGGAAGATGTTGCCTTCGCTTAATCCCCATTCACGCTCAAGGTCGAGCGGCGTGATCACCTGACGATGCAAAATGATGTCCTTGATATTCGGCGCATATTCGGCGATGGTGTTGACCACGTTGTCGCCGAACTTTTCTTTTTCTGTGTCCCAGTCAAGTCCGGGCGCGAGCTTGTACGGCGCATACTGCACAAAGCAGGAGAGAATATGCTTGCCCGGGGGCGCGAGCGACGTGTCGGTAAGCGTCGGAATCACCATGTCGATATAGGGGTGCGAGGACCAGTGTCCGTACTTCGCTTCGTCGTAAGCCTTTTCCATGTACTCGACGCTGGGCGAGATAGACATTGCTCCGCGCAGGTGCGCGCCAACTCCCGGCAGGCATTTGAAATTCGGCAAGCTCTCGAGCGCCATATTTACTTTGCCGGATGATCCGCGAAATTTGTAGCGCCTGACGCCTTCCATAAATTCATCGGGCAGATGTCCAGGCTCGATCATTTTGGTGAATGTAAGACGCGGATCGACGCTCGATGAAATTACATCCGCATGGATTTCATCGCCATTGGCCAGCGCGACGCCATAAGCGCGGCCGTTCTTGACGAGAATCTGAGCGATGGGTGCTTCGGTGCGAATCTCGACCCCGGCTTCGCGCGCAGCGGCAGCGATGGCATTTGAAATGGCGCCGGTGCCGCCGCGGGCGAATCCCCATGCGCGGAATGCGCCATCAATTTCTCCCATGTAATGATGAAGCAGTACGTACGCGGTTCCGGGCGAGCGCACGCCGAGGAACGTGCCAATGATTCCCGAGGCCGACATGGTCGCCTTGAGCACATCGGTTTCAAACCACTGATCCAGAAAATCGATGGCGCTCATGGTCATGAGCTGAACCTGGTTGTACTTATCCTCACTCGACATACCCTGAAATCGGCGGCCGATGAAAAGCAGCTTCATCAGTTCCCGCGGGTTCAGCGTGGAAGGATCGGGGGGAATCATGCTGAGGATTGGTTTGACGAAGCGGCACATGGCCTGCATCGCCTTGCCGAATTCGTCATAAGCTTCGGCGTCGACGCGCGAGTGGCGGGCGATCTCGCGGTGAGTCTTGCCATGGTCGTTTACTCGCCACAAATAATCGCCGCTGGGCATGGGCGTGAACGTGCCATCGAGCGGAAGAATCTCAAGACCGTGGCGGGGAAGATCGAGATCGCGAATGATTTCGGGACGCAACAGCGAGACAACGTAAGAGCAAACTGAAAACTTGAAGCCGGGGAACACTTCGTCGGTACAGGCCGCTCCGCCGAGGATGTGCCGGCGCTCGAGCACAAGAACTTTCTTGCCCGCCTTCGCCAGATAGGCGGCATTAGTCAGGCCGTTGTGGCCACCGCCAACGACGATGATGTCGTACTTGTGAGCCATGAGCTAGTGCAATCGCTGCTCTTGATTTGAAACGCAATGATACGCGGGAGGAGAGAAATCTGGTAGCGGATCAGAGGCCGCTGGGAAGAACGCTCCACTGGATAAGTCGGCGCATAGAGAAGGCGCTACTATTGTATCCGAGATGGCGAGGACTGTCGCTGGGAATTGACGGGCGCTTCGTTCACCATGTGTTTCGGAAGGAGCGTTTAACCGGGGAGCGCTACTCTACCACGGGGTAATAGGGCGCTCCCCATGGAATCTTAGAGTTGTCCATCATCAAATCGATGAACAGCGGCATTAGGAACGACATGATCTGTGCACCATCGGTAACCTGAGTCCGATTGATCGAGCTATTCCAGGTCGCTCCGCCGTGAACAAGTTGATTTCGCAGTACGTACATCCTGTCGAACAGAGTGGTCAGTATCGCCTTTGTATTTCGCCCGGCTAGAGAAACCCTAACTCGCCTCTTGCTCTTCTGAAAGCGCTCTTCCCAATCGTCGTAGCCGGCCTCGCCATTTTGATGAGACCAGAAAGGCTGGAAGACATACCTGTTGTCGAGAAAGAGTCTGATGGAACTCGAAAACCTCGTCCAAATAGCCTCATAAATGAGCTGGCTTTTGTCGAGTTCGACGATCTTCGAGAAGTAGTCCTCGAACGCCTGACGTTCGCCTGCGGGCGTTACGTCTTCGCGGTTATCCGCATAGGCCGCATTGAAGGCGATCCAATAGAATATGAACGCAGCATCCCTGTCTTCTCCGGCCATTTCGGCTCGCCGTAGCCAACTCAGCGCACGATGGACACGTAACGAGAGCTGGTCGGGAAAGGAATGGGAAACCTGTTGCTGTTTGGCGTTAAGCGTCTCAAATGTCAAAGGCTCGCTTTTTGTGTCGTTCGGCATGACCGATCGCTCAAGGAATGGTCGCAACGAGGTACAGCTTTCTTAACACAAATTCTAGTGCATTTCCCGCAGCCTTGCCGAGTTGGAATTGACTTCCTCTGGCGCGATCCCTAAGATTTGTCCGATTCGCCAATCAGAACGAGGGACATATCTGCGGAGACTTTCTTGCCTATCGGAACTGCATTTCACCAGAGAACGTTCGCTCTTTGCCACAGCCTGAATTATCGCGAGTGGTCGGGATACTACACAGTGAGCGTGTATGAGGTGCATCATGAGCACGAGTACAACGCGATCCGCAATGCGTGCGCGCTCATCGATATCTCGCCGCTCTACAAATATTTGATCACGGGAAAAGATGCGACGCGGCTCGTCAATCGCGTGATCACGCGCGATATCAACAAGGTCGCTGTGGGCCAGGTGATTTATGCCTGCTGGTGCGATGAAGAGGGCATGGTCATTGACGATGGGACGATTACGCGACTGGAAGAAAATAAGTATCGCTGGACGGCCGCCGATCCCAGTTTGCGATGGTTCCGGCAGAGCGGTGTGAATATGGATGTTCAGATCGAGGATATTTCCGAGCAGACGGCGGCGCTAGCGCTACAGGGCCCGGCCTCGGCGAGGCTGCTAAAGACCGCGGCCGAAGCCGATATCACCAATCTCAAGTATTTTCGTAAGACCAGCGGCAAGATCGCGGGGGTGCCAGTTGACATTTCCCGCACCGGATATACCGGCGACCTCGGTTACGAAATTTGGATGCCTTGGAATGACGCCGTCAAAGTATGGGATGAGCTGATGGAAAGAGGCAAACAGTTCGATATTCACGCGGCGGGCATGTTGGCGTTGGATGTGGCTCGGGTGGAGGCTGGGCTGCTGCTGATTGAAGTTGACTACACCAGCTCGAAGAAGGCGTTGATCCCATCGCAGAAGTATTCGCCCTATGAGCTGGGCTTTGGGAAGATGGTGCATTTAGAAAAAGAAAATTTCATCGGCAAGCGGGCTTTGATGGAAGACAACAAACGAGGCGTTGCACGGCAGTTGGTGGGACTGGAAGTGGATTGGGTGGAAGTGGAAGAGCAGTTCGATAAATTCGGATTGTCTCCGGCAGCGCCCAGCCAGGCTTCGCGCGTGGCGGTACCGATCTATTCCGGCGATAGGCAGATTGGGAAAGCCACGACGACGGCGTTTTCTCCCTTGCTGAAAAAGCTGATTGCGTTAGCCAGCGTGAGCACGGAGTATTCGAAGGCGGGCACGAAGTTACAAATGGAGTTGACGATCGAAGCGCAGCGCATGAAGACGACCGCGACAGTGGTGCCGCTGCCGTTCTTCAACCCTAAGCGGAAGACGGCGACGCCGGTGTAGAAGTCGCTTTGTTTATTGAGTGCGATCGCTCTGGAATTCTGAGCGGCTCCTCCGTTTCCAAAATAAATAGCCCGGCACGCCGGCCGCGACGATTGCTGCGCCCCAGAATGCCTCGGTTGGGCGGGTGATGATGGTATTCAACGTCCATGCAGTGCCGACCAGAATGTAGATTGCGGGCAGCCACGGATATCCCGTGCAGCGATAAGGACGCGGCAGGTCGGGTTTCTTCCACCGCAGGACAAACAGTCCGATGACGGTGAGCGTGTAGGAAAGCACCATGCCAAAGATCACGTAGGTGTAAAGCTGGTCATAGCGCCCGCTCATGGTGAGCAGCGCGGCCCATACTCCCTGGCCGACCAGACTGAATGCGGGCGTGCGCCACTTGGGATGAATGACGGCCATGCGCTTGAAGAAAACGCCATCCTGCGCCATGGCGAGATAGACGCGCGCGCCCGACAAGGTGCAAGTAGCCGCCGCACTGAAGCAGGAAATCGCAATCATCGCCGACAGCCATACAGCAGCTCCGGGCGAGAAGAGCGCAGCAGCCGCGGCGTGTGCGATCGTTTCATATTTTGCCACTTCGCTCAACGGCATGGCGTAGACATAGGTCATATTCATGGCGAGGTAAATCGCGCCCACTGCGAGCACACCCAACACCATGGAGAGCGGTACGTTGCGGCGCGGGTCTTTTACTTCGCCGGCCACCCATGTGATGTACACCCACCCGTCATATGCCCAGAAGACTGCGATCAAACCGACGCCCAGCGCGGAGATGAGTTGACCCGAGGAGAGGCCCATGGTCAATCCCTGATTCACGCCCGGCGCATGCGCGGTGAAGTTCGACCAATGTCCTTTGCCGATTGCGAATCCGAGGACGACAAAAACTGCCATCGCAATGAATTTTGTCCAGGTGGAAACATTTTGCAGAAGCGCGCCCCATCGCAGGCCTACGACATTGACCCAGGTGAGGATGGCGATCAATATAAGCCCAACCAGATGAGCGCGGGTGAACGCGACACCGGCGACGGAGAACATAACGTGCGCCTGTGAAATGGCGGGAAGAAAGTTCCCCATGTATGCCGCCGCGGCAACTGAGAGCGCGGCAATGCTTCCACCATTGGCGACGGCGAA